>CP030277.1:3196127-3862255 GCA_003330885.1 Rhodobiaceae bacterium | reverse complement strand
GATTTTAGCTTTCAGGGTCTGTTACTTGGTCGTGTGTGGGCAAGTTTGGGGTGTCCCACGTGCCACCCATATCTGCCAGATGGGCGTCTAGCGCCTCAACATCAATCCGGATTTCACCATCTCCGGAAAATGTGAGCACGATGCTGCCTGATGGGGAAGCCCCCTCTTCGAACGCAATCGTCAGAAGGTTCAAAACTCCTTCCTGACGATCCTGCTCTATATTACGGGACCGAACCTTCTCGACATTGTCGAAATGAAGACCTGTACGGGCTCGTTTGTGTGTCCGGACAGCAGGAACCGGCCCCAGTTCATCTTCCCAGCAAAATCTGTTGGCAACCATCGCAAGACGGCGGGTGCCGGGCAAATAAGCAATATCTTTGACGAGCACAACCGCATCCTGAAGGTAGGCGGCAATTACCTGCAGGTCTTCAGCGTCTTCCGCTTTCAGTCTAAGAGTGCTCATCAAGGATTGCTCGTCGGTGACGGTGTTGTTCACTGGCTTCAAGGCGGTTCTTACACCGAAATGCCCAACAATGGCACCCTAAAGGCGATCAGCAGATCAGGCTTTTTCGCGCCAAATCTCGGCTCCGCAGGCAGAGAGCTTCTCTTCAATCCGCTCAAAACCCCGATCCAGGTGATAGACCCGGTTGACGATGGTTTCGCCTTCACCTGCTAGCGCCGCTATGATCAGAGCAGCAGATGCACGCAGATCGCTCGCCATCACAGGCGCCGCAGTCAGTCTTTCAACGCCATGGACCAGAGCCATATCACCATGCAGGGAGATATCGGCCCCAAAGCGCGCCAGTTCCTGGACATGCATGAAACGGTTTTCAAAGATGCGCTCGACAATCTCCGATGGACCATCTGCCAGGGTCATGAGGCTCATAAATTGCGCCTGCAAATCTGTCGGGAAGCCCGGATAGACTTCCGTCATGACGTTGACGGGACGAAGACGCTCTCCCTCCCGCTTTACCGTGACCCAATCCTCGCCCACCTCGATATCAGCGCCTGCTGCCCGCAAAGCGGAAAGGGCCGCTTCAATGGTTTCTGGAACCAGACCCGTCAGTTTGATGGGGCCTCCCATCATGGCGGCGACGATGGCAAAGGTTCCTGCCTCGATGCGATCGGCCAGAACCGGGTGTTTCGTGCCATTTAGCTTCGACACGCCCTCAATCCGGATCGTTTCGGTTCCTGCGCCCTCAATCTTGGCGCCCATGGAATTGAGGCATTTGGCGAGGTCACCCACCTCCGGTTCCCTGGCAGAATTTTCGAGCACAGTCTCGCCCTCTGCCAATGTGGCAGCCATCATCAGCGTATGCGTCGCCCCAACGGAGACGAGCGAAGATCGGAAGTTCGCGCCTTTGAGCCCGCCCTTTGTGGTGGCATGGACATAACCATCTACGATTTCGATGTCTGCGCCCATGGCCTGAAGGCCCTTTATATATATGTCGACGGGCCGCGCACCGATGGCACACCCTCCGGGCAGCGAGACACGGGCTTCGCCAAAACGGCCAAGCAGCGGCCCCAGGACCCAAAAGCTTGCCCGCATCTGGCTTACCAATTCGTAGGGTGCCGTGGTGGACGTGATGGTCTCTGCCTTCAGGCGCAGACTTTTGCCAAATGTTTCTTCGCTGCCATTACCAAGCTCAGCTTCGCAACCCAATTCTGTGAGCAAGCGAATGAGCGTGCGCACATCCGTGAGCTGGGGCACATTCTCGAAATGCATTTCACCGTCTGTGAGCAGCGCAGCTGTCATCAGTGGCAACGCAGCGTTCTTCGCGCCGGAGATGGGGATTATCCCAGTGAGCGGCTTGCCGCCTCTAATGTGAAGTGTATCCATGAAGGTCTCGCTGTCCCCTAAAGCACTTGGGTCCCCTAGAGCTCTTGAGCCCCTGAACAAAGGCGCCCCCGAATTTGCACCCAGTTGGCGGAGCCTCTCTCAGGAATGCGGCAAAGGGAAGGCTGAAATGAGGGGTTGGTTAAGAGGTCTCATCTGTAGTGTTAGGAGCATCCGCTGGTCCATCAGACTTTCGGTTCCGGGCCTGGGCTTTGCGGCGTTTGAGATTCTTCCGCAGCGCGGCGCTTAGGCGCTCTTCTCGCGATTCGGCCGGCGCTGTAGATTTAGGGAGCCCCGCTTTCTTGGCCTCTGTCTCTTCCGTCATCTCAATGCCCTCGGTCTGTGCCTTTGGTCTGTCTGGCGGTCTTTCGGAATTTGGCCATCTGCCTCCCGCACCCGATTTACCGAGGCTTAAGGCTAAGCCTGATATCCAATATGTTCATGTGGCATGGGCTCCGAGGTCCCGTCAACAGTAGGAAAAGGCGTTTTTTCCCAATCTGGCGGAGACTTTAAGGGACCCATTTTGAACGCTTGCGCCACACGGGGCGCTGTGGCACTTTCCCCGCGATTTCGGGGCTTTGCCATAGGCGCGCCACCGACATGATGCTGCCGTAGCTCAGGGGTAGAGCACTCCCTTGGTAAGGGAGAGGCCGAGTGTTCAATTCACTCCGGCAGCACCATTTTTTCACGGCAGTTTCGCTTTGCTCAACGCCTCCAACCGGGTGGGCTCTCGCCTGGGCACCCACTTGGGTGCCTTGGCGAGGTTTGCCAATGAGCCAGAAAGCTCCGAACGCTCCAACATTCCCAAAACCTGTGCCAGCAAGGCTTTGTCTGGCCTAAGTGCGTGGCTTGCACAGGGTTTGGCAACCGCGTTCCCTAGAAGCTTAGCTCTTGAATAGGCGCTCACAGTCAGATTCCCCGCCGCCTCTTTCAGTGCGGCATGCTCTTCCGGCGTCATGCGCACGAACAGCACGTAAGAATTGGAACGGGTTTTTGAGGTCATGGGCAATCAGGCAAGCGCAAATAGCCGCATTCCGGTGCGGCGGGTTTCGCACCAGATTGCAGCAAGACTCTTTCTTGCCTATCGGTTGATGGACGAAGTTGTGCCTTTATAGTGAATTGAAGTTTTTGAGAAAGGTGGTGGCAACAGTGACCATGATTTGTCTCGTTACGTGTGGTGGCTTTCCAATGATGTTCTCCGACATACTGCTCACAACATCAGGTCAGAATACTCGTTTTGACCCTCCTGACTATAGCGTGCCGACTAACCTGCGAGGAAACCACGAATACGCGGTAGGCTCGACGAAGGTGCAACAGGTTGCCACAAGCCAAAAAATGGTCTGCTTGGAAGACGGATGTATCATTGGCGTGTCTGGGCCGCTGAGAAACATAAAAAGTTTCCTAAAGGCATTGCGGAAAATGCGAACGACAAGTGAGAAGTCGTTCATTGATCTCGCAGATGACGTTGAGGCTAACTCGGCTGAGCTCATACGGGGTCTGGCTTACATCATGCTGGACATGAATGCTGACGGACGAACCAAGTTTCACAACGTAACAGCATCAGGTGAGAAGGGTAACCTCAAGTATTATGCATGCGGAAGCGGTGCGGCGGGTGCAGTGGACGTATTGAATAAAATGGAATTTGAAATATCAGACGATAAAAACTTCTATGATAATCCGGACGGCATGGCCGCATTTGTTATTTCGACATTTGTCGGGTTTGAAATTGGTGCCTCTAACAGCATTAAATCTAACTGGGGAGGTTGGATACAAGCTGCATATCCCAAAACTGGGGAAAGGTTCGGTTTCAAGTTTCCAGATAAGATCCTCTTTTGCATGTGGATATGCCATGTCACGGATGACGCTGACGGCAACAAACGACTGCAAACAGATCATATGCCGTATTTGATCAACATGAGTTATTTGAATCGCCATTTGGTCGTGAGGAGACTTGTGCCGGGGAAGATTACTGGTCAATACAAGGGTGGGCTTAATTTTGAAGGCCATGCTGAAACAATCTTCGTCACGCGCAATCTTTTCGATGAAAAGCGAAGACCCGTGAAACGGAATTTGAAGGCCTATCCCCCGATAAGTGATTTTGATGCTGTTTCCATGTGTGCCATCCTACTTTATGGCAATCAGGTAAGAGTCAAATCCATGTGGGATAAGCGCGACGACTCGCTGGTAAGCTTTGAGAAGAGAGGAACAAAGGTAAAGATGATATACGACCGTAGGTGGGTGTTCGACAAACGGTTGGGTCTTGAAGAGTTGTTGCGCGGTTAGAGTATCAGCCATTGGGGATGACTGATGCTGAAAGCTCCTTTATCAGCTGCTCATCGTCTGATGTAAGCATCGTGAAGTTTATCGTGAGCGACTTTTCGCACTCACGACCAAAGCCGCATGATCAACCTGCGCACTGGATTGCTGCATTTAAAGGTTCAGGTAGGGGGAAAAGAGAGCACTAGACGCGTTTAAGGGGGTAGGTGGGGCTGCCGGGTCAAGAAAAGTGTCATGATCTAGCCCATGCGCCTCCAGCTGGGTGTTCCAGTCGGCTAATGTCTCAAAAATCTGGTTCGATACCTGGGCGTTTAGCTCCACCGGGATTGGTGATCCGCAGTCGCCCATCCACATGCTTAACAAGTGACGTGAGTCCCGGCAGCCATCCGTCAATTCCGGTATCAAAAAACGCCATCTGGAATTAGTTCAGGTCCAAGACCCGAGAGCTGGACCAATTGAGAGGCCACAGAGTGCGAAAGGGAGATCGAAGGCCCAATCATTAGTGCATCACCACAATGTCGGTCGCAGTCGTGCCGGTCGAATGTACTCTGGAGACACGGATGGCCATCACGGTGCCGCCGATAAGGTTTTTGAAAGTGGCATTGTTCCCATCTTTCATTGTCACTGCCAGATCACCTGTCCCGCCCACATAAACCGCTCTGCTGACCTGCGCCAAATCGATCTCATCAGACGGTGTGATCGCCACTGCACTTGACGCAGGGCTTTCGAGACTTGTGGTATGCGCGTTAAACTGGTCCATGAAATTCTCCTATCTGTTTATGGAAGATGACGTTCCGCCACTGATCATGGTTTCGATCAGTTCGTTCTTTGCAGACGAGCCTGCGGAAGATCCGAAATAGTAATTGCCGATGGCGACGACGAGCGACCCAAGGGCACCCAGCATGACATTGAGCGGTGCTTGGCTGCCTGCAGGTAAATCGACAAAAATCATCGCGATCAGAATGCCGAAAAAACCGCCAAGCGCTGCGAAGGCAATAAAGGCGGGCATTTGATCACCCGTCTTTGCCTGGCGTTGTCGAGCGCTTTTTCGGTCCGAGACATGCAGGGTTTCCAGGTCAATCTCCAGTTCCTTCATCTGTTGACGAAAGACCAGTTCAGCCTGTTTCAATTTTCGAAGATCAGCTGGTGATGCATGCAATACAGCATTTTCGACGTCACCTGGCTTCACATCCTCAGAGCCCAGAAGAGCTGATGCAATGCCGCGAACAGCGACACCGGCCATTGGCCCGCCAAGCGCCGTCGCCAAACCAGGTGCAACTGTGCTGACAATCTGTTTCCAATCCATTCGCGCCTCCTGATGCAATTGATCTCTTCACTGGCAAGCAAAGAACCGATGTGCGATCAGGATAGGTGGCGCCAGGAGGGGGAGGATTAATTGGTGATGTTTCTTGGGCGGCGTTCTGACTTAGCCAGCATCTCTGCAGAATAGTTCGTGCAACACGTGGATAACCTGCACCACTTCGTCACTGGCGAGGGTGTAAAATATCTTCTGGCTGTCGCGCCGTGTTTTCACGAGCTGTGCTTCGCGCAGTTTCGCCAACTGCTGGGACAGGTTCGATTGGCTAATGCCGATACGCTCCTGAAGCTCCCCAACGGTGAGTTCTGCTCCGTGCAATTCACAAAGTACGCGCAACCGGTGCGGGTTGCTCATAGATGCAAGAAGAGAGGCCGCTTTTTCTGCTTGCTGCGGGTTTACATTTATATTCATAATTACTAATTTATCAAGTACGCATATAAATACAAGCCTTAGCTCACCACCCCCAGGGAGATAAATGATGTTAACTGACCTCAGCCCAGACGCAGCCCATGCCCTGCTCAAAGACCATAAAGCCCTGTTGATTGATGTGCGGGAGCCGCGAGAATTTGCGGTAGAACGGATTCATGGCGCACTCAATATGCCTCTTTCAACATTTGACCCCGCTTTCCTGCCACTCGACGATCCGTCAAAGGTGGTTTTTCAATGCGGGTCGGGGAAACGCTCCGCCATGGCCGCAGACAAAGCAGCAACTCTCCTAGGCGGTGAGACACAACATCTGGCCGGCGGCATTGCAGCCTGGAAACAAGCTGGCCTCGCAGTCATTACCCTGGACCCTGCAACGGGCGCCGTCATTGATCCCGGTGCCTGACGGTCGGCCTAGAGCGGCTTGTCACCATTGATGGTGATGCGATGCATGCGGCGGTATTGCGGCCAGTAGTCCGCCACTGCGTAGTGCTGCGTCGCCCGATTGTCCCAAACGGCGACGGCGCCTTTGGTCCACGAAAAGCGAACCTGCACTTCCGGCAGTTTCACAATGTCATAGAGAGCTTGCAGCAACGCATCACTTTCAGCCGCCTCCATCCCTTCAATGTGCTGTGTAAAAGTGGAATTGACGAACAGCGCTTTACGACCTGTGACCGGGTGCGTGCGGATGATGGGATGAGATTGCGGCGGGTACTTTTCTAAGATTTCTGAAAGCGCAGCCTTGTCTTTCGCGTTGTCATAGTTTTGAGACGCGTCGAACACTTCGATGGAGTGCACAGCCCGCATGCCCTCAAGCTTTTCTTTAAGGTCATCGGGAAGCCGGTCATAGGCGGCATACATGTTCGCCCAAAGCGTATCCCCGCCACTCGGTGGAATGTCCGCACCGTAAAGGACTGACCCCATCGGGGGCATATCCCGCCAGGTGACATCCGTGTGCCAATAATTGGTTTCGGGTGGCCGTTCCTCGTCGTTCTCAAGAACAGAGATCTGCGGGTGGCTGTCGATCTTCGGGAAAAAGGGATGGGGAGGCTCCAGCTCACCAAACTGGGAGGCAAAGGCCATGTGGGCGTCAGGACTCAGATCCTGATCACGGAAGAAAATGACCAAATGCTGGAGCAGTGCGGCTTCAATTTCCTTGAAGGTTGCCTCGCCCAAAGGCTTGGACAGGTCCACACCGTGAATTTCTGCTCCAATCACTGGGTTGAGCGGTGTTACGTGAATTAGGTCATATTTCATCGGCTTCCTCCCTCTGAATGGTGAGAGGGTAAGCACCGCCCATCATATTTCCCAATTTAAATCGATGATAATGTATTATTCACTGAGTGAATAATATGGACCCCTCTCATGAATCTGCGATCCGTTGATTTGAACCTGCTCACCATTTTTGATGCGATCATGGTGGAAAGGCATATGACCCGAGCGGCCACTCGGGTTGGGATGACACAACCCGCCATATCGAACGCCCTTGCCCGGCTTCGTGACCTCACCGGAGACCCTCTGTTTGTCCGCACCGGCCGCGGCATGATGCCGACACCGCGGGCGACGGCCCTGGCCGTGCCCATTCGTCGTGCCCTCAATCTGGTCCAATCAGGCCTCACAGAAAAAGCTGCCTTCGACCCTGCAAGCAGTGATCGTTCCTTCACGCTGGCGATTGGGGATTATTGCGAAGTCCTATTTTTGCCGCAGGTTCTAGCCGCATTGCAGGAAGAAGCTCCTGGCGTCAGCCTGTCTCTTCAATCTCCGGCTGGTGCGACCCTGCAGAAAGAACTGAAAGACAATAGCGTCGATCTTGTCTGGGATGCGGCTCCGCTCGACGGGCCCGGCTTCAGATCGGAAACATTGTTTGACGACAGGATTGTTTGGATCATGAGTGCATCCCATCCGTTGGCGGACAAGAAACGCCTGACGCTTGATGACTATGCATCCGCAAGCCATGTCCGGCTTGATCCGGGCCATACCTATGTTCACAACTATGACCGATTTGTACGCAACCTTGGCATCCACCGGCACTTCGCTGTTGAGCTCACGCGCATTATTCCCATGGCCTTCACCGTTGCTGAGACCCACCATGTGGCCACGGTCCCAAGCCGGATGGCGGAGAGATTTGCGCAGTTTCTTCCGCTTGTCGCCAAGAAGGTACCACTAACGCTTCCCAGTTCACCTTTCTATCAAAGCTGGCACGGCTCACGGGACGACGATCCCGGACATTCCTGGTTGCGCGGACGCCTTATTGATATTGCAAAGGACTTTTAGGTGTCGCGTTACAGAGGAGAGGACCGCATCAGAGGTGGCTGTGTATCTCCCTCGCCATAAAAAGCACTAATGTGTGCCCATGCCTCAGCGGCGCTCTCGACAAATTTGAATATGCTCAAATCTTCTACCGCGATCATGCCTTCTTCCGCCATCGCTTCAAAGTTGACGATCCGCCGCCAGTAGGTCTCACCAAACAACAGCACCGGCATGGGCTCTATCTTGCCGGTCTGGATGAGAGTGAGCGTCTCGAACAATTCATCCAACGTGCCAAAGCCACCTGGAAAAATAACAAGCGCCTTTGCGCGCATAAGAAAGTGCATTTTCCTAAGCGCAAAATAGTGAAACTGGAAACACAGTTCCGGAGAGATGTAAGAATTGGGAAACTGTTCATGGGGCAGCGCAATATTGAAGCCGACCGACATAGCACCGGCGTCCGCCGCGCCGCGGTTTGCGGCTTCCATGATTCCAGGCCCGCCACCTGTCGCGATGACATAGTCAAGATGGGTGTTTGACTGCGCTTCCTTTGAGACGATCTCTGCAAACTTCCGGGCTTCGGCATAATAGCGGCAATGGTCGCGTTTTCGCTCCGACCGTTTAAGGTCTTTCGCACATTCTGCGTCGTTTGGCGCCGCGTCCAATCGCTGGCGCGCAGCCTCGCATTCGCGCTCCACCGTCTCCGGGTCCGGCACACGTGCAGATCCAAAGACAACAATGGTTGAGCGTACCTGCAACTCTTCAAGAATGAGATCAGGCTTCAACAGTTCCAGCTGCAGCCGCACAGGGCGCAGCTCATCGCGTTTCAAAAGATCATCGTCTTCGAAACCCAGCCTGAATGACGGCGACCGGGTCTGTGACGTAGGTGGAACAGACGATGGATTATCTTTCTTGTTCATGCGACAACCTCCACTTCACTCCCCACAAACTGGGTGGCTTGCTTCAGCGTCATAGAGCTGCCGCAGATGCGCCACGGGTTCGGGCAGCGTTGGGTCCGGCGTGAACCCCAGCGGAATTTGCCAGGTCATTTCCAGACCGGAAAAATGCCGTGGTGCCTCCAGCATGATGGAAGGAGCATCTGCCTCATCTTCCGGCTTTGCGACGAACAGAAAGGCAGCGTAGGAGGATGCCTCTATCGGACAGCGATTGTCACCACCTGCGTCCCTTCCAGCTTCAAGCGCCCGCAGCAATCTTGCTGCCAACGGTCGGCGGCAGCTTCCAACCGTGTCCAACTGCCACGCGGTCGCGACAGCATCTACGACGCCTGGTCGAAGCGTGTTGCCTTGCACAGAATAGTCGTCTCCATGAACGGCACCCCAATCGTCCGGCACTGAATAGCCGGTAACGGTGCCAGCCTTCGGTGACGGTTTGAGCGTCACAAGACCATATTGCAACCACTGCAATCCAATTCTGATCGGGCTTGCATATAGGTCTTCTTCCGCGAGCTTCTGTACGATGATATCCGCCCGGTCGCCGTCAGTAATCATCTCCATGGCAACGTCCTTGCCCAGAAAACTCGTTGCAGCTTGCGATGCGACTGCCCCCTTTCCGGGCACCAGCCCGGCGATCAGCCTCACGCCTGTCGAGCAACTCGCGCCCGCGACACCGACCTCACCCGTCAACGGGTCAACAGCAACGATGGACCAGGTCGCCAAAGCAGGTGACGAGATCATCAAGGCACAGGCGATGAGAAGTGACGTTCGAAGGTTTCTCATACAGCAAACTCAAGCGGTCGATGGTTGAGCCTGGGCAAGACATAGCGAGCGAAAAGGTCGCATTCCGCCGCGTGGGGATAGCCTGAGAGAATAAAGGCATCAAGACCCATTGCCTGATAGCGCAGCAGTTTCTTCAATACCTGATCCGGATCGCCGACAATGGCCGCGCCGCAGCCCGACCGTGCGCGACCGATTCCCGTCCACAGATTTTCTTCGGCAAAGCCATCATTGTCAGCGCGGTCGCGCATCTCTGCCTGCCGTCGTACGCCTTCAGAGGCTGCATCAAGAGACTTTTTCCGAATGGCTTCGCCTTCCGCGTCATCCAGCTTACTCATGAGCGTGCGGGTATAATCGAGCGCCTCTGCCTCACTCTCGCGGACGATGACATGAACGCGGTAGCCATAGCGAAGCCTGCGCCCGGCGTCGGCGGCGCGCTTCTTCATATCGTCCAGAATGGCGGTGACATTTGGTTCTTCGTCCGGCCACATGAGGAAGACATCTGCGGCTTTCGCTGCGACGTCTCTTGCTGCTGGAGAGAGACCGCCAAAATAAAAGGGCGGGCATTTACCTGAAACGGTCCCCATACGTGGCGGCTCAAGCTCAAGCTGATAGTGCTCGCCCTGATGATTGACCGGTTTCCCGTCCAACAATGTTTTCAGAAGCTGCATCACCTCTAGAGTGCGGCCATATCGTTCAGGAGATGCCAACACCTGGCCTGGCATGTCACTTGAGATGATGTTGATGGTGAGACGACCGTCCAGCATCTGATCAAGAGTCGCGATTTGCCGCGCAAGCTGTGGCGGCCACATCTCGCCGCAACGGATGGCAAGGAGAAGTTTGATCTTCTCCGTGAGCGCGGCCATGGCCCCTGCGAACGCAACAGAGTCCATACCGAGCTGATAGCCGCTTGGCAGAAGGATATTATCGAACCCACCCTTCTCAGCGGCTTTCGTGATCTCACCGCAATGGGCAAGAGAGCTTTTCAGACGATCTTCCGGCACGCCCAGATATTCATAGTCATCATCGCAAAGCGCTGAAAACCATGAGACCTCCATTGGCCCCGTCATGGCAGCTGCTCCCCCATGGATGCCTGCAAAATCGCATACCAGCTTTGGCGGTCGAAGGAGACTTTGAATGCGTCTGTCGCTGCCGCAATGCGATCAAGGTTCTGCGTGCCGATGATCGGGATGATCCCCGCCGGATGCGCTAACAGCCAGGCAAGCGCCACGGCCTCGCGAGTGACTCCGGCCGCACCGGCCATTTTGTCCAGCAGGATCTGCGTCGCAACGAGACAATCCCCGTCTTCTTCTTTCCGTGCCTCTTTCTCCGACAACGCGAGACGACCACCGGCCAGCGGTGACCAGGCGAGCGGTGTCACACCGTGTTGCATGCACTGATCGAGCGTACCGTCAAAGAACGGATCGAGGGCCCAACAGGAAATCTCAGGCTGATTGGTCACTATCGGGAAATCCAGATGCGTCTGCAGCGCGTCAAACTGTGCTGGCGTGTGGTTTGAGATCCCCACATGGGCAATCTTTCCCTGATCCCTCAGATTCGTAAGAGCGCCCGCAACTTCTTGCGGGTGCGCCAGGATATCCGGGCGATGAATCTGATAGAGATCGATCTGCTCAATCCCCATACGTGAAAGAGAAATGTCGCAGGCAGAGATGAGATAGTCTGCGCTGGAATCATAGGGGAGGCCCAAAACGATGCCGCCTTTGCTCGCGATCACCATCTTGTCCCGTAAGGAGGGTGTTGCTTTCAGCACTTCGCCAAACAGCTTCTCAGCGTCGCCAAAGGCGCCATCCCCATCGACACCATATATGTCGGCAGTGTCGAACAGGGTCATCCCAGCACCGAGTGCAGCGTCAATTTTCGCGTGCGCCTCTTTCGTGCTGGTACCGGCGAAGCGCCACATGCCATAAGCAATGGGGAAAACGGACAGGCCGCTCTTGCCGAGCGGACGGAATTCTGGGGTAATGGATAAGTCGGTCATGGGCCTGAGTTTATCTACTCTGACCCTGCTGTCACGGGACGATTTGGTGAGAAGAGGTCTTTCAACATGGTGAACCCCCTGCGCTACGGAATTATAGGGACGGGCATGATGGGCATTGAGCACATCATGAACATCGCCATCACAGATGATGCCGAGGTCACGGCTATCTCTGACCCCCATGAAGGCTCGCGGGATTGGGCGACCTCAACGCTCACGCATGATGTGGATGTCTTCACCGATCACCGGGACCTGTTGGCTTCTGATAAGGTTGATGCACTCGTCATAGCCAGCCCCAATTTCACCCATGCACGCGTTCTGGAAGACATCTGGGCAACAGACCTCCACGTTCTCTGTGAGAAACCGCTCTGCACCACCCTGGAAGATGCCCAAGAAGTCACGAGGCGCGCGGCTTCTCACAAAGGCGTGTTCTGGGTCGGGATGGAATATCGCTACATGCCGCCGGTGACGCGGTTCGTTGAGGAAGTGCATGGCGGCACCCTTGGTACGCTCAAAATGTTTGCTATTCGGGAACACCGTTTTCCGTTCCTTCAGAAAATCGGAGATTGGAACCGGTTCAGCCGAAACACGGGCGGCACGCTGGTCGAAAAGAGCTGCCACTATTTCGATATGATGCGCCATGTGGTGCAGGGAGAGCCGGTGCGGGTCTATGCCAGCGGTGGCCAAGACGTGAACCACCTCAACGAAACCTATGATGGCGAAACGCCTGACATTCTCGACAATGCGTTTGTGATTGTGGATTTCGACAATGGGGTGCGGGCAATGCACGATCTCTGCATGTTCGCCGAAGGCTCCCGTCATCAGGAAGAGCTGAGCGCCGTCGGTCATGTTGGCAAGGCCGAATGCCATATTCCAGATGGCAATGTCACTTTGGCGCCAAGAAACCCTAAAGACGTTCAAACCATTCATGTGCCGGTTGATGAGGCCGTCTTAGAAGCGGGTTACCATCACGGTGCCAGCTATTTCCAACATCTCGACTTCCAGAAAGCGATCAACGAAGGCACAGCGCCGAAGGTCTCCGCTGAGGACGGACTGAAAGCGGTTGCCATGGGGCTCGCGGCACACCGATCCATCGACGAAGGCCGCCCTGTTCTTATGAGTGAGTTCGGGCTCTAGGCAACAGATCGCATTGATGGCAGACTTTCTGGCGCTAGATGTCTAGCGAGCTGGGAGGCCACCATGCGAATTGCGATTCTGACCCTTGGAACAAGGGGCGATATGCAGCCCTATGTCGCGTTGGCTCTCGGTCTTCGTGCGGCTGGACATGACGTGGTCATTAGCGGTCCTGAAAACTTCGCCGAGTGGGTTCAAGGCTTTGGCTTTGACTATGTCTCTGGCGGCCTTGATCTTCAGGCCTTACTGCAGTCACCTGCGGGCCGGGATCTGATCTCAGGCAGTCTGTTCGCCATCATCCGCAACTTTCGCGACATCAGCCAGAAAATCACAGCTGAAATCATCGATGGCAGCACCCAGGCGACAAAAGGGGCGGACCTTATTCTCTATCATCCCAAAGTACCCGTCGCGACGGACCTTGGAGAAGCGCTGGATATTCCTGTTATCCAAACGGCCTTGCAGCCCATCGTCGTGCCGACCGGTGACTTCGCTATTGCCGGCCTCGGCAACGGTCTTCTCGGCAGGCGTCTTAACAGATGGACCTATGGTGCGATCCGCGCTCAGCGCGCCATGTTCTCCAAACAGCTGAATGGCTGGCGGACAAGCACTCTTGGACTGCCTCCACTGCCGCGCTTTGCACGAGGAGGGGAGATCAAAGGCAAAACGCTTCCTGTCCTGCATGCCTTTTCAAAACATGTGGTCCCCCGCCCGACTGACTGGCCAGAGACGGCTTATGTCACAGGCTATTGGTTCCTTGATGACGCATCCGGTTGGGTGCCACCGGACGATTTGCAGACGTTTCTTAATGCCGGTCCACCGCCGGTCTATGTGGGCTTTGGCAGCATGACCGACAAAAACCCGGAGGCAAAAGCGCGCTTGGTCATTGAGGCGGTAGCCAAGGCAGAGTGTCGAGCGGTGATTGCGACCGGATGGGGTGGCCTCACAGCCGATGATCTACCCGAAACCGTCTTTGCCATTGATGGCGCCCCTCACGACAAGCTCTTTCCGCTTATGAGCGCAATTGTCCACCACGGCGGTGCCGGCACGACTGCTGCAGCCTTCCGGGCAGGGAAACCGCAGCTGGTGGCGCCCTACTTTGGGGACCAACCTTTTTGGGGTCATCGGGTGGCTGATTTGGGCGCGGGGCTTGCACCTCTCCCACAAAAGAAAATGACCGCAGACAAGCTTGCCCATAGCCTTCGTGGCATTGTGAAAGACAAATCCTTTGCCTCCCATGCGGAAACACTCGCTCATGAGCTGGCGAAGGAAGATGGTGTCTCAACGGCTGTCGACCTGATTGAGAAATTGGCCATTTGAGAGATTGGCGGGGGTGACGGACCTGTCTAAGCTTCCTCAAAAAACGGGGTGGGGCAATGACAGACCAATCGGACCTTGAGATATGGCAGCAACGCATCGACGTGTCGCCGTTTCAGCGGTGGCTCGGGCTTCAGGTTACTGAAGTTGACGAGGGACGCATGTGCATTGCGCTGCCCTGGAAAGAAGACCTGGTCTCAAACCCCAATCCACCGACAGTCCATGGCGGCATTCTTGCATCCGTCATTGATCTCCTCGGCCTCTATTCTGTGCTGACGACGGGTAGCATTTCCATCGCGACGGTTGACCTCCGTGTGGACTATCACCGGCCTGCCGGGCCGGGCGACATGACGGCTGAGGCCAACATCATCAAACTTGGATCAAAGGTCTCAACCGCTGAAACGAAAGTCTTTGGGCCAGACGGAAAGCTTCTTGCATCCGGACGCGGTGTTTATCTTATGGCTGGTTGACTTGGTTCGAACCGCTCGTCATAGTCGCCCGCAGTTCATCGAATAGGTGTGAGACCTCATATGTGTGGTTTTCAAAATATGTACCTCGAATCCGCGGTCGGCGCATGCAAGCCGGTCGTGCGTTCGTGCGCGCCTCCAAAGTAGCAAACCACACCCTCTTCTATTCAGTCAGAGCCCGGTTTTGCCGGGCTTTTTTCGTTTCAGGACTATACTCATGTCTCAGTTAGACAGTTCATCCCAGGTCTCACCCACGACTCGTATTGCGATCATCGTGACAATTGTTGCCGCCAACATGCTGGCGCTTGCTGCAACCGATCTTTATTTGCCGTCTGTCCCCTACATGCCGGAAATCTTCGGCGCGTCCATCGAAGCTGTGCAGTTTACGCTTGTCACCTTCAGCGCCGGATTTGCCATCTCGCAAATTCTGTTTGGGGCGGCGGGTGATTTGTGGAACCGCCGCTGGGTGCTGGTGGGCTCCCTTTTTGTGTTCGTACCTGCATCGCTTTGGTGCGCCGTTGCCGGTACCGCCGAAAGCCTTGCTCTAGCCCGTTTCGCACAAGGATTTTCAGCAAGTGCCTCCGCCGCTCTCACCGTACCTATGATCAAGCCGCTCTTCGACGAAGCGCGCGCTGTGCACGCCATCTCCGTCATTGGCGGGATTGATGCAATCATTCCAGCCTTTGCGCCCATCCTCGGCGCCTGGATCTTTTCCCAGTTCGGATGGGAAGCGAATTTCTGGGTCATCGTCATTGCAGGCGTGCCACTGCTTATCGCTGCCGTGATTGTGGTGCCGGACGACAGGCCCGAAAGCCACCACACCAGCATCTGGCCGGTGTTGATGGGCTTTTTTACGCTGCTCAAACACAAGCGCTTTATGGGGTATGCGGTGAGCCATGGGTTTTCACTCGGAGGTCTGCTCGCTGTCGTCTTTTCCGCACCCACTCTCATCGTCACGCATATGGGCGGTGGACCGGCGGAATATGTCTACTCCCAGATCATGTGGGTCGGCGTCTTTCTGGTCGCGGCAAACACGACCGGGCGGCTGATGCGACGCGTCACAGCCGACCAACTCATTTGGATCGGCAACTACATTCAGATTGCCAGTGCGCTCACCTTGCTTATCTATGCGCTGCTCTTTCCTGTTCATTGGCTGGGCTTTGCGCTTGGCGGCGTGCCCTATTGCATCGGCCTTGGGCTTCGCGGTGGCGCCGGTTTCTCCCGGGCGATTGATGCGGTGCCTGCCTACGGGGCGCGGGCATCGTCGCTCATCATTTTCTTTTCCATGGGCCTATCGGCAATTGGGACCGGTGCGGTTGCGCCCTTTCTCGACAATGGTGTGTGGAGTGCCGGAGCTGCCATGCTGATTATGAGCATCGCTGCGCTGGCTGTTCTGCCGCTCATCAAAGAGAAAGCGGGGAGCCCGTGACCCATACAGGATGGATCGTCACCATTGTTTTGGCGACGGCAATGCTGGGTGGATCGGCGTTTGACTTTCACCTGCCCGCCATTCCGCTTTTGCCGGAGCAGTTGGGCGCCAGCGTGGTAGAAGCCCAATGGACGCTCGCGGGCTTCTCATTCGGTTTTGCAACGTCGATGCTCCTGTTCGGGGCGCTCGCGGATCTTTATTCGCGGCGTGCCGTGCTGCTCGGCGGTCTCGCGATCTTCGTTCCCGCGTCAATCCTCTGTGCGCTGGCGACCACGCCTGAGGTCCTGATTGCAGGCCGGGTGTTGCAAGGATGCGCGGCGGCGTCTGGCAATTCTGTTGCGCCTGCCCTCATTCGCTCGCTCTATGATGAAGCCCGCAGCGTGCGCGCCATGTCGATCTTCTCATCCCTCTTTGGGTTGATCCCGGTGATCGCCCCAGCGCTCGGCGCGCTCATGATTGCCGCCTGGGGCTGGCAGTCGATCTTCTGGCTGATCGCGGGCGTCGGCCTCCTGCTTGTGCCTGCGGTGGGCTTCACCATCCCGAACGACAGACCAGAAAGCCATGAAACGGACCTTTGGCCTGTGGTGCGCGGCTATTGGCGGCTGCTCGCGCACGGCAAGTATTTAGCTTACGTGGGCAGTCAGGCCATGGGGTTTGCAGGTCTTCTCACCTTTGTGTTGAGTTCGCCATATCTCATCACAGCGCATTTGGGCGGCGACACAAACGCCTTCCTCCTCACTCAGGTGATCATCATCTCCGCTTACATTTTAGGGGCCAACGGGACCGGATTGCTGGTGCACCACTTCAAGACAGACGGCTTCATTCTGACCGGAGCGGCCACACAGATTGTCGGTGGCGCCGTCCTGCTCGCCTATGCGGTGTTGGCAGACGCGCCCGGCTGGCTTGCCGTCGCCTTTGTTGTCGCGATCTTTGACGCAGGGCACGGCATTCGGAGCGGCGCCGGGTTCACCAAAGCCATGGACATAGTCCCGACCCATGGAGCAAGGGCATCCTCGCTTCTGAATTTTTTCTGTGTCGCGCTTGCTGGTACTGGCGCGGCGGGGGTCGCGCCCTTCCTTGCCCCTTATGGGTTGATGCCAGTCGCCCTTGCGACTTTCCTGTTTGGCACTGGCAGTCTCGGTCTCCTGGTTCTTGCGCGACGGTTGTAGGGGAAGACCGTGCCGCTTAAGGTCATGCCACAAAGACATTCAACACCGTTCCTGGGAGAAAATCATGAGCACGCTAGAAACAGAGTTTCTTTTTGAGATTGATGCTGAGCTTCGCGAGCCCAACCTCATGATCGGCGCCGTGCCCGAAGGCAGCCGCATGATCGCCCATGTCGAGGGTGGCACGTTCAAAGGCCCGCGCATCAAAGGTACCATGCCAGCCTCCGGCGGCGACTGGGTGCTCGCCCGGGCAGACGGGTCGATCAAGATTGATGTGCGCGCGGCTCTCACCACTGACGACGGTCACAATATCTACACCTATTATGGTGGCCGTATTGTTATGACGCCGGAACAAATGGGCGCGCTTGGCGACCGTGCGGCAGCAGAGGCTCTTGACCCATCGACTTATTATTTCCGCACCAACCCGCTTTTTGAAGCGGCCATGGACGGGCCCTATGCCTGGCTCAACCATGTGGTGGCTGTGGGCATCGGACGCCTAACCGCCAAGGGCGTCGCCTATAAGGTCTATGCATTGAAGTAGAAGCCTGCCTGAACACCAACCTCCCCACGGAGAGCCCCATGAGAGAGCTTGCGATCCTGACCTTCCTCAGTCTTGACGGTGTGATGCAGGGACCGACCTCGCCGGAAGAGGACCCGTCCGGCGGCTTTACCCAAGGCGGTTGGGCTCAGTCCTGCTGGGAAGGTGTCATGGAACAGGTCGGCCGGGAGGCCATGGCCGAGCCCTATGACATGCTGTTTGGGCGGAAGACCTATGAGACCTTTGCCGGACACTGGCCGGAAGCTGACGAGGAAGACCCGGCTGCGGCGCGCATGAATGCCGCCACAAAATATGTCGCGTCCACAACCCTCACCGATCCCAGCTGGCAAAACACGACTGTGCTCAAAGGTGATGTCGCGGCTGAAATTCGGAAGCTCAAGCAGCAGGACGGTCTTCTGCTGCAAGTGCATGGCAGCGGCCATCTGATCCAAACTCTGTTGACGCACGATCTGATTGATGAATTTCGGCTCTGGACCTTTCCAGTGGTGGTCGGGTCCGGCAAAAGGCTATTTTCGGAAGGGACGATTCCTGCTTCCCTGACACTTGCGAAATCAGAAGCGACGGGCAATGGCGCCGTCATGTCGATCTACCGGCGGTAAACAGCGCGGGCGGCTATGCGCGCCCCCCAAATTCCGCATGGAGGAATAAGCCAGACATGACATGGAACATGCCATTTTATTCCGTATAGTCGGCGGAAAGATAGAAGACGACAGATATAGATGATCGGGGACGACGCCATGCGCACCACTTTTCTCGCCACTGCCTTGCTTGCGGGCACCAGCCTGACAAGCGCTGCCACCGCCGCGGACACGCAGCTCCTTTGGGGCGACACGCATCTGCACTCGTCTTATTCCACCGACGCTTTCGTCGCAGGCAATCGCACTGCAGACCCGGACACGGCCTATCGTCTCGCCAAAGGTGAGCCTGTGGTGCATCCGTTCAACCGGGCGCGGGTTCAGCTGCAACGTCCACTCGATTTTCTGGTGGTGGCTGATCATGCGGAATCACTCGGCGTCATTGGCGAAATCTTCCGCCAGAATCCTGAGATGGATGAAGCCTGGTTCTGGCAGCGCTGGTTTACGAGCTTCGCGCTCGGTCGCCTGCGCGCTCAGATTGACGAACCGGCCCACCTGACCGCTGTTGTCAGCAGCTTCGCGCCGCATGTGATTGAGCCCGGCGACACGGCAGACCCGGTTGTCTCCGGCGGCATGCAGAATATCTCCGTTGCCAGCCTTGTGGGGATTTCTCCTGAAGTTGAGGCGACCATCAGCGCAAGCATGTGGGCGAAGTCTGTCGCCGCGGCCGACGCGCATTATGAACCCGGCGTCTTCACGCCCATGATCGGGTGGGAATGGACCCAGACGAATAATGGGGTGAACCTGCACCGTGTCGTCATGTCCACTCTGAACGCAGAGCAGGCCGCAAGCATTGACCCAGTTGGCTCCGGCGAAGCGCCCTACCCGCATCAGCTCTGGGAGGGCCTTGGCCGCCTTCAAGAAGAGACCGGCGCGCGCTTCATGGCGATCCCACATAATTCAAATCTCTCCAAGGGCTTTATGTTCAGCGCGACGCGCCTGAATGGTGAGCCGATCACGGCGGAGTTTGCCCGCACCCGCGCGCAATGGGAGCCGATTGTTGAAGTGACGCAGGTGAAGGGCGATTCTGAAACAGCACCTTCCCTGTCACCGGACGATGAGTTTGCAGGCTTTGAGCCCTTCAACTTCTATCTGCAGAACAAACCGCAGGGCGCGAACTATCAGGCCGCTGTTGGTGACTTTATGCGCTCAGGGCTCCGGCGCGGGTTGGAGATTGAGCAAGAGATCGGGGTGAACCCCTATCAGTTCGGCGTTATTGGCTCGACGGACGCGCATACAAGTATTGCGTCTGCGGAAGAACCCAATTTCTGGGGCAAGATGGGCAAAGACTCCATCCCGGAAAATAAGCGCACCGAAGACACAATCGATCTGGACGATGGCTATGAGCCGGGCGTCGACACGTTTGACGGCTGGAACTATTCAGCCCAAGGGCTCGCCGCCGTCTGGGCGGAAGAGAACACGCGGGAAAGCATCTTCGAGGCTTTCACCCGGCGCGAAACCTATGCGACCACCGGCCCACGTATCACACTACGTGTCTTCGGCGGCTGGAACTATGACACCGCTGCGGCCGAGGCAGCAGATCTGGCGCAAGTCGGGTATGCGGGCGGTGTGCCTATGGGCGGTGACCTGAGTGCGGCGCCTTCGGACACAGGTGTTCAACTTCTCATCCGTGCGACCAAGGACCCGCTCGATGCAAACCTTGATCGGGTGCAGGTGATCAAAGGCTGGGTTGATGCAGACGGCACCTCCCACGAGCAGGTGTTTGATGTCGCCTGGTCCGATGATCGCGTTCCGGGCGCTGACGGCAAGCTGCCACCAGTTGGAAACACGGTCGACATTCAGACCGGCGCGGTTGAGAACTCCATCGGGGCGGCTGAATTCTCCACCGTCTGGACGGACCCAACCTTCGATGCGAGCGAGCGGGCGTTCTATTATGTGCGGGTCATCCAGATCCCGACCATCCGGCATTCACAGCTTGATGCGGTGGCACTTGGTATCCCTACGCCTTATGAAGGCCCGGCGACAATCCAGGAACGCGCCTACTCCTCACCGATCTGGTACACGCCTTGAGCGTACGCGGTTAACTTAGCTGAGCAGCACGCCCGCAGCGCCAAGGGCGGCCGTTCCAAGGGCGAGATAGATGCCTGGAAATTTGAAGACCATCGGGTCGCCCTTAAGCCCGACGCCGATGAACATGAGAGTGATCACCGCGTTCATGGCTGTCATCAAAATCGCCACATCCAGACCGCCAGGGATTAGCGCGGCATAGGCGAAGGCCGCCGTATACGCCGCGAATGAAATAGAGACCCCGTGCCAGGCGACAAAGTGAAACCATTTCTGCTGCTGCTCTAAATGTTCATTTCCCATGAGCGGTGTCATCACAAGCCTTTGGCCGGCAATCGTGTGGATACAGAAGCCGACTAGTGAGACCAGACTCGCCGCCCAGAAAAATGTTGCAGGTGATATGACGTCCGGCATATTCGTGTCCCCAATGCGGATGAGCTTCTTCTCGTCTGCGTCGCGTTTCACCGCGAGCAACAGTCCCTAGGCTGACGATAGGAGTCGTGAGCGGGCGAGGCAACTGAGAGTTGCTTTCACCGAGCATGACAAAGCGGCTTGCGCCCGCTTCTCGGGTTTCTAGTACGCGCCTGGAGGGAATTCCTGAAACATCTCCAAATCGCAAAGGTGGGGCTGGAATAATCACAGCATTTAGGGAGGCAAACAGACCTAGAATTTCCGACTTTCTGGAGCCTACATCAGGCGCCTTCAGTTCCCACCTGATCGCCCTCTTCTTCTTCGCCATCATAGGCTAGGCGTAATATGGACTCTTCAGGCAGTTCTGCAAATCGGATTTCGCTACTTATCGTATTCACTTCTTCTGAGGTTGTTATTTGATGGCCTCTTTCATCTTCAGCGTCCAACATTTGTTCTTCTTTTTCTTCGTCAGAAGGCACTGCTGAACCATCAACCTGAAAGCCATTATCAATTCGAGCCGCGAGCCCACCAATATAGAGCTTTGCGGCGTTCTTCAGCTCCTTGCTTCTGCCGACTCTACTATCCAACCTCCTTGTTGCCATCTCTGTCACATTTTCAAGCCCCTGCTCAATTGCAAGCTCGATTTGGGCGTTCATCTTCTCGATTATTTCAGTATCCATCTCCGCCGCTATCGCCGAGGCTCGAGCTTCCCGCATTTTGTACGATTTTTCGATAACACAAATGATCTCTTTCACGATCTTGAGAAAGGCCAGAACAGTGCCTGTTCCAACCAATGCGAAGATGGCTGGGTCAGTTGTGGAGAGCTGTCGTAACTCTGGCGCATCCGGCTTTCCCTCTTCAATCTCTGAAAATGCACGAACGGCCTTATCGAAAAAGGAGATTTCCTTCGCCAACTTTGTCAGTCCGTTGTCAATGGCATCCCGTGGTATCAAGAAACTAAGTTCGGCTTGACCGGGTTCCAGATGGTCAGCTTTCAATCCCATTGCAACCAAATTGCTAGCAACAGCCTTAAGTTGCTCATCGATAGTGCTCACATCATCCTGCACCACTGCGACGTAACTCTGCACATCAGTGAGAATCGACTGACTTGCCTCAAACGAGTCGTTGAGACCCGACGCCAGCCCCGCTCCTAACCTATTTGTTAGACCAAGTTCTTCCAGGCTAGAACGCCATGTAGTTGGTAGATAATCGAAGTTTGATCTCTCAAGCGCCGCCATAACTTCTTTTCTCGATTGGCCAACCATCTGCAAATTCCCCTCGTTGGGAGAGTTGATTTGGTTTGCCAGCGCATTTTGTAATTCTTGCAGCCTCTGCACCAGTCCGATCTGGGACAGGTCATCGTTAACAACATTAGCTATGCTTATAACTCGTTCTACGTTCATTTTCTGACTCCGTTAGTGGCCCGCCGCAAAGCGGCGGGCGCTATCCTCAATGTCAAACGTCGCCAGCCCATGTATCCAGATTGTTCCCTTTAGAACGGTCCGGATTGGTACGTAGATGCGGTTTCTTGTCTCGAGCCCTCACAGAATGTGCGTTTTCGAGTTTGCCTGCGTCAGCCATATTCATAGCTGTCTTTACTGGCGTCCAAGTTTTGTTTCCGCCAAGACGAACGTGGGTGATATCACCTTCGCTGTCAGCCTTTGCGTCCACGACGCGTTTCTTCTCAGTCATTCTTTTCTCCTAATGACTAAAACGCGCATCACCCTTTACGAACGAATCCTATTCAGACTATTCTCGGATTGTGAGGGGAATCATCTGGTCGGATAAGATCCAGCGGATGATGTGCAGAAAATTTCTGGTCCTTTAAGAGCGACGTAGGTCTAGTCACCTTGTCGCTCTTTTTCGTTCAAACTCCTTGTTTTTCAACTTTCATGTTTTGTTCCAAGCTTGACGGAAATAAATCCGTCCACTGATCAATCAAACGCTTCTTCCCAGGTGCCTTCAGTGGAGGCTTTGGAATATTCCGTGGCGCGGTTTTCAAAGAAGTTCGCGTGCTCAATGCCGTTCAGCATTTCATCCATCCAGGGCAGCGGGTTTTTGTCGACCCGGTAGATGGGTAGAAGTCCCAGCTGCGTGAGACGACGATTGGCGATCCAGCGGATGTAGCTTTTCACTTCTTCGCCTGAGAGACCCTCAACGGAGCCCATTTCAAAGGCAAGATCGATAAACGCATCTTCATGGGTGATGATGGTTTCACACGCTTTGTAGATGTCCTTCTGCAGCTCTTCGTTCCAGAGTTCCGGGTTTTCATCAATGAAGGTGCGGAAGAGCTTGATCGCGTTTTCCGTGTGAAGGGACTCATCACGCGCCGACCAGGTAATGATCTGCCCCATGCCCTTCATCTTGTTAAAGCGCGGGAAGTTCAAAAGGATCGCGAAGCTCGCAAAAAGCTGCACGCCTTCTGTGAAGGCGCCGAAGACGGCCAACGTCTTGGCAATATCTGCCTTCGTCTCCACACCCCATTCCTGCATATAGTCGTACTTGTCCTTCATCTCCCCATATTTGAGGAAGGCTTCGTACTCGGTCTCAGGCATGCCGATCGTGTCGAGCAGGTGTGAGTAAGCGGAAATGTGGACCGTCTCAATGTTTGAGAAGGCGGCGAGCATCATCTGCACTTCGGTCGGTTTGAACACCTGGGAATAGTGCTTCATGTAGCAATTGTTCACTTCCACGTCGGCCTGCACGAAGAAGCGGAAAATCTGCGTCAAGAGATTGCGGTCGCCTTCGGTCAGGACCTTCGCCCAGTCCTTCACATCATCCGCCAGCGGCACTTCTTCCGGCAGCCAGTGAATGCGCTGCTGGGTCAGCCAAGCGTCATAGGCCCAAGGGTAGCGGAAGGGCTTGTAGGTTGCGCGTTCTTCAAGAAGGGACATGTTTTCCGCTTTCTGCTCTTATCGCTTCGTAGGCTTTGCCCATGGCTTTGAGCCGGAGGACAAAGAGGGCGGCAAAGGCTCCTGCCCCGCCGCCCAAATTTTGACTTTAGATGGTGCCGGGCACAAGCCCGACCTCACACTTCAAATTACTGGCAGGCGAGACACTCGTCATAGTCGTTCACCTCAGCCGGGTTGATTTTTTGGGCTGGCTGCTCGTTCTGAGTGAGACGTGTTTCCACCGCGACCTCGGTCAAGGTCTTCAGCGGAATTTCCGCTGCGCCACTGGCTTTCGCCAAAGCGCTTGCTGCATCATTTTCCGCCTGCTTCACCAGATGCGAGCTGTCGCTTTCCGCCCGCTGGATCGAGAGTGAGCGGCAATAGTAAAGCGACTTCACGCCCTGCTTCCAGGCCTGGAAGTGGAGCTGATGCAGCTCACGCTTGTTTACATTGGCCGGTACGAAGAGGTTCACGCTCTGCGCCTGATCAATCTTGTCTGCCCGGTCGCCTGCATGCTCAATGACCCAACGCTGGTCGATTTCAAAAGCTGTCTTGAAGACGTCTTTCTCCAGATCGTCCAGGAAATCAAGATGGGCGATAGAGCCGCCATTGGTGACGATGGACGACCATGTCTCATCGTCATTGCGGCCTTTTTCCTCGAGCAACTTCGTCAGATGGCGGTTCCGCACATTGTGGGAGCCCGAAAGCGTCTTGTGGGTAAAGCTGTTTGCCGCGATGGGCTCAATGCCTGCCGACGTGCCACCGCAAATGATCGAAATCGAGGCGGTTGGTGCCACGGCGGACTTGTTGGAGAAGCGCTCCATGATGCCATAGTCGGCCGCGTCAGGGCAGGCGCCGCGCTCTTCAGCCAGCTTCTTTGAGGCCGCATCAGCCTGGTCATCAATATGTTTGAAGATCTTCTTGTTCCAGACCTTCGCCATCACACCTTCGAACGGGATCATGTTGGCCTGCATGAAGGAGTGAAAGCCCATAACGCCAAGACCCACAGAACGCTCGCGCATGGCGGAATATTTGGCCTGCGCCATTTCATCTGGTGCGCGGTCGATAAAGTCCTGAAGGACATTGTCGAGGAAGCGCATCACATCTTCGATGAATTGCGGATGGCTTTCCCATTCCTGGAACTTCTCAACATTCAAGGATGAGAGACAGCAGACCGCGGTGCGCGCCTTGCCGTGATGGTCAATGCCGGTTGGCAGGGTGATTTCTGCGCAGAGGTTTGATGTCTTCACCTCAAGGCCCGCAAGCTTTTGCTGCTCAGGCCGCGCATTGTTCACCGTGTCCTTGAAGATCATGTATGGCTCGCCGGTTTCGATCCGGGCGGTGAGCATGCGGATCCAGAGCGAACGCGCAGAAATGGTCTTCTGAACTGATTTGTCTTTTGGCGAGAGAAGCGCCCAGTCCTCGTCATTCTCTACTGCGCGCATGAAAGCGTCAGAAATCAGAATGCCGTGGTGCAGGTTCAGCGCCTTGCGGTTCGGGTCTCCACCTGTTGGACGGCGGATCTCGATGAACTCTTCGACTTCCGGGTGATCAACCGGTAGATAGCAGGCGGCTGATCCACGGCGGAGCGAGCCCTGGCTGATCGCGAGCGTGAGGCTATCCATCACACGAATGAAGGGCACAATGCCGCTGGTTTTGCCATTGCCGCCGACTTTTTCGCCGATGGAGCGCAGGTTGCCCCAATAGGAGCCGATGCCGCCGCCTTTGGCTGCGAGCCAGACATTTTCGTTCCAGAGGCCAACAATGCCTTCCAGCGTGTCGTTGGCTTCGTTCAGGAAGCAGGAAATGGGCAGGCCGCGCTCGGTGCCACCGTTCGAGAGAACAGGGGTCGCAGGCATGAACCAAAGCTTGGAGATGTAGTCATAAAGACGCTGGGCGTGGTCGGGATCATCCTTGTCGGCGTAATAGCTCGCGACACGGGCAAACAGGTCCTGGAAGCTCTCGCCCGGCATCAGATAGCGGTCGGTCAGGGTCGCCTTGCCGAACTCGGTCAGCAGCGCATCGCGCGACCGGTCCACATTTACAGACGGACGGCCTTCATATTGGACGGTCTGGTCAGCAGCTTCGAATGGCATTTCCGGTTCCGCGGTCTCCGCGCCCTTCACCCGACGAACGGCCTGACGTTCGCCTGTAATAATCGCCGAAACGGTGGCCTCAACCCCAGATAGGTCGACCGATTTGGACGTGTCGTTGAACATATAGTCTGCCCCCAAAATGATCTGTTTCCGCCGCCGAAAACAGATGCAATACCCCGCATTCGAGACATAAAGCCCCTGGCTCGCGCACCCATGTGCACAATCCTCGCTGCTCTTTTTACATGAGCAGAACGCATACAAATCTGTGATTACGCTGCGCCTTGAAGGTCGCCCCAGCGGTGGGCAGCGCGTCCAGATATAGTATCCGCTCGAACTGGCGCGTCAACAGGTAGTGTTCAGCGTTTCGAATTTTTTTGGTTAATGAAAGGTTAACGTGCTGTTTTCACTGTGTGTTTTTTGGTGCACAAAGTTTCGCACGCGGGCATCTTACCCGTCTTGCACTCTCACGAGGACCCTCGCCCCAAATGTCGCTCATTGACCCTGTTACCGGTGCTGACCGCCGGACCCTGTATCCTGAAATCACGCCTTACAATTCCGGCATGCTCGCCGTATCGCCCGTCCATACACTGTTCTATGAAGAATGCGGCAACCCTAAGGGCAAGCCGGTGGTCATTTTGCACGGCGGACCCGGCGGCGGATGCAATCCCACCATGCGGCGCACCCACAACCCTGACGTGTACCGAATCATTCTCTTCGACCAGCGCGGTTGTGGGCGCTCAAGCCCCCATGCAGAGCTCGAAGAGAACACGACGTGGGACCTGGTCGCCGACATTGAGCGGCTTCGCGAGCATCTGGGGATTGAGGCCTGGCAGGTCTGCGGCGGCTCATGGGGATCATGTCTCGCTCTTGCTTATGCAGAAACCCATCCGACACAGGTTGCGGAGCTGGTGATGCGCGGCATCTTCACGCTTCGGCCCAGGGAGCTACAGTGGTTTTACCAGGAAGGCACAGACGCGCTCTATCCCGACGCCTGGGAAAATTTCATCGCGCCCATCCCAGAAGCAGAGCGCGACGACCTGATGGCTGCCTATTACAAGCGCCTCACCGGAGACGATGAAGAAGCCAAGCTCGCCTGCGCACGGGCCTGGTCGGTCTGGGAAGGGACGACCCTCTCACTCCTCGAAGACCCGGAGCGCGCGGCGCGCTTTGATGATGCGCACTTTGCCTTGGCGTTTGCGCGGATCGAGTGCCACTACTTTGTGAATAAGGGCTTCTTTGAGCCTCAGGACCAGCTCATTCAAAATGCTCACAAGCTCAATGGCATTCCGGGCGTTATCGCTCAGGGCCGGTATGACGTTGTGACGCCTATGTTTACCGCCTGGGACCTCGCCAAGGGCTGGGAAACCGGTGAGCTTAATATTGTGCCTGATGCCGGCCATACCGCGACGGAACCGGGCATTGTTGATGTGATGGTGAGGGCTACAGATCGGTTTGCGGGGCTTGAGGTTTAAAGATCTCAATGCATCCAAGGTCTTTTCCAAATACCCCTAATGGCTGTATAGACATCAGCTTCATGCAACTGGTCGGCCAAGGGATACACGCGGCATATGAATGACGTTACGGACATTAGCAGCCTGCTTGAACGCAATAAGAAGTGGGCAGAGGGCATCCGGGAAATTGATCCGGATTATTTCGAGAACCTCTCCCATCAGCAGACGCCTGAGTTTTTGTGGATCGGCTGCGCCGACAGCCGTGTGCCTGCCAACCAGATTATCGACCTGCCGCCGGGCGAAGTGTTTGTTCACCGCAACATTGCAAACGTGGTCGTTCATTCCGACCTGAACTGCCTCTCAGTCATTCAATATGCGGTGGAAGTGCTGAAGGTGAAGCACATCATCGTTTGCGGTCACTATGGATGCGGCGGTGTTGCTGCATCGCTTGAAGACCAGCCTCATGGGCTGATCGACAATTGGTTGCAGCACATTCGTGATGTCTATCGAATGAACGCAGACGAGCTTGCCAAGATTGAGGACAAGTCAGTTCTCCTTGACCGGCTTTGCGAACTCAATGTGGTCGAGCAAACCCACAATGTGTGCAACACAACCATTGTCCGGGATGCGTGGGCAAGTGGCGCAGAACTCTGTGTGCATGGCATTGTCTACAGTCTGCAGAACGGCATTCTCAAAGAACTGATGGCTGAGTGCCGCACGGCCGACTAACCCGGAGACATATGTGCGCATTCTCTTCCTTATGAACGATGAAGGCTCCCCACCTGGCGTTCTCCTGGAGGAGACACAAGCGCAAGGTCATCGGCCGAGCGTACTCGTGCCCTATAAAGACATCAGCCACGATCTGGAACTGCCGGGCTCCGTACCAACCAGTCCAGATGGCTTTGATGGCCTCGTTGTGCTCGGTGGCGCGATGAGCATTCTTGATGAAGCTGATTATCCCTTCGTCGATCAGACACGACAATTGCTCCGAGCTTTTAATGTTGCCCGCAAACCCGTAATGGGCGTTTGTTTCGGTGCTCAACTTCTGGCAGATGCCCATGGTGGCGGTGTGAAGCCTCTCGGGCATACAGAATGGGGGTTCCTTCCGCAAACCTGGCTTCCCACCGCGCAGGAAGATATTCTCCTAAAAGACAGCCCACCGGACCTTCCCTTGATGCAATGGCACGGCGATACGTTTGATCTTCCAGATGGTGCTGTACCACTCTCCACCCGTCCCGACTGTCCTGGGCAAGCTTTCAGAATAGGCGATCTGAATTGGGGGCTGCAGTTCCACCTGGAACTCGACCAACCTACGCTCATGAACTGGGCAAAACTCCATGCGGCAGAGCTCAAGGACGAACCTGCCCCCCATATCGCACAGATGGAGAAAGACGTCGCCACCTATCACAAGCCCCAAGCAGGTTTTGCGCGCACCGTGATGCGCAGATGGTTGGCGGTTTGTGAAGAGGCAAAAGCGGCACGGTAATACGCACCGCGCCGCTCCCTACGCAACAGCCAAGTGCATCAGTTCAATGTGATTTCGAAAATTGACGTAGTGCCACTCACTTCATTGGCGACGGCCAATAGGTCTTTGCCGTTGGGTGATTGGCGGGCAGGAATGAAGGCCATGCCTTCCGGTCCCAGATCGCCTGCTTTGCCTGCCTCTGCGTTGCCCGAAAAGTTGCGATTATTGTGATAGCCGAGAAACTCAGCGTTCGCAGGATCACTCACGTCATAAGCCATCACGCCGCCAACACGCTCAAGGCCGATAAAGGCAATCGTCTTACCGCCGATCTTGCCCACTGTCAGTGCTTCAGGTTCAGGCCCCTTGTCATCGGAGCGATTGTCGCCCTTGTCATTCTCATCATTGGTGGAGTTAAAGTCGCGCCCCAGACGGGCCGCGGTGATGCGCTCAAAATCATCAGCTGAATCAAACACCAGCTCGCCTGTGGTCGACCAGATGGAAAACGACCGGGCGCCGTAAGAATAGATGACATCATGATCTCCATCGCCATCTATGTCGCCCATGCTTGTGGTGGTTTTCAGACGCCCCAGATTTCCGCTTTCCTGCAGGACGGCTGCATTTGGAAACGCGGTTGGGTCAAGCGTGAGCTTCGCGACCCGGGTTTCTTCAGACCATCCGTCATAGTCTTTCGCGTCGCCTTCATTAGCGGTCATCAGGTAAGTCTGACCCGCAACTTCAAAGGAGACGATGGAGTCCGGCTGGTACATGCCCATCACAGGCCAAGTCTTGATGTTCGTACCACCGTCCTTGTTCGATGCATCCAACGGAATTTGCGAATGGTCTTTGTAGCCAAGCCCCAGAAGGCTCGTCACTTGAGCGCTCGCGACATCAACGACCGCGATGCCATTATTCTCCTGCAAGGTGACATAGGCTGTCGAGCCGTCCGCCGATACCGCAACGTACTCTGGCTCAACATCGGCGGCGATAGAACTTCCAGGTTTCACGATCCGCATGCCCTCTGGCACAGACTCAAAGCCTGAAAAATCTGCTGTGCGCACTGTCATATCCGCAACGGTGATGACACTCACAGTTCCTTCCGGGTCGTTGGTGTAGTCCTTTGATGGCTCGCCTTCATTGGCAACCAATGCGTAAGCTCCGTCAGGCGTAAATGTCACCATGTCAGGGTTCGCACCAACAGAGACAACCCCTTTCTCATTGCCGTCAAGGTCGAAGAAAACAAGTTTGCCTGCCTCTTGTTTTGACGGACCGACCACGGCTACGGCAACGAGGTCACCATGTACAGCAACGGAGTTCACCCCTTTGCCATGCGCTTTAGTGCTTAGCGTGTTGACCTTTGCCGGCGACGTTGGGTCGGAAATATCCAGCACGTCCACTTCGCCTGCATCTGCGTTCACAACAAAGAGCTTTTGCGTCTCAGCGGAATACACCACGATTTCCGCAGCACCTTCATCAAACACACCAGTTTCATAGGTGGTAAGAGGGGTGAAAGTCAGCCTGTCACTGCTCCAGGCCGGGCCCGTCAAAAGTGCTGAACCTGCGAGCAGGGCCGCCAATGAAAGTGCGCGCATACGGAAATGTCCTCGTCTTCTGGTCTTTGTCTGTCGTCTCGAGGAAGCTAGGCAAATTTATTAACCTTGCGTGCGAAACTTATGTGACGGTTGGGCGCGAATTCGGGGCAGATGGTGAAACATTAAACAGGCCTTAATACCCGCTTGGCACTCTAGATATTCCTATCTGGAGAGCCGCATGAGCAGAGAAGACAAATCGGCAGAGGACAGAACCGACCCGCTAAAGGCTGATGCCACAGGCAGTTTGGATGGCAAGCTGACAGCAGCTGAAGCCCTCGGCGCGCTCACGTCCAGATCAGACCTCGCTGAAGACGACAGACGGCAGGCCCACGACATCCTCGCAACTCTCAGCCTGGATGCGGAGCAACAGGTGCGGGCATCTGTTGCCCGTGCGATCGCCGACTATCCTTTCTTACCGCCCGCTGTTGCTGAGAGGTTGGCTGCAGACGTATCAGATGTAGCCAGCCCGGTTTTAGAGAGATCATCGGTTCTGACAGAGGGTTTTTTGGTTGATCTGATTGAGAGTGGCGCGGCTGATGAGCAAGCTCAGATCAGCATTGCAACGCGTCCCGACCTCACAGAAGCCGTGTCCGGACCCCTGTTGAGGACCGGCAAACGCCGTGCCGTTGAAACGATCCTCTCAAACACAAGTGCGAAGATTGATGAAGATGGGTATGGCGCCCTGTTTGCCCGCGATGATCTGGATGGACGCATGCTCACCCTGGTATCAGCGCGTCAGGGGTTGAGCGCGCCCGTCGTGGCTCAGTGTCATAAGATCATTCTGACGGATCGCTTTGATCGGGCAATCGGGTCATCGGTCCGCCAAACGCTGATCGAAACCCATGCACTGCCTCCGCAAATGGCTGATGCCATCGTCAATGCGGCGATGGAAGATGCCCTGTCTCGCTCAGCATCAAACGCTGATGCTACGCTTGAAGAGCTCATAGGGCTTGCTACCACGCTGAACGGACACAATGATCTGACACCCTCTCTCCTTCTCCGCATGACATGTGGAGGATCGCTGGAATTTTCAATGGCGGCGTTTCACGTGCTCACAAATCGTCCTTATGACGAAGTGGCCCGTGCTTTTCATGGTGCAGGGACGGAGGTCCTTGGCAATCTCTACCGCGAGAGCGGTCTTCCACCCTATTTTCGCTTCGCGCTTGTCGCTGCCATCAAACGCATCGCCGAGGAAAGCCAGAAGCCCCATCACGGGACGTCTGAAAAACCTGTTCAGGATATCATTCGCGAGATTGTCGGTTTTTATAGAGGCATTGCCCCAACCAGTCTCGACCAGGTGATTGCCCGTCTTTGTCATGAAGCAGCCAGGTGGTCTGAAGACGATGGCTCTGCACCGTCTTCAGCCTAAGCTGGCAAAGTCCTAGAAGTTTACCCGGGTGGTATATGCCCCATCGACAACCATATTGATGCCCGTTGTAAAACTGGACCGGGGCGATGAAAGGAAGACGGTTGCATTGGCGATATCTTCTGGTGACGCCATCCGACCCATGGGGTTGTTTGACATGGCATCCTTATAAACATCAGGCATGTTTTCTTCGATCATGTGCCAGACGCCACCTTTGAAATAGACAGTCCCAGGGGACACAACATTGCACCGGACATGCTTGTCTGCATATTGCTTCGCAAAGCCTTTCGCGACATGAATGAGTGCCGCCTTCATCGCGCCATAGGCATTGGGATGACTTGTTTCTGCCGCAGACACTGACGAGATGATGACGATAGACGCATCACCACCTGCTGCTGCCGACTTTTCGAGATGTGGGAGTGCTGATGTGATGGAACGTTGCGCACCCATGACATCCACATCAAAGCCTGCCTGCCAGTTGGCTTCTTCGTTCCCGGCGCTCAAAGCGCTGGCATTTGAGATCAGGATGTCGATACCACCGAGATCTTTTGCTGCTTCGCCAACCCATGCCTGAAGTGCTGGTCCATCGGCAATGTCGACGGACTTTCCAAAAGCATTGATGCCCTTGTTCTTAAGCGCCGACACCGCCTCATCAATCTGTTCCTGATTGCGGGCACAAATAGCCACATTGGTCCCTTCGTCCGCCAACAGGTCAGTGATCGCTCGCCCAATGCCGCGCGTTCCGCCCAATATCACAGCACGCTTACCTTTAAGTCCTAGATCCATTTTGACATTTCCTCCGGTTTCAGATTGCCCGAACTCTATCTGTTTGACGCAAGGGCAGAAAGGCGAAAGGACAGCTTCATACTGCTTCTTTGGTGTCTTTGCCCATGTGCGCTAGAATGTCAGCAAAAGAGGCCAAAGTGCCCTGACGCAAACGGAGGAGACGAGATCCATGGATCTGGCAATGAAACCCGAAGAAGCTGCCTTTCGTGATGAAGTGCGCGCCTTTCTCGATGAGAAGCTCACCGACCAGCTGAAAGCACATGCGCGGCTCACCAGCGGCATCCTAACCGATCATCCGTTGCGGGTTGAATGGCTGAAAACGCTGAATGCTCAAGGTTGGGCAGCGCCGAGCTGGCCGAAGGAATTTGGCGGCACAGGCTGGACCGTGATGCAGAAGTTTATTTTTGCTTCCGAGTGCGCCGCCGCTGGCGCACCGGGGTTGAGCTCTATGGGTCTTTCCATGGTTGGACCGACGCTCATGGGTCATGGCACCGACGAGCAGCGCGCGAAGTATCTGCCTAAAATTCTGGACGGCACGCATTGGTGGTGTCAGGGATATTCCGAACCTGGCTCGGGTTCTGACCTTGCCTCTCTTCAAACCAAAGCTGTTTCTGATGGCGACGACTATATCATCAACGGCACGAAGATCTGGACAACGGGCGCGCACTTCGCCAACCACATGTTCTGCCTGGTGCGCACCAGCAGCGAAGGCAAAAGACAGGAAGGCATTTCCTTTATCGTCTTCCCGATGGACCTGCCTGGCATCTCTGTTGAACCCATCATCACCATCTCCGGCGATCATGAAGTGAACCAGGTTTTCTTTGATGATGTGCGCGTGCCGAAAGCCAACCGCATTGGCGAAGAGAATAACGGCTGGACGGTCGCGAAATATCTGTTGGAGTTTGAGCGGGGCGGGTCTGCCCATGGCGCCAACCTTCGCAATGCGCTCAACCGCTTGAAAAACATTGCCGGCCAAGAAGTATCAGATGGCGAGGGTGCCCTGATTGATGACCCCGCCTTCCGTCGCAAAGTTGATGAGGCAGAAGTTGAAGTGACGGCGGTCGAGTTCACAGAACACCGGATCATGTCGTCGCTGTCATCAGGCCAGAACCCGGGTGCAGCGGCGTCTATGATCAAGCTGCGCGGCTCCACCATGACTCAAACCATTACGGAACTTGGTGTCGAGGCGATTTCCCACTATATCGCACCACACGTGATGGAAGCTCGGACCTGGGGCTCAAATGTTGCACCGGTTGGCCCCGACCATACTTTGATGGTTGTGCCGAAATATATGAACGGCCGGGCGAATACGATCTTTGGTGGCTCTAACGAAGTTCAGCGCAACATTATGGCGAAGGCCGTTCTCGGCCTTTAACAGCTCTACCAAGGAGAGTTCCTATGGACCTTGCGCTCGCGCCTGAGGATGCCGCTTTTCGTGATGAGGTTCGTGCGTTTCTTGATGAAACGCTGACGGAGAGCATGCGTGAAGCAGGACGGCTCACCACTTCTGTCTTCACCGACTATCACGACAATATGCCCTGGCACAAAGCGCTTCATGCCAAGGGGTGGGTCGCCCCCAGCTGGCCGAAAGAATATGGCGGCACCGGCTGGACCGACATGCAGAAGTATATTTTCGCGTCGGAATGCGCGCGTGCAGAAACACCCCACATCGCACCCATGGGCTTGCGCATGTGCGGCCCGGTCTTGATGAAGTATGGCACGCAGGAACAGAAGGATTTCTATCTGCCGCGCATGCTGTCTGGTGAAGACTATTGGTGTCAGGGATATTCCGAACCGGGGTCGGGCTCTGACCTTGCCTCGCTTCAATGCAAGGCTGCGCGCGACGGGGACGACTATGTCATCAACGGGACGAAAATCTGGACGACCCATGCGCAATTCGCCAACCGTATGTTCTGCCTGGTCCGCACCGATGGATCAGGTAAACCACAGCAGGGCATCACTTTCATTCTGATCGATATGGATACGCCGGGCATCAAGGTGGAGCCCATCATCACCATGGCCGGCGATCATGAAGTCAATCAGGTGTTCTTTGACGACGTACGGGTGCCCGTTGCCAACCGTGTCGGCGAAGAAAATGACGGCTGGACGGTCGCCAAATACCTGCTTGAGTTTGAACGTGGCGGCTCATCTGCACCGGGGCTTGAGATTGGGGCTCAAAAGGTGCGCGCCCTTGCCTCCAAAGAAATGACCGGCAGCGGCGGCACGCTTATGGATGACTCCGCTTTTGCCGCAAAGCTCGCTGACACGGAGATCGCCATCAAAGCGCTGGAGATTACGGAACACCGTATTCTCTCAGCCATGTCGTCTGGGCAAAACCCGGGACCGGCCTCCTCCATGCTGAAAACCTGTGGCACGGAGATGCGCCAGCGCGTCGATGAACTCGCCGTTGAAGCGATCCATTATTACGCAACGCCGGATCAAAAAGACGCGCGCATGACCGGCTCCAATGTGGAGCCCATTGGCGCGGCTGAAGCGATGACAGCTGTGCCTGCCTATCTCAACAATCGGGCAGGCTCCATCTATGGCGGCTCTAATGAGGTTCAGCGAAACATCATGGCGAAGCTGGTATTGGGGCTTTAGGCACTAGCATACCAACCCCGGAATTCTTGCTTGCTCTTTGTGGCTAGCGCGACAATGCTACCGCCATCATGAAAACATCTGTGTTCGTCGGGGTGCTGGCCACCCTGCTTCTCGTCTTCGTCCAGCCAGTCTCCGCCGATCCAAGGGCCAATGCCGTCTTCGAGCAGATCGGCGAGCGACTTCAGCTGATGAAATCTGTGGCAGCCTGGAAAAGGGCCAACGGTACGCCGGTCGAAGACCTTGAGCGGGAGACCGTGGTTCTTCAGAAATCAATTGACGCTGCGGTGAAGCTGGGCCTCGACCCAGAGGGCGCGAGGTCTTTCTTCAATATGCAGATCACGGCAGCAAAAGAGATCCAACATTGTTGGATCGAGCGCTGGAAGGGTGGACACGCGGTGCCGCCTACCCGTGTGCCCGACCTTAAGACTGACATCCGCCCGAGACTGCTCACAATCGGCGACGCGCTGCTTTCAAACATCAAAACGGCCCTGGCGGAGGGAACAGTCTTCGATCAGCGCCATCTCGCCGACTTCGCGGAGAGGACCGATATCGACTGCCTGCGACCTACGCGGCGAGACGAACTACTTCTGATGCTCGGCAGGATACGCCTTTAGACTTCACAGATTCGGGCGAAGACGGGATGCGGAAAATCCCACTTCCCTGCCTCACGCCTTTCGGGAAATGAGCAATGTCGTGGTTTGAGTGAAGACGGTTTCGCCGTCCTGATTTTTGAGAATGTGCTGGTTTTTCACAATGCCTCGATCAGGCTTTGAGGAACTTGGCTTGGTTTCGATGCACTCGATGGTGAGCGAGAGCAGATCATTGAGCTTCGCTGCTTTGTGAAAGCGCACCTCGTCATACCCCAGCGCGCCGAGCACAGCCGTTTCGTGGGGCAAGCCTTGGGCCAGGCGCAGCACAACGCTTTGAATGTGCGAGCCGCAGGCGGTGAGCGTCCCGTAGATGCTCTTCGCTGCGGCATCTTTGTCGACGTGAAAGGGTTGTGGATCCCACTTTTCCGCAAAGGAGACGATTTCCTTTTCGGTCATCGCATACGTGGCCTCAATCGGCCATCGCTCACCAACTTCAAAATCGTCAAAATACCGCATGGCTTTGCTCCCCGACATCCAGACCTGTAGCAGTACCCCCCGCAGCAATGAGGAGCAAGGGTCTGGTTCAACTCTCGCTGGCGAAGCTTTCGATCAGAACGGCGAGCCGCTCCGGCGCTTCGATATGCACATCGTGGCCCACCCCTTCGACGGCAGCGAACTGACCTCCGGTGCGCGCCGTCAGCGCCTCCGCCGCTTCATGGGGGATGGACTGATCGCGCGTTCCGCTCACATGAAGAACCGGCGCTTTGATTTCCTCATACACGCCCCATAAGAGGCGCAATCCATCGATTGTATATTGCCGGCGCACATAGGTGAGAAAGGCCGCCCGAGTGCCCTCCAGCGCATAACCCTGCGCCAACCGTGTTTCATGGGCCTCGGAAAATGTGTCGCCAAAGACTGCCACCCTCCCCATGATCCATTCACCCACGCCTGGGATCAGGAGGAGCTGTTGCGCCGGATCCAAAGCCATGCCGGTGCCGATGGTCACCACACCAGCGACCCGATCCGGAAAGTCGGCACCGATGCGGGCTGCGATCACCCCACCAACTGAATGACCGACGACGATAGCCTTCTCAATGCCCAGCGCATCGAGCACATCGACAGCCTGCTCTGTCCAAAGCCGATGGCCATATGAGAGCCCGTGTGAGCGATCACTCAGCCCATGGCCGTAATAGTCGAACCCTATCACCCGGTGGGTCTCGCTCAGGCGAGGGCCTAAGCCTTCCTGCCAGTCGGCGATGGACCGGCCCGACCCGTGCAGCAACAAGATCACCGGACCCGCGCCTCGATCGTAGACATGAACCCGGCCCGAGCGGGTTTCCACAAACTGTGCATGGGGCCCAGACGGGGCGGCTGCAACAGATGCGGTCTCCCGGTCCGCCATCATGATCCGGCCAACCAAAAAAGCGATGAGCATTAAACCTGCTGAGGCAGCGAGTGCCGTCAAAAAGATCCGTGCCATGTGCATTCTCCTCTCGGTTTGGGACTTGCTTTCTTCTTTCATACTAGTTAGTATGTTAAATGAAACATTACAAGAGAGGCTCATGAGCAAAAAGTCTCAGGTCGATGGTGCCATCGGGGATCTGGCGGCGCGCGCGCGTCTGTCGGACATCACGCTGAGCGCCATTGCCGATGCGGCCGGTGTGAGCCTGCCGACGGTGCGCAAAATCGTTGGCGGCAAAAACGGCCTGCCCGCCTATATGGCCGGGCTCGGCGTCCGCCCAAGTATTGAAGATGTGGAAACGCCAGAACGGCTGCGTGCTGCCGCAAAACAAGTGTTTGCGGCTCATGGCTATGACAGGGCATCACTCGACGATATTGCCGCCGCCGCTGGCATGACCAAGGGCGCCGTCTATCATCATTTTGACAGCAAGGCAGAGCTCTTTTGGGCCTTGGCAGAAGAGCGCCTAGCCCGGCAAATGGCAGTCGCAGATGCGGCGACAGCCGAGACCGCCAGCTGGGATGAACCCACGCTTCAAAAAGTATTGAGCGATGTGGTGCAGGGCGCGGCGACGGATCAGGACTGGGCTCGGCTGCATTTCGAGATTCTTTCGCGCACCCGGGACCCAGACGCGCGAAAGCACTTTCTGAAACAGGAGAGGTTTATTCTCAAGCGTTTGACGGAGATGGTGAGCGCCGCACAAAAACGGGGCGATGCCCGCAACGATGTGGCGCCTGAGGCTATCGCACTTACCATCGCCGCTGTGGGTGAGCGCCTTCTGCAATATGACATGCTCAAAGTCACCGAGCCGGACATGGGCACTCTCCTACCCGACATGGTCAAGGTCCTCATGGGCGGCGCAGGCCCCTCCGAAGACCCATAAAAAAAAGGCCGGGCACATGGCCCGGCCTTTCAAACTTTAAAGCGCGATAGGATCAGAAGATCTCGAAGAGACCTGCTGCGCCCATGCCGCCACCGATGCACATGGTGACAACGCCCCATTTGACGTTCTGGCCTTCAGCCTTACGACGACGGCCTTCCAGCAGAATGTGACCAACGCAACGCGCGCCTGTCATGCCGAATGGGTGACCAATTGCGATGGAACCGCCATTGACGTTGTACTTCTCAGGATCGATGCCGAGCGTGTCACGTGCATAGAGGCACTGCGATGCGAAGGCTTCGTTCAGTTCCCAAAGGTCGATATCGTCAACCTTGAGGCCTGCGCGTTCCAGAAGACGTGGCACAGCGAAAACAGGACCAATGCCCATTTCATCTGGCTCACAGCCTGCAACGGCGAAGCCGCGGAAGGCGCCAAGTGGCTCAGCGCCGCGTTTTGCTGCTTCAGCAGCTTCCATGACAACAACAGCTGCTGCGCCATCGGAAAGCTGAGATGCGTTACCAGCGGTTACGAAGTTACCTTCGCCGCGCACTGGCTGCAGGCTCTGCAGACCTTCGAGGTTTGTCTGTGGACGGTTGCATTCGTCTTTTGTGACTGTGTAGTCAACGATGCTTTCTTCCTTCGTTTCTCGATCAACCACTTTCATTTTGGTTTTCATAGGAACGATTTCGTCGTCGAACTTGCCAGCTTCTTGAGCTGCCGCAATCCGCTGCTGTGAGCGAAGTGCATATTCGTCCTGATAGTCGCGCTTCACGTCGTAACGCTGTGCAACGATATCAGCAGTTTCGATCATTGGCATCCAAAGAGCTGGATACTGCTGCATCAGGCTTTCTTCGGTGATGTTGTTGGTGTTCATGCCACCCATGGACACGAGCGAGATGCTTTCCACACCAGCGCCAACAGCGATCGGCACATCATTGTTCACAACAGTGTTTGCTGCCATGGCAATTGTCTGAAGACCAGAAGAGCAGAACCGGTTGACGGTTGTGCCGGATGTGGTGACCGGGCAGCCAGCTGCCAGTGCAGACAGACGGCCAACATTCATGCCGGTTGCGCCTTCTGGGTTACCACACCCCATGATGACGTCTTCAACATCACCTGGCTCAATGCCCGCGCGCTCCACAGCGTGCTTGATGGCGTGGCCGCCCATGGCAGAACCATGCGTGATGTTGAAACCACCGCGACCGGCTTTTGCCAGCCCGGTACGGGCGGTTGATACGATTACTGCTTCTCTAGACATATAGGTCTCCCTGCTTTGCAAACCTGTTTAGCAACTTTGTTTCGTCCTATTTAGCATCCGCTGATTTGGCACGTCTTATGCCAAAAAGCCAGCAACCGCATCTTTGTCGCTACGGAACGCGCTGCCAAAGGACCAATTGGGCGGCACCATACCCGCCCTTGGGGGCAATTGGGAATCAATTTCGAACGGCACCGTTTCACACCTGAACAATGGAAATTGCGCCCAGAGCTACTGGAGGGCAGGTGCCAATTTTTCCCTGTTTTCTGATGTTTTCGACATATTCGTCGCAAAGAAACCTCATTTCGGCCCCCGCTTTGCCCCGCCCTCTCCCTTCGTCAGCCCTATTCAAGTTGCAGATTGTTCATGCGGCTGAAAACGAATCTGGAGAGCGACATGACAAAACGGCACAAAATGACCCTCAACGAGACCCTTGCAACGATTGGTGGGGCAACGTTGCTGGTCATGGCTTCATTGGGAATCGCGGCGGGTCTCACCAGCGCGCGGGCTGATGAAGCCGCTGGTCCTGACGCGGTGACAGTTCTTGTCGAATACTCGCCGCTGTCACAGGCCTACTCGGATGACGCAGGCACCTTCACCATGCCTGTCTATTTTTCTCGTGAAGCCACTGCCTTGACCGAGGAGGCTGATCTTGCGCTCGGTGCCCTTGCCGATGAAGCGGCAAGCTATGCCGCCATCGCGGTAACGGTCAGAAGCCAGGGTGATGATGATCAGGCGGTCGCTGTCTATGACGCTCTCTATGAATACGGCGTGCCAGCTCGCGTCATGGCGCTGGAACTGGATGAAGACATTGTCGGCGACGCAGACGTTGACGTCTTAGCCTCCGCTATCTAACTCCAAAAAGCGCCAAAAAGCTGATGTCAGGTACCTCTCCCCCTGGTGCTTGACATTTTGCCTTGGTTCCAATTTAATACATTTGTATTTTTTTTGAATCGAGAGAGAAATCCCATGTCACTCCGCACCGTTCTATCGATCAGCCTCGTTGCCCTGACGGGCACTGGCCTTCTGTCCGCAGAAGCTGTGGAAAGACCGGAGGCAGGTGTGAGCGAAAAGCTCCTCACGCACCAATCCGTTTTTCAGCCACCCCGGCTGATCGATGTGTCAGAGCGGGTGACCGTCGCTTACGGCTACACGATGTCGAACATTGTGATGATTGAGGGCGATGATGGGATCTTCATCTTCGATACGGGCATGCGGGTTGAGAAAGCCGAGCTGGCCCTTAAAGCGCTGCGGACCCGAACTTCTAAACCCATATTGGGAGTGGCCTATTCTCATGGCCATGGCGACCATACAGGCGGCGTGCGTGCCTTCATTCCAGAGGGTTCTGATATCCCTCTCTATGCCCACCGAAACGCGCTTCGCTACCTCGGCGATGTGACGTCGCCCACCGCGGACGTCTTCCGTTTGCGAGCGGTGCAGCAGCTTGGCCTCATCCTGCCAGAGGGTGTTGAAGGAACAGTCGGTTCCGGTGGGGGACCGGTCATCAATCTTGGCGGAACGGTGAGCTATCTCACGCCGACCCATCTCTTCGATGACGAAGTGACCATCGACCTTGGCGGCACGACGGTTAAACTTTTCCATGCACCGGGCGATCTGGATGACGGGATCGGTGCCTGGGTCGAAGAAGATGGCGTGTTATCGACCGGCGATACCGTTGTCGGCACCAAAACGCACCCTATTCTCTCCACTCCACGGTACGAAAAAGGGCGCGACGCTGAGGCCTATATTGCCAGCATTAATCACTTCCGAGATTTTGGGGCCACACATCTTGTGGGGGGTCATGGGCTACCCATCAATGGAGCTCAGAATGTTAGCACCTTGATCGACAGCACGCTCCTGGTGGGCCGCTACATCATGGACGAAACGCTTCGCCAAATTGATGCAGGCGCTACTCCTGCACAGACGGCCGCCGCTCTTCGCATTCCTGCTGGCATCACAAGCGGTGAAGAGTTTGATGATTACTACCATCGCCTCAACTGGATCGTTCGCGGCGTCTATAACAAAGAAATGGGCTGGTATGGCGGCGACACGCTTGAGCTGGTCGCTCTGGCGCCAAAAGACCGCGCATCTAAACTCATTGAAGCGCTAGGTGGTGCGGAGAGTGTGCAAACCCAAGCAGAAGCCGCCTACAATGAGGGCGACTATCGCTGGGCAGCAGAGCTCGCAACTGAGCTTCTACTTCAGGATGAGAACAATGCAGAAGCTTTGTCCATCAAAGCCAACTCCCTGCGTGGGGTTGCCTATCAAAGCGACAGCGCCAATGAGCGCAATTATCTGCTCACCGAAGCCGACCTGATGCTCGGCGACATTGGGATGAACGTGATCTTTGGACAAGCCTTTGCCCGCGTCACAGAGTTTTTCTCTGAACCCAAGATCCCTGACCTTGCCCTGGCAGGACCGTCCTCTTCTTTCATCAGCAAGCTGCGCGTGCGCTCAGATGTCGGTCGCCCAATGGATGAAGACATCTCAGTTGCGGTGCAGGTCACAGACAGAGAGGAAAGCTTCCAGTTGACCCTCACAAAAGGTGTGATGATCCACGACCGGGCTGCCTTGCGTGCGCCGGATGCAACGCTGACGCTTGATCACCGTTCCCTCATCCTTCTTGCTGATGCGCGTGTCACATGGGACAATATATTGGATCGAGATGCGGTGTCTGTCAGCGGTGACGAGACCAAACTGCAGACATTCTTCGAGCACCTCAACTGGGACTGACATTGAACAAGGTTGCCACAAAGACCTCAGGATCATCCAAGTCCGAGCGCACCCGCGAAGCACTGCTGCTTGCAGGTGAAGAACTGATGGGCTGGAAGGGGATAGAGGCAACCTCTGTCCGCGATATCAATGAGAAGGCAAAGCAGAAAAACACATCGGCGATCGGCTATTATTTTCAGAACAAGGAAGGTTTGCTGCAGGCCATTCTGGATCGCCGGATGGTACCCTTGGATGACGACCGTCGCGCGCGCTGGGACGACTTAAAAAACACCAAGGGCGCCAAAAATCTGACGCTACGAGATCTGGTGGGCGTGCAGGTTCTGCCCCTCGCGGAAGCTGTTTTAGCGGAGCCTGCGTGGCGGAATTATGTTCTTCTTCTCGCCCAACTTGTGTCCGCCCACGGCGCGCCCTATCAGCATCTCTGGCGCGACAAGTATGACAAAACGAGCGGCGATATCATCGCAGCAATGCGGAATCACATGGCCGCAACAGACGATGATGCCTGGCGTCAGCGGATCAGCGACATGATCACCTTTTCAATTGGCAGCTTGTGTGAGCGAACCTACGTGATGGGACGAAGCGGCAAAGCGCCATCGCTGTCTGACGATCGGTATTTGTCGAACCTCGTTCAGACAGCAACTGCCATCCTTTCCGTGTCCGAACCGGACTGATCTCAGCTGATCGGACTTCCGATGGCGACCTCGTACCCATCAGGGTCACGGACATAGAATTCTTCAATGCCATAGGGCTGCTTTTCAACTTCGGTGACATCCATGCCACGACTCGACAAACGCCCATGCATTTCGCGGGCGGAGGGATAGGTGAGATAGAAAACCGTGTCGCTATAATGCGGACGTTTCGCGCGCTCAGAAGGCGAGATGATATCTTTCGCGTTGAGCATCAATGCACCGCCGCCTTCATGGCGCAGATTTGCCCAGATGACAGCGCCCCCCTCTTCCACCTTCTGGTCTACTTCAAATCCGAGTTCTTCGTAGAACTCAATCGATGCGGCGACATCTGAAACATTGAGAAGCGGCACAAGATCAGTTGGACGAGACATGGCAACTCCTATGAAACGGGTCGAGACAATCTCCGCCTCAATTAAGCGCTACACGCCCACATAGTGCAATGAGAGAGTACGCCGCTGCGCCTGCGCCCGGTGCTCCAACAGCCAAATACCCTGCCATATGCCTAAATCCATCCGCCCGTCTGTGACGGGCAGACTCAAGTGCGTCTGCGTCAGTGCCGTGCGCATATGCGCGGGCATGTCATCTGGTCCCTCTATTCCATGGCGGTAGCGGGCGGGGTCTTCCGGCGCAAGCTGCGCCAGGCTGTCCATCAGGTCCGCCATCACATCCGGGTCGGCATTCTCCATAATAACCAGCGAGGCAGAGGTATGTCGGACAAGCACACTCAAAAGCCCCTCCTGCGCACCTTCTTCCACCAGCCAAGCCGCAATCTTTCCAGTCATGTCATGGACCGAAAACCCGCCGGTTGTGGTTTCAATATGGCCCTGTGCCTGCCACAGCGCTTTGCCCATTGGCTCTTCCTCTTTCACTACACGCTTATACAGGGTAGATAGAGCGCCAACAGGGCCCGCTCGTCAACGCTGATTAGGGCAACCGCCCGCCAACTTTGTTTCTGATGGAGTGCGCACGCACATGAGTTCCCAGTCCGCTTTTGAAAGTCATGTTGGCCCGATTTCCTACACCCGCTCTGATGATGGCGCGTCGCTCTCGTTCACAATTGATGAGCACCACTTGAATGGGGATGGTTTCATCCATGGCGGCATGATGATGACGCTGGCAAGTGGCGTGCTTGGCGAACTGGCGCGTGCCACAGCAGACGGTGCGCCAACTGCACCGCTGTCGGTCAATTGTGATTTTGTCGGACCTGGCCCCAAAGGTGCGGCCGTTGTCGGCACCGCGACCATCACACGTCGCACGCGGACAGTGCTTTTCACCTCTGCTGAACTCAGAGCCGATGACAAGCTGATGATGACGGCGACCGGCGTCTACCGGATCGGAGAGGCATCGTGACGGCAACGGCGCCAGAAGGCTTTTTCGCGCAGGAACTGATCGACCCGTTCGAGAAATTTGTGGGTCCGCTTTTTGAACGCGATGAAGACGGTCAGCGGGTTGTGGCGTTTCGCGTGGATGAACGTCATCTCGGCCATGACGGCGTGCATGCCCACGAGGGTCAGCTCATGACCTTTGCCGATGCGTCCATGGGGTGCACGGCCTATTGGGACAATGATCACGCGCCTTGCGCAACACTTTCCCTGCAGGTGAGTTTTTTGCGCTTCCCGAAGCTCGGTGAGCTGGTGGAATGCCGTGCCCGCTTTACCCGCAAGACACGGTCCATCCTCTTTGTGGAAGGCGCGATCTCTGTCGGGGATGAACCGGTTATGTCCGCCACCAGCCTCTGGAAAGTGCTCGGCGCCAGATAGGCTTACAGGTCCTTGAAACCTTTGGGGATTGGCATGAGTTCCTGGAAGTCAGCGTCCCGCTTTTCCTGCTGTGACGTAAAGCTCTCGGCCATATCGCCCGGCTGGAACATGCCTGTCTGCCAAACAGCAATATGTTTCAGCGCATCACCTACTGAATGATCGCGGCCATAGTTCAGCATTTCTTTAGACCCCCAGACAGCCAGCGGTGACTTGGACGCGATGTCTGACGCGTGTCCCATGACCGCTTTCATCATGTCGTCATGGCTTTCGAACACTTCATTCACAAAACCACAGGCTTTGGCTTCATCGGCATACATGCGCCGGCCGGTGAAGGCCATTTCCCGGACGAGGCCCTGCGGCATCACATATCCCATGCGCGGGAACGTGCCCACGTCGGCGGTCATGCCGATATTGATTTCTGCGATGCAGAAGAAAGCGTCTTTGGTGCAATAGCGCATATCAGCTGCGCTGGTGAAATCCATGCCGCCGCCTACGCAGGCACCATTGATGGCAACGAGCACTGGCATGCGCGCTTCTTCCAGACAGGAGAAAGTTTTTTGCAGCATGAGGACAGTCTGCATCATGCGTTCGCGGCGCCGGCCTGCTTCGATATGGCTTTGATCCGGACCGCCTGCAAAGACCGAAAGATCCATGCCTGCAGAGAAATGCTTGCCCTGGGCTGAGATGACGATCACCCGGGCACGGGCATTTTCATCAATGTCGCGGATGATAGCTGGCAGCTCATTCCAGAACGGCTTGTTCATGGCATTTGCCACTTCAGGCCGCGCCAATTGAACGTGGGCGATGTGGTTTTCAATGCTTACGTCGAAGCACTCGTGCGCCTGACCGTTCTCGTTTACTGCTGCTTGGCTCATGTGGAGCTCCCGTCTTTCTTACAATCTGACGGGAGCCTATCACATGAGATGCTTAGCGCTGCAGTGCTTTTCCTGCTGCATTGTCGTCTGCCTGAAGGCGGCGGAATGCAGTAAAAAGCCCAAGGTCCGGATTCGGTTTTCCTTCACGCCCCTGGAGCAATAGCTGGTACATGAACCAGTTAGCGGCGCCCATGCCATTGATAAGGCGCACCAGCTTTGAGGGACTGTTCTGACCAAGCAGCCAGCCTTTGCCGAGCATCAAACCATCTTCATATCGTGGTGCTGCCACGATCTTCCCTTCCAGCAATTGGGCAGGCAAGTCAGTGTCCACACACATGGGTCGACCGATGCCGATGGCATCTGCTGCACCGGATGCAAGGGCTGCATTCATGCCTTCGGTTGATCTGAAACCGCCAGTCACTAGAAGCGGTAGCTTGGTCGCGCTTCTTATCTCATTGGCATAATCCAGGAAGTAGGCCTCGCGCGCGATGGTGCTCGGACGCATGGCCTGGGTGCGGTCGGCATCAAGTGTCAGACCGTCGCCGGCCAACATTTTTGGCGCTTCATAGGTGCCGCCCGAAACCTCCAGCAGGTCCAGGCCTTCTTGCTCCAACCATTGAGCAACGGTGATGGAGTCGTCTGTCGAGAAACCGCCTTTTTGAAAGTCAGTTGAGTTGAGCTTGACGCTGATCGGGTAGTCCGGCCCGACGGCCTCCCTGGTAGCACGGACGGACATGAGCAAAAGCTTCGCCCTGTTTTCCAGCGATCCACCCCATTCATCCGTCCGTGTATTCACGTCAGGTGAAAGGAACTGCGAGAGCAGGTACCCATGGGCACCATGAAGCTGCACGCCGGTAAACCCGGTTTCCTTTGCCACCGTGGCGGCATGGGCAAACCGATCGATCACGTCCAGAATTTCATCATGGGTCAGGGCGCGCGGCTTTCCGAAATTCTTGCCAGGAAGGGCTACCTGGTGTTCCGACGCACTGACAGGATGTTTGTTGACACTCACTGGCGTTTGACGACCGCCATGGGAGATCTGCATCCAGAGATGGTTCCCTGCAATGGTTCCCGCTTCGGCGAATGCTGCCAGCCGCGACTTCGCCTCGTTTGATTGGGGTCCATCAATGGCAACATTGCCCGGGCGCTCCATGTAACGACGATCAATCTGCACATTGCCTGTGAGCAGCATGCCTGCGCCACCCTCTGACCATTTTCGGTAGAGAGCCACATGGCCGTCAGTCGCCTGATTCAAAGGGTCTGCCAGACCTTCGGTCATGGCCCCCTTGGCGATCCTGTTCGACAGGCGGGCGCCACAGGGAAGATCAAGGGGCGTTGCTATCGTTGGAGGTGTTGTTTCAGCCATGAGGAACTCCTGTCAGTCTGTGTCCTTCCTCACAAATAATCGCTACGTTGCGTATCGTCAATAGATACGATACGTTTTGTTCAACTCGTGATATAGAGGACAAATGTCAGAACACCTGCGATTCGACGAAAAACCGCGCGAAACCCCCGTCGCCACGCGCCGCAAAGTCCTTGAGGCGTCTGCTTCACTGCTCGATGGCGACGGTTACCCCGGCGTCACCATTGAGGCGATCGCCGCAAAAGCGGGCGTGGCAAAAACAACGATCTACCGGTGGTGGCCGTCCAAAGCAGCGATCCTGCTCGATCTTTTTGATGCGATTGGGGATGAGCGCATTTCGGACCCTGCAACCGGCGACTTCGCAGCGGACCTGAAAGCCTATCTGAAATCACTGCTTGAATTGATGAGCGGGACCATCGCGGGCGAAGCGGCAGCGGGCATGTTCGCAGAGGTCCAGAGCGATCCAGTCATGAAAGTTGAGGTTTGCGCTCATTTTTCCGAGTTTCGTCAGATTGTGCTCAATCAGATCGTCGATCGAGCAATTGCTGGTGGGAACATTCGCGGAGACCTTGACCGTCGCCTGATCGAAGATCTGATTATTGCCCCTTTCTGGTACCGGCTTCTAATTGCGCATGAGCCCATGAGCGCTGAGGAGTGTGACCGCTATGTAGACGCGGTGCTCGCAGGCCTTACGCCCTAATCATCTTGCGCTTCATCGCTGTTCGCGCTTTGCTGTCCCCAACAAAGCAAAAAATCAGGAGGCGCAAATGGCGATCAATTACGATGAACTGATGACCCTGAAGACAGAAGGTCAGGAATTTTCCTATGGCGACCGGGAGACCATGCTCTACGCGCTAGGCGTCGGCTTTGGCCGCGACCAGCTGGACGCAAAAGAATTGCCCTTCGTTTATGAAAAAGATCTAGTGACTGTGCCTACCATGTCCACTGTGATCGCCTGGGGTGCCGGTGCGATGGCCAAGAGCGGCATCAATTATGCCATGGTCGTTCATGGCGAACAGAAGCTCACCATGCACAAGCCGCTCCCTGTTGCTGCTGACATTCTGGTGGACACGAAAGTGGTCGGTGCCTGGGACAAAGGCGCAGACAAAGGCGCCGTGATTGCAAGCGAAACGAGCATTCGTGAAAAGGCAAGTGGCGACGCGCTGTGCACCATGCTTTCCACCACCTTTGCACGTGGCGATGGTGGCTTTGGCGGCCCTAAGGAAGGCGCGCCGGTCCCTCATGCCATTCCGGACCGGGCTCCTGATCAATCATTTGATGCAGCGACCGCCCCAGACCAGGCGCTGCTCTATCGCCTGTCTGGCGACAGAAACCCGCTTCATGCAGACCCGGAGTTTGCAAAAGCTGTCGGCTTCCCAGCGCCGATCATTCACGGCCTCTGCACTTACGGCACCTGCTGTCGGGCGATCATCACCAATGTTTGTGACTATGATCCAAAGCAGATTGTTGGCTTTGATGTGCGCTTTTCTTCACCGGTCTATCCAGGTGAAACCATCACCGTTGACACGTGGCGCGACGGGAACGTGCTCTCCTTCCAGGCGCGCGTGAAAGAGCGGGACGTGATGGTCATCAATAATGGCAAGTGCACGCTGGCAGGCTAACGTCGCCGAGTTTTAGGCTTTGTCTTCTGCCGACGGTTCATGAGCGCTTCCAGCGCCTCATGCACCGCCGTGCGGTAGGCCGGTTTTAAATAGGGGTCGATGATTGCGAGACAGGCAAGCGCCCCATCAGCCAGGCGCTGCTCGCGCTTCTTTCGTGGGTCGGAAGCCCGATCCATGAACGAGACCCAGCTGAACCAGACAAGAAATGAATTGAGCGCCAAGAGTTCATTCGTCTTTTGGCCCACAGGCACCATGTCACCCTGATCCATGATGTCCTGATACATGTCCGCCATGGTCACGATTGTGTCGTCCTGCAGCGTCTGGATCATTGCCCCGAGTTCCGGATCGCGCTGGCCCAACCCGATGAGGTCGGAAAAAAAGAAACGGTAGCGCCAAAGCACTTCGATCGCGCTGACATAATCATTCGCCATGCGCTCAGCTGAAATCGGTTCGCCTTTGGGATAGGTGAGCGGCTCAGCAATCCCGTCACGAATGGCCGGGAAAAGAGCGCGGATGATCTCTTCTTTGTTGCGAAAATAGTAATAGAGATTGCCCGGGCTAATGCCCGCCTCGGCTGCTATCTGATTGGTGCTGACATCACTGGCGTTCTCCTCATTAAAGAGGCCGAGTGCTGTCTCCATAATAAGGGCGCGGGTCGCCGCTCCCTTGGAAGGTATATCCCGTTCTTCCGGGAGTGCTCTGTTTGCAGCTGTTTTTGCCATAAGCTTTGGATACCTGTCCTGCCTCCGCGTGTCACCCCTTGACGCGCAGTTTTTTGAGTATAAGCTCTACTTTCTTAGAGTTTAAGCTCTAAATTTGAAGGGAGGGCCCATGCTCGATACTTTCGCCATCAAAGGGCGCGACGCCTATTTGCCTGCTTGGAAAGGGTTGACCCGTCCAAAGGCAGACTGTGCCTATGACAGTGTTGTCATCAGTGGCAATGGGATTGGCGCAGCGGTGCTGGCTGCGCGCCTCAACCGCGCACCGGAGTTTGCCGGGCGTGTTGTCATCGCTGCGCCTCCTGTCGCTGAGAGCAGACGTCTTATAAACGGCGTAACGCTGCGCGCACGCAGCATTGACTATTACGCGGCGGCTCTTGGAATTGATCGCGCCGACGTGTTGCGCGAAATGTATGGAGACGATTGGACACAAGCGATCACCTATCGACAGCAGGCGACACTGTGTGACGTTGAGGGAGACCGATACACTTTTCGTAGGCCCACCACCTGGATGACAAGTGAGGGCGTGCGGAAGGATCGCTCGACGCGAGAACCCCTGGCCTATGGCGTGCGCAATTCCCGACTTGCTGGGGCGCTCATCGCCCTTGCAAAACGCGCAGGCGTCCAACATATCGAAGAAGAAGTGAATGACTGGCGGGCATTGCGGGAACTTGCACCGGGCGAGCGGCCTTTGATCGTCAATGCCAAACCGAAGCCGCTGGAGAATGCAGAAGTTATCTGGCAAGCGCCTGCACCCAAAGAATTCGTTGTCGCCTCGCAAATTACCTTTACCGACAATGCGCGCGCCTCCAAGGGTGTGCTTGAAAACCATGATGCGTTCTGCGCCTTCATCCACCGGGAAGGCGGACTTGATATGTCGGTCCTCTATCCTTTCAAGGATCCACTCTCACCGGATGCGCGCTATTACGGGATCTTCTATCGCGTTGCCAAAGCAGGCAGCTTTGACAAGCACCGTGAATATGACGCGCTCACCAACGAAATCATCGGCGTCGGCGGCGAGCTTGGGTTGGAGCCGCACGATATTGACGAGACCATGGGTCAGGCTGCTGTCCCCTGCTCGCCCTGGCGCGGCCTTCGCAATCGGCAGAAAGACACGCTCGATCTTTCTTACATTTACAATGGCGGCGCGCCGATCATTACCGGCGACGGCATGGTGCGATCTGCAGTTGCCGCCACAGCAGCAGCGGAAGCATTGCTATGTGGTCGGAAGCCGGTGCCGGAAATGAATAAGGCGCTCAACCGGTACCGGTTCCTCAACTGGAGCCAGTGTCGGATGATGACCAACTTTCCCAGCACAGCCGCGAAACTGATTGGCGCACGCCCCAACTGGGCCCTTGCAGGACCTGGGCTCTCACGCGACTGGGACATGTGGGCGGGTGCTTACTGATTATGCGTATCCACAAAAAAAGCGGGCACCGCAAGGATGCCCGCCAGGCTGGCGTCAAATGACGACAGATATCTTAGGTGAATTTGAAGCAGCAGACTTTGTTGCCATCAAAGTCGCGGAAGTAAGCGCCGTAGAAATTGTCTGTGCGCGCACCAGGCTCGCCTTCGTCTGTTGCGCCCAGCTCAATCGCCTTTGCATACATTGCATCAACTTCATCTGTCGATTCAGCCGCAAGTGCGAGCATGTTGCCGTTGCCCGGTGTTGCGGTTTTCTCATCGTAAGGAATACAGAGCGAAAGCATCGCGCCGCCCTTAGCATCATTCCAGAATATGATGCGATCCATGCTGAACGCCCGCTGGCCGCCAAAGGCACCAAGGAAGTCATCATAAAACTTGGCACCTTTTTCCAGGTCGTTCGATCCAAGTGTTGCGTATCCGATCATTTGAGTATCTCCCATTGGGTCGAGGTCCCGAGCGCCCCGACCTTCATTCTTAGTCCGACAAGTTAGACAATCACCGGAGGAATACAATGCCAACTCGACATCACAGTTTGCTGATTGGACATGGCGCCGTTGTTTTTATTTTGGGACTCGCTGCGGGCGTCCCCTTTTTATGGGCCCTCGACGCCATCGCTGCCGGAGGCGGCGCAGTAGAAGCTGAGGCGTTACGCGCCTGGCGCATGGCACATCTGGAAGGCACGCTGAATGGTATGATGATGATCGCTGTCGCCGCCGCCGCCACGCAGCTCACCTTGGGTGAAGCTCGCTCATCTATCATCACCTGGGGTCTTATTGCGACAGGTTGGGGCAATATTCTAGCTTCCTTCGTGTCCGGCATGACCGGTGGACGAGGTCTCGCCTTTACAGGCATCGATTGGAACACCCTCACCTTCACACTTTTCTCCATTGCGATTGTCGGTGTGATCGCTGCGTTTGTCGTTTTGGCGCTTGCCGCCTTTTCGCAGCCCAGCGACTAAAGAATCGCCGCATCCTGTTTGGCGGAAACTGTCTGTTGAATGTCATTTCCGCCAAACAGCGTACCCCCTAAATTGACATCATCAGCAACAAGGGAGTGCGCCACATGCACATCGTGATTTTCCTCTATGACGGCTTCACAACGCTCGATGCCATCGGCCCATTTGAGTCTTTGAGTCGCCTGCCGGATGCAGAAGTTACCTTTGTCGCCAAAGAGGCCGGGATGGTCGCAAATGACAACGGCCTGATCGACATCTATGCGCCCAAAAGCATTGATGAAGTCGATAGCGCAGACATTCTGCTTGTGCCTGGCGGGTTCGCCGATGAGGCAGTGCGCAACGACCCTCATCAGATGGACTGGGTGCGCAAGATTGCGAAGACAACCAAAATCAATGCTTCTGTCTGCACTGGCTCCCTGATCCTGGCGGCGGCAGGGCTACTCAACGGCAAGAAGGCGACGACCCATTGGGCCCGCTATGATGTTCTCGAAGGTTATGGGGCAACGCCTGTCGCCGAGCGCTGGGTCGACCATGGGGACATTATAACCGCTGCGGGTGTCTCGGCTGGCATTGATATGGGACTATATCTGTCGGCTAAGATTGCAGGCGAGGATTATGCCAAGGCGTTGCAGCTCGCGATTGAATATGCGCCAGAGCCGCCTTTCAATTCTGGCAGCGTGGCGACGGCAGCCCCAGAAATTGTTGAGTTGGTGGCAGCAACCATGGGCAACGGTGAAACGTCTCCACGCCCTCTCCCTGATCGAATTAGTCGGGTGCCTCGCGCTCACTAGCATGGGCTCCTAATTGGCCCTGCTAAGGCGAAGGTGACAAAAAGCCGTTTGGCGGGTTTTCGACCTGCCAAACAGTCTCCAAGAGATCACGGCATGCATTGCGATGACTACAATCGGATGCCATTGCGCAGTTTTTCAGCGAAAAGAGGCGCTGCGCGCCCTCGCTGTCCAATCCATACTCTTTCATCAAACGAGCCGACGCGATCCGGTCGCGGCATATGGGTTCCATCGTCTCTCCCCTATTTTCGAGCCTGCATGGTGGCGGCTCTATGCCGTCTTCGCGTTGACCAGGATCAAGCCTTCCTGGATTTCTGAACACCTTAAGTCACTCGTGGCTAGCAATTAGACGCCCGGGAGCCGCTTCTATATCTTGCCACCCAAAGAAACAGAAAATTTGAGGGGGAAACCATGGCGAGCAAAAATCCATTCGATCCGGCGCTCTTTGACGAAAATGCGGTCTCTACGGAGACAAAGGCTATTAACGGTGCCTTGGTCGAGCTGTTGGAAAAGTCCGACGACAATTGGGACATTGGCGTCGCAGAAGCCCGGGCCCGTCGTGATCGGGGTGAAGGTCCATTCCCACTGGTCCCAAAATCAGAGCGTGCGATCACCCGCACCATTCCCCGCCCTGGCCCAGGCAAAGGCGGCGACGTGGAACTGCGGATCATCGCCCCTGAAAACCCCAAGGGTGTCTACCTTCATTTTCATGGTGGCGGATGGGTATTTGGGTCTGCCGACGGCCAGGACCCGATGCTTGAGCGGATCGCCGACAATTGCGGGCTGGCCTGTGTCAGTGTTGAGTACCGTCTTGCCCCTGAGCACCCCTACCCAGCCGGGCCAGATGATTGCGAAACAGCTGCCGCCTGGTTGGTTGCGAATGCAAAAGCTGAATTCGGCACAGAAGTGCTGACCGTCGGCGGAGAAAGTGCGGGTGCCCATTTGGCCGCCGTCACTCTGCTCCGCATGCGCGACCGCCATGACTATGTGGATTTTGCCGGGGCCAATCTCGTATTCGGTGCGTTCGATCTTCGTTGGACGCCAAGTGCACGTGCCTTTGGCGATGAGCCCTATCTGATCCTGCGCACTCATGATCTGCACAAATTCGATGAGTGTTTTATTCCCAAGGGCGCTGACGCCTCAGACCCGGATATCTCGCCGCTCTTTGCGGATTTGAAAGGCATGCCCCCTGCTCTCTTCAGCGTGGGAACGGATGATGCACTGTTGGACGACAGCTTATTCATGCATGCCCGTTGGGCGGCAGCTGGAAATGACGCAGAGCTTGCAATATATCCCGGCGGTGCCCACGGCTTTGTCGCTTTCCCCGGCGAACTTGCTGCTTCAGCGGTGAAACGCATGGATGGGTTTCTCAAGCAGGTCACTGAGTAACGTTGGGTCAGCCTTGGCTTGCCTCAACAACATGACTTTTGCGGCAGGTGTTTCTAAAGTGCTGCGCGTTCATCCCTTTCCAGAGTATCCATGACCGACCCTATTCAAACCGTTCAAAGCATCGTCAACACCTGGAACTGCGATGAAGTGGGCCATATGAACGTTCAGTTCTATGTGGCAGCCGCATCTGACGCCAATCGTGCATATGCTGTCTCTCACGGCCAAAACGGACCCGTCCTATCAAGTCGAGATCATATTCGCTTTCATCGCGAATTGCGGGCAGGCGATATTTTCGCCGTAACGAGCCGTGCATCTGGAGCACATGAGGCAGGGCTCATCCTCTCCCATGAGCTTCGCAACTCTGCAACCGGCGTTCTTGCTGCGACGCTCACGAGCCAGACTGACCTTCCCTCTGATTTGGATAGCGGGCCTTATGCGCCCGTGCAAGACGAAGCGCTTCCTCGCGGCGTGCCCGGCGCGTCTTCGTTGCCCCATCTTCAGCTGGATGATCAGGCGGCTGGAAACCTGATCCCCATATACCAAGGTGTCGTGCATCCGGAGCATTGCGATGAGACCGGCCGCATGCGGCAGCAACATATTATGGGCCGGTTTTCCGATGGCGCAGTCCATCTCTGGCAACAGGTCGGATTTGATCGCGATACGATGCTCAAGGCGCGGCGAGGCACGGTGGTGCTTGAAATGCGCCTTGATCGTTTGACGGATGTGCGTGCCGGAACGGTTCTTATCGGCAAAAGTGCCATGGTGGAAGTGATGGGCCGGGTCCTCCGCTTTGCCCACTTCCTGTTTGACGCCTCAACCGGGGTACTTGTTGCAACCGGCGAAGCTGCAGCTGTGATGCTCGACCTGGATGCCCGTAAAACAGTGGCATTCAGCGATGAAGAGAGTGCCAAGCTCGCGCCCTACATTATGAAGGTCGACTGACGTGTCTGCATTGGGGGGTCGAAATGATTGATACCTATCGAGGCTATGTGAACCCGTGGGAATGCGACGAGATGGGCCATATGAACATTCAGTTCTATATGGGCAAAACATCCGACGCTGCTTTCCACCAACAGGCGTTTCTGGGCCTTGGGTACGAGCACCAGCAAACCGAGCGGACAACCTATGTCGCGCTTGAACATCATATAAGGTTTCACAAAGAGCTGTTCGCAAGCGATTTGGTTGCTGTGCGGTCGGGCACCCTATCGCTCAATAACAAGACCATGCGGATCTATCAGGAAGTTCGCAATGCGCTCACCGATGCTCTCTCAGCCACCCTCGTCGTCGACGTCGGGCATTTCGATTTGAATGCGCGGAAGCTCGTTCCCTGGACTGATTTTATGCGCAGCCAAGCTGAAAAAATCATGGTCGAGCGCCCTGATGCTGCCCAGCCCCGCTCCCAACCGGATGGATCTCTCGACCGCGACGTCTCGCTCGACCGAGCTGAGGAAAAAGGCATGCATGAAACAAATCGCTCTGCGGTCAATCGTTGGGAATGCGATGCGAATGATCATATGAATTCGCGTTTCTATCTGGCTCGTTTCTCAGAATGTCAGGGGCATATGTGGGCGGCGGCAGGCCTTGACCGTCATTCACAGAAAGCCAAGGGCCTCGCCACCGCCACTGTCGAAATGCGCCTTGCCTATTTCAAAGAACTGAAAGCCGGGCAAACCCTCTTTGTGCGCACGGGGCTCGAAGCACAGAGCTCCAAAACGCTGCGCTACCGGCATTGGATGTTCGATGCCGAGACAGGCGAGGCCGCTGCAGCCTCTGAAGGCACTGCCCTTCTCATCTCACGAGAAACCCGCAGGGCCGTCGACCTTCCAACCGAAATTCGCGACAGACTCGGCTGAGTTCGTCACACGCCATACGCCTATCCACCTTCAATGGAGAGTTTCATGAGCTTTGTTGAGCTTTATCGCAGTTCGGTTCAGACCTGGGAAACCGACGGTATGGGGCACATGAATGTGCAGTTCTATTCCGAGAAGGCCACCAGCGCCCTTGCCGCACTGAGCCTTCATCTGGGTCATGGGCGGGACGAAATTGCCCGGACAGGTGCACGCCTCGTTGCTGAAGACCATCACATTCGTTTCCTGCGTGAGCAGCGCCCAGGTGCCCCCATCTTTATTCGGGGAGGCGTGGTGGAGGCGGATGCAAACCGGCTCACCTGCTATTTTGAAATGGTGAATACGGTGTCGGGCGATGTGGCTGCGACCTTTCTTGCCCACGCATCACTCCGGTCAGATACAGACCGAACGCAGGCCCCCATCTCCAAGGCGATGATTGCCAAAGCGGAGACCGTCAAAGTTGATGTGCCACCGCATGGCAGGCCTCGTGGACTGGAGCTCACTCCGCCCCGCTCTGCCCCAAGTCTTGGCGACGCAGAAGAGATGGGACTGCTCACCACATTTCAGGGCGAAGTGATGCGGGACTGGTGTGTGACGGGTGATTTTCTGGCGACGCGGCGCTTCATGGGCATTGTCTCAGATTCCATTCCCAATCTGCTCGCTCAAACTCGCGGGGATGATCGCTCCAAGGACAGCACAACCGGAGGTGCGGCGCTCGAATACCGCTTTGTCTATCGGGATGCCCCACAAGTCGGCGATATTCTGACCCTTAGAAGTGGCCTTAAGGAAGTGACTGACAAAACCTATACCTGGGCGCATTGGCTGTTTGATGTGGAAACAGGACGATGCGTGGCGACCGCAGAAGCGGTCGCTATCGCGCTTGATCTTGTTGCGCGCAAAGCCATTCCCATTCCGCCTGATATGAAGGCGGGTCTTGAGAAGTTCGTTGTGCCAGGATTGGGTGTCTAATTGGAGAGTGCACATGAACGCTGAAGAATATCTGGAGACAGCTCGCCGCTTCCGGCGGGAGATTGTTGAACCGAATGCCGCCCAGTGGGAAGCAGAGAAGCGACAGCCTGTGGCCGCGCTAAAACAAGCGGCAGACGCTGGCCTCATGCGCCTCGAAACACCTGTCGAGGCCGGCGGCTTTGGTCTCTCATTCCTGACAAAGCTCGCCCTTTGCGAAGACATGTCGCGGGCCGACATGCCTTTCATCTTTGCGCTTATCAATACGCAGAATGTGGCAGCTCGCCTGTCAGCTACGCCAAACCCAGCTCATCAAGCCGATTATGTTCCCCGCATATTGTCCGGCGACCTGTTTGCAGCAACTGCACTCTCAGAACCTGGCGCCGGAAGTGACTTTGCCGGGATCACAACCCGCGCCACCAAGGTGGATGGCGGTTGGGAGCTCACGGGCGAAAAGGGTTGGATCACCAATGCTGAGATTGCCAATCTCTTTGTGACCTATGCACAGTGTGACCCGGATGCCGGCTGGCGCGGCGTCGGATCCTTTCTTGTTGATGCGACCCGTTCGGGCTTCACCCGCGTTGAGCCCTATGCGCTCAGCGGCGGTCATGGGATTGGTGCTGGCGGCTTTAAACTCGATAGCTATTTCGTGGCCGACGAAGATGTGCTCGGCGGCCCCGGAGACGGATTTAAGTCAGCCATGTCGGGCGTAAACGGCGCCCGCGTCTATGTGGCCGCCATGTGCGCGGGACTTGTTGCCGACGCGCTAAATAAGGCCGTCAGCTATGGCGCGACACGCACAGCATTTGGCGAACCGCTCCTCAACCATCAAGGCTTAAAATGGTCCCTTGCAGATGTTGCAACGGAGCTCGAAGCCATGCGCACACTCACCCATGCGGCGGGTGTTCTCATTGAAGAAGGGGGAGATGCCGTCACGCGGGCTGCACAGGCAAAGAAATTTGCGACAGAACGTGCTGTGAGTTTGATCGAAGCTTGCATCCAGGCGATGGGCGCAAATGGGTTGCGAGAAGAGCACGGCCTTGGCCGTCATCTTATTTCGGCGAAGATCTTGGGCTACACGGACGGGTCCATCGAAATGATGAACGAGCGCATCGGCGCTGCTCTCCAAAAAGAATACGCCTCTTGAATGCGCGTAAAAGTCTGCCTTAAGTCAGCTTAGGAGCGGACGGTCCTTGGCAGAACAGAGCGAATGATGATGCCGCGCTCGCCGGCAATGCGCTGAATGGTCTTTGTCCCTCGCACCAACCGGTAGAGTTCTTCCATATTCAACGCGCGACGTGCGGCTTTCGCTGCTGCGCGGGTCTCGTTATAGAGTTTGCGCAAGCTGCGATCATCAAGCTTTTTAATCTCAGCTTCTTTCTCTGCACGCTTGGGATCTGGTTCATCGAACTTCACAATCATGATGTCATGCTCCTGATTACTTTGTTCCAGCTCAGTCTTGTCTCAAATTCGGGTTACGGGTTTGCTTCACTGTTGCCCAAGGGGTTTTGCTGCAGCTCTTCATCCATACTCTGCATCTCTTCGCCAAAGATACGCGCTGCCCTGGCAAAACGTTTTGTCATCTTTTCGAAGAACCCAAATGCTTCGTCTAGCTCTTCGTCAGTGGGCACTCCCGCACGCTCTGCAGGTGTTTTGGCTTCCAACTTCTCGAGACGTTCGCTCAGAGCGGCAATCTCCGCGTCATAGGCCGCACGTTCATCAGCTGCCAGTTCGCAACTAAAGCCACCTGCTTTTTCACGACAGTGAGAGACTTCGCCCGTTTGTGTATCAAGGCGCAGAAATCCCTCGCCTGTTTCTGTCATGGAATAGCGTGCTTCATTTGCATGCGCAGTTCCAGCTGTAAAAAGGCATATGCTTAAAGCCAGTGCCAGCCCAGTCCGGTTCATTGAAAACCCTCAGATCAAATCCGTACCCATGGTCAGAATGAAGACGGAATGAGGCAGGAATGCGACCGAAAAACCTTAACTTTTTGAGCTCTTCTAAGGGTTTTTCTGGGCCTCTATCCTGTCTTCAAGGGCACCAATTTCGCGACGCGCTATCTCGGGAAACTCCATCGGCAGGAAATGTGACGCCGTGCCAAGACGCAAGATGGTGCCCTGTTTGTCCTGCCGCCCAATGATCTGCGGGGCGTCTCCCCGGCAGGTTGACCCCGCCCCTGCGTAAACAAGGCTGATGGGGCATTTAACTTTGTGCAGCGCCACAAATGTATCGTGCTCATGCCCACGGAAATTTGCAGCCTCCCAAGCAGGTGCACAGGTGAGTTCCACCTCACCGCTCGGCAGGTCACGGGTTCCACCCTCGACATAGTCAGCAATCATCTCGACCGGCCAGGAGGTAAAGGCCCCACGGCCCGTATATTTTTCTACCATGGTTGAGCGGTCAGGAAACACAGACCGGCGGCGTTCTGCTCCTGTTGCCAGATCATGAGGGCCCAACCCAATGCCGAGCTTTCGCATCCACTGAAGAAGGCGCCCCTGATTGCGCCGGATCATGACGGGGTCGAGCAAGACAATCCCCTTGACCAGGTCAGGCCGCCGAGCGGCTGCGAGAATGCTCGTGGTTCCCCCCATGGAATGGCCTGCCAGCAACACTGGCCCGCCAGCGTCATCTGCAAATCGTTCCAGCAGCGCTACCAGATCGTCGCTATAGCGATACCAGCTGCGCTGTGTCTGCGGGTTGGCGGTGAGACTTGTCTGACCATGACCACGCGCGTCCCAGGCGCGGATGTGGAAGCGATCAGCGAGCGACGACAGGAGTTTACGGTAGGTCAGCCCGTTAAACCCATTGGCGTGGGCGAAGTGGAGCGGCGGCAGACCCTCGCTCGACTTCCACTCGAGATAGGATTGCGCACCTTCCGCCCGCTCAAAACTCGCGCGGACTGGCTCAGAAGATAGGGGACTCGACATGTTCACGTGGGGGTACTTTCAAGCTTCTAACAGAGACTTTCTTCTCAACCAGTCTGTGACGACGCCGACTGCGGCCATCATCTTGTCCGGCTGGCCGATATAATAGTGGGTCGCGCCCTCAATCACATGAAACTCTTTGTCGTCATGCTGTACACCGGCTAACAGGCGTTTTGCGTGGCTCGGGGTGCATCCATCGTCTGCACTGTTTTCAATGACGAGAATGGGTACCGTAACGTCACCAGCGCATTCCGGCCCTTTGGCACGGGAATGCTCAATGGACCATTGGGAGAGCCAGGCACGCAGCGAACAGAAACGGGCAAGCCCAGCCGGCATCATATTGACGGTCTTTGGGTCGCCCATAAAACACCAGTTCGGGCCCTTGCGGTCATTGGGATCGACATTGAGATCCAACCAACGTGGGTCTGCCATCGTGCCATGAACCACAAAGCCGAACTCTTCGTTGGGGAGCCCTGCTTTTTTCAACTCATCCAGTTTGTTCCAGACGAAGTCATCGATCCGTTTTGATCGGGACACCTGCGCCGCCCTGTATCGTTCCACATAAGCATCAGAATAGGTCGGCTGGTTCGGATTGTCCGGGTCGTAGAGATTGAGGTCGACGTCCCGCTTCGAAAGATCACTTTCATCAATGATCGAGGCATCAAGCCATTCGGTCAGAATGATCGCGCGGCTTACATGGGCGGCAAGCTGAAGCACTGCATCCGCGGGGATCAACTCTGCGCCGACGACATCTACAGCGTCGCCCGCTGGCGTCGCGGTGATGGTCGGTTTCTCAGCCTGCGACTGGTAAAACATGGAAAGCGACCCTCCGCCGGACCATCCGGCCAGGATCACTTTTTTGAAGCCCAGTTTCTCTTTGGCATATTTGATGTATTGCCCAAGATCGAGGATGACCTTTTCCATGATGAGTGCCGTGTCATTGTGGGGATAGCGGCTCCCGCAACAGAGACAGTGGACGCCAGCTGCCGCCAATGCGTTCGGCATGGGCAACAGGTTCATGGTGCCGGTGGGGTGCATGAAAATAAGGACCGTGTCTGAGTCCACGTCTTTTGGTTTCAGGTACTGTCCTTCGACGACAATCGTATCCAATGCACCTGCATAGGTTTCCTTAAAGGCTGACTTTTCCTGCCAATGTAAGAAAATGGGAAGGCGTTCGACTTCGTGCGGCGTTACGTTTGTCATTTAGTCCTCCACCAGATTGCCATCGGCATCGCGTATCTCAGGACCGTTCACCCGGACCCGACCATCACCGAATTTTCCGTCGCGCTCCCTGAAGGCTTCTTTCAGGCCTTTCTCTGCGGCATTCTGTCTGAAAGTGTCGGCGGCTTTGGCACGATGGCCGCGAGCATCATTTTCACACGCCAACCGTTGAAGCGTTCTCGCTCCCATCAGTTCCAAACCCAAATTGACCACGCGTTTCTGAGTGGTCAGCAGATCCGGGTCGATCATCGCGAGCCGGTCTGCAAGGCCTTCCACTTCTGCTTCCAGCATGTCTGCAGGCACCGACTTCATCACAAGCCCAATCTCTTGTGCTTCTTTGCCTGTGATGCTGTCCCCGGTAAGCAGCAGACGCTTTGCCCATTGCGGGCCGCAATGGTAGAGCCACATCTGATTGGGCAGGGAGCCCAGGTCGCGGGCCGGTGGAAAGGCAATCACCGCGTCATCGGCGGCAATCACCATGTCGCTCAAAAATGCGATATCGGTGCCGCCTGCGAGGCAGCGCCCGTGGAGTTGCGCAATGACGGGCTTGTGCATGTCAAAAATCGCCATGCGAAACCGCTGTTGCCGCTCCAGCTGCCAGATATCATCATCAATGCTGGACGCGCCGCGCAGATTCCGATCCCGGTCGCGAGGCGCAGCGCCAGCGAGATCATAGCCCGCGCAGAAATCCTGACCCTCCCCCCGCAGAATGACGGAATGCACGTCGCGATCATTGTCCGCGTCCCAAAGTGCCTCGCTTAACAAGCGCTGCACTTCATAGGACAGAGCATTTCGTTTTTCAGGGCGGTTGAGCGTCAGACGCATGCGGCCCCGCTCAACCTCTACCTCGACATCTGCCATGAGACTGGCCTTCCGGTTAAGGGTGTCTGGTCCTCGACTTATCGAAAGTTCGCAGGCCGCTTTTCGAGGAATGCATTTACGGCTTCCTCATGCTCCGGTGTTTCCCAACATTCGTGCAAAAACTTGGTTTCAAGTTTCTGAGCTGCATCGAGATCCGTGGTGACCGCATTTTCCGTGAGCAGTTTCTTAGTCATGCGGAGTTGGGTGTCCGGGTTGGTCGCGATCTGCTCGCCAATGGCAATGGCTTTGTCCAACAGCTCATTGGAGGATACACAGTGTTCTGCGAGCCCAAGGTCAGCTGCTTCTTGCCCTGAATAAAGACGCGCAGAAAGCATCATCTCGCTCGCCTTGCCCCAGCCCATGCGCGAGATGAGGAAGTGACTTGATGCAAGCTCGGGAACGATGCCCATTTTGACAAACACCAGACCGAACTTCGCGGCGTCTGATGTGACGATCACGTCGAAGGGTAGGATCATGGTCACACCGATGCCAACAGCAGGGCCGTTCACCGCTGCAATCAGCGGTTTGGATTCACGCACGAGCTTGATCCAATCCACAGTCGCGGGCACACCGCCGGAGCCACCTGCCGTATCGTTGCCGGGATCATTGCCATCGATGCGTGTTTTGAATGTGCTCTCAATATCCGCGCCTGCGCAGAAGCCACGGCCTGCGCCAGTCATCACAATGGAGCCAACGCTTTTGTCATCATTGGCCGCCTCAATCGCGTGGGCCAGTTCTTCCATCATCTGCGGCGTCCAGGCATTCAACCTGTCCGGACGGTTCAGTGTGATAAGCGCAATGGTGCCCTTGGTCTCATAGATGATCTGTTCGTACGTCATCCGCTCCTCCCCAGGATATGTTGTTTGAGAGAAGTGTAGCGGGCGTTCGCGCCTAAGGCGAGGCAGTCATGCGCGATCTTTAAGAGCGTCCTCCAGCATGTCGAGCCTGTCCTGGCCCCAGAAAAATTCATCGCCAAGACAGTAGGACGGCGCGCCAAACAACCCCCGGTCAATCGCGTCTTGCGTGTTCTGTTTAATGACCTCTGAAATTTTTGAGCCCGACGCTGCGTCAACAAGCGCCGGCCCCTCCAACCCGTTTTCGTTTGCAATTGCAGCGACCGTTTCAGGTTCGGCGATGTTGCGCTCTTCTTCCCAAACAGCGCGCATCAGAGCATCTGCGAGTTCACCAGCGGCCTCTTCACCTGCGTCTCGGATCGCGCCGATAACGGCCCCATCCGCCAATCGCGGGTTGACCGGCCAGTGTGCCGGGTCGAGGTTCATGGGCAGTCCGCGCTTTTTGCTCCACCGCGTCATCTCGATCTTCCGCCACGCCTGTCGCTGGGGTGGACGCTGACCGGCCGGAAGGCCGCCTGTGGCTTCAAACAAGGTGAGGAGGTTGGTTGGCTTATGATGGACCTGCGCGTCGTAGCGCTTTGCCAGACCACGAAAGGCCCGCGACCCGACATAACTCCAGGTGGAAAGTGTCGAGAAATAGTAGTCAATGTCCGCCATCGGCCGTGCCTCTTTTCCTTTGTCTTTCGCTCCTAAAACCTACCACACGCCTCAAAATGGACGCGATTAATCCCTATATTGAAGGAGACAAATGATGAAACGAAAGCGCCCGGCACCGATGACCAGGCGACAAGAAAAGGAGGCTTAACGTGGCCTATATTGACAAGACCCTGGCCCAAGGCGAACACATACTCGCGCGGGGGCATTTTCACTGGACATACAGTTTGGCGTCGTGGATGTGGCTGCTCGTCGCCGGGTGGGCCTTGATTGGGATCTACATGTTTTTTTCCCGGCAGATCCGCAAATGGACGACAGAGCTTGTTGTTACAAATAGGCGGTTTGTCTTTAAGCGCGGCATACTCAATATCAAGACGGATGAGTTCACCGCCAATCGCATCCAGGCAATTACATTATCACAGCCCTGGCTCGGACGATTGCTCGGGTATGGTCAGTTGAATATTCGAGGTGAAGAGATTGGTCAGTTCGGTTTACCGATTATCGCCGATCCGCTCGCCTTTCGAAAAGCGCTTATCTCCTCAGCAGAAGGAACGAACGGCGGCGCCCTTTCGGCGGCGGCGTGACCCAACGTCAACTTTCTAATGAAATTTCCTGGGCAGCTATGCGTCCATTGTCGGCCTCGGTGAGCTGATAGCTCACCTTTTGTCCATCTTTAAGCGTCGTCAGCCCAGCTTGCTGAACTGCCGTGATATGGACGAATGCATCTTTGCCGCCTTCTTCTGGTTCAATAAAGCCAAAGCCTTTTGTTGAGTTGAACCATTTCACAGTTCCCGTTGGCATTTTATTGTCTCGCTCCATGTCACGGTTGAATTGCCCCTGCGGAAAATGGAACTAGTACGTGACAGGCGTTTGACAATAACTCTCAAACAAAAGTGAAAAGAAAAACCCCCGCCGGTTTCCCAGCGAGGGCTCTTGGCGCAGCTGCGAAGCGCGCCTCACACGATAAGACCTATTCCCCCGAGTAGGTCTCCTCGTACGTCTTTCGAAAACATCTGATGATATGATTAGTCATAGCTACGGTATTCGTCGAGTGCGCATTTGCAACACTTTGTCTGAAACGAAAACCTCCGGGGTCTGAAACGAAAAACCTCCGAGGACAGATATCCCCGGAGGCTGTTGGCTCGATTTGATCTAGACCAGAGCGATCAGATCAATAGTCGTCCATCTCGTCTTCGATCTCGTCCATTTCGTCTTCGAAATCTTCCTCGATCTCATCCATTTCGTCTTCGAAGTCTTCTTCGATCTCATCCATTTCATCTTCGAAGTCTTCTTCGGCTTCAATCTCGTCTAGCTCTGCTTCGAGATCATCATATTCGTCCGCCATTGCCGTGCCCGACAGGCCAACAAATGGAAGTGTCATCAATGCGAGAGCAGCGACAAAAAGTTTTACCCAATCACTCATCCCCAAATACCTTTCCCAGTTTTAGGTACCCCTGAAACGGAACTGTCCCATTTGGGATGCGGCCTGTCCAGAAAAGAAAAAGCCCCGCCGAAAATTCGGCGAGGCTCTGCCTGTTTTGGCCAATGCTCAGCGACGACTAGAGCGTGCGCGAAATCAACACTTTCATGATTTCGTTTGTGCCGCCGTAAATCTTCTGCACACGGGCATCCCGGTACATGCGGGCAATGGGGTATTCGTTCATGTATCCGTAGCCACCGTGGAGCTGAAGACATTCGTCCACCACTTCGCACTGCATGTCAGACACCCAATATTTGGCCATAGACGCCGTCGCTGCATCCAGCTTGCCTTCCAACAGAAGGCCCGTGCAATGATCCGTGAATACACGGGCGACGGTTGTTTTCGTCTTTGCCTCAGCAAGTTTGAATTGTGTGTTCTGAAAATCCATCACAGCCTGGCCGAAGGCTTTGCGCTCTTTCACATAGTCGACGGTTTGCTCCAGCGCAGCTTCCATCATGGCAACTCCCTGAAGGCCAATCTGTAGACGCTCAGAGGCCAGTTGCTGCATCAGCTGGATAAAGCCCTGACCTTCTTCCGTTCCCAAAAGGTTGGAGGTGGGCACACGGACATTGTCAAAAAACAATTCAGATGTGTCCTGGCTCTTCTGACCGATCTTGTCGAGGTTGCGGCCGCGGCGGAACCCTTCCGCCTCATCGGTCTCAACGACGATCAATGAGGTGCCCTTGGCCCCAGCAGCCGGGTCTGTCTTACAGACGACGATAATCAGCCCAGCCTGTTGACCATTGGTAATGAAGGTCTTCGAGCCATTGATTACATATTCGTTGCCATCCAGCTTTGCGGTCGTCTTGACGTTCTGAAGGTCGGACCCAGTACCCGGTTCAGTCATCGCGATGGCGCCAACAAGTTCTCCGGACGCCATTTTTGGCAACCAGCGCTGCTTCTGCTCTTCTGAGCCATAATGCACGATGTAAGGAGCGATGATGGCGTTGTGGAGTGATGCCCCAAAACCCGTGATGCCCTTTTTTCCGAACTGGTCGATCAGCATAGCTTCATGGGCAAAGTTGCCGCCGGCACCGCCATATTCCTCGGGAACAGACGCGCAAAGAATGCCGGCTTCGCCTGCCTTGTACCAAATGTCCCGATCGACGATTTCGTTCTTCTCCCAACTGTCGACGTGGGGAGCGAGTTCCTTCTCGCAGAATTTTCCAACAGCGTCGGCGAAGATCTCAACATCTTCTGTCATCCAGGCTGGTTTTTCGACTTGCAGTACGGACATTTGATTTGAACTCCCAGGTCCCCCCGGGACCAAATTGAAGAATGTGGATTCGCGTGCGGCGGTTGAGCTGACGTGCACAAGTCTGCACGTCCCTCAATCAATCGGCATCCGCCGCATCATGTGTGACCTTGGAACCATGAGCTCGTCGCGCAGTGACCTGCGCGACCAGGTTCATTTATCAGGCTTCGCCGTCTGCCTGCTTTGCGAGCTGAAGCATGCGATCACAGCCTTCCTGAAGCAGTTCGATCTGAACGTCGATGTCCTGTTTCTGCTGCTCAAGATTTGCGATCTGTTCGCGGAATTTTTCCTGGGCGATCAGATATTGACGCTCGTCACCATAGGTGTCGTACAGATCAATCAGTTCTTTGATTTCGCCGAGTGAAAAACCAACAGACTTGCCGCGAACAATCAGTGCGAGGCGGGCGCGGTCACGGGGGCGGTATACGCGTGTCTGCCCCTGACGGGACGGGTGAAGCAGATCCTTGTCTTCATAGAAACGGATTGCGCGGGTGGTCACATTGAACTCATCTGCGAGCTGGGTGATCGAGAAGGTCGCGTCGCCCTGTGCGTCTTTCGCTGCAGCGTTTTTGTAGGTACCGGCGGCGGCGGATTCTGGTGTGCTCATCTGTTGCATGTCTGAAAACTCCCGGTGGTATTAAGGATCAAATTCGCAGTTTTCTGCGGTTTTCTTTTGTGACTCAGACTCTAGTTTACGCTTACGTCAACGTCAACACTTTCCGTTGACGTAAAGGGAAAGCACCTGTTAGCCGCGATTATTGCCCCTCGTTGGACTGGATGGTTAAGTATTGAAACCTCGAAACATGGGAGATTCTGATGCAGCGCCTCTATTCAATAGCCAGCCTTGCATTGGCCTGCGCCTTTTTAGCTGCGTGCGCCTCCGGTCGACCCGGAGAACCTGCGCCGCTTCGCAGCGTTGGACTGCCTCAGCAAGCAGCCAGTACGGCGGTTAGTGACACGCCGCTCGGTCGCGCAGTGGTCAGCGCCATAAATGTGTATCGAACGACCGGCCAACTTGTAACAAATGGCACGCTCCAGCGTGCGGCAGCGGTCCATGCGAACGATATGGCAATCCGAGACTATGCAGGTCACCACAATCCAGAGGGCCAGGGCCCCGTTGATCGGGTTTTAGCGATTGATGAAGATTACCAACGGCGCATTGGCGAGACTATTTGGATGGGTCAGATTCCCGCTGGGCGGAGTGATGCTCAGATTGCTGCTATGGTCATCGATGCCTGGAGCAACAGCCCACGCCACCGCACAATCGTCGAAGCGTCCCGCAACACACAGGTTGGAATTGGGACCGCACAAAAAGGCGATGCCTATTATGTCGTCGCAGTCTTCAGCGACTGATTGATCGGGGCGCGCATTGACCAAACCAGACATCAGCCGTCGCGCGGTTTTGGCTGCCAGCGCTGCCGCGGGTACGGCGCTTAGCGCCAGCGACGTCCGCAGCGAGGAGCGCCGTGAATGGAAGATGGTGACATCCTGGCCAAAGGGGGCACCAGGCGTCGGCACGTCAGCTGATCGCCTTGCCGCGAAAATCAACGAAATGAGTGGCGGGCGTCTGACCGTTACCGTCTATGGCGCCGGCGAACTGGTCCCGCCTTTCGAGGTATTTGACGCTGTATCGTCAGGTACCGCAGAGATGGGTCATGGCGCATCGCACTTCTGGTCGGGCAAAGACCCTGCCTTCAATTATTTTACCGGCCTGCCTTTTGGTCTTACCGCTCATGAGCGCATTGGATGGCTCACCTTTGGAGGCGGACAGGCGCTTTGGGACGAATCCTATGCCCCCTTTGGCGTGCGGGCCTTCTTTGCCGGATCCAGCGGGGTGCAGGCGGGCGGCTGGTTCAGAGAGCCCATCAAAACCCTTGATGACCTGCAAGGCCTTAAGATGCGCATTGCGGGTCTCGGCGGAGAGGTACTCAGACAACTTGGCGTCACGGTCACACTCATGCCGCCGGGAGACATATTTGGCGCCATGACGTCAGGCACGATTGATGCCGCCGAATGGGTCGGCCCCTGGAATGATATTGCCTTTGGCCTACCAGATGTCGCGAAACACTATTACCTGCCGGCGTTTCACGAGCCGGGCCCGGCTCTTGAGTGTCTTGTGAATGAAGACGCCTTTGGCGCGCTGCCCAAGGACCTCCAAGCTATCGTCCAAGCCGCCGCGGGCGCAGCAGCCCTTGAAAGCCTTGGGGAGTTCACTTTCTACAACGCTCAGGCTTTCGCGACCCTGGATGATCTCGGCGTCACAGTGCACACCTGGCCCAAAGATATAGTCACCGCGATGCGCACGGCTTCTGACGGGGTTTTAAAGGATCTGTCGGAAGCCAACGAGCTCTGCCGTCGCATCCACGCCTCATACTCGTCCTATAGGTCCAAGGCCGTCATCTACGCAAATGCTTCAGAACGCGAAATGTTGAGGCTGAGAGTCAAAAATCAGCCCTGAAGACCCCAAAAGTTAACCCCGCGTTTACCAAAACCCTGCTTGATAAGGCTTTAGCAAGATCGATTACGCATTCGTGACAACTCGCACCGCCTAACCCGCGGAAATGGCGTACAGAATCCAGATATTGTGGATGGTCGCCGGGTTTACACAGAATCACGTGGTCGATACAGTCCTGAATCGTTAACGGGCATAGTGATTCGATGAGACCGGGGGTTCCTTGGAGCGTTAAGGGCATTGAGCCCGAAGCCAGAGAAGCAGCCAAACAGGCTGCTCGCAGGGCAGGCGTGACGCTGGGTGCCTGGCTGAACCAAGTGATCATGGAAAGCGGCACCGACGACATCAACGCCGCCATTCAAAATTACGGAAATCTGGACGCTGCCTCAAGCCAGCCACAACCGCCGGCTGGCACACCCTATATGCAACCGAATATGCAGCCCGCTGCTTTCACGGCGGCACCGGCACAGCCACAAGTTGACCTTTCGCCGGTGACAGAGGCGGTACGCGATCTGGTTCGCCGCATCGATTCAAACGAGCGGCTTCTCGAAACATCGCTGGACTCGCTTGCTGGCAGGATTGAGTCCTCCGAGCAGCTCATCGCTTCAGGCGGTGTCGGCAGCGGGGCCGACTCTGGCATGGAACGCAAAGTTCAACAGCTCACGGACCGCCTGGAGGCGGCTGAAAAAGCACGCCTTCCCTTCGCCAAGAACACAGGCGACCGGCTCGCCTTTCAGACCCTTGAAAAGACCATGAATGCCGTGGTCGATCATCTCGAGACTGTCGACAGTCAAAGCGAGCAAAAATTCGCAGAGATGCGGCACCTTCTCTCCGAGCTTGCAGATCGGGTCGACAATTCTGAGGAAGCAAAGAAGCTTGATCAGGAACGGGCGAAAACGGATGCGCTCGGCAATACGCTACAAAACCTTTCTGAGCGAATGGCTGAAACGGAACAGGCGCTCCATGCGGCAAATGCCAGCGCGGAACAAGGCCGCAGGCAAGCGGTGGAAGAAGCCGTTCAGATCGTTTCGAACAAGCTCGATTCCGACAATCAGCGCGCCCAGATGGCAGAACTGCAGTCCGCGATCGAGAAGATGAATAGTCGGATCGACCATTCTGAGGCGCAAAGCGCCCACGCCATCAAAACGCTTGAAGGCAGCCTAACGGCTTTCGTTGATAGACTTGAGCAAACTCAAGTGCGGGCCGATGATATCGTACCGCAAGTCATGGAGCAGCTCGATGGACGCCTGGAGCAGGTCGTCTCTCGGGTCACCGATAGCGAAACGCGTGCTCTGGAAACCGCCAGTTCGGTTGAGCAAGCACTTTCCTCACTTGCGCAGACCATGAACGCGACCGAGCAGCGCAATGCGGCAACGCGTGAAACTGTTCAGTCCATGGTCGCGCAGGTGAATGAGCGGATTGAGAGCATCGAATCCGGTGCGGGTCTTCCACTTTCCCCAACTATTGCCGTCGGTGCGGGTCTCGCGGGCATGCCTGCCCCGCCGCTTTCCAGTGCGCCCATGCCGCCGCCTGGATTTGCTGCCGAGCGCGCGCCTGATCATCTTCTGAAATCGCCTGTGACGATCCCGTCATCGGGACCGCCTTTGCCGTCCATGCCACCGGTAGCAGATGAGCCACCAGCGCCAGTCGCACCCATGGCCGATGCGCCACGGCCGCCATCACCATTGCTTGATGCGCCGGCACCACCCCTTTCAGACGTGCCGCCACCGCCAAGTATCGGACCAGCTGCACCTGGCGATCTTCCACCACCTCCTCCGCTTGAGCCGCCCATTGCTGCGCCAGCGGAACCGCCGGTCATGAACGAAAAGAAGGCTGCGCGTGATTTCATCGCTGCCGCCAGACGGGCTGCTCAGTCAGCCCATCAAACAGGTGACACGGCGAGCCTGGGCTTTGGTGAGCAATCTGACCGTTATGCGGCCTTTGAAGATCAGGAAGAAGGCCGCGGCAAACGCCTCGCCATAATTATCGGCGGCGCAGTCGTTGCTCTCATCGTCGTTCTGACACTGGTCAACTGGCTTGTCGCACCCTCCACACCTGAGGCTCCTGGCGACGATATTGACGTTATTCTCGATGAGCCTGCCCCTGGCGACAGCCTCATTGACGATCTAGCTGCCGTGCCCGACGCGACTGTGCCCGACACTGTGGCACCGCTGGAAGATTTGACTGTTATTCCGGAGGCCATTCCGGAGGATGCTGGGACCGCAGATGCGGCTGCCGTTCCAGCGTCCACGCCTTCACTTGCTGTCGATGAACGCCCTGCCCCCGAGCCGCTTCCAGAGCCCCGCACACCGGCCTCTGCAGCACCGCGGGCCATCGTTCCCAACAGCGCGGATATGCCGCCTGTGGCGGCAGCCCCGACAACGCCGGTCACACAGGCGCCAACTGGTACACGCAACGCCCTTCGCAGCGCTGCTGCTGCCGGCAACCCAGCTGCACAATATGAAGTGGGTTTGCGCTATGCGCGTGGCGGCGGTGTTCCGCAGGATTATGGCCAGGCAGCCTATTGGTTTGAGCTTGCAGGCAAACAGAACCTGGCGATTGCCCAATACCGGCTTGCGACGCTTTTTGAGAAAGGCCGCGGCGTTCCCCAGGACATGGAGAAAGCACGTAGCTGGTACGAAAGCGCAGCGCAGGCTGGCAATGTCAAAGCGATGCACAACCTGGCTGTCATCTATGCTGAAGGCAAAGGTGTCCCTCAGGATTTCGCCAAAGCCGGACAATGGTTCCTGGCTGCGGCAGACCATGGCCTTGCCGACAGCCAATACAATGTCGCTGTTCTTTTTGAGCGCGGCCTTGGCGTCAGCGAAGACCTTCCGGAAGCTTTCAAGTGGTTCTCTGTCGCTGCAGCGAATGGCGATGAAGGTGCTGCTGCACGGCGCGATGCGATTGCCGAACAGATGGACGCCAATACTCTGGTGGATGCTAAGCTTGCAGCGCAAACCTGGACGCCCAAACGGGGCGATCCAATTGCGAACGGCAACCTAACGTCTCTTGGGAATTGGAGTAACGCGTCTCTCACAAGCACCGGCGGTGCCTCAAGCACACCACAGGCAAGCGCAGAGATTGCCAAAGCGCAACGTCTTTTGCGGGACCTTGGCTACCAGCCAGGCCCTGCTGACGGATTAATGGGCCCGCGCACACGAGATGCCATCAGTGACTTTCAACGCACCGCTGGACTTGAAGTTAGCGGCTCTGTTGATGCACAGCTTCTCAGCACGCTGGAAGCCTACGTCCGGTGATCAATCGGCGGCATGACACGATATTGTCTGTCGTCCATCTGCACCAATATGCCGCATCTGGACGGGTTGGTTGAATGTTCCAAATATACCTCCCGATTGCAGAGCTACCCGTAAACGTGTTCCTGATATTGGGCATGGGCGGCCTTGTCGGCTTTTTGTCAGGCATGTTCGGGGTTGGCGGTGGGTTTCTCATGACGCCTCTCCTCATCTTTACCGGCATCCCACCGGCGGTCGCGGTGGCAACCCAGGCGAACCAGACGGTCGCCTCCTCCATCTCCGGCGTGGTGGCGCACTGGCGACGCAGCGCCGTCGACTTCAAGATGGGGGGCGTGCTGTTGATCGGCGGCGTTGTGGGTGCCGTTGCGGGTGTCTATTTGTTTGCCTATGTGCGCGCCCTGGGGCAAGTCGACCTTATGATCTCGCTCTCCTATGTTCTCTTTCTGGGCGTGATTGGTAGCTTGATGCTCAATGAAAGCGTCAGAGCTTTGATCGCCGTTCGCCAAGGCCGTAGCCCCGCGTCAGCCAACAGATCGCACCATAGTTGGATGCACGGACTACCATTCAAAATGCGGTTCCGGCGCTCAAAGCTTTACATTAGCGCGATCCCTCCCATCGCGATCGGGACCTTTGTCGGCATCCTCGTCGCCATCATGGGTGTTAGCGGTGGCTTCGTCATGGTACCCGCGATGATCTACATGTTGCGCATGCCAACCAATGTTGTTGTTGGCACGTCCCTCTTTCAGATCATCTTTGTGACCGCCCTGGTCACCGTTCTTCACGCAGTTGAGAACCAGGCTGTCGATATCTTGCTGGCGTTTCTGTTGCTCCTTGGTGGCGTGATTGGCGCTCAGTTTGGCGCGCGCGCTGGACAGCGGCTTCGCGGTGAACAGTTGAGGGCCTTGCTCGGTCTGATTGTTCTTCTTGTGGGCCTGCGGCTCGGCTTCGACCTTGTCGTGGAACCGGATGAACTCTTCTCCCTGACAACGGGAGCGGCTCCATGAGAAACGCCGCAATAGTTCTGAGTTTTCTCTGGGCGATTTTCGCCAGCTGGTCTGTCCAAGCCGATCAGTTGGTCACCGATCTGTCAGAGCACCAGATTTCGATCCGGTCGAATTTTACCGGCACCGAGATCCTGATCTTTGGGGCGGTCGAAGCCGAAGACCCAACAGACCTTGCAACCGAACGCGACATTGTCGTTGTTGTCACCGGCCCTGAAGGCCCTGTCACTGTTCGGCGCAAAGACCGGATCGCCGGTATCTGGATCAATTATGATGCCGTACGGTTTGAGCGTGTGCCGTCCTTCTACTCTGTCTCAAGCACGCGCCCCTTGTCGCGCGTAGTCTCCATGGATACCCGGACCATCGAGGGTCTGGGGCTGCGACATATCGGCCTTGGCGCAGCAACCGGGCTTGGGCCGACAGGCACTGAAACATCTCTTTCTGAGGACGAGCAGAAGGTATTCTCGCAGGCATTGCTGAGGAACAAGCAGAACCAGAATCTCTATCGTGCTGAGCCGAGCGGTGTGGCTTTCCTGGGCCGGTCCCTCTTTCGCGCAACCGTCGACATTCCTTCCAATGTGCCCAACGGCCTATATACGGCAAAGGTTTACCTGGTTTCGAATGGACAGATATCGGATGCAGCCTCCACCCCGCTCTTCATCGTAAAAAGCGGGATGGAACGGGCGATCTACTCTTTTGCCCACGAACAGCCCCTGCTCTACGGCATCTTTGCTGTGGTTTTTGCCACCTTTGCGGGATGGGCTGCGACGCTGATTTTCAAGGATTAACCCTCACTGCCAAGTGAACTTGCGTTCCTTGAGCATTGTCGCAAACTGTGTCACGCAAGACCAACAGATAAGATTGGTTTGGGCACGGGAGTTGGTAGGATAATGGACGGCGTTGACGCAGGCTTTGCGGCGGCACTTATTGGCGGGATCATCAGCTTCCTGTCACCGTGTGTGCTGCCTCTCGTTCCTGCCTATCTTTCTTTTGTGGCAGGTGCCTCTCTTGATGAGCTGACCGATGAGATCGACAAGCCCTCAAACGACATCGCCCGACGGGTGCTTTTGGGCTCGCTTGCCTTCGTCGCTGGGTTCTCCACAGTCTTCATTATGTTGGGTGCCTCAGCGGGCGCCATCAGTCCGTTTCTGCTGGCCCATAAGGTCATCCTTGGGCAGGTCGCTGGTGTAATCATCATCATCCTCGGACTCCACTATGTCGGACTGTTTCGGTTCGCGTTGCTTAACCGTGACGTCCGTTTTCTTCCGAGTTTCACGCCCGACAGCGGGAGCGGCTTTGTACCGCGCATCGGCATGCCATACCTGGTAGGTCTGGCCTTTGCGTTTGGGTGGACACCCTGCATCGGCCCCATCCTCGCAACCATTCTCACCATCGCCGCCTCACAAGAGAGCCTGGGCTATGGGGTCGCCCTATTGGCCGTCTACTCGGCGGGGCTTGGCATTCCCTTCATCGCTGCCGCACTTGCGGTTCAAGCATTCCTTCGTTTCTCTGCCGGGTTCAGAAGACATCTGCCGAAAGTTGAGATTGCAGCAGGTGTTCTCCTGATTGGCACCGGCCTGTTGATTGCGTTCGGCACGTTAGAGACGATTGCCATTTACATGATAGAGGTCGCGCCATGGCTCGCGGAGCTCGGATGAGCGATAAACCCGCCCCAATAATGCCGCGCAGCGCTCAGCTCCTGGGGTATGGCGGCGTCATTCCCTTTGTAGGAACCAGCGTCGTCATATGGACCATGTGGCCGTCTGAAATGGGACAGACCGCGCTGCAGGCTCAGCTTGTGTATGCAGCGATCATTCTCTCCTTCCTTGGCGGCATTCGTTGGGGGTCGGTGATGCAACGTTTGGGGCACTTCAAACGCCGAGCACCTGAAGGACTTGCCCGGGAGCTGTCGCTGTCTGTCGTGCCGCCTGTCGTCGCGTGGATTGCCCTCTTTGGACCTGCCGAAGCTGCCCTTGTTGTCTTCTTTTTGTTTTTCGTCGCCCAGGCCATTTCTGATTTTCGAGCAGTCAGGTCCGGTGAGGCACCAGACTGGTATCAACCGCTCCGGTTGCAACTCACCTTTTTCGTGTGCGCGGCTCTCATAGCAAGCCTTGTCCGGCTGGTGATCGCTTAAAGGTTTCGATCTGGGATCAGTTTGCTGGCGGCGACAGGCACTATTTGATCCCGACCCATCATCCAGGCATGAAAATCGCGTCCCGCGAAAAGGTCGCTATAAGCCACATCACACACATTGAGGCCACCCGTATAGGCCCCGAATGCGGGCAGGATCATGCGCGTGCCGTCACAGGCAAAACAGCGCCGTCGCAAGCGGCGGCCGCGCACGCGGACAACGGCGCAGGGATGCAAATGACCAGCGATTTCTCCTGTCGCCGGCGCGGGTGCCGGCTCATGACGAAAGGTCAACGACCCAAATCGCACTTCCTCCGCAATGCTTCCCCCAAACCCCTCGGGCAAGGGATCGTGGTTTCCCGCAATCCAGGTCCATACGCAAGCAGTGGTGAGGTTGTTAATGCGAGCCGCGTCAGCGGGCGCAATTCGCGCGCGGGCCTCACCATCATGAAAACTGTCGCCGAGCGCGATGACGGAGGCGGGCTTCAGCCGGGCCACCAATTCTTCAAGACGGGTCAATGTCGCCGACGTGTCATAGGGCGGCAGGTGGACACCGCGGGCAGCGTAGGACGAGCCTTTCTCAAAGTGCAGGTCGGCAACGATGAGACAGTCTTCAGACGGCCAGTAGAGCGCTCCTTCGACAAGGGGCTGGACGGTCTCGCCACAAATTTTGAGACGTTTTTCCTCAGTCCTCACACTGTCGGGGGCATCATACAAGGCGGGTCGCTTCCTCAATCAGATCGTCAGCTGCTTCAGCCAGCAAGGCTTCATTGGCATCGCCATAAACCGCTTCCTTGCTGATATCAAGCAAGACTGGCACGGCCAAGGGCGACACCCGCTCCAGGCGTTTCAGCTCTATCTTACCCTTGATTCGGGCCAGCATGTCCGAGACTCGCGCCACATCCAATAGCCCCGCTGCCGCATCGTCATGAGTGGCCTGCAACAGGATATGGTCCGGCTCGTGTTCTCTAAGCACATCATAGATAAGGTCCGAAGAGAAGGTGACCTGGCGACCTGATTTCTCTTTCCCCGGAAATCGTCGCTCAATGAGCCCTGCAATGATGGCGCAGGTCCGGAAGGTACGTTTCATGAGGTTTGATTCCGCAAGCCAGGTCTCCAGATCGTCGCCCAACATGTCTTCAGCAAAGAGCTCTTCCAGGGACAGCTGGCCGCGCTCGACCAACATTCCCATATCCCGGAGACCCCAGATTGCCAGTGCATATTCGCTGGCTATGAAGCCCAGAGGCCGCGCCCCCATGCGATCCAGGCGTTTGGTGAGCAGCATGCCGAGCGTCTGATGAGCCAAGCGTCCTTCAAAGGGATAGCAGACCATGTAAAAGCGATCGCCACGGGGAAATGTCTCTGCCAAAAGTCCGCCTTCTTTCGGCAGGACCGAGCGCCATTGCTGTATGCGCAGCCATTCGGACACCTGGTCGGGCAGCTTGTGCCAGTCTTCCGGTGTTGCCAACATGTGCCGCACCTGGGATGCCAGGTAGGTTGAGAGGGGAAACTTGCCGCCATAGTAAGACGGGATGGCAGGGTTCTCGTCCTTGGTACTGGTCACCACCGCTTCGGTTTCAACCAGCCCCTCAAAGCGCAGGACCTTTCCAGCGAAAAGAAACGTGTCTCCCGGTACGAGTTGCTCAATAAAATATTCTTCGATCTGCCCGAGCCGCCTGCCGCCGCGCCCAAGTGACGCGCCAGCAGCGGGTCGCCGGCGCACCAGACGCACATCAAGCATAGGCGCTTCAACAATGGTGCCCACATTCATCCGGTATTGCTGTGCCAATCTTGGATGCGCCAGCCGCATGCGGTGATCATTGCCATTGGGATCGACGGGCCGAAGGCGGCGATAGCGGTCATAGGTTTTGAGCGCGTACCCGCCAGTGCTCACAAAGTCGACCACACGGTCGAATGTGGGTCTGTCGAGCATGGCATAAGGTGCCGCACTTCGCACTTCTTCGTAAAAGAGGTCCGTGTCGAACGGCCCGCTGCAGGCCGTACCAAAAATGTGCTGGGCGAGGACATCCAGGCTACCTGTCTTTTCCTTCATGCCGTCATGCACGCCCGCAATGGCGGCTGTGCGTGCTGCCTCGCATTCCAACACCTCAAACCGGTTGGCCGGGACAAGCAAAGCGCGGCTTGGATCATTCAGCCGGTGGTTCGCCCGCCCGATGCGCTGAAGCAGGCGGCTAGCGCCTTTCGGCGCCCCCAAATTGATGACGAGGTCCACATCCCCCCAGTCAATGCCGAGGTCGAGCGTGGACGTGCAGACAATGGCGCGCAGGCTGCCCGCCGTCATGGCGGCTTCAACCTTGCGGCGCTGTTCCGCTGAGAGAGATCCGTGATGAAGCGCAATAGGTAGCGCATCATCATTCGCGCGCCAGAGTTCCTGAAACACAAATTCAGCCTGACTGCGGGTGTTTACGAACACCAGAACCGTTTTGTTTTCGCGGATGATGTTATAGACCGCATCGATGGCGTGCTTTGCGGAATGGCCAGACCAGGGAACCCGTTCTTCCGGCACCAGGATGGACACATCGGGGGTGGCACCCGCTTCGCCGCGCACAATCTCCGCCATTCGCGTTTTATTGCCCACCTGCGGGATCAGAAAGCGGCGCAACTGGTCCGGGTCGGCGACCGTTGCTGAGAGACCAACCCGTCTGTGGCGGGGCGACAGCGTCGACAGGCGCGCGAGGTCAAGCGACAGCAAATCACCACGTTTTGTGTTCACCATAGCGTGGAGCTCATCCAGGATCACGCACTTGAGGTTCCGGAACATACGCTCTGCATCTGCATAAGAGAGAAGGAGTGCCAGCTGTTCGGGCGTGGTCATGAGAATGTCCGGCGGCTCGTGGCGTTGACGCAGGCGTCGGTTTTGCGGCGTGTCGCCGGTCCGAGTTTCGAGCGTTACAGGCAGACCCATTTCCGCAATCGGCATTTCAAGATTGCGTTTCACATCCACTGCGAGCGCTTTGAGGGGCGATATATAGAGGGTGTGGAGCCCTTTTCCGGCAGCACCCGGCTTATGCGGGCCACGCTCCTCCAGTTCCACAAGAGAGGCTAAGAAGCCACCAAGCGTCTTACCGCCTCCCGTTGGCGCGACAAGCAGAGAGGAGCGTCCTTGGAGACCGAGCTGCATCAACTCAAGCTGATGAGGCCTCGGCTCCCAGCCTCGTCCCCTGAACCAGGCATCAAAAATCGCTGGCAGCCCTGGAGCGCCAGCGGCCAAATCCAAATTCAAGCGATCATCCGCGTCCATAGCCTGAACTATACCCCTCTGCTCACGCTTTTGGCTGGCGGAATCTGTCATTCTTGGCCAAGATGCGCGCTTAGAGCCGGGGGTACCAAAGTTCTAATTTACCTAGTTGGGGACATGAATGCCTGAATCACTTACTGCAGCGCTGCCAGATGGCATGCGCGACAATGCCGATACACTTCTGCCGCTTTTTGTTGAGCATGGCCTCAGCATTGTGGGCGCCGTCCTCATCCTCATATTGGGGTTCTGGATTGCGGGGCGCGCCCGCGCCTTCACCATCAAGGCGCTTGATAAACCACTGAACTCGGACGAGATGCTGAAGGGCTTTTTTGGCTCCATCGTTCGTTATCTGGTCATCATCGCAACCGTTCTGGCGGTTCTCGGACAATTCGGCGTTGAAACTACCAGCCTCATCGCTGTTCTTGGTGCGGCCAGTTTGGCCATTGGCCTGGCTTTGCAGGGAACATTGTCAAATGTTGCTGCGGGCGTGATGCTTCTCGTGTTCCGGCCTTTCCGCGTCGGTCAGTTTGTCGAGCTCAATGGCATGTCCGGCACGGTGAAAGATTTGACGCTCTTCACTACAGAGCTCGCCACCGGTGACAATGTTCAAATCATCCTTCCGAACTCGAGCGTTTGGGGCTCTCCGCTGAAAAACTATTCAGCCCACCCAACCCGGCGCGTCGACATGGTCTATGGCATTGCCTATGACGCCGATATCGATAAGGCGATGAGCATCATCAAAGCAGCGATTGCAGCAGATGACCGGTGTCATAAAGCACCAGAACCTCTTGTCGTTGTCGGCAATCTGGGGGATTCATCCGTGGACATCACCACCCGCGTCTGGTGTGCATCGGCAGACTATTGGGGCCTCAAATTTGATCTCACCAAGAAGATCAAAGAAGCGTTTGATGCCGAAGGGGTAGACATTCCCTTCCCGACACGCACGGTTTATCAACACGGTGCATAAGGAACATTTGGGGCGGCCGGTCTACCAAGACTTGGGCCGTCCCGAAATTTTTCCTGAAAACGCGTCAGCCATTATCTCGCCCTATTTGGTGGGCGTCATAGGCAAGCGATAACAAAGACAAAGGTGACGACATGGAGAAGTATTTCGGCGGTCCGGTTATTCCGACGATCCTCAAACTCGCCATCGTGTCGTTCCTCGTGGGCATTGTCCTTGTGATCTTTGGGGTCGAACCGTTTGGTTTCTGGACCAGCTTCCTCGACACGGTCGTCGAGGTCTGGGATCTCGGATTTGAGTTCCTAGGCTCCGCCTGGGGCTATTTTGTGATCGGCGCGATCATTGTGGTGCCGATCTGGATTATCATCCGTGTTTGGTCTGTCTTCTTTGAGAACAAAGAAAAAGACCCTTCCTAGGTTCTACAAAACCCCCGCTGACCAGGTGATTTCCTGAACGGTGAAGGTTGCGAGTACATCTGCCGGAGGTAGCTCGCCGTCAGGCCCCGCATAATCACCGCCAAAAATCAGACCCACATGGGGCACATCGCCGTCGCGGCAGAGTGCCAGACCTGATCGCTCTTCCATCCCTGCCACGCAGTCCTTCGGTGCAACGCTCAAGTCCGCATATGTCACGCCCAATGAAATGCGCTCATCGAACGAGATGTCACCAGACTTCACAATGACGCTGCCAACCAGCTCTTCCATCTCAAAACGCGGCAGAACTTCTGCAATGACCATGTCCCCGTCACGCACCACGATCATGGGATAGGGGTCGCCTTCGGCGTAGTAGTTCTCCGCCGTGACGGCGTAGCCAGGCAAAGCTTCTGATACGCCTTCAACTGAATAGGCGGTGCCACTTCCGAGCCCCCCTAGTCCGTTCTCGGTGAGTTTGAGTGTTGATGCCTCTTCGGCCCCGCACGCAGTTGTTGCGATCATCAATGAAACAGCAGCCAGCCCAAGTTTTGCACGCATCATCATTTGTCCTCGTTCATGGTGAGCACCACTTTGCCCACTGCCTGTCTGTCCTGCAACAGGCGCATGGCATCAACCGCGCGCTCCAATGGGAATGTCGCACAGACATAGGGATCAATCTTGCCCTCACTTGCCCAGCTATCTATGGCCTTGATGTTTTCTTTGCCCGCTTCTGGGTCACGGCGTCCATATTCACCTGCCCGCACCCCCACAACCGAAAATCCTTTGATCAAGGGCATGTTGACCGGCACGCTTGGGATGCGGCCACTGGTAAACCCGATGATCAACAGACGGCCATTCCAGGCGATGCAGCGGACCGATTCGTCAAACACATCGCCGCCCACAGGATCATAAATGACATCTGCGCCTTTTCCATCGGTGAGTTCTTTAACTTTCTCTCGAAAGCCTTTCGTGACGTTCAGCACGTGATCAGCACCGCGTTCTTTCACGGTTTTCAGCTTTTCATCAGAAGCGGATGTGGCGATGACCGTGGCGCCCAATAGTTTGCCAACCTCCACTGCCGCCAGACCTACGCCACCTGTGCTGCCATGAACCAGCAATGTTTCTCCAGCCTTCAGATTGCCGCGCACCACCAGGGCGACGTAAGCGGTGAGATAAGCTGCGGGATAGGCAGCTGCTTTCACAAAATCCATTCCCTTGGGGATGGGGCGGCACGCTGCGGCGGCAGCATTCACTTCTTCTGCAAAACCGCCGATCCGAAGGCCCGCCACCACTTCATCCCCAACGGAGACGTTATCCACCCCTGGACCCAGCTCTGTGACAATGCCCGAGCCTTCCATACCTGGGGAAAAGGGCAAATCAGGTTTGAACTGGTATTTTCCCTGAATCATCAGGAGATCGGGAAAATTGATAGAGCATGCCTTCAGTTTAAGGCGAACTTCCCCCTCACCCGGTGGCGGTAAATCCGCTTCAACCAGCTCAATCGAGCCAATATCGTCCGACAATTCATGCACACGCATTGCCCGCATGGTTTTTTCTCCTATTTATCAATATCAATGTGCCGGAGATTACCGGTATTTGGGGAATGCGCGAAGGGCGTCGCTTGGCTGGTTTGGCCGTGGAGGAGATTGTTCGTGGATACAGTGACACAGGCCGTTTTTGGGGCCGTAGTGGGTCAGGTCGGATTCCAGTCCAAACTTGGATGGCGGGCAGTTGCCGCAGGGGCTGCCTTGGCAACGGTGCCTGACCTCGATGTCTTTGGCAGTCTTTCGGACCCCTTCAGCGAGTGGGTGCACCATCGCGGGATCACCCATTCGGTCTTTTTTGGACCCATTGCCGGTCCGCTCGTGGGCATTGCCATCTGGAAGATGTATCAGTGGCGCGCGGAACGAACACCTGGGAAGTTGCCGGTGGGACTTTCGAATGCACAAGCGCTCAGCGCGTGGATCTGGTTGTCTGTTCTCGCCTTCCTCACCCATCCGTTCCTCGATGTGCTGACACCTTACGGCACACAGTTGCTCGCTCCATTCTCAGATGAACGCTTTGCGGTCAACGCGATGTCGATCATTGATCCTGTCTATACCGGCATTCTTGCGCTCGCTCTTGTCGGCGGCTGGCTTGTGCGGCGAGGCACGTTCGGCAAACCCGGATGGTCGCCCCATATCGCAGGCGCGGCAATCGTGATGAGTGTGGGTTGGCAGGTCTATGCCTGGGGCATCAACGAAGGAACCAAGATTGCTGCGCATGAAAGCCTGGCAGAACAGGGGATCGAAACCGCGGAGGTTTCTTCCTATCCGACATTGTTCCAGCCCTGGTTCCGGCGGATGACGGCCGAAACGGATGATGCCATTCGCGTTGGCTTCTACTCGCCGCTCACAGACAAACCCATCGAATGGCAAATCTATCCTAAGGCCGAAAGCGCCCTTATCAACGAACTGTCACGGACAATGGAATACCGGATCCTCGAGCGCTTCGCCATGGGGGAGGTCGCCTGGCGGGTACAAGAACTGCCGAACGGGCACACCCGTGTTGAAGCCCATGACCTGCGCTATCTCGGATTTGCGGAAACGGAGCTATCAGCGCTTTGGGGCATTGTGGGCACGTTCAATGGTGACAATGAACTGATCGCCCCACCGGTCCGGTTCTCTAACCGGCCAGAGCCAAGCGCGGATATTTTCTCGGTCATGTGGGTTGGTGCGTTTGGCGAATAAGCCAATCTAGATAGATTCGCTTAGATAGCCCTGCCCGCATCCTTCCAATAAGGATCGCGGAGTTTGCGTTTAAAGATCTTGCCGGTCTCTTCTCTTGGTAGGACATCGTGGAACGTGACGACATGGGGGAGCTTGTACTTCGCGATGCGGGGCGCAAGCCAGCTGGTCACGTCTTCCGCACTCAATGTTGAACCGTCCATCAGTTGAATGGCTGCGGCAAGGCTTTCCCCAAATTCTTCGTTGGGAATGCCAAACACGGCGCAGTCCTGCACACCGGGCATCTGTATGAGCTCATGCTCGATCTCGACCGGATAAATATTGACGCCACCTGAAATCACCATGTCTCGCTTGCGGTCCCGCAGGTAAAGGAACCCGTCTTCATCAAGGCAGCCGACATCGCCGCAGGTGATGAGACCCTCGCGCTCGCATTCGCCACGCGCTTCATCCTTGTTGTGATAAGTGAAATCGGGAAAGGACCAGAGACGGAGAAAGATCTCACCGACTTCGCCTGCAGGCAGTTCCTTGCCTTCATCGTTCAGGACTTTCACCGTGGCGCCGGGAATGGCTTTGCCCACGGTTCCCGGATGCGCCAGCCATTCTTCTGACGAACAATGCACCGCTGCGCCCGTCTCGGTGCCGCCGTAATATTCATGGATCACCGGGCCCCACCAGTCGATCATCTGTCTCTTCACGGCTTCAGCACACGGGGCTGCGCCATGCATCACCCGAACGAGCGAGCTTAGGTCATATTTGGTGTGCACTTCTGCTGGCAAACGCAGGAGCCGCACAAACATAGTCGGCACCAAATGGGCATGGGTGAGTTTTTCACGCTCAATCAGCGCAAGTGTTTCTTCGGCATCAAAACGTGGCTGAAGAAAGAGCGTTCCCCCGATGCGAACCGAAAAGGTTGAATAGAGATTGGGTGCAGAGTGATAGAGCGGACCCGTCATCACCGCACGCATGTTTGGCTGGAAATCGAACACATATTTCCGGGCTTCAAGGGTCGCCGCCGTCTGGTCTTCCTTTGGTGGCAGGCGCCGTACGCCCTTCGGATGGCCGGTGGTGCCCGACGTATAGATCATGCTGGCCGGTGCCGCCTTGGCGTCGCCAGCACAAGGTACCTGCTCATCAAGCCACCCGTCCCAGTTCCGCTCCCCGTCTGGCACCTGGCACGCGTCAGCTGACAAGCGATAGGCGTCTTGCACTTCCGGTGGCGTTGCGACGACGACACATTGGACATTGTCTGGCACACTGCCTTTAAGGGCCGGGAGCAGATCAGCATGGATGACCAGCGCCTTCGCGCCTGAATCGTTCAGCACATAAGCCGTTTCATCGGCAGAAAAATGCCAATTGACCGGGACAGGATAGAGACCCAGTTCACCGCAAGCGAAGGTCGCTTCCAGAAATGCGATGTCGTTTCGCATGAGGATCGCCACGCGATCCCCTTCCCTCAACCCCAGAGACAGAAACCCACTGGCCGCCTTTTTAACGCGTTCTTCGAGTGCAGCTCCGCCAATGCGGCGGTCACCGCTGATCACGGTTCCGAGCATAGTCCCCCCAAGTCTTCCGAAATGTTTTAGTTCGGCGCCCTTACCCCAAAGCTCTCATCCAAGGGCGCGGGCCATATCGCGGGCGATCTCCTCACACGCCGCTTTAGCCGCTGGGACTGTCCCAGAAAACGCCGTGTAGGCGTGACACAAGCTGTCATAACAGCGATAGGTCACCGGCACACCGGCAGCACGCAGCTGATTGGCATAGGCCTCGCCCTGATCGCGCAAGACATCAAAACCCGCTGTGGTGATGATGGCTGGGGCAAGGCCCGACACATCGTCTGACTTTGCCGGTGAAGCGCGGACATCGTTCTTCTCTTCGGGGCTGTTCATCACCTGATCCATGAACCAGTCCATGATTTCCACAGTCAGTGGATAGACATCCTTGCAGCTCTCCCGCGAACCGCCTTCCGCTGTGACATCGGTTGCCGGATAGATGAGGAGCTGCGCTTTAGGCTGCGGCAGTCCCTCTTTTTTGCGATGCTGACAGACAACTGCAGAGAGCCAGCCACCCGCGCTGTCGCCGCCAATGCCGAGCCGCGTATTGTCAATGCCAAGCGCTTCGGCATTGTCTGAAACCCACTGGTAGGAGGAAATCGCATCCTCCATGGGTGCAGGGAACTTGTTCTCTGGCGCCAGTCGATAATCCACGGAGACGACAATCGCCCGACAATCATCCGCCAAGATGGAGCAGAAGGTATCGCAGGTTTGCAGTCCCCCGATCACACAGCCACCCATGTGATAGTAGACAATGCCCGGGAGTGGCCCCGTCGCACCTGCTGGCGTGTAGACACGTACGTGGAGATCGCCACCTGGGCCTGGAATGGTTCGATTAAGAACCGCAACCGTGCGACGCGGCTTGCCGTCGAGCATGGCCAGACCGTCATCAGCGTTTTTCCGCGCCTCCTCGATCGGCAGCGTCGTCATGGAGGGCGCTTTGGCGCCTTGTGCTGCCAGCAGTTGCACACGCGGATCCATGGTGCGGCCGTCAATAACAACCGGCTCACCGCCTGCGAGTTTCAAGATCCAGCTTTCCGGAAGTTTCATCAACGTCCGAACAATCAGCTTCTGAAGGCCCATGTATTCTGTCCCTGCAAATTGGTCTTTTAAGAGCGAATTAGTCTTTAAGAGCGAGCCCTGGCACACCGCTCAAGATCAGATTGGCTGCGAACTCTGCTGCTTCTTGAGGATCAGGATTTTCACGAAGCATCATTTTTTCACCAATCTCCTGCGCCAGACCGATAGCGGCGGCCGTCAGATATTCCCCGTCCACATTGCGCAGTTTGCCAGCGGCGATGTCCTCTTCGATGTAAGTCCTGATCTCTTCAAAACCTGCAATGACTTCCGGTGTGTCCATGCGCACCCGAAGGGCGCCCGTGTTCCGGCGCATGACGCGATGGGCGCTTTGATCCGCCACCAGGAATTCAAAATAAGCACGCAAAGCGTTGTGGATATATTCTTCGAAAGTCCGCGAGCGAATGCGCTCGGCTCTCAGCCGCGGACGGATGCGCATCATGCTGTCATCCATCAACGCTTCGAACACTTCCTCTTTGCTTTTGAAATAATTGTAGAACGTGCCAGAGGCCAGCCCTGTCTGCCGGATAATATCGCGCACTGTTGTGGCGCCGTATCCAAGCTCTGAGAAGACTTCCGTTGCCGCCGCCAAAATTGCTTCGCGATTATTTGCTTTTGTCCGCTCCCGCTTGCCCAACGGTTTCATCGTCGCGTCTGGAGCGGGTTTCACGGTTTTTTCGATCGTATCCGACATATAGTCCCGGCGTGCCTTATCGTCCTATGCCTACCCTGATCGGTAGACGCCTCTTAGTCTAACAGGATCGCAATGAGGGTGAAACGAAGGAAAACGGCCTCTTAGGCAGCTTCTTTGCTTGCAGCCTTGGCCAGAATCGGTAGGGGGTTGCCCGCCGCTTTTGCCCGTTTTGCCCCCTTTTTCCATTCTTTCTTGAGATCATTCACGTAACGATTGAAATCAACCTGCATCTTGTGACGCGGCGACTCGTAGAAATGGCCGATATACATTTTTTCATCTGAGAGGATTGCCGCCTCCATTACAGCCTCATCAGGAAGAGCATATTCGCCGACAAGATAGGCAGCGAGCCACTTTGCCTGTTGCTCAGCAAAGTTAATGAGCGTGGGGAGTGGTTGGGCCAGCCCCATGAAGAAGAGGTTCGGCAGATCAGGCCGAATGGCTCTTTTAAACAGCGGCAGATGATTGTCTTTGGCCGACAGGAAATCAGGATCAAAGAAGGGGAATTCAACATTGTAGCCGGTGGCATATACGATGATGTCGACATCTTCAGCACTGCCATCAGTGAAACGCACTTGGTTACCTTCAAACCGCTCGATGTTGGGCTTCATCCTGATGTCACCGCAGCCGACCCTGGTTAGAAACTCGCCAGAGACGGACGGATGTCCTTCAAGAGGCGCATGATCGGGTTTGGGCAATCCATAATCTTCCATGTTGCCCACTGCACGTTTGATCGCCATTGCAGCGAGCTTGCGTTGCGCCCACAGTGGAATCCATGTTGGGAGCGATGCCTTATCAGCCACCTGGCCGCCGATATATTTCGGCATCACATAGACACCGCGACGTGCCGCTACCCACAGACTTTTCGCGATGGGCTTTTGGCTAAGCTCGGACGCGATATCCATTGCGCTATTGCCCATGCCGACAACGACAATGTTTTTGCCGCGAAAATCATGTGGTTCGAACGGGGAAAGATAGGAGTGGGCGTGCATCTGAACGCCATCAAACTCCCCTTCGAATGCAGGCGTGGGCCAGCGTGGCGACCAGTGATGTCCATTGCACACAAAGAGAACATCGTAATAGTCGACATCCTGAGATGGTCCGCCGGCGGCGGACCGGTCCAGCGTCACTTTCCAGGTGCCATCATCCATTCGGTCTACATGGGTGACGGCGGTGTTGAAGGTTACCTTCTCACGCAGTCCAAAATGATCGAGATATGAATTGAAATAATCCAGCACCTGCGCATGGTGGGGAAAGTCCGGATAGTCATCTGGAATAGGGAAGTCCTCGAACTGCATACGATATTTGGATGTGTCGATATGCAATGACGAGTAACAGGCGGACATGCCGTTCTTGTTCCCATAGGCCCAGTTGCCACCAACCGTGTCGGAGAGTTCAAAAATGTCGAAGGGAATGCCTTTGTCCTGGAGCGCCTTTGCCGTTGAAAAGCCGCTGCAGCCCGCGCCGATGATGCAAGCTTTGGGAAGTTTGCTCATGTCATTTCCACCTTTTGACTATCAATGAGGCGGATTATAGAGATGAGTAGACCGTGGTCTAGTTTTGTTAGCGCCCCGCTTCCTTGACGCAGGGGCGCATAAGCGCCTAGCTATCACCCACGGGGAGCACCAGTTACGGAAAGCCGATGGACGACAAAACAATCAAAGAAAACCTCGATCTCATGCGGGATGTTCTGATTTCCCATGTGCCCTTTGCCAAGGCTATCGGCATGGAAATCCTGGACGCCAAAGAAGGCGAAGCCTGGATGCGGGTGCCTTATGACGACAAGCTGATCGGCAACCCGGATACGGGCGTGATCCATGGCGGTGTGATCACCTCAGCACTCGACAATATCTCGGGTGTTGCAGTGCAACTGTCTTTGCCTGAACGGATGGCCATCGCGACGCTTGATTTGCGCATCGACTATATGAAGCCGGCAACACCGAAGCTGGACCTCACAACCCACGCCCATTGTTACAAGGTCACCCGCAACATCGCGTTTGTGCGTGGCACGGCCTATCACGATGACATTAGCGATCCAATCGCCACATCTGTTGGCGCTTTCATGCTTGCAGCCAATCGGTCCATGTCCCCCGGCGATGCGGCCGAGGCTGGCCTCATTAAGAAAGCGGAGGGCTGATCCATGGAACTTCTGAAGCAGGCGCGCGAAGCGGGAACTAAAGTCGATCTGAATGCGCTTATCGACGCCATCCCTTACGCCAAGTTCATTGGCATGGAGGTTGATCAGAAAGGCACAGAGATCACCACCGTGCTGAGGTTTGACCAAAAGATTATCGGCAACCCGGTATTGCCAGCCCTTCACGGCGGGGTCATCGGATCCTTCCTTGAAACCACCGCCATTCTGCAACTGGCGTATGAGACAGGCGGTGAGGTTCTCCCAAAACCGATTGATCTCACGATTGACTATCTCCGTTCGGGCAAGCCCCAAGACACATTTGCGCGGGCGCGCATTACCAAGCATGGACGGCGGGTCGCCAACGTGCATGTCGAAGCCTGGCAGGATGAGCACACAAAAGCGATTGCTGCGGCGCATGGACATTTCCTGCTGAAGCCGCCTGAAGAGACCTAGGGCTTTTCGTGAGCACTGATACGGATCAACCCATCACGCACAGGCGGGTGCTGACGCTTGTCACGCCCATTGTTCTGATGGGGCTCTCCACGCCGCTGCTCGGGATTGTGGATACTGCCGTGATCGGGCAGTTGGGAGAGGCATCGCTCATTGGCGCGGTCGCGGTTGGCGCGCTCATTTTTACTTTTCTCTTTTGGGCCTTTGGCTTCCTGCGCATGGGAACGACAGGTCTTGCGGCGCAAGCCTATGGTGCCAATGACGTAAGTGAAATTCGGGCGACACTCGGCCGCGCACTGTTGATTGCAGTGATTGCCGGTGTTGGTCTTCTGCTCTTACAACTCCCGCTCAACTGGGTTGCTTTTCAGCTTGTGCAGGGAAGCGATGCTGTTGAGCAAGAAGCCCAGACCTATTTCTCCATCCGCATGTGGAGCGCGCCCTTCACGCTTGCAAACTATGCGGTTCTCGGCTGGCTGGTGGGCATGCAGCAGACGCGTCTCGCCATGGTGCTGCAGATATTTCTGAACGGAGTCAATGCGAGCCTGGATGCTCTCTTTGTCCTCAACTTCGGTTGGGGTGTTGCCGGCATTGCGGCGGGGACAGTCATCGCAGAAATCACGACAGCCTTTGTTGGGGTCGGTATTGCCGTCACACTGCTTCGGAAATATGGGGGCCGGTGGGACTGGCACGCCATCAGTGCCTGGGAGAAAATCTCCGCGACACTCTCAGTCAACCGCGACATCATGATCCGCACACTGGTGCTCCTGCTTGCCTTCAGTTTCTTCACAATGGAGGGCGCGCGGCAAGGAGATACGGTTCTCGCGGTGAATGCGGTGCTGATGCAGTTCGTATCCTTCAGCGCGTTCTTTCTGGACGGCTTCGCCTTTGGGGCTGAGGCGCTTGTTGGTTCCGCCATTGGCGCCAGAAACCGCAACCGTTTTTCAGAGGCCGTGAAACTCACTAGCCTATGGGCAATCATTCTCTCAATGATGCTCACTTCAGGGTTTCTACTGCTCGGTGGGTTCTGGATCGATTTCCTGACGACCAGCCCTGAGGTCAGAGAGGCCGCGCGACACTATCTCCCCTGGGCGGCTTTAATGCCGATCATTTCTGTCGCCTGCTTTCAGCTTGATGGCATCTTCATTGGCGCCACCCGCGCACGGGAAATGCGCAATGCCTCCTTCGTCTCAACAGGGGCTTTCTTTTTCTTCTGGTATCTTCTCCTGCCCTTTGGCAATCACGGGCTTTGGGCGGCGCTCGCACTCTTTAATGTCACCCGCGCTTTCGCTCTCGGTCGCTACTATCCGAGATTGACCGCCGCGCTTGAGCGCGCACCTTAGTTTTTGCCGTCGCCATTCCGGACGGAAAACCGCCAGGTTAGATTTGGCCACTTTTCCTGGAATGGCTTAAAGAATATCCAGCACCTGCTCCGGTGGACGTCCAAGCGCGGCCTTGTCCCCAGACAGAACGATGGGGCGTTCGATGAGGATTGGATGGGCTACCATGGCCGCAATCAATTCATCATCTGTTTTGGACGCGTCGCTGAGACCCAGTTCTTTGTAAGCATCTTCCCCTTTGCGGAGAATGTCCCGCGGGCTTTTTCCGAGCATACCAAGCACGCGTTTCAGCGTCGCTGCGTCCGGGCCTTCTTTCAGATATTCAATAATCTGCGGCACCACGCCTTTTTCCTCGATCAGCGCGAGGGTCGCGCGAGATTTGGAACACCGAGGGTTATGATAGATGGTGACGCTCATTCGTTTTCTCTCCTGTCTTCGGTCTGTTTTTTTGGTCGCATTTTCGAACCACAAAAGTCTGCAACTTTTGTTGAAAACGCTCTAAATCCCGACATCGACGCCAATAGCGTCTTCAAGACGTTTATACCCGTCTCGCTTCAGATTGGACGCGAGATCTCGTTTGATTTTGGTGACAAGATCAGCGCCCTGAAAGGTGAGCGCAGTGTACAGCTGCACCAGCGATGCACCGGCTCTGATTTTCTTATAGGCATCCGTACCCGACGACACACCGCCAACGCCGACCAAAGGCACAGTGCCTTTGGTCAGGCGTCGCATGTCTGCCAATACATCTGTCGCCATATCCATGAGTGGAGCGCCAGAGAGCCCGCCGGTTTCGTCAGCGTGGCGTCCGGATACGAGACGATCGCGCGCGATGGTCGTGTTAGAAACAATGAGACCGTCCACGCCACTTTCAAGCACAACAGCCGCGATGTCTTCGCGTTCCTCATAGACAAGGTCCGGCGCAATTTTGAGGAGAACCGGCGTTTGCCCTTCGCGGGCTTCCAGCACACGTCCCAACAGGTCTTCCAGTTCCGTCCGGCTTTGCAAACCACGTAGACCCGGTGTGTTGGGGGATGACACATTGACGGTGAAATAGCTCGCAAGGCTTTCAAAGCGTTTGATGCCGATCACATAGTCGGCTGCTTTGTCTTCTGTGTCCTTGTTGGCCCCCAGATTGACACCGACAATGCCGCCTTTGCCTGCCCGCTTCGTGAGCCTGGCTTCCATTGCTTCATGGCCTTCATTGTTGAAGCCGAGACGATTGATGACGGCGTGGTCCTGCTGAAGACGGAAAATACGGGGCTTAGGGTTCCCCGACTGAGGGCGTGGTGTTGTGGTGCCAACTTCTGCGAAGCCAAAGCCGAGCTTCAGCATCGCGTCGGGCACTTCGCCGTTTTTGTCGAAGCCCGCGGCAATGCCCAGTGGGTTGGGAAAGTGCATGCCTAACAGATCAATGCCGAGCGCTTCCGGGTCTTTCTTCCCGCACGGACCGAGGCCCGTCTTCAGCGCCAACAGGGTTGCCTGGTGCGCCTGTTCCGGGTCCATCAGTCGCAGGAATGGCAGAGCAAGTGCAGAGAGGCTCATGAGCTCTCTCCCACAGCTGCAACATGTGCCGGAAACAGATGCTTGCCGTCCGTCCCCACGGGAAGATCATCCACGCGGGTGACATGGCTCATCTCGAGCGGCGCATAAAGATGCGGAAAGAGATCGCCGCCACGCGATGCCTCCCACTTAAGCGCATCGCCTAAAGCGTCGGTCGACACACTCACAAGGAGAAGCCCTTCCTGTCCGGTGAAATGGAGGGCGGCTGTCTCCGGCGCCTGCGCTGGCGTCGAAAAGTGAATGTATCCGTCGGTCAGGTCGATTGAGGCGCCTTTGAAGACACCAGCAGCCTCTGCGGCAGCCCACTCATCTTTGTTTATGATTTTGTAGATCTCGCTGGCGCTCACCCGTGGCCTTCTTTCGCGTCAAATGTCTGCCGAATCCGGCGGTTTTCTCCCTTGGCGCGGCACTTTAGTCCCGCACCACACCACCCACAAGGCGCAGAACGCCCCACTAGAAATAGGCTTGTATTCCTATTATAGTCAGCGCCATGACAGATTCACTTTCTCATGGTGCGGTTTGGGCGGCCATCGACACGCTTGCGGACCGCTATGGCCATTCGCCGTCCGGCCTTGCCCGCCTGGCCGGTCTTGATCCCACGACATTCAACAAGTCTAAGCGACGCACCGCGTCCGGACGCCTTCGCTGGCCAAGCACTGAAAGCCTCTCGAAGATCCTTGAGGCTACAGGTGCAACACTGGATGAGTTTTCCTCTCTCGCCGGATCGGGCGGGTCAGGCACCTCAGCCCTCTCACTCATCCCGGTCATTGGCATGGCGCAGGCAGGTGATGGGGGTTTCTTTGATGATGCGGGATTTCCTGTCGGCGGCGGTTTTGATGAGATCAGCTTTTCCGATGTGGGCGATCCGAATGCTTATGCGTTAGAGATTAGCGGTGACAGCATGGTGCCTCTCTATCGCCATGGCGACCGGGTGATTGTGTCACCGGCTGCAACCGTGCGACGCGGAGACCGGGTTGTGGTTAAAACCGGAGAAGGGGAAGTTCTGGCGAAGCTGCTCACCAAACAAACACCAACGTCCATAGAGCTTACCTCGCTCAACCCAGACTATGACGACCGTACGCTCGAGGTGAGCGACGTTGTTTTCATGGCGAAGATTATTTGGGCGAGCCAATAGGCGGTCTGATTTGAAAACGGCTTGGTGCTGAAGCCGCATCCGCATCGCCCTTTTGTGTCCGAACAACATGGTCGATCATCGTGTCATTGTCTGTCGCCAGGGCATCCTTGAGTATGCGCATCCGCTCAAATGTTAGTGTCTCGAGTGCATCAGGATTTTCCGGCAATTTGGCCTTTTGCAACAACGTCATCGCTCGGCTTTTAAATGGCTCATCCCCTAGCGCCGCCAACTGTAGAGCGCATTGGTAGACAATGACCAAATCATCGGGCCTCAAGGTCAGCGCCTGATTATAGGCCTCAATCCCCTCCTCGACCTCAGCGCCATAAATTGTGCGGCCAAGAAATCCTCCCACTTCAGAAATCTCAAGGTGCCACCCGCCGAGCAGCGCATGCATCCAAGGATTGTCTGGTTCCCGAACAGCGACATATTCCAGATGGGCCCGTGCTTCGTCCGCATAGCCTTCCGCATGGGCCGTCAGCCTGCCTTCCAGGCGGGCCTTGAAGCCGAGTGCCACCGCCAATTGCAGGTGACCTTCGGCAAAATCTGGCGCCATGGCGATGGCAGCCCGGGCATCTTCTTCGCCCTGCTCAATAAATTTCAACCGATCCTGGGGTTCTGCAACCAGATCCGCATGCACCAAGGCAGCACGCGCTGCCAATGCCCAACCTTCGGCTGTTTTGGTTAACCGCGCTTCTTCTGCTGCAAGAGGAAAATCACCTGATGCAAAAATTTCCCGTGCGGTTGCCAAATCTGACGCAACTGCGGTGCTCGCGATAGCCATCAGCCAAAAGGCCGAGCCAACAAGAACTCGACTGAAGGGCTTCATCGCTTGAACGCCTCGTCCAGGAGGTACGGGTCATCTGCGTGCCGTGTCCCGACAAAGGCCGTGGCATGGGTGCCCCACTGGCGCATGGCCCCTGGGCTTGAGATCCCCATGGGCCAGAGAATGAAGCGTTCCGTTCTTTCCGTCCCGACTACAATGCCATCCGGCGAGAAGAGGGATCGCCGTGTTGTTTCATCTGTCGCAAGCGAGCGAAGCCCGAATTCCGGCGCAGCATGTTCATCAACGGCGCGCAACGCCTTAGCATCTTCCCAGGATGGTGTTGTTGAAAGACCGCGCAGATAGTGGCTTCCCGATGTCAGGTGCAACACTAAACGTTCGCCTTCCTGCAAGCGCGGCGCTTGCATTGGTGTCAGCGGCTCTTCGCGCAGGTCACCATCTTCAGAGACAGGCACGCGCTGCACGAGATCGGTCGGGAAAAACAGGTGATAACAACCACAGCTATGAAAACTGTCATAGACGAGCGGGCGGCCCTGGCGGTCGAGGGTCACCCGCCAGACAAAACCATCCAACCTGCCGCCAAGAATATCGAAGGTGCCCTCCTTCGGACGTTCGGGGAACCAGACGGTGTAGACCAGCTGTGGCAACACCTCACCATCCATGCGGGTATGGGTCAGGCGGAGATACACAACAGGATCGTTTGGGTCGGTGTGTGGTGCCGCTCCGTCGCCACCTAAACTGGGTCGCCCTAACTTGTCTGCGGACGATGTTTCTTCAATTGCGAAGACCGGGGCAGAGGCCTCTGCCATTCGCCTCAACACTGACCCGGTAATATCTGGAATGCCAAGCGGGTTTTGTGCTGATAGATCGATGAAGGCACCGACATCAATGTCTGACAGGTCAGGACTCGCCGGCGTCGCGTAGCGGGTTTCGGACGCTCTCCATGTTGACGGGTCTTCGCCAAATGCCGGCAGATTGTCAACCTTCCAGCGTTCAAACCCCAGCGCCACACCGATATGTGTCAGTGGATAAAGACCAGCCGCGCGGACCCAATCATTATAGTGATGAGGCGGACGGGCCGCCTTCAGGAGGCGCGACTGGAAAGCGGCATCTTTGGCATCGCGCGTGAGAAGCATCTCCGCACACTCATCAACCATGGCGATGATGTTGGCGGCGCCTAAATTCTGAAGCTCAACAATTCGGGCTTCCCGGTCCAATGCGCGTAATCTGCGCACCCATTCATCAAAGACCGGGGCGTCGCCCAACTCCTCTCTGAAGCTTGCGAGAAAGCGATTGATCCGCAGATAGGAAAAGCCGTCAACCGGTTCCGCTTCGGCATCTCCAACCTGTTTGACAGCGATGCGTTTATCTACACGGTCGATCAGTGAGCTGCATTGAGCCAAGCGGCTGTCGCCGCCGGGCATGCTCGCGCAGGCAGAAGCCAAGCTCAAGACCCCGCCTGCTATCAGTACCTGTCTCAAGCGACTAAACATGGGCGCGATCATGGGGCTTTCGCCCCATCATCACAATGGCTCGCCCTTCAAGAAAATGTCAGAGGGCTTTTACCCCTGGGACAGATCTTCTCCGGCCAATGCGCGACGGATCAGGGCTGTGGTTTCTTTCACACCATACAGGGCGATGAAGGAACCGAAGCGAGGGCCCTGGCTTTCTCCGAGCAGCACTTCATAGAGAGCCTTGAACCACTCTCGCAGGTTCTCGAATCCATGGGTTTTGCCGACTTCATAGACCTCAGATTGCAACTCTTCGCCGGTCGCCTGAGGGGCTGCCGCCTCAAGCTTGACGACGAGTGCTTCGAACGCTGGACGTTCTTCCTCTGTCATAGCCCGATAAGATTTGTTGGGTTTGACGAAATCATGGAAATAGTTGATCGCGTAGCCCACAAGGTCGTTCAACTTCGGGTGGTTTTCCGGCGTGGCGTGCGGCGCATAGTTCTGAATGAAGCCCCACAGTGCCGCTGGGTCTTCAGAGTGACTGGCACTTACCAGATTCAGAAGCAGCGAATAGCTGATCGGGACATCAGAAACTGGTGGCTTGCCCTCATGAATATGCCAAACGGGATTGCCGATCTGCGCTTTATGTTCCTGCCCCGGGAAACCCGACAGGTGAGACAAATATTCATCCACGTTCTTCGGGATCACATCAAAGTAAAGCCGCTTTGCCTTGCGCGGGGCCTGATACATGAACAGCGACAGGCTTTCCGGGCTGGCATAGCGCAACCATTCGTCAATGGTCAGGCCATTGCCGCGGGATTTTGAGATCTTTTCGCCATTCTCATCAAGGAACAGCTCGTAGTTGAACCCCTCCGGTGGCTGTTCGCCGAGCACCCGCGTGATCTTGTTCGAGAGCTTCACGCTGTCGATCAGATCTTTGCCGGCCATTTCATAGTCGACCTTGAGCGCCGCCCAGCGCATCGCCCAGTCGGCTTTCCATTGCAGCTTGCAATGACCGCCGGTGATGGGCAGTTCGGTCTTCTGGCCATTGGCCGGGTCTTCGAAGACAACGGTTCCTTTTGACGCATTTCTTTCCAAGATAGGCACATAGAGCACTTCGCCTGTTACCGGCGAAATTGGCAGGACCGGCGAATAAGTTCCACGACGTTCCTGACGCAGTGTCGGCAACATGATGTCGAGAATGTCGTCAAACTTCTCCAGTACCTTCAACAGGGTCTCATCAAAACGCCCTGAGGTGTAATAATCGGTCGACGACGCAAACTCATACTCGAAACCATAGCTGTCGAGGAATGCCTGCAGGCGCGCATTATTGTGTGCTCCGAAACTGTCATGGGTGCCGAACGGGTCCGGTACCTTGGTGAGCGGTCGGTTCAAATGCTCTGTCAGCATCTCCTTGTTCGGCACATTGTCGGGGACTTTGCGCAGGCCATCCATGTCATCTGAGAAACAGAGGAGCTTTGTCGGCACATCTGGCATCAGGATCTGGAAGGCATGCCGCACCATGGTTGTGCGCGCCACCTCGCCGAATGTCCCAATATGGGGCAAACCACTGGGTCCATAGCCGGTCTCAAACAGGACTTCGCCCTTGTCAGATCCTCTTTTTTCCAAGCGTTTGACCAGTTTCCGGGCCTCTTCGAACGGCCAGGCCTTGGCGGACTGACCGAGATCTTGGAGCTCTGCCAGAGTGGCAGGCACAGATGCCGTCGACGGATCACTGGACATAATTGCCTCAATTACTGCTTAAAGGTTTTTAAAGCCCCGGAAACTAGGCTTTCGGCAGGTGTCAGTCAACGCAACCTCTATGTGACTCATGAGGTTGTTTCCGGGCGACCGGCAAAAGAAGGAGTGGCGGTTTGAGTTCGTCCGCCGAACCATCCAGGACCAACGAACCTGCAGGGGATGACTCGCCTGCTGCCTCAACACCTGTGTCCGATCCGCGAATTGCTGACGAACAGGTGCGGCGGCTTTTCGATCTCGGAAAATCTGGCAGCATCATTATCTTTATTGCCCTCGTGGTAGTCTGGCTGCCTTTCTACGGCACGTCGTCAATTGCTGAACTCATGATCCCGTTCGGGTTGCTGGTTGCTTCCCAGTCAGCTTTCAACTTGCTGAGATCACAATATCATTCCAACGAGAAGCGGGAGGTTTCCTCTAAACAGTGGGGGGATCGCTACTCGCTCATCTGCCTCCTTTCTGGTGGCGCCTGGGGCATCGCGGGTGTTCTGTGGCTGCCCGGCGCGCCCTTTACGTCGCAGGCTGTTTTCGGCGTGGTCGTCGCTGGGCTTTGTCTCAATACAGTGATTTCCCGGCACGTCTACCCAAGCGCTATGCTTGCCTACACTGCGACTGCCGCACTTCCAGGAATGATTGCGCTTCTTGTAGGTGCGGGATGGGAAGGCCAGCTTATGGCCACTCTCAGTTCGCTCATGTGGATTGCCCTTTATTCAGCCACCAAGAAACTTCACCTGACCAGTATCTCTGCGATCGCTCTTCAATTGCAGAATGATGAACTGGTCAACGGGCTGGCGGAAGCCAAAGCGGAGGCTGAGAAGAAAGCAAAGGACGCCGAAGCAGCTTACGCCGTTGCGCGCAAAGCAGCGCGGTCGCGGCAGGATTTCCTCTCCATGGTTACTCACGAGATCCGATCCCCACTCGCGAGCCTTTCCGGTCTCGCACATATGCTTGATGCAACTGACCTAGACGAAAAGCAACGTGGCTACGCACGTGGTGTGGAAGAATCCAGCCGTCTCCTCAATCGGCTCGTTGACGATTTGTCCGATCTGACGGAAATGGAGGCGCTTTCAATTAAACTTCGGCCAACCGACATGTCGCCGATGGAAATTGCCCAGGCAGCGATCCATGTGACGCGCCATGACGCGTCTTCCCGAAAACTGTCAATTGAGGTGGATGAGCTCCCCGGAACGCCTAAAGCTATTCACAATGACCCCGACCGGGTGAAGCAGGCTCTTGTCAATCTCATCGTGCGGGCGCTTCGCACAACGGAGGTGGGGGGTGTGATCGTGCGTCTGTCGCCAGTCGACATAAATGATGGGGTCGGCGTGAGGTTCTCGGTCACTGACACAGGCGCTGGCATGCCATCTGAAGATGCGGCACGTCTCTTCTCTTCGCTCGACAATGAGGGGGAACATGCCCCTTTGAAACGCCGCGATGTCAATCTGACCATATGCGACCGGCTGGTACGCCTGATGGGCGGACGAGCCGGTGCAGACAGCATGGTCGGCGGTGGCTTTACAGCCTGGTTTGTTCTTGCACCTGACATCAATCAGCGTCCCAAGCAAAACCACGGACAAAAGGAAAATCAAAGTAAGCCCGCTTCCAATAACGGCCAAATGCTCGATTTCGACCGGATCTACGAGCTGGAGCAGGACCTGGGCACAGCGCGCATCGCCGACCATCTCGGCGAAGCCATCCATGCAATTGCCGACTTGCAAAAGGCTTTGAGCGAGGCCGTGAGACGAGGCGACCATCGCACCCTTCGTTCAATGGCCGAAAGCCTTGCTATCGAGGCTAATGCCATTGGGTTGATTGGCCTTTCAGGAAGCGCCTCTCATCTTCTTGATGACCTGCAGGAAACCACCCGCGAACAGGTCCTCTCTGAGCGCGTCAGGCAGCTTGAAAGAAAGTTCAAGTCGGGAGCAAACGCGCTCACCCGCGCCTACCCAGCCCTTGCAGGATAAAACTCAACCCTGCTCGTTGCTCCGCTATACTGCGGCGGATGTCTGATTTTTCCGCCCCCGATTCTTCCGCCCCCAACGCTTCCGGCGAAGACGATGCGTCCGCGACGCTCATTGCCGCCGTGCCCCTGCCCGGCGGTGGCGCCATCGGTGTGTCTGATGACGGGGAAGTTGTTGAATGGAACGCCGAAGAGGCAATTGCTGCGCTGGCAGAACAGCCTCTTCTCCTCTGCCATCGGCGGTTTACCGCGAGACGCGCGGCAGGGGCTGCTGGACGCCGGGGCGCTGCAACTGGCAAGAGCCTTTACCCCGGCCTCTATGACGTCCTGGAACTCTTTGCTTTTGTTCGCCCGGCCCAATTCTGCGTCCCCACGCCAGCAGGACTTGCTTACCAGGTAGGGCTTGATGCGCCCGCCAATACGGAAGAAGCAGCGCTCACGCTCCACCTCATTACCAAAGCGCTCCTCAGCGAGCTGCAAAACCCAGCCTACCCGGACCGGGAAGAAACGGTCCGCATGGCAAAAGCCCTGATGGATACCGGCTGGCCATGGGCGCCTTTGGTTACCAGCGCCCTTGGTGATCTCGCGCCAAACTCAGTCGCTGCTGCACGGGCCCGGCTCGACATTTGGTCACACCTTGAGGAATGGGAAGATCAACCGCCACCGCCGCCGCCCGGTGCCCTGCCCGTGGACCCGGATGCTGCGCGAGAGAGACTTCAGCGCTTAACCGGTGCCGATGCGGAAGAACGGGAACAACAGGCTGCCTACACCGCCACCGCCGCCAAGGCGTTTCTCCCGCGGGAAACGGCGGGTGCGCCACAATTGCTGTTGGCAGAAGCCGGCACAGGAACAGGCAAAACGCTAGGATATATCGCACCGGCGAGCCTTTGGGCTGAACAGAATGACGGCACTGTCTGGCTCTCGACCTACACTAAAAACCTTCAACGACAGCTTGATCAGGAACTCACCCGCCTTTTCCCCGACCCAAAGGAGAAGGAAGAAAAAAGCGTCATCCGAAAAGGACGTGAGAACTATCTCTGCCTGCTCAACCTCGAAGAAACTGCTGGCGGACTGCTGACCGGCACGCAAGGGACCGCAGCCATTCTCATGGCGCGGTGGGCGCGCTATAGCCGCGACGGGGACATGGTTGGCGGCGATTTCCCAGCCTGGCTGCCAGGTGCGATGGGCGCAGAAAGCGTTGCAGCTGGCCTCACAGATCGACGGGGCGAATGCTCCTATTCAGCCTGTGCCCACTACAAGAAGTGCTTTATCGAAAAGGCAGTTCGCAAGGCGCGGCGCGCGCAAATAGTGGTCGCAAACCATGCGCTCATCATGATCCAGGCAGCCCTAGATCACACGCTTGCACGTCCCGACTCAGAACCACCAAGCGGCGAAACTGCTGGTGGGGCTGAGGATGACGAGCCCATGAACCTGTATGCCCGGCGTCATATTGTTTTTGACGAGGGACATCATCTTTTTGATGCGGCGGACAGCGCCTTTTCTTCCTTCCTGAGCGGACGGGAAATGTCAGAGCTCAGACGATGGACGAGAGGTCCAGAAGATGGACGCCGCAGGCGCAGTCGCGGTCTGCAAGATCGGGCAAGTGACCTCCTGGCCGGTGATGAAGAGGGCGAAGGTTTGCTAGATGCGGCGACACGGGCGGCGGCGGCACTCCCCTCCCCTGGGTGGCTTGCGCGCCTGGGATCCGATGCCAGCAAAGGTCCCGCGGAGGGCTTTTTAACCGCTGTCCGGCATGTTGTGCTGGCGCGATCTGATTATCCCGACAGTCCCTACTCGCTTGAATCTGATCTCCGTCCGGCAAATGAAGAGCTGAGCGAGGCGGCTGCTAATCTTGATGTTGCCCTAGCGAAGCTCGGTCGCTCTTTCAGCTCCCTTTCAGATTGTCTGCGGCGTCTGATGGATGCGCATAACGAGACGCTCGACACATCAACTAAAACGCGGATGGATGCCGCTATTCGGGGTCTTGACCGTCGCGGCCGGGCGACACTCCCTGCGTGGCGCATGATGCTCTCAGACCTGATGAGCGATCCCAAAGAAGCGTTTGTCGATTGGCTCTCAATTGAGCGTATCGGTGGGACAGATTTTGACGTTGGGCTGCATCGACATTGGGTAGACCCAAGCGAGCCTTTTGCCGAGGCCGTGCTGCAACCTCTGCACGGTGGCCTTATCACGTCTGCGACACTCAGAGACCGAACATCACCGGACGATGATTCAGATGATGGCTGGCAAACGGCAGAAGTCAGGACCGGCGCAACGCACCTCCCCACCCCTGTGGAACGCGCTCACTTCACCTCGCCTTTCGACTATGCAGCGCAATCGCGCATTTTTGTGGTGCAGGATGTTGCCCGCGATAGTGCCGACCAGGTTGCCCGCGCCTATCGGGATCTCTTTTTGAACGCTGGCGGCGGTGGGCTTGGCCTGTTCACTGCGGTCAATCGGTTGCGGGCTGTTTACAGCAAGCTCGTGGAACCTCTGGAAACGGCGGGCCTGCCACTTTATGCGCAGCATATTGACGCGATCGACACTGGCACGCTGGTCGATATTTTTCGGGCGGAAGAGAAATCTTGCCTGCTGGGAACTGACGCGGTTCGCGACGGGGTCGATGTGCCGGGTGCCTCGCTGCGGCTCATCGTGCTCGACCGCACGCCCTGGCCCCGCCCCGATATTCTTTATAAGGCGCGCCGGGCGGCCTTTGGCGGCGGTCGCTATACCGACATGATTACCCGGCTGCGCCTACAGCAGGCGTTTGGGCGGTTGGTGCGAACGGCGACGGATAAAGGGGTCTTCGTGCTGCTCGACAACCGTTTGCCAACGCGGCTCACGAGCGCATTTCCACCAGAAACGCCTATTGAGCGTCTCAGTCTTGCTGAAACAATCGTTGAAATGCGGAAGTTCCTCACAGAACCCTGATTATCCGGGGTGTTCGCAGGCCTTGCTCTTCTGCTCTCCGCTTGGGAGATTTACCCGCTATTTGGTCGCATTTTCGAACCACAAAAGTCTCGCAACTTTTGCTGAAAATGCTCTAAGTTGCGGGTCCTTGACCGCATGCCGTCTCAGGCGCGGCGTATTCCAGAAATAGGCTAGTTTTATGTCGCAGACGATTAACCCCCATACCGCTCTCATCTACGTCATGGTCACGATGTCCGCCGTTGATGCTGCTATCAGTGACAATGAAACACGGAAGATCGGCAATATCGTCACAAACCTGCCTGTCTTTAAGGACTTCAACGCGGACCGTCTCCTGGGAGTTGCCGAGGAATGCGCTGCAATCCTGGCAGAAGATGGTGGGCTTGATGCGGTGTTCGGGCTCGCCCGCGACGCGCTGCCGCCTCATATGTACGAAACAGCATATGCACTGGCGGTAGATGTTGCTGCGGCTGATCTGGCTGTTGGGCAGGAAGAACTTCGCCTGCTTCAGATCCTTCGCGATACGCTCGGTATTGAAAAACTCTCCGCGGCAGCCATCGAACGCGGCGCCCGGGCACGTCACGCGACACTCTAAGACTCAAACCGACAGCAGCGATCAACAATCCGGGGACAGGCGATGGAGGAAGCTCTTCTAAGCGTTGAACCAACGCTTCGCCTGAGTGTTTTCCTGGGTGTCCTGGGCATTATGGGAGCTTGGGAATATCTTGCCCCTAAGCGCCCGCCCACCTTCTCCAAGCTAAGGCGCTGGTCCACAAATCTTGGCCTAAGCATTGTAAACGGTCTGATGCTGCGTGTTCTCGTCCCGGTGTTGGCCGTAGGCGCCGCAGCATGGGCAGACGGCCAATCCATTGGGTTGCTCAACTTTCTGGACCTGCCTTTCCTGCTCTCCTGCGTCCTGGCATTTGTTCTGCTTGATCTGCTGATCTATGCGCAGCATGTGCTGTTTCATCACGTCCCGGTCTTTTGGCGGCTGCACCAGGTACACCACGCGGACCCTGACATCGATACGTCCACGGGCATCCGTTTTCATCCGATCGAAATTCTTCTGAGTATGGGGATCAAAATCAGCGCGGTCATCCTGCTCGGCGCGCCTGCGGTGGCTGTCATGGTCTTCGAGATCGTCCTGAACGCGACCTCCCTGTTCAATCATGGAAATGTGCGGCTTTCAGGTTGGGTTGACCGTCTCATTCGGCAGGTTTTTGTCACACCGGACATGCACCGGGTGCACCACTCAGTTATCCAACAGGAAACTGACAGCAATTTCGGTTTCAACTTCTCCATCTGGGACCGCCTTTTTCGCACCTACCGTGAAACCCCCGAGTTGGGTCATCTTGAAATGGAAATAGGGCTTAAGGAATTCCGCGATGAGGGTCCGACGCGGGTCACCTGGAGCCTGGGCTTGCCTTTCCGGCCGTTGCATGGGAAAGACGGGTCATGAAACGTCTCTGTCTAATGCGCCATGCTAAGTCTGACTGGAACCAGCCGGAAACCGAGGATTCCCAACGCACGCTCAATGGGCGCGGTGTAAAATCCGCCGCATTTCTCGCAGGGTTTATTGTCGATAAGGGATGGACGCCTGATCACGCTTTGTGTTCAACGGCCGTTCGCGCCCGCTCGACGATCAAGCCGCTTGCCGAAACACTGCAAGACAGGTGCGCTATTGAGTATCGTGACGATCTCTATATGGCGATGCCAGGCACATTGTTGGATGCGGTGCACCGGCTCGACGATACAAACGAAACGGTTCTCATCGTGGCACACAATCCCGGTCTGGAGATGCTTGCCGTTGCGCTGGCGGATGAGGGCAGCAAGGATATGTCGGCGCGTATGGCGGATCATTACCCCACCGGGGCGCTGGCAGTTTTTCAGTTTGATGTAGATAAGTGGACAGACATCAAAGAAGGTACCGGCCAGGTGGTGTTTTACGGCAAGCCGCGCGAATTGATGAAGAACAGCTAAGCGCTCTAGAAAATCGACCCGCTGAAATAGCGATCGGACAGCCTCGCACTTGTCCCATCTTCAAGCATCTCTTGAAGCTGCGCGTTGAGCGCGTCGACCAGGCCCCTCTCGTCTTCTTGGACAACGAGACCTATCCCCTCACCAAAGAACGTTCCATCGGTGATCGGGTTGCCCAGAGTTGTGCAGCAGCCCTCCTCCTTAATCCATCTCAGCATTGCTGCATTGTCCCCAAAGGCGGCTTCCACCTTTCCTTCTGCAACATGCTGCAACGCTTCTGACAAGGAACGCGTCTTCACAAGGCTGACCTCGGCATATTGATTCTGGAGGTAGGCCTCATGAACGCTTCCCTCTTGCACGGCAATCTGGGAGCCCGCAACCCGCAAAAGACCCGGCCCAGCAATACCCGCTCCTTTTGACGTCACAAATCGGCCCCGCGACCCGTAATAGGGATTGGTGAACAGGACGCCCTGAGGTTTGGTTGAGGGTATCTGCATGGAGGCAGCGATGAGATCAATGTCTCCACCTCGGAGCGATGGCATCAAGTCGGACCAGGGTCTCACTTCAAAGACACACTGCCTTTCAAGGCGGCGGCACAATTCCTTTGCGACATCAATATCAAAACCCGTAGGCTTCCCCCCACCATCTACATAGTTGAAAGGTGCAAAGGCACCTTCCGTCGCAACTACAAGCGGGGCGAGAGTCTCACCTGCGTCCTGTTCATCGGCGGTCTCTGCGAGGGCGGGCTCTTCAACCGCGGCTGGTTCTATCGCGGTTGGTTCAACTGCAACGGTTTCCGTTTCTATTGTTCTTGGGGCAGGAAGTGGGATTGGCGCGTCAGGCGCAGCGACAAGGCCGACGTCACCATCGAGCGCGGTCGGCTCACCGTGATCGTCCTCTACGTAGGTGGGTACTTCCACCTCATGCGTTTCAGGCTCACTGATGGCAGTTGGACTGTTCGTTAAGTCTGCCGGTCGCAAGACGTCATTCTGCGAAGCAGTGATGGATTCGTCTGCGCTCGCTCTCTCTTGAACGCTTTCGACCCCATGGTTGATGTCACCCGATGCTTCGGCGGGCGTGCTGTGAGGCCCGGTTCCCACAGGTGTGCCTTCGATCACGATCGCAACTGCGCCGCTTAAAAGCACAACTGCCAGTAGGTTTATGAGAAGAAGCCAGCGCATCGGCGGAGAATGCCGAAGGCTCTCCTTCCGGTCCAGTGAACTTCCAATCAATTCAGGCGCAGCGTTAATGGCAAAGGCTCAACCTAAGAGTGCATACGCACATCAACCTATCTAAACCCTTGTATTGCAATGGTTAACAGTCATTTTACCATGAACTCTTCCGTTCAGTTCAAGGGGGTCGGTCTGAATGAGGGAGGAAAAAAAGACACCGGGTGACGGCGCAGATTTTCATGCGCATTTGCGTGGGTTTGACGAGGCAGCACCGGCTTTTGCTCTCAAACGACCCCAACTCGGCACTCTCCTTTTGGAGCAGGATGCAGTGTCACCGGTGGAGCTTGCCCAAGCGCGCGACAGGCAAGAACAATCCGGTGTGCGCCTCGGTGAAGAACTGATCGGCCACGGAGACGCGCGTGCCTTTGATGTCTATCGGGCACTCGCCGAGCAGCGAGGTATCCGCTTCATCAACCTGCTTCTCAGCCCACCAGACAAGCAGTTACTCGTCACGGAAGACATCACCTTCTATTTGCAACACCAATGCCTTCCCTGGAAGACTGACGGGATCACACCAACCTACGTCGCAGTGGATCTGGAAAAAGCGGCAGCAGCGTTGGAAGAAAAAACGGCAGCCCCCTTTTTGCTGCTCCAGACAGCACCCCTCGATATTCTGCAAACAATCCGGTCCACCTTCGGTGGCGCGTTGACCCAACGAGCCCAGCTTGCGCTCCTGGCAGATCAGCCCGACGCATCGGCGCGACAGCTCTTGTCCAAAAGAGCAAAGACAGTCTGCCTGTTTGGCCTTTGTATGCTGCTCGCTTGCACCTACCTTTTTCCCAGCTGGGTCCTGCTGACGCTCAACGTCGTAACGATTGCTGCCTTCATATCATTAGCGTCTTTAAGGCTTCTCTCTGCGAATATCGGCCGACAATTCGTTCCCGAGGATGCGACGACTGTTGAACGCATAAGTGATCGGGATCTCCCCCTCTACACAATTATGGTTCCCCTGCTGCAAGAAGCAGATGTTCTTCCCATATTGATGGATGCCATCCAAAAGCTCGACTATCCGCTTGCCAAGCTCGACATCAAACTTGTGTTGGAAGAAACCGATCAGGGAACGATCGATGCAGCGCGCAATCTGAAGCTTCCTGGAAATGTTGAATTGATTCTTGTTCCAACATCTCATCCGCTCACGAAACCAAAAGCCTGCAACTACGCACTTGCATTTGCCCGTGGAGAGTTCCTGGTTGTCTATGACGCTGAAGATATTCCGGGGCCTGCGCAGCTGCGCGAAGCAGTGCAGGCGTTTAAATCTGGAGGTCTCAGTCTGGCATGCGTGCAAGCCCCCCTTGCCTACTACAATTGGGATGAGAACTGGCTCACGCGGCACTTTGCAATTGAGTATGCCTCTCTGTTCGATCTCCTTCTCCCGGTTCTTGCGCGATTTGGCCTCCCATTCCCGCTCGGGGGAACCTCTACCCATTTTCGCACTTACATCTTGAAGAAGGCCGGTGCCTGGGACCCTTACAATGTCACCGAAGACGCGGATCTGGGCTTCCGGCTTTGCGAACATGGCTACAAGACCGGCGTCATTTCAACGGCAACCCTCGAAGAGGCAAACTGTCTTTTGCCCAATTGGGTACGTCAACGATCCCGGTGGCTGAAAGGATGGATGCAAACCTACATTGTTCGGATGCGTAAACCGCTTCAAACATATACGGCCCTTGGGCCCGCCGGTTTTGTCGTTCTCCAGATTGTCACGGGCGGCTTCTTGTTGTCTGCCCTTGCTCATCCATTGTTTTACTTTTTGCTCTTATGGATGCTTGTGAACGGCTTCACACCCATAGAAGGTATCGGCCCCATGGTCTTGGGGTTGCTCAATTTGAGTGTTCTCTTTGTTGGCTTTGGTGCAGCGATAATCGCAGGGCTTGTTGGTGCGCAAGCACGTGGGCTCACCGGGCTCGGCTGGCATGTGTATACGATGCCGATATACTGGCTGCTCATCTCAACCGGCGCCTACAAGGCGCTCTATCAGCTTTTTGCCAGCCCCCATTATTGGGAAAAGACAGTTCACGGTGTCAGCGCTCAAATGCCCGCCTATGCGGCGCGCGCGCGCCGAGGCCTGTCTGATCGGCAGTAGTTCCTCATAAACCTTCAGTTAACGCGTCGAGCATTATACTCGTATAACGGGTGGCTTTCCGTCTCTGATCGTTCTGCATGCAGCAAGGAGACGTATTGCTAGAAGGCTGTCCGATGCGTGATTTCGACCTTTCGCCGCTTTCGTTTTTGGTCGTTGATGACAACCACCACATGATTTCCATTCTCCGGGAATTGCTGCGAGCCCTGGGCGCAGGAACCGTGCACGATGCACGCGACGCTGCAGATGCCTTTGAGATTGTTCGCTCTTCCCCCATAGACGTCGCGATCGTGGACTATCTGATGGAACCCCTTGATGGCCTGGATTTCATCCGGCTGATCCGCACTGCAAATGACAGCTATGATCCCGAGCTCCCCATCCTGTTGCTTACAGCCCACACGGAGCGCGCACGCATCAAGGAAGCGCGCGATGCAGGGGCTAGCGACGTCGTTCGTAAACCAATTTCCGCACAAAGCCTTTATCAGCGCATTCAAGCGATGCTTCAGACAAACAGGCGGTTTATCAAGACGCCGCATTACACCGGACCGGACAGGCGCCGACAACGACCGAAGCCACATTCAGGGCCCGACAGACGGGGGGATGCTTAAGGAAATGCGAACAGCCCTATGGTAAAATCCTAACAAATAGGTAATTTTTTCCTCTTACGCTTGCAGTTCAAGTCTTTATAGGACGGGCGTGCATGAGTAGCTCAGCATTGGAAGACGTCGACCTCGCATCCCTGCGGTTCCTCATCGCGGAAGAAAATCGCTTTATGCTGACGGTGCTTAGACAGCAATTGAAAGCCTTTGAAATTAAAGAGATCGCTGAAGCGCGGGATGGCGACGACGCAGCTCAATTGCTGCATACCTCGGAAGTCGACTTCGCCATCGTTGATAGTGGGATGGTGCCAGTCGACGGTCTTAGCTTCACACGTCATGTGCGGACGGGGAAAGGCATTCCCAATGCCGAACTTCCCATCATCGTGCTGATTGCCCACCCAAGTGTCGAGACAATCGCCGCAGCGCGCGATGCTGGTGCAACCGAGGTTCTTTGCAAACCTGTATCAGCGCAGATGCTTTTCGATCGCATTCAATATGCGATTAATAACAGCCGCGATTTTGTCAGCACTGAAAGCTTTGCCGGGCCAGACCGTCGAAGACGCAAAGATGGCCAGCCCGTCAATGGCGAAGAACGCCGAGACAATCCTCTGCAGGTTTAGCCAAGTGCCAAAAGGTTGCGAACAGCAATCACAATCAGGACTAAAGTCGACAGTGCGAAAAGCGAGAACCGGACCAACACAATATTGACGGTGTTTTGCACCAACGAATGGGCAATCCTTAGACCTACATAGGCCCATGCCAAGCCGATGTTCAATGGATCGGCCATTCCTGCCAGATGGCTGTAGACAATCAGCGCATAAAATATTGTCGGCTGCTCGTGCAGATGGTTGTAATTGTCCGCAACCCGTTGTGCTTCTGACGGCAGGAGACCCGCCAGCGCGCCTGGATGCTGGGCTTGTTGAGGCTCGACATTGGCTGCGCTCATAGCTGGCAGACGCCGCGCATACATCCAAAGCCACACCACCAATGTCCAGCTCACCAAAACCAGGATTGGCGTCAGAATAGTTCCACCCATGAGTTTCCCCCTTTTTATGAGACTTTGGAGCATGCGAGGAGAGTAAAACTCTCATCTTAAGTTTTGAGAGTTTAGCACATCGGAACCGTATTGACGCACGCAAGACTATCTAAACTTCTACTTTTATGATTAAACTAAATATGTTGTTTTATAAAAGACGGGTCGCAGACGATAAAACGACTTGAACTTCTAGTGCCTAAATCTCAAGAGATCGGAGAAAACATGCACCAGATACTTAGAGTACTATCGAAAAGCTTGCTGGTATCTGCAGCCCTTTCCTTAGCAGTAATACCGGCCCATGCGGCCGATCCAAATGGGTCGCGCTACGACAACTGGGCGCAGAATGAAGTCTGGCTTCCTCACTATGGACTGCACACTGACCAAGGCTGGCCCTCATCAAAATATCCTCGGATGTTTGGCGATGTGAATGGTGACGGCATGGATGACGTGGTTGCCTTTGGGGAACACGGAGTCTATGTGGGCGTCTCTACCGGAACTTCGTTTCGGGACGACACAAATGTTTGGTCGAAGGGTTACAGTTACGCCGAAGGGTGGCGCGTTGGGAGCAACCCCCGCTTTGTCATCGACATGAACAATGATGGAAAAGCTGATTTAGTCGGATTCGCACTCAACGGAGTTGATGTCAGCCTATCAACTGGGACGGCCTTTGAAGAAGGGGTCAAATGGACAGATCAATTCGGCACATCCACCTGGGGTGACTCCGATTTCATCCGTACACTAGCTGACGTGAACGGAGACAAATACCCCGATGTCGTGGGCTTTGGAGATGATGGGGTCTACGTGAGTCTGAACGAACCTCATGCAAACAAGTTCGGCAGCAAAACCCGCTGGATCAGCAACTATGGAACCGACCATTGGTGGAACACCACCGATTTTGTGCGCGAGTTGGCTGACGTCGATGGCGATGGCATGGCGGATATTGTGGGCTTTGGCATTCAAGGCACCTATGTTTCATTAGCCCAGACAAACAACACGTTTAATGCCGCTGCCCTGGTGCTCGCAGATTTTGGGCAGGACCAAGGCTGGAGCAACACGGAGAATGTTCGCACTGTCGCGGATGTGAATGGGGATGGGCAAGCAGATTTGGTTGGCTTTGGCGACTCCAATACATACGTTGGATTTTCCAACGGCGACAACGCCACCAACTCATGGAAGATACACGTGGTAACACATGGGTTCGGTTTGAATAGCGGGTGGACAGTTGATGACACTTTGCGGCTGATGGCCGACGTCAATGCGGATGGCAAAGCTGACATCGTTGGGTTCAATGGTCCCGGGATGCAAGTTGCAGTATCCAAAGGACAAGGCACGTCCATCACCTACTCGGAGGCGGCGCAATGGGTGAACGACTTTGGCACAGATCAGTCGTGGTCCAACGCGGAAACACCGCGATACATGGTTGACGTCAATGGAGACGGGCGCCCTGAACCAGCGGGCTATGGGTATGCTGGCGTGTATGTGTCCCCCTCTGCATCATTATATTGCTGTGACAAAGTAAACTTTCTGGACACGGGAAGCTCACCGGCTAATCAACAAGTAGACGGCGCATGGATTGGACGCGCATATTTACCAAGGACTGAATTGGTTCTAAACGATCTCAACAACCCGACTACCTGCGTGACAGACAAAACCCATAAGAACCCCGTTGAACCGATTGTTGCCAATCCCACAGGCTATCTTCCGTGGAGCACCCAATACACGGCGCGGCTGTTCATGAATGCAAACTTCTATGACATAAAGGCTGGCAACCCCTCTGTCACCCCCTGCACGACGGCACTGGGTTGGACGATTTCCAACACGAAAACCATCTCGAAATTCGCACAAGTTCATGGCCGCGATACGCAGACAATGGTGTTCTCTACTCCTGCAGTGGCACGAGCCACCGGCATTTATGCGAAACTCCTAAGAGACGAAACAGTCCGAGAGATGCGCGACACTATTCAAAACGCGGTGTCGGGATTTATCCTCGTGAAAGATGGAGTGCTTAATGACGAATCCGCGGGCATTTCCGCCGCCTCCAATCGCGCACGTGCGGCGCTTGGCATTACCGAGGATGGAAAGACTCTGATTACAGTTGTCGTCAATAACGGCGGCAATGGTGGACCCTATCCAAATGGCGGCACCACGCTCAAGGGATTGGCTCATCTGCTCATCAGTTTGGGCGCCTACGACGCACTCACACTTGATGGCTCGGGCTCTTCACAATTGATCTTCGACAACGGTACGGTAACCTACAAATCCGTTGGAAGTGATACCGTGCAAGGTCACGATCACCAATACCGGCCGGTTCCGGTCTTTCTTGGTATTCAATAAGACGCAAGAAGGCACTTCAACATATGCCTGTTCTATTGAGACTGTGGAGCGGGCGAGGAGAATCGAACTCCCGTCTTAAGCTTGGGAAGCTTCTGCTCTACCATTGAGCTACGCCCGCTCAGGCCCCTTTTTACTAGCGCTCCATGCCCCTCCAGCGCAAGATATCAATTGGAACGTTTAGACTGTGGTGGCATTGCTGGCCGCCGCGCTTTTTTGGGGGAGAAAGCAATGCGTTGGTGGACAAAGGGACTTATCGGAGTAGGGCTGGTCGCGGTTGCCGGATATGGCGTGATCAAAATCGGCGGACCTGACTTGATCTACCCGAGAGTTGACGGGGTCAATTACGGCCCCTCATCGATTTCATTTACGGACACAGATCCTGGTCAGACGATCGGCGGAACAGTGACGCTCGGACGGGCGGTCGATGAAACCGGTGTCGATATGTACATGGTTCATTGGGGCCTAGAGGTCGGTGAGCCAGGTGTTCAAGACGACGCGGGCAATGGTGATCACGACGGCGACTGCAAAGGCTTTCGAGATACAGGTCATGTGGTTATGTCGATGGTCGACGCAGGTGGCACGCCCATCACGATGGAAATCCCCCAGGGGACAGAAGTACCAGAAGATGCCGTCTATTTCGTTGCGCACACGATCTATAGTGGGCGCCACAACCTGGCTAAATGCATCCAAATCCCCATCGAAAACGTGGTTGATACAGCCTCCTGAGGCGGATCAAATTTCTGTCAGGTGAGAAATCGGTGGGGCACAAACTACCCGCTGAGTGGTAGGGTCGGCTCATGAATGATCAGCTGCAGCCACTCGCCGGGCAGGCGCTTGCCCCCTTCACCGACCCTTCGCTTACAGCGAAAGGAGACGTCCGCGCGCATGTGAGCCTGAATAAGCTTGATACGCTCTGGTTCAATACCGGCACGCTTTGCAATATTGAATGCGCAAGCTGCTATATCGAGTCCAGCCCTACGAACGACCGACTTGTTTATCTGACCGAGGCGGACGTTGCCTCTTACCTGGACGAGATCGAACGCGACAGACTTGGCACCAGGGAGATTGGTTTCACCGGCGGCGAACCCTTCATGAATCCGTCGATGCTTGCGATCCTGGAAGATACGCTTGGACGCGGATTTGATGCTTTGGTTCTTACCAACGCAATGCAGCCGCTCCTTCGACCTAGAGTGAAGAAGGGCGTTGAAGAGCTGATCAATAAATATGGCGCGCACCTCACCTTCCGCGTGAGTCTGGATCACTACTCGGCCGCCCTGCACGACGAAGAGCGGGGACCAGGTGCATTTGCCAAGGCGATGGAAGGCCTTGCCTTTCTTGGTTCACTAAGCGCGCAGATCACCATTGCCGGCCGAACCTGCTGGGGAGAGGACGACGTAAGTTCGCGCGCTGGCTATGCCGCTCTCTTCGCCGACCAGTCTCTTTCTATCGATGCCAATGATCCGCTCGCTGTCACGCTCTTTCCTGAAATGGACGAGAATGTCGACGTACCTGAGATCACAACCGCCTGTTGGTCGATCCTGAATGTCGATCCGAATGACATGATGTGCGCCACCAGCCGCATGGTTGTGAAGCACAAGGGCGCGGGCACCGCCTCAGTCGCTGCCTGCACATTGCTGCCCTACGACCCGCAGTTTGATCTGGGCGTGACACTTTCCGACGCCTCAAAGGATGTTGCCCTCAATCATCGGCATTGTGCAAAATTCTGTGTATTGGGCGGGGGATCGTGCAGCGCCTGACCAAAGATCAGTTTCAGGATACAAGCTCCTATAGTCGCCCAGGCCGCGTCGTTTCAATCGTCTTTGAGAGCGCCTTAAGCGCGTCATCAGGCGCCTCCTTTTGCGCAACGCTCTGCCAACGAGCATAAGCTTCAGCCGTTTCCCAGCGCCCAATAACGGCAAAGGTAGATCCGTCCCTCACCAGTTCGGCCTCAACAAAGCCTTCGACACTCTTTGGGCGGGTCAGCATTCCGGCTGCCAGGAAAGCATCCAGAAAAGACTGCTCCGCGCCAGCTTTCACATCAAATTCGATGAAACTGCGATACTGAGCTTTCATGGCTGACGGATGACCTTTCCACCCATTATGACATGGCTCAGCGCATCGGGTTCACCCAGGGCGGAGATCTTCTCCAGGGGATTTACATCTGTTAGTACGATATCAGCGAACGCGCCTGGCGCTAATGTGCCAATCTTGCCTTCAAGGTGACAGAGCGATGGATTGACATTGTACATGGCGCGCAGGATTTCTTTGCCTGTCTCTACTTCTGCGCGGATTGCGAACTCTCGTGCCTGCCGGTTTTGCGTTTCGCCAATCAGGTCTGTTCCCCACCCCATAGCAACGCCCGCCTCTCGCGCTGTCTCCAAAGAGGTGAGGCCTGCGTCCAAAACTTTTTTGTTCTTGTCGCGGTTCGATCGAGGAAGCCCCAGCTTCTCCCCAAATACCTCCATCGCTTCATAGGTTGCTAGCGTCGGAACCAGCACCGCATCATGCGCCTTCACTGCTGCGGCCGAGGTCTGATCGATCAGATTGCCATGCTCAATCGTCCGAACACCATTTTCGACCGCCATTTTGATCGATTCCGGTGAGTAGGCGTGTGCAGCGACATATGTCTGCCTGTGGCGGGCTTCTTCAACGACTGCGGTAATCTCCTCGGGCGTATATTGCACAGACTCTAATGGATCGCTCGGCGACGCGACGCCACCGGACACGTGGATCTTCAGAAAATCAGACCCATCCCGCAGATTGTGCCGGGCTGCTTTTCGCACAGCATCCACGCCGTCCGCCACGATTCCAAATGCCGTATGGCGCATCTCACAAGCGCAGGTAGGCACCTCGCGCGGCCCTGACTCTACATCGCCATGCCCCCCAGTTTGGGTCAGCATGCGCCCTGCACGCACGACACGAGGACCCTGGGTCATTCCCGTGCGGATGGCCCGCATCAAACCTTCCACATCACCGCCGAGATCACGCACCGTCGTGAATCCTCTTGCCGCGGTTTCTTCGGCGAGACGTCCCATGGCGAGCCCAAACTCAACCTCAGACCACCGTGCCAACTTATTGAAATCGAGAGTCGCGAGACGAAAATGAACATGCCCATCGATGAAGCCCGGCAACATGAACGCACCTCTGGCGTCAATTTCGACGTCAGCAGACCCCGTCTCGCCCTGCGACACAATCACCCCATTCTCTGCGATCAGTGAGGTCTCTCCCACAAACGAGAGGGTGGATGTATCGAAGAGATTGGCATTGCGGATCAGCAGACGCATCAGGACTCTCGTTTCTTTGAAATCTTCCGGCCACCCGGAATGTAAACGTCCCTTGTTCTACCCCACCTAAACAGGTCGTTCAAATCAGCCAAGCCATATCCTCACTAATCGTATTCGCTCTTGACACGGATCAAGGCGGGCGATCCGCAGCGGCTCAATAATGGGCATTGAGAACGCTGGGAGGCTCTCAAAGAAAGGATAAACGCATGAGGAATTTTCTTGTTGCTGCGCTTGCAGCTACTTTCGCCATGACGGCTGTGCCAGCCATGGCTGATGTCTATATGCCCGGACACGAAGTCGCCGCTGTGGTTGTTGGAAATACGATTGAAGGTCAATATCGCGAGTGCGGTGCTGCCCGGAATGATTTCCGCGAACACTACACCGCTGATGGGAAAATCAAGGGCGAAGAACGCCCCTGTAACCAGGCTGGTAATTGGGCAACCTATGGCGGCGCATGGACGGTCGAGGATGGCAAGTTCTGTGTGAACTTGGGCTCTGACCGATCAAGTGGTTGCTTCGACTATGAAGCAGGTGCAGACGGCGCCCTCACTCGCGTGGGTGAGCCCGGCGTCGGCAACACCAATTTCAAAATCTATGACGGCAATCCAAACAATCTGTGATGGATGCTAGCATGGCCTTGGAAGCGGCTTTCGGGCTGCTTCCAAACTCTTCTTTTGTCGCATTTCCGGACGGATAACCGGCCACCACTTATCCTGAAAATGCTCTAGCGATAACGCAAATTGTTGCGGTTCAACTGATCAACCGAAGAACAGCCCATCAGCTTCATATCGCGCTCAATTTCCTCCCGCAGAAGCCCAAGCGCACGCTCGACACCTGGCTGTCCCGCTGCTGATAAGGCGTAGAGATAGAGTCTGCCGCCAGAACAGGCTTTGGCTCCAGCGGAGAGTGCTTTCAGCACATGGGTGCCGCGTTGAATTCCGCCCTCACAGATCACATCAATCTTGTCGCCAACCGCATCAACAATCTCCGCCAGCTGGTCGAAGGGACTGCGTCCGCCGTCGAGCTGACGACCACCATGGTTTGACACCATGATGCCGGTACAGCCAATGTCCACAGCACGGCGCGCATCCTCCACACTCATAATGCCTTTCAACGCGAAATGGCCGCCCCACTTGGCACAAAGAGCCTCAGCATCTTTCCAGCTCATTGATTGATCCAGCATGGTGGAGAAATAGTCGCCGATCGATGTCGCTATATCCGTGCCCTCACTCACATGCTCCTGCAAATGGGGCAGCTCAAACTTGGCGTGGGTGAAATAATTGATGGCCCACCGAGGATGGGTCGCAAAGCTGAGCAGGCTGCGAGGGGTGAGGCGCGGCGGCGAAGTAAACCCTGTTCGGAAATCCCGCTCCCGGTTACCACCGGTGATTGTGTCCACCGTGAGGGCCATGACGTCAAACTTCGCGGCCTTCGCCCGCTCCAAAATGCTGTCATTCAGGCCGCGGTCTTTGTGAAAATAGAACTGGAACATGGTGGGCGCATCGATCATGCCCGAAATTTCTTCAACGCTCACGGTTCCGAGCGAGGACACGCCGAACATGGTCTGGTATTTTTCAGCAGCCCGTGCCACCGCACGCTCCCCATCATGATGGAAGAGTCGTTGCAGAGCTGTCGGTGCGCAATAAACCGGCATACCGAGCTTCTTGCCGAAGATCTCGACCGACAGGTCCACATTCTCGACGCCCGCCAGTACGCTTGGCACCAAATCACAGGCTTCATAGGCTGCCGTGTTCCGGCGATAGGTCACCTCATCGTCGGCAGCGCCATCGATATAGTGGAAGATCGGCCCCGGCAGGCGCTTCTTTGCAAGCTTCCGGAAATCCTGGAAGTTGTGGCAATGAGACAGGTTCATGTGAGAATTCCTTAGGTCCAGTGTCCTCTGACTTGATGGGACACCGGGATAACAGATCAGGTCAGGGGGCTCTAAAGTGTTTGGACAGTTTCAGACCCTGCTTCTGGTAAGAAGAGCCGATCCCCTGACCATACAGTTCGGCCGGCGCGTCGGTGAGGCGTTCATAGAGAAGCCGTCCAATGGTCTGTCCATGCTCAAGAATGAACGGCACATCGTGGCTCCGAACCTCCAGCACTCCACGACTTCCAGCGCCACCGGCTGAGCGGGCGCCAAAGCCTGGATCGAAAAACCCTGCATAGTGAACCCGAAACTCACCAACCAGTGGATTGTAGGGAACCATTTCAGCGGCATGGGTTGCAGGCACGTGAACAGCCTCTCTTGAGGCCAGGATATAAAACTCGTTCGGATCTAGGACCAGCGCACCATCAGCACGGGCATAGATTGGCTCCCAGAAATCAAGCGTCTCGTACCCATCGCGAAGATCGACATCGATCAGACCTGAGTGGCGCTTGGCCCTATATCCAATCAGACCTGTCTCTCCGTCGCCTTTCAGATCAACACTTAAGCCAAGCCCGCCATCAATATCTGCAACAGCATCGTCAACGAGGCGCTCTTGTTCATGCAGGGTGCGCAGCTCAATATCCGTGTGCGTCGGTTGTCCCCGACGGAAGCGGATCTGGGACAGTCTGGAGCCTGCACGCACCAATACAGAAAAAGACCTTGGGCTTATTTCGAGATAGAGGTGGCCCTTGTAGCCTGCTTCAACCTGATCAAACTCAGATCCATGATCGGTGATCAGTCGGGTAAAGACATCCAAGCGGCCGGTGGAACTCTTTGGATTGGCGCTCGCGCTTGTGCGCTCTGAAAGAGCAAGCGCTTCCATCAGGGGCACGAGGTAGACACACCCTGTCTCCAGCACGGCACCTTCGCTCAGGTCAATTTTGTGATAGGAAAATGCTTCCACCTTCTCCATGACACTGGATTTCGGGCCGGGCAAAAAGCTCGCCCGCAAGCGATAGGCTGTCTGCCCCAAGCGCAGATCAAGGCTCGCAGGCTGCACCTGGCTGTCCTCAATCTCCCTGGTGCCCCAGATCTGCTGATCCTTTACCAGCGCTCGGATGGCGTGGGCCGGCAGGATGCCCGTCGCATGGGCAGCGCCAGCGCGGGCTGCGCTTGGCGTCGCGCCATCATGGTCAGGAAAAAGATCGCTCGCGGATTTGGTCATTTGTGTCCGGGAATCTGTCATAAATTCAAGCTGGGACCCCGTTATAGGGGCGGGCCGCTTTGGAACCAAGTATTAAGGGCCCTTGACGGAAGACCGTCGACCCTCTTATATGCTTCCAGATCCCGTGGTGATTTGAGCCGATCGGCTTGCGGCCACGTTAAATAACTCGCTAAAAGGTCGGGAGGCAGAGCCCCGATCCGTCCGATCGGGGTTTTTTTGTTGGGAAGTTGAGAAAATGAGCCAATCAGACGCCAAATCACCCCTTCGCCCTCGCACTCAGGCGGTTCACGGAGGCACCATGCGCAGCCCGTTCGGCGAGACGAGCGAAGCCATGTTTCTGACCTCCGGCTATGTCTATGAGAGCGCTGAAGCTGCCGAAGCCCGGTTCAAGGGCGAGGATGACGGCTTCATCTACAGCCGCTTTGCCAACCCAACCGTCCGCATGTTCGAAGAGCGGATGATTGCGCTGGAGGGGGCCGAAGACGCCCGCGCCACGGCGACCGGCATGGCTGCGGTCACTGCTGCGATGCTCTGCCAATTGTCAGCAGGCGATCATGTTGTGGCCGCCAAAGCGCTGTTTGGATCCTGCCGCTATATCGTTGAGGAATTGCTGCCACGGTTTGGCGTTGAATCCACGTTGATTGAAGGAACAGACCTGTCTCAGTGGGAAGCTGCTGTGCGGCCAAACACAAAGGTCTTTTTCCTCGAAACGCCATCCAATCCGACCTTGGAGATTATCGACCTGAAAGCGGTCACAGATATTGCCCACAAAGCCGGAGCGCGCGTCGTTGTCGACAATGTGTTTGCGACGCCGGTTCTTCAAAGGCCGATGGAGTATGGGGTAGATGTGGTGGTCTATTCTGCGACCAAACATATTGATGGTCAGGGCCGGTGCCTTGGCGGCATTGTGCTCGCTGACCAGGCCTTTATTGACGATTATTTGGCGAACTTTCTCCGCCAGACCGGCCCGTCACTCAGCCCGTTTAATGCCTGGGTGATGCTGAAAAGCCTGGAAACACTCGATCTGCGCGTGCGCGAGCATTGCCGCAATGCCCGCTGTGTGGCACAGGCCCTGGAAGGCAGTTCAAAGGTCCTGCGAACGATTTATCCTGGCCTTAAGAGCCACCCGCAATACAAGCTCGCCATGGACCAGATGGACCTGGGCGGGAACATCGTGGCGTTCGAACTAGACGGCGGAAAGGATGCCGCGTTTAGATTCGCAAATGCGCTTGAGATCGTTTCAATCTCCAACAATCTGGGTGATTCGAAGAGCCTCATCACTCATCCGACAACGACAACGCATCAAAGACTGGATGACGCTGCGCGGGCTGAATTGGGCATAACTGACGGACTTCTGCGGCTTTCGGTTGGCCTGGAAGACCCTGCTGATCTCGTGGATGACATCAATCGTGCTCTGGGTGTCTCATAGTTAATCAAACGGTGCTTGTTTGTTTCGAATTCGTTAGGCATATGAACGAAAGGCAACGTCTCGGTAACACCTGGTTAGGTTGCCCCCGGCTAATCTGGGGGTCCCCTCAGGAGAGCGTCAATGAGATCCGATTTTGTAAATAGCGCAGGCACGCAGTCCCCGGAAACGGTTGGTCTCTACAAGCAAACGACGCGGTCCATCCGCATCGAAGTAGAGCCAATTTATCTGGCTGATCAGTCCGATCCGGACCAGGGATATTATGTCTGGGCCTATACAGTTCTCATTTACAATGAGGGCCGCGAAGCTGTGCAGCTTCGTGCGCGTCATTGGCAGATTTCTGACAGCCACGGCCAGGTTCACGAGGTTAAAGGCACCGGTGTCGTCGGCGAACAACCTGTGATCCTTCCGGGTGAGGTCTATGAATATACGAGCGGTACGCCGCTTGCTGCCCCCTCTGGGATTATGGTTGGGACATACCGAATGGAGACCCGCCATGGGGAAACATTCGATGCTGCGGTCCCCCCCTTCCCGCTTGACTGCCCTCATGCGGACCGGATGATCCACTAGGCCGCAACAACTCAAACCATTCAAAGCTTCGCTGTGTCCCGGATTTGCTCTAATTTGGGACATTCAGTATTTCTGACGGGCATGGGCTAAGGCTTTTGCGTTCCGACGAGATGCGCCAACCAGGGCAGCGGCTTCACTTTGTTCGACACACGACCCATATTTCTCGTCAACGGCATCTTCTTGGCGATGATAGGCGCTGCCATGTTTCTGCCAGCTCTTGCCGATGTGGCTGTCGGTAATGATGACTGGGTCGTCTTTGCCAGCTCTGCCATGCTCACCCTTTTTACGGGCGTGTCATTTGCGCTCATGACCTGGGGGCATGCGGGCAGCCTCAGCATCCGTGAGGCCTTTGTCCTTGTTGTCGCCGCCTGGACCATTTTGCCTGCCTTCGCCGCACTACCGTTTGCCTTCTCTGGCCTCGAGCTCTCCTACGCTGACGCTTTTTTTGAAGCCATGTCCGGCCTCACCACCACTGGCTCGACGGTGATCACCGGCCTTGATACAGCGCCACCCGGCATTCTGCTTTGGCGCAGCCTGCTGCAATGGCTTGGTGGCCTGGGGATTATCGTGATGGCCATCGCCATCCTGCCGATCCTACAAATTGGTGGGATGCAGCTCTTTAAGGTGGAGGCTTTTGACACGGCGGAGAAAGTACTCCCGAGCGCGGCGCAGCTCGCGGTTTCCCTTGTCTCCTTCTATGCGTTTGCAACCGGGCTCACAGCTCTTCTTTTGTGGGTTGCCGATATGCCCGCATTTGATGCCATCAACCATGCGATGACCTCGATTGCGACAGGCGGCTTCTCAACGAAAGATGACTCTGTTGGATTTTTCGCCAGCGCTCAAATCGACTGGATCATCATAGGCGCCATGATCATCGGCAGTCTGCCCTTCGCGCTGTATTTGCAGGCCATCAGAGGCCGCCCGCAGACACTTTGGAAAGATACCCAGGTACAGGTGTTCTTTGGGGTGTTGATCCTTTTCGTCGCTTTGATGACGTTTTATGACAAAGCAACCCTCGTGGAGCCAGACGCGCTGACGGACCTGCGCTATGCGGCGTTCAACGTCATTTCGATCATGACGGGGACCGGCTACGCTACCCAGGACTATTCGCTCTGGGGCCCATTTGCGACGACGCTGTTTTTCTTCATCATGTTTATCGGCGGCTGTGCGGGATCCACTTCCTGCGGCATCAAAATATTCCGATTCCAGGTTGTTTATGAAGCTGCCGCTGTACAGGTGAAGCGCCTCATTCACCCACATGGAGTCTTTGTCCCGCACTATAATGGCAAACCCATCCAGGACAGTGTGACAGCCTCTGTGATGAGCTTCATATTTCTGTTCGCTTCGACCTTCGGCGTCGTCGCTATGGCGCTCACGCTCATGGGCCTTGATCTTGTCACCGCTGTGTCGTCTGCCGGTACCGCCATCGCAAATGTGGGGCCAGGGCTTGGTCCAGTGGTGGGCCCGTCGGGCAATTTCTCCACCTTACCTGACCTTGCAAAATGGACTTTGTCCTTCACGATGCTGATCGGACGCCTTGAAATCTTCACCGTACTGGTCATCTTAACGCCTACATTCTGGCGCGGCTAAGAGAGAGGCTCCTTGCAATGGGCACGCGATACACACCAAAAGAAATGATCGCGAAGCTCATCAGCTTTGACACAGTAAGCCGTCATTCAAACCTCAACCTCATTGCCTTTCTCGAAGACTATCTGGACAGTTGGGGCGTGCCCCATTCCCGTGTTGAAAATGAGGAGGGCACTAAAGCCAACCTTCTGGCGACGCTCGGTCCTGCCGATATAGAGGGTGGGATCGTTTTGTCGGGTCACACGGACGTTGTGCCGGTCGATGGGCAGGACTGGACGACAGACCCATTTACCCTCCGTGAAGCCGATAACCGCCTCTATGGGAGAGGCACATGCGACATGAAAAGTTTTTTCGCCATCGCCCTTGCCCTGGTTCCGGACTTTCTTGAACGCGGCCTGTCTGTGCCGATCCACTTTGCGCTTTCCTATGACGAAGAGATTGGCTGTTTGGGGGTACGACCCCTGATTGATGAGGCGGTGCGACACCTACCCCGCCCGCAGATCGTAATTGTGGGAGAACCCACGGATATGTTGGTTGTTAATGCACATAAGAGCATCGACGCCTTTACAACGACGGTCCGTGGACTCGAGGCGCATTCGAGTGCCACCAATGAAGGGGTGAATGCTGTGATGATCGCAGCTGAGATGATCCACTTCATTTCGCAGATTGCCGATGAGATGAAACTCAAAGGCGACCCCACGGGTCGCTTTGAACCACCCTATACAAGTGTGCATGTTGGCATGATCCACGGCGGCACAGCGCTCAACATCATTCCCAAGGAATGTTCGTTTGAATGGGAATTCCGGGCTCTGCCGGGCCAAGACCCGCAAGAGATTATTGGCAAGGTGAACCGGTTTGCAGAAACCGTACTGCTACCAAAAATGCACGCAGTCTTTCCAGATGCCAGCATCGAAACGGCACCTGGTGCCCATGTGCCACCGTTGACTCCGGAAGACGGGTCGCCTGGAGAGACGTTGGTTTTGAAACTTGCGGAACAGAACGCAACCCACGCCGTTTCTTATGGAACGGAAGCGGGGCTCTTCCAGCTTGCAGACATTCCCACCGTCATCTGCGGCCCCGGCAATATTCTGCAGGCGCATAAGCCAGATGAGTTTGTACTTCTCTCACAGGTAGATGCCTGCGAGCGATTTATGCGCCGTCTGATGGATCATATTGCCGCATAATGCTAGCGGATGATCAAAGGCGTGAGCGACTTTTCAATCTCCGCTGTCAGGACCCGGTCAAATTCACTTGCTAGTCTTTCTACCAACCGAAAATAGGCCAGATCGCGCTCGTTCAGCGTGGCGCTTTCAAGTACCTCGGCACTGGCTTCAGCAACAACTTCCACTGAATGCGACGCACCAGGCGGGCCCACGTCTATGTGTTCGAACCGCGCCCTGATCACGCCGACCAGCCGTGTGTCGACCTCATCGCGAAACAGGCCTTCAAAACCGTCGGACACACCTAGAGGTTCCTCGATTACACCGGCTTCTTCCACAATAAGCGTGATCAGTCCACGGGCGCCGATAGCACGCAAGCGTTCATCAACCCAAGCGCGCGTGACAGTTGAGGGCGTTACCTTATGGAGATGTTCGACATGAGGGCTGCGGAGGGTCGGCTGATACCGATCGACAAGCTCCACCTTCGCAACATTGAGTGCAATCGGCGCGCGATGTTGAAAGGTGATGGAGATTTCGGTTGGGGGTGCCGGCGGGGCGCTCGTACATCCGGCGAGCGCCAAAGCACTAAGCATGACGGTTCCAAGTGCGATCCAAAAACCGCGCATCGATCCCCTATCCTCTCAAATCCGCCGGATCAAACTCATACTGATCGGCGCAAAACTCGCATTTGGCTTCAATACGACCATTCTCCACCATGTGATCCAGATCGTCAGCCCCAAAAGTCTTCAAAACACCTTCGATCCGCTCCCGAGAGCAAGGGCAGCCAAACTGGACACCTGCTGGGCTGAATACCCTGACGCCGTCTTCATGATAGAGGCGAAACAACAAACGATCTGCTGTTACCTCTGGGTCCAACAATTCTGTATCCGTGACAGAGTCGAGCAAAATCGCCGCATGCTCCCAATTCTTTTCCTCATCCGTCAAAAGGCGTTCGTCCTCGGGTTCACGGTAGCCGGTGAGCCCGCCATCCTCTGCCAGATGCTGAACCATCACCGCGCCAGCACGCCACGTGACCTTGGAAGCCTCTCCGGATTCGCCTCTTTCATAGAGCGGGCCGACCGCCATGCGAATGCGCGTTGCGATCTGTTCGGATTGAGCGAAATATTCGTGAGCTGCTTCTGTCAGCCCACGCGCATCCAGCTGCACGATCCCCTGGTAGCGATCCATGTCAGCACCCTGATCGATGGTCAGAGCCAGGTATCCCGTGCCCATGAGTTCTGTTGGTGCCGCGATTCCCTTGTCCAGGGCTGCATCCAGCCGGTCACTATCCAGATGGGCATACCCTCTGATTTTTCCTGGCGTCTCGAAATCTGCGACCAACATGGACACAGGTCCATCGGTCTTGGTTTGCAGCGTGAGCTTGCCATCAAATTTTAGCGCCGTTCCCAGCATTGCGACAAGCGTCAGTGCCTCCCCGAGCAGGATAGACACCGGCTCCGGATAGTCATGCCGGGACATGACGTCGGTGATCAGGCCAGACAGGCGCGTTGCGCGCCCCCGCACACCGATACCCTCTATCTGGAACGGCACCACAATATCGTCGAGGTGCAGATTTTCTGTTGTCAGTGGTTGATCGCCAGTGGTCACGAGAGGCACCATTTCAAAACGCTCTTTTGAGCGTGCAAACGATTTTCCGCGCCGTCAAAAACAACAGATTGAGGCCCATCTATCACTTCTGCCGTCATCTCCTCACCCCTATGGGCAGGAAGACAGTGCATGAAGATCGCCTCTTTGTGGGCAGCAGCCATAAGGCGTTCGTCCACTTGATAGGGCGCCAAAGAATTGTGCCGACTTGTCACCAAGTCTTCTGGATCGCCCATAGAGACCCAGGTATCTGCAACAACACAATCGACACCCGCTACGGCCTCGTATGGGTCTGTGGTAATCTTGACTCGAGCGCCTTGCTCTTCAGCCCAGACGACTGTCTCAGCTGGCAGAGCCAGCTCCGGTGGAGAGGCCACACGCAGGTCAAAATCAAACTGAGCGGCTGCATGGACCCAGGACACAGCAACATTGTTGCCATCGCCAGACCAAGCGACTGAACGGTCTTTGATCGGCCCTTTATGCTCTTCGAAGGTCAAGACGTCGGCCATCAACTGGCAAGGGTGGGATTTATCCGTCAAACCATTGATGACGGGCACGGTCGCGTATTCAGCAAGCTCCAACAGTTTGTCGTGGCTTGTTGTCCGGATCATGATTGCGTCCACGTAGCGTGAGAGAACGCGGGCGGTGTCAGCCACGCTTTCGCCGCGCCCCAGCTGCATTTCTGCGCCATTTAGCAGGAGTGTTTCACCGCCGAGCTGGCGCATCGCTACGTCGAATGACACGCGTGTCCGAGTCGACGGCTTTTCGAAAATCATCGCCAGAAGACGCCCTTCCAAGGGCTTGTCTTTGTCTGTGATGCCGTGTGGAAGTCCGGCGCGTGCTTCTTTGCGCCCACGGGCGTCATCAATGATGCCCCGCAGGTTTTCTTTGCTGACTTCGTCCAGGTCGAGAAAGTGCTTTGGCGCGCTGGTCATTTTGCGGCCTCCTTCTGGGCCTTTGCGGCCCTCAAGGCGCCGCAGGCTTCGGCGATGGTGTCAATCGCCTGATCAATATGTGTGTCGTCAATGATGAGCGGTGGCAGAAGGCGAACGACATTGTCGCCAGCGCCAACGGTCAACAATTTGCGCTCAACAAGTGCGCCGACAAGCTCGGTGTTAGGGATTTTGCATTTCAAACCCAACATCAGCCCCTCGCCGCGCACAGTTTCAATAATGTCGCTGTTTTCGTCTGCCAACATGGCAAGTTTCTGCTTTAACTTGAGGCCTTTTTGCTGAACGGCCTCCAGGAAGCCCTCCTCAAGCACAACATCCAGCACGCCATTGGCCACCGCCATCGCAAGTGGATTTCCCCCAAAGGTTGATCCATGGGTTCCAGCTGTCATTCCCTTGGCAGCGTCTTCCGTTGCGAGACAAGCCCCAACAGGGAACCCACCGCCCAGACCTTTGGCAGATGCCATAATGTCTGGTGTGACCCCAGCCAGTTCATGAGCGTAAAGCTTGCCAGTCCGACCGACACCAGTCTGAACCTCATCGAGCACGAGCAAAATGCCTGCGTCATCGCAAATGGTGCGGATAGACTGCAGAGCCGTGAGCTCCCACGGGCGGATCCCACCTTCGCCTTCGATAGGTTCAAGCAGGACACCGGCTGTGTTGGGACCAATCGCTTCTTTCAGCGCTTTGAGATCCCCCATAGGCACTTGCACGAAGCCGGGCATGCGCCGCCCGAAGCCCTCGAGATATTTTTCCTGCCCGCCAGCGGAAATTGTCGCCAATGTCCGGCCGTGAAAGGCGCCCTCAAATGTAATGAGTTCGTCGCGCTCCGGCGCACCGTTTACCGCATGGAACTTGCGCGCCATTTTGATCGAACATTCCAGCGCCTCAGCCCCGGAGTTCGTGAAGAAGACAGTGTCTGCAAAGGTCGCAGCGACCAGGCGCTCAGCCAGTTTTTCCTGCCCTGGAATTCGATACAGGTTTGAGGTGTGCCAGAGCTTCTTCGCCTGATTTTCCAGCGCCTCCACCAAATGTGGATGCGCATGGCCAAGAGAGGCCACAGCAATCCCGGCCCCGAAATCGAGGTAGTGATCGCCTGCTGGCGTTATCAGAAATGGTCCTTCACCGCTCTCGAATTCGAGGTCGGCCCGACCATAGGTCGGCAGTATGGGCGTGATCATCGGTATGCTCCCGAACGCCAATGAAAAAAGCCGCCAGAGGCCGGCGGCTGTTCAAGAAGCGCCGGAGTATCCTCAAAGTGAGGGCTTTTGTCAATTGGCTGAAATGGCAAGCCACGTCAAATAGGTGTGACTTCTCAATAGGTTAGGCCTTGAGACGATAGCCTCGTCGGAGAACCCAGTCGGAGATTACCCAAAGCGCTGCATTGCAGCCGATGGTAACGAGTACACCGGTCATGATGTTGCCGTCCGACACGCCGGTAAAGGCGTAGCGGAAGCCGTCGATCAGATAGAAGAACGGATTGTACTGGGTAAAGATGTAAGCGAACTCTGGCAGCTGCTTCACTGAATAAAACGTGCCTGAGAGAAAGGCCAGGGGCGTGATGATGAAGTTCGTGACCGCTTGGAGGTGGTCGAATTTTTCAGCCCAGATGCCGCCGAGCATGCCAAGCAGTGACAGCATCAAGGAGGCACCAACCGCATAGAAAACAACAGCCCAGAGGTGCTCAATCGACAGGCCGACAAAGGGCAGCATGCCGATGGCGGTTACAAAACCAACAAATACACCGCGGGTCACGCCTGCCATAGCAAACCCTATATTAAGCTCACCAGCGGACAAAGGCGGCATCAACACATCCACGATATTTCCCTGAACTTTGGAAATCAGAATTGAAGAGGAGGTGTTGGCGAACGCGTTTTGCAACATGGTCATCATAATGAGACCAGGCGCCAGAAACTCGGTGAAGGGCACGCCGTTTACATCAGGCCGCAAGCGCCCCAATGCCAAGGAAAAAATCGCAAGGAATAGAAGTGTGGTGATGACGGGCGCCAGCACGGTCTGCGTGATGACTTTGACGAAGCGCTTCACTTCTTTCAGGTAAAGCGTCCATAGGCCCAGCCAATTGAAGGACCCGAAATGCCGTGCGCCTTCTGGAAGATAGTTGTCCTGGCTCATGAAATCGGCCCCCTTTGCAGACGTTACCGCCGCCGCTGCACTTAGAGCCTTTTCTGTTTGATGAACTTCAAACCGGGCTCCTGCTTCTTTTGTTTGTCGCACTTCCGAACCGCAACAGTCTGCAACTTTTGGCTCGCAAATGCTTCCAGCGCCTCACCTATCCCATTCGATCCAGATAAACCGCCGTGGCTCCGGAGATAGGCGATTGAACGCCCAACCGCAATGACTGCGCTAACCTTTTTCCATAATGGGTTGCCTTTTTCCATAATGCGCATGGGTTTTCCACATTGACGATGGTTTTCCCCAAACTGCGGCTGGATTGGACCCGACAGAACGATTTCCTGTGGATAAGCAGATTCATTCCTTAACCAAATCTTGCGTCCGACACCCCTCATTTTGTATATTCTGCCCTTAAGTACACGACATCTAGTGCGATCAGGCGGCGGGCGTTAACCTTTCTAGGGTTCCAAATCCGTTTTTTCAGATCGACCTGAGATGCTTTCTGAGGGGCCGGCGACCGTTTTCGGCGCCATTTCAAGGGGATAGCGAGCCATGTGGACAGAAGAACGCGTTGAGCTTCTGAAAAAACTTTGGGCGGAGGGTCTAAGTGCGAGCCAAGTTGCTAAGCAACTGGGTGGCGTGACCCGCAATGCGGTAATTGGGAAGATCCATCGGCTGGGCCTATCAGGTCGCGCTACGACCAACCGAGCACCAAGAGCACGGCCTGCGACACCGCGTGCAGCCGCGCCGCGGCCTCAGCAACCGTCAGCTCCACGCCCTGTGGAATTGAAAGAGGAGCCGGTAATGCCGGACCCAGAACCACAACCGTTGGTCCCGGTCGAAGTCACACCAGGACAGCTGGCGACAGTTCTGACTCTCACAGAGCACACTTGCAAATGGCCGATTGGCGACCCTGGAACAGATGGTTTCCACTTCTGCGGGCACAAGGCTGATCCCGCCATGCCCTATTGTGCAACCCACGCCAAGCTGGCTTACCAGCCGGTGCAACCGCGTCGCCGGGCTGATCGGCCACGGGCAAAGACAGGGTTCGCGAGCTGATAGCCAAAACCCAGCACCTGACACAGAAAAAGCCAGCGCATGACGCTGGCTTTTTTATTGGAGATCTTCAACCTAACTCAGATGTCGATGCGACCAGCCACCCATCTCTCAACAGGTGAGGGACATGAACGATCAAATCAGGACAAAAGCGGGCTTCCCCACTTCCGCTCAATACATCCAAATGCGCGAAGAAGCTGGCTGGGGCTCAATCTCGAGTAAAACCGCTGACCTCAGTTTAAAAGGGTCTCTGTTTGGCGTGTGTCTCTTCGATGGTGAGACGCTCATCGGATTTTCACGAGTTGTCGGTGACGGGGTTTTGTACTTCTACATCGCTGATGTGATTGTATCGCCGAGCCATGGTGGCAAGGGACATGGCTCCCTGCTGATGGAAGCTGTGATGGACTATATTCAAACGCATGCTCAAACAGGTGCAACGATTGCCGTACTCTCAGCACCGGGGCGGCAGAATTTCTATGAACGGTTTGGCCTGACACCCTGTCCGAACCGTCTCTTTGGTAAAGGCTTGTCGATGGTCACAGGTCACGAATGTTGAGCCATCAGGGACGTTAATTCATAAATTGCTCGTCAAGGGCATAGCCTGCAGCGCGGACCGTTCGGATCGGATCGCGCTGGTCCTTTTTGTTGAGGGCTTTGCGAAGACGTCCAATATGCACATCAACCGTCCGCGCTTCGACATAGACATCTGACCCCCAGACCGCATCAAGAAGCTGGGCACGGCTGAAAACGCGGCCAGGATGCTGCATGAGATGTTCCAGCAACCGGTACTCTGTGGGGCCTAAGTGTATTTCTCGCTCCCCGCGCCGCACCCGATGCGTTGAACGATCCATCACAACATCGCCAAAAGTCACAATGTCCTCGGCGAGCGCTGGGCGAATACGCCTCAAGACAGCCCGAATGCGGGCCATCAGCTCCGTGGTGGAAAAAGGCTTTGTGATGTAGTCATCAGCGCCTGTGTCGAGACCGCGGATCCGGTCCGCTTCTTCGCCGCGGGCCGTAATCATCACGATTGGCAGGTTGCGTGTTTCTGATCTGGAACGCAGGCGCCGGCAAAGTTCTATACCAGACAGGCTTGGCAGCATCCAATCGAGCAGGACGAGATCGGGTTCTACCTCGCGCACCAGCATTGCGGCTTCTTCCCCGTCTGCGGTTGCCACAACGTTGTAGCCTTCCTTTTCGAGATTGTACTGAAGGAGCATTGAAAGCGCTTCTTCGTCTTCGACAACCAGAACTGTTGGCTTCATCGTTGTATGCCGTGTTGTTGAGCCGGGAGCGGCTGACGGGTTTGCATTCAATTCCATTTCAAGGGCCATGATATACCTCTGGCAACATCTTGGCGATTACCGCCACCTGATACAGTTTCGCTTTCGAGCAATTACTTACGTTCCAGTGGACACTGACGTGGTGCTGGTTTTGTCGCCCTTTGGGCGCTCGCCTTCGACTCGGTCACCGGTCACCAAATAACTGACGGTCTCTGCAATGTTCGTCGCGTGATCCCCAATACGTTCAATGTTCTTTGCAACAAAAAGCAGGTGCGTACACATGCCGATGGTTCGAGGATCTTCCATCATGTAGGTCAGCAACTCTCGAAAGACCGAATTGTACATCTCGTCAATCTCTTCATCGGAAAGCCAAACCTTGTTGGCCATTTCGACATCACGGTTGGTGTAGGCATCTAGAACAAGTTTCAGTTGTCCCAGTGCCAACTTGCCCATGCGGCTCAACCCCTGGACCAGTCGGTTTGGCGTTTCATAGTCCTCAAAAATAACCAGCGACCGTTTTGAGATGTTTTTGGCCAGATCACCAATGCGCTCAAGGTCCGCTGCAATTTTAATCGCCGTCATCGCCTCGCGAAGGTCGAGCGCCATTGGTTGACGGAGGGCAATCAGCTCAACGGCATTCTCTTCAATCAAAATTTCAAGATCGTCTAGCTGTTGATCCTGCGAAACCGTGCGGTCCGCAAGCGCCATATCCCGCCGAGTAATTGCGTCAATCGCGCTTTGCAACTGCGCTTCAGCAAGGCCGCCCATCTTGGACACATTGGTCGAGAGCTGTTCGAGCTCTTCTGAAAATGAAGTAACGATGTGATCTGTCACGATGCTGTCTCCTCAACCCTGATGGGTTCTTAGCCAAACCGGCCAGTGATGTAATCGAGTGTGCGCTCATCACCCGGCTTGGTGAAAATGTCACTCGTGGCACCTTCTTCAACGATCACGCCCATATGGAAGAACGCGGTCCGCTGAGAAACCCGGGCAGCCTGTTGCATAGAGTGCGTCACAATAACGATGGTGAACTTTTCTCTGAGTTCATCAATCAGTTCTTCAATCCGCGCTGTCGCGATCGGATCCAATGCCGAACAAGGCTCATCCATCAAGATGACCTCTGGATTGACCGCAATGGCCCGCGCGATGCACAGCCGCTGCTGCTGACCGCCAGAAAGCCCAGTACCTGGATTGTCCAATCGGTCCTTCACTTCTTCCCAAAGGCCCGCCCTACGCAGGCTGGTCTCAACTATCTCATCAAGCTCGGCGGAGTCGCTCGCTTGCCCATGGATACGTGGTCCGTAAGCGATATTGTCATAGATCGACTTGGGGAATGGGTTGGGCTTCTGGAATACCATCCCGACCCGGGCCCGCAATTCCACAACATCAAGACCGGAGCGATAAATGTCTGTTCCGTCGACTTTGATTTCGCCCTCAACCCGGCAGCCATCAATCACATCATTCATCCGATTGATACAGCGCAGGAAAGTGGATTTCCCGCAGCCAGATGGTCCAATAAGCGATGTGACCTGGCGCTCGCGGATGTCGAGATTGACATCAAACAAAGCCTGTTTATCGCCGTAGAATACGGAAACATCCTTGCCTGTAATCTTGTGGTTTATCTGTTCCGGCTTTTCAGCAGGCGTTTCAGATTTAACGGCTTCAGCGACCGACATGACCTGATCCTTTACCAGCGGCGTTCGAAACGCTTACGCAACATTACCGCGATGGCGTTCATGGTGATGAGAAAGCCAAGGAGCACCATAATGGCAGCACTCGTCTTGGCAACAAAGGCACGTTCCGGGCTGTCTGCCCAGATATAGATTTGAACCGGAAGCACGGTCGACGGATCTGTAACAGTCGATGGTACATCGACAATAAAGGCCACCATGCCAATCATAAGCAGGGGCGCTGTTTCACCAAGTGCCTGTGCCATGCCGATGATTGTCCCGGTCAAGATACCCGGCATTGCCAATGGCAAAACGTGGTGGGTGACAACCTGCAAATCCGACGCGCCCACACCCAGTGCAGCTTCGCGGATCGACGGCGGCACGGCTTTCAGTGCCGCGCGGGTAGCGATAATGATTGTTGGCAGTGTCATAAGTGCGAGCACCAACCCACCGACCAAGGGAGCCGACCGTGGCATGCCAAAGAAACTCAAGAAAACAGCCAAGCCCAGCAAACCAAACACGATTGAAGGAACAGCGGCGAGGTTGTTGATGTTCACCTCAATCAAATCGGTCCAGCGGTTCTTAGGCGCAAATTCTTCAAGATAGACTGCAGCCGACACCCCAAGCGGGAAGCTCACCGCCAGCGTCACAATCAGGGTCAGGAAGGAGCCAACCACAGCGCCCCAGATCCCAGCGAGTTCTGGCTCGCGGCTGTCACCGGTTGAAAAGAAGGCCGTATTGAATTGCACATCTACGCGACCTGCTTCATCCAAAACGTCGACCCAGGCAATTTCATTGTCTTTGACGCGACGGTCCGCTTCGACAGTCTTCCGATCAATCTGACCTTTATAGAAGGTATCAATGTCATCGGAGGTCACGAGCCAAACGGACTGTGTTGTCCCGATGATCGACGGGTCTTCCAGAACCATTGCGCTCAGGGGACGATATGCACCGCTTGAGAGAAGTCGACTGAGGGTGCGTTTCTCCCGGCGCTCTGTAACTTCCGGAAACAGCTCATACATGCCACGCTTCGCAAGCGCCTGGTAGTTTGCGGTACGCAGTGTCCGCTCTTCACGTGTCCCCGTAGGATCGATCACAGCTTCATCGAAATAGACATCGATTTTGACATAGGTCTGGAAGAAAGCGGGTGCCCCCTGGAACGAAATTGTCCCAAGCAAAATCCCCAAAATGGAAACCGCGATCACGATCGCGCTTAGCCCGTAGGCTCTAAAGCGACGCTCTGCTGCGTATCGCTTTTTGAGGCGAGCGGAGAAATCCGTCTGTTTTTCTGAAGCGCTGGACATATCCATATCAGTCATATTTCTCGCTGTATTTGCGAACGACGCGAAGAGCGATCATGTTCAGCCCGAGAGTGATAATGAAGAGCACCAATCCAAGGGCAAAAGCTGCCAGCGTTTTGGCGCTGTCGAATTCCTGGTCCCCTACAAGCAGAGTGACAATTTGAACGGTAACAGTCGTGACAGCTTCCAAGGGATTGGCCGTCAGATTGGCTGCAAGGCCTGCTGCCATGACCACGATCATGGTCTCACCAATGGCTCGCGAGATAGCGAGCAACACGGCACCGACAATACCTGGCAAAGCAGCGGGAAGAATGACCTGCTTAATGGTTTCTGACTGCGTTGCACCGAGTGCGTAAGCACCATCGCGAAGAGACTGCGGTACAGCGTTCATGACATCGTCAGAAAGAGATGAAACGAAGGGGATGATCATGACGCCCATAACCATGCCCGCCGCCAGAGCCGACTCCGATGACACCATGAGACCTGCGGCTTCGCCCGTCTGCCGAAAGAAAGGCGCAACGGTAAGAGCGGCAAAGAAGCCGTAGACAACTGTTGGAATACCTGCGAGCACTTCCAGGACCGGCTTCGCGACCGACCGCATTTTTGGTCCTGCATATTCCGACATATAGATTGCAGAGAGCAGTCCAATAGGCACCGCCACCAACATGGCGAGCCCTGTGATCATAAATGTGCCTGCAAAAATTGGAACCGCGCCAAAGGCGCCAGAGGAGCCGACCTGCTCAGCACGCAATGCTGTTTGCGGGCTCCAGTTGAGACCAAACAGAAACTCGCTGACGCTCACTTTCTCAAAGAAACGAAGCGTCTCAAAAATGAGCGACAGAATGATGCCAACGGTGGTGAGGATCGCAATTGTCGAGGCCACAACCATGATGATGCGGACAATCTGCTCAACCCGGTTGCGCGCGCGGAACTCGCGTGTCTGATTTTTTCTCGCTAGATAGAGACCATAAACCGCGCCGGACAAAGCCAAAACAATGAGGGCCGCATGGCTCGTACGTTGCAGGGACAGGTAGTGCTCCCCGGCAGCGGCGAGAGCCGGGTCAATTTCACGACTGACAATATTGCCAGATGTAAGATTGCGAATATCAGCGACCAGCAAGCTCAATTGGGCAGGCTCAAGAGCACGGGCGCCAGGAATTGCTTCTATGACGATGTATTCGATGATGGCCGGTTCGAATACCAGCCAGGCAGCGATAAGCAGGAGTGCCGGCAGACCGCACCAGAGGGCGACATAGGAACCGTGATAGCTCGGAAGAGAGTGCAGAACAGAGAGGTGCTCGCTCCCTGCCAAAAGGCGTGCTCGGGATCGTCCCATCCAGTACCCAAACAATGTCAGGATTAGGATTGTTACAACCAGTACTGAGGTGTCCATCTCGCCCGCCAGAAAACTTTTTTGATTGTTATTGAGAAAGGTTCAGGCGGGCCCGAGGGCCCGCCTGACAGAATTACATGGCAAGCGGTGCCAGTGATGTCGCAGAACCGCGGATTGCTTCACGGTCAGCATCTGGAAGTGGGATCAGACCTTTATCGATGAGATAGCCATCTGGGCCCCAAGCGCCTTCGCTTGTGAACTCTGCCAGGAACTCTTCGATACCGGGCACTGTTCCGACATGCTCCTGCTTCACATAGAAGAAGAGTGAGCGAGAGATCGGATAGGCACCACCAGCGATATTGTCGAATGTTGGCGCATTGCCATCAACAATAGAGCCTTTCAGGCGATCAGAGTTCTGGTCGAGGAAGGAGAAACCGAAAATGCCAAGCGCATTTGGATTGGCAGTCAGCTTCTGAACGATGAGATTGTCGTTCTCGCCAGCTTCAACGAAAGCACCATCTTCGCGGACCGAATGAGCGATTGCCTTAAAGGCTTTCTTGTCTTCCTTGCGGAGCGCCTTCAGCTCTGGGAAAGTCTTTGCACCCGCTTCCATGGCAAGCTCAACGAATGCGTCGCGCGTACCCGAAGTTGGAGGAGGTCCAAGAACTTCGATGCGGAGATCAGGGAGCTGTGGGTTCACATCAGACCAGTTTGTATGCGGGTTTTCGATCAGGCCACCATTGCCGTCCGGGATTTCCTTAGCAAGCGCCAGGAAGATGTCCCGTGTCGTCAGGTAAAACTCTGCGCCCTCTTTGGAGTTCGCGAGAACAATGCCGTCAAAGCCGATCTTCACTTCTGTGATCGTGATGCCATTGTCTGTGCATTTCCCGAATTCTGACTCTTTGATCCGGCGAGACGCGTTGGTAATGTCTGGGTGCTCAAGACCAACGCCTGAACAGAAAAGCTTCATTCCGCCGCCGGAACCGGTTGATTCAACAACAGGTGTACTGAACGACGTTGTCTGGCCGAAACGCTCAGCCACAGCCGTTGAGAATGGGAAGACAGTCGATGAGCCGACAATCTGAATTTGATCGCGGGCTTCAGCGACGCCCACCATGGTGAAAGACGCAACAGCAACTGATGCTGCTACAGCCACGTTCTGGGCCAGGTTTTTAAAGTTCACGGTTATTCTCCAATCCGTTGGATATCCCTGCCAACTAAGCTCAAGTCGCTTGGCAAGCCGGATAATTGGCAAGCCGGGCCGCGTGAGTGTTTAGCCACCTCGCCTGCCCCCTCATCCCAAGAAGTTGCCGGGTTCTTCCCGTCATCCTTCCTGATGCGTGGGGCACGCTATGGCCGGTCCACGAAGGGAATACGACAAAACTGTAACAGTTACATGACAGTCCAAGTCGTTGATTTTAAAAGGATTTTTCAAACCAACGAAAAACGGACGGAAAACGTGGCCCCTTCGCCCACCACGCTGTCACAGCGGAGCTCGGTGTTGTGGCGATTGAGAATGTGTTTGACGATGGCAAGCCCCAGGCCTGTGCCGCCACGCTCCCGGCTTGTCGCCACATCTATACGGTAGAAACGCTCGGTCAGCCTTGGAATCTGCTCTCTTGGGATACCTGGGCCAAAATCCCGCACCTTTAACTCAACACATGTGCCGGCTGAAGAATCAGGCAACCCATCTATGCGATTTGCTGAAATCTCAACGCGCCCGCCGCTTTGTCCATATTTCACCGCATTGTCCACGAGGTTCTGCACGACCTGCAAAAGTTCATCCCAGTCGCCCCTGATCATGGGCAGGTCTTCGGGCATGGCAACGTCAATGGTTACCTGGTCGCGCTCGGCAATCGGGCCGATTGCATCGACGACGTCTTTCACAAGGCCGGAGACGCTGACGGTCCCCCGTGGGGGCATGTGTTCGCGCAACTCAATGCGGCTCAAAGAGAGCAGGTCCTCAATCAGACGCTGCATGCGGGTCGCCTGTTCTCCCATGATGCCAAGAAACCTCTCCTGAGCATCCGCGTCGTCTTTCGCCGGGCCCTGCAGGGTCTCAATGAATCCGGAGAGCGAGGCAAGAGGTGTTTTGAGCTCGTGGCTGGCATTGGCAACGAAGTCGACGCGCATCTGCTCAACCCGCTTCATATCCGTCACATCATGCAGCGCCAGCAGCGTCGGCGTACCGGTGCCATCATATTCAGCAGTCTCAGCTGGCGTGATGACAGTCTGAAAATGCTGTTCGACAGGCACAGGGCTGACATATTCAATTTCTTCTGCTGCACCGCCGGTCCGCACACGCTCAATAGCATCGAGCAGGATGGGTTCGCGCAAGACGGAGGGGACAAGCTTGCCCGTCGCTGACAATCCAACGAAGCGCTCAGCGGAGCCATTGTGATAGATGATGCGCCCATCGCCATCCAACAGCACAACCGCATCCTGCATCTGCTCCAGCACGACACTCCCAATGCCTTCGCGGGATTGGGCAGCCTGACTATCTGCGACCGCGCGTGCCACGTCGCGGCGACGCTTATCTTCCGCAAAATAAGTCTGGCCGACAGCACCAAACGCCAGAGCAAAAAATCCGATGACGGAGATCTCAACGGATGTCAGGCCGGACAGATAGAGGAAGCCAAAGACCGCGGCCGCGACCACAATAAGAAGCCTGGCCTGAACAATTGCGACAGCGACAATATCAGGCGCATTTCGTGCCTTCACGTCCTTGCCTGTTTCCCTGTCTTGCTTAGCCACCGCCATCTTTTGCTCCAACCGACACGTCTCACGCCCCTTCGCGTGACAGAATCGCTCCTTGTGCGGTGTTCATATGAAACTAATACGACAATCTCAATGATTGCTGGGTTTTCCGCCGTTTTCTGCCGATTAAGGTTGAGGCAGGCAGGAAAATTGGAGCCAGAGGCGACATCTCCGCAGAAAGGCACTATAAGTGCCCAAAATGACAATTTGTCACTCGCATGTGAGAGATAAAGGGAGAGACCCAATGACTGAGATTGCCGGAAAAGTTGCCGTTGTTACAGGAGCTGCCAGTGGCATTGGCCGCGCAACCGCAGAACTTCTTTCCCGCGAGGGCGCGAAGCATGTTGCCATTACCGATGTCGATCGCGCCGGTCTTGAAAAGACAGCCGAAAACATCAAAGCAAGCGGTGGCAGTGTCTCCACGCATATCATTGATGTCTCCGACAAGGATGCGATCTATGCGTTTGCAGATGAAATAGCGGGGACCCATGGCGGCGCGGACATTGTCATTAACAATGCAGGTGTCGCTCAGGTCGCCCTCGTTGAAGAACTCACCTACGAAGATTTTGAGTGGGTCATGAATATCGACTTCTGGGGCATGGTCTATGGCTCCAAGGCCTTCCTGCCACAGATGCAGGCGAAAGGTGCGGGGCACATTGTCAACGTGTCGAGCATTTTCGGGCTCATCTCCGTGCGCACACAAGCGGCCTATAATTCCGCCAAGTTTGCCATTCGCGGCTTCACCGAAGCGCTGCGCCTGGAAATGAAGGACACAAACATCGGTGTCTCTTGCGTTCACCCGGGCGGCATCAAAACAAACATCCTTCGCAATGCCCGCTTCCTGCAAAGCACCACTGTTGCCGAACAAGAAGAGGCGCAAGATGGGTTTGATCAGCTTGCTAAAACGACGCCAGAGAAAGCAGCCCTTACAATCGTGAACGGTATCAAGAAGAACAAACCCCGTATCCTGATTGGCTTTGATGCGCGCATGGTTGATTGGATCCAGCGGCTGCTGCCAACGCGCTATGGCTTCCTGTTTAACCGGCAAAACGCAGACTGACGCATTCGGCCTGAAGCCCGGTTACCTTCAGGTACCTCCCTTTGAAACCAAGCAGCGCATGCCTATGTTCATGGAGCAGACAGGGAGGTCGGGCGCTTGCCGCGGCACTGTCTGGCACCGAGGGAGAGAGCCATGCTTGTTGTCACAGGAATTATCGAGATTGATGAGGGCAGCGTTGCCGCTGCAAAGGAACTGGCTGGCCCGATGGGCACGGCGAGCCGCGCGGAGCCTGGCTGTCACGCGTATGCGTTTTATCAGGATCTGGAAGACCCCACCCGCATTCGCATCTATGAAGAGTGGGCAGACCAGGCGGCCCTCGACGCCCACTTCGCCATGCCCCATATGGCTGCCTTCGTCGAAGGCATGGGCAAGCTCACTGTGAAATCCATGAATGTGGTGAAGTTTGAGCAGGGAGAGACGTCACCTGTGGGGTGAGTGTGCCGACAATACCCATGTGGCGACGCGGCGGGGGCACACTCGTTGCGGCGGCTTTGTAAAATCCATTTACCTATCTAGTGAACTGCCACTTCATTTTGCACCTTTCAAACAAAAAAGAAGAGGTCATGTTGAACTACCTTGCACTATCCGGACTGATATCAGTCTGATTCAATATCTGGTATCTCGTGCCACGCCATTTAAGGCGGGCACTTCGACCCTTGTGGAGTTCTACCAGAACATCCTGTATGCGGCTTATAAGGCTGTGTGGAACCTCGGCCAGCAACGATTGTGGTTTCGAGGGATCTTTATGGCCGATATAGGCGCCAGATGGGTATGCTAACCATCGTGGGATTTGCAGATAAAGACGTACATCATTGTGCAAAGATCCCCACACCATTGCAGAAAAACTACTGCAATAGGCGGAAAACTCGATGTAGCGTAGCCCTGGCACTAAGCGGTCGGTCGCAAGGGCTAGTCTAACGCTCACTTGGCCATCTGGTGGTTGTCCAGCAACATACCCCCCTTGATATCCGACAAGCTTCGAAAAAGAATTGTCTTTGTCTGGAAGAACTCGTCGCACCTCCTCCCACCTTCCGGAACCTTGCCAGTCTGTTTCTCTAGTTTCCCTTTCAATAGTCAGCAATCGTACCAAGCGGTCTCTTGGATTGATCCACTCTCCATCCGGAAGGGCGAGACGCACGCCCTCCTTTAGTAGCAACCCCACTCGACATACGTTACGCACACCACTGGTGAAAACCGAAAAATTGAGAGCTTCAACTTCGTCCGGAAAAGCCTCGCTTGTGTATATAAGCCCCTCTGGCATCTCCATCCGTTGTGCGAATTCATCGCTATATGCCCACATTGATATGTCGTATATACTGTCCGGCACCACCATCTGATCGATCAGATTTGCATTGTCTCTATTGCTCATTGCGACTGAAAATGGGACTTCAAGTTCGTCGTTGGCATGTCGAACTTGGGCCACCTGAGAAGCCACATACCTTCCAGACTCCACAGCAACTTCATACGCATTTGGACCAATCAGACCGAAAGAATGCGCTAGAGATGACGCCACAAATCCCGCAATCACCGCCACACCGATGAGCCAGAAGTTCTTTGAAAACACACCCTCCCCCCTTCACTCGAAAACCGCTTGCCCAACGGCATTCTCTATAAACTGAAATTTACACTTCAAATTATCCTAGTACGTTTTGAGCGAGGTATGACAAGTTTCCGCCCACACCATTGGACTAAATTTATCCCAAAACCCACCGTCCCCGAAAACCTCATTGCCGGACATGTTCCGGCAATCCAGGGGCGGAGAGCATTTTGCAGCAAGAGCGATCTCGGGGCGTCTCCCTGCAGAGAGACCATGAGTTCTTCCAAGGTTTTGGGGTGCAGCAGCAGTGAGTCTTCTCACCCTGGATTACCCGGACAAGCCGGGTAATGACAAACTTGGATTGGCGAAAGACACAGTGCCCCCTCACCCGTCGCTTGATCCTGCCGACAGTTCCCTTGCGAGGACGCGGCGCGCGGCGCGTTCAAAGTCGGGATCGAGGTACGGCGTGAGCACATCAAATATCTGCCCGACGCCTTCCGCCAGATCCTCCCGTGTCACCAGTTGGGTGGGGGACATGGTCTGCTTGTAGCGGATCCAGTTTGTCCAGACGAGCCAGGTGTTGAGCGCCACGGAGCGATAGCCGTTGCGGCCCCGGGGTTTTTCCATGTTCCCGTCTTTCACGAACTGACGGGCAAGGCCTTCCAAGCCATCAATGGTTTCGGCCTGTACTTGGCGGTACCGCTCTGCCAACTCTTCGTCTTTCCGAAGCAGTTGCAAAAGCCCGCCATAGAAAAACCGATAGTCCCAAACCACTTCCAGCGAGCGCAGGTAGAAGCCTGCAAACCGCGTTGGACTGATCGGGATTTCAATGTCAGCGGTGATGAGATCGCGCAGCCCCTGTTCCACGCCGTCAAACAGGATGCGGATGATCTCTTCCTTGTTTTTGAAGTGATAATAGAGATTGCCCGGGCTGATTTTCAGCGCCTCTGCTATCTGGGTCGTACCAATGGACTGAGCCCCGTGCTCGTTCATTAACCGCAGAGTTTCCTCGATTATTCGCTCTCTATTGCCCATGCCCCCTCATACCAGATGAGCGGACCTCAAAACAGGGTTGACATTGTCGCATTTAGAGGAAATATTCTAATTAGAGTTTTTCCTCTAATCGGAATATGAGGGGCACATCATGGCCGACATATCAGTAGACAGTGGCAGAGCGCCACGCGAGCGTATGGAAGTGAGACGCGTTCCCTTTTCCTATGAACAGCGGACCCCCAAGGAACGGGCCGGGCACTGGAACCCGGGCAGTCCTGAGTTTTCGCAGATTGTGAATTCAGGCTCGCTCGCCATGCCCTATCTCGAGCCCTATCTCATCAAGACCATGCGTGCGGCGCGGGACAAGATCAGCGACCCGCAGTTGCAGAAGGAGCTCGACTTTTATGTCGCTCAAGAAGCGACCCATTTCCGCCAGCATAAGAAATTCAACGACACGCTCACTGAAGCTGGCTATGCCGCAACAGCGAAGATCGAGGCGCGCTTGGCTCAAGACTACAAAGACCTTGGCGAGAAGAAGTCTCTTAAGTTCAACCTCGCCTATGCCGAAGGATTTGAATCCATGGCGCTCGCGATCGGTGAAATGCTGATCGAGGACAGAGAATATCTTTTCGGCAATAGTGACCCGGCCGTTGCTTCCCTCATCCTCTGGCACTTTGTGGAAGAGATTGAGCACAAGAATGTGACATTCGATGTCTTCAAACACCTCCATGCCAGCTATTTCTGGCGGATGCTGGGTCTTGTCTATGCAACCGGCCATATTTTCTGGCGTATGGGCCAGGGCTATCGCGACCTGCTTCGGGAAGATGGCCTCTGGTCAAACATCAAAAGCCGCTGGCGCATGTTGAAGCTGCTCGGCCGGATCATGAAAAACATCCTGCCAAAATGGTTCCGCATTTGGCGGCCGAGCTATCACCCCTCACAAGTCCCCGACCCCACTTGGTGGCTGGATTGGGCAGAACTCTATGACGCGGCTCCAGAAGGTGCCGCCAATCTCGACACGACGCGGCTTCACGAGCCACAGCCTGTCGCCATTCCACAGGTTTGAGGACAGCTGATGTCACAACCAGACCGCGCGACCATTCTGCCGCGCATGCAGGCGCTCTTGTTTCTAAACGGGATTGCCCTCTTCATTGTCGGCATCCTTTTCGGGTGGGCCTGGTTCTTTCATCTTCTGGGCGAGATCGTGCTCTGGCCCTTGCCTATTCAGATTGAAGTGGACATTCCCGGTGACTCCCGCGGGTTTCGCATGGGCCATATGGAAGCCATCACCCACGGGTTGTTGCTGATGGCGCTGGCGTTTGGCGGGCAATTTATGCGCCTGAGCCAAAAGGAATTTTCTGTCTTCTTCTGGTCAGCTCAAATCAACGCCTGGTTCTTTACACTGACAGCCATGGTCAACGCATTTGCCGGGACGCGGGGCCTGGCGTTCGGCGGTGGCCCTTTCAAAGAGTCGATCGTGAACGACATTGTCTACTTTTTTGGATTGCCACCAGCAGTGGCCGTCCATGTGCTTCTGGTGCTCGCGGCCCTCGGCCTGTGGCGCTATTTGAAACAAGCTGACTGATAGAACGACTTGAGGGGACCCATGTCACAAACAGATCATTCAACCATTACGCCGCGCATGCAGACATTGCTGCTTTTGAACGGGGTCGGCCTTTTCATTGTCGGCATCGTCTTTGGCTGGGCGTGGTTCTTTCATCTCCTCGGCGAGATTGTGCTGTGGCCGTTGCCTATTCAGATTGAGGTCAACATTCCGGGCGACTCCCGCGGTTTCCGCATGGGCCATATGGAAGCCATTACTCATGGGCTGCTGCTTATGGCCTTTGCCTTCGCGGGTCAGTTCATGCGGCTCAGTCAAAAAGAGTTCACGATCTTCTACTGGTCGGCGCTTATTAATGGGTGGCTTTTCACCCTGCCCGCCATGGCCAATGCCTTTTACGGGACACGCGGTCTCGCCTTTGGCGGCGGCCCCTTCAAACCAGGGCTCGCCAATGACATTATCTATCTCTTCGGGTGGCCACCGGTTGTTGCCGTCCACATACTCTTCGCAGTCGTTGTGCTTGGACTTGTTCGACACTTGCGGGCCTCTGCGTAGGCCACAAAAAAGCCGGCGGAGGATCAGCCCCGCCGGCCCTTGATGGCTCTTTAGTCACTAGGACTTTGTTTCGTCGCGTTTTCGAACCACAAAAGTCTGCAACTTTTGTTGAAAACGCTTTAGTGCCACCAACCGCGACGACGGTGATTGGCAGCACCGTTGAGCATTTCTTTCTGCTCTGCATCGAGCGTGTTGTAAAACGCGTCAAAGGCGGGCCGGATGGTCTGAATTGTTTTCAGTCCAACGGCCACTGCTTCTTCTGCCATTGCCAGTCGTTCAGTTGCAGGCGCTGCGTCTGCTGCACGGGCAGCATCGACCTTCCCGCAAAAAGTAGTCACTTCGCTGCCACCCTGCCGGACGGCTGCGATCAGATCATCCCATGCGGCTTGCTGGGTTGAAGTGAATTCCACTTCTTCTTCGGCATGTTCCATCATTTCTTCAACAAAATGATCGACGCCGCGCTCACAGCGGGCAGCAGCAGTCCGCTCACCCCAGCCAAACCATGAGGCATTCTGCACGGTGGCATCTTCAGCATTGGCCGGAGCGACGACCGCCAGAATTGATACGACGACGGCGAAGACGCCTGCCGCAAAGGTGTTAACAGTCATGCTTTGACTAAGAGGGGCGGGTCGGTGGGACATTGATTTTCTCCAGGATCGGGGGCTTGTTGTCTGCCACTTCAATCTGGGGACTTCCGCGCCGTTTATCCTCTCAGGGCCGTATCGAATTGTAACCGATTGTAACAAGCCCGGCCCTGTTAAGGCGGTTGTTACCCGACGTTACAAAAATCAGGCGCGACCTCGCCAATTATGGACTAAATTTGGAGCATGAGCAGTTTACCCCACCTTTTGGTCGTCGATGATGACCGGGAAATTCGAGACCTCGTAAAACGTTTCCTGACCAAACACGGCTTCCGCGTGACCTTGGCCGAGGATGCGGTTTCCTGCATGGCCGCCATAGAGGCGGGCAAGTTCGATCTGGTGGTTCTTGATGTCATGATGCCGGGAGAGGATGGCCTGAGCGTCTGCCGTCGGATCCGCGCCACCTCAGACCTTCCGGTCATCATGTTGACAGCTATGGGCGAGGAGACAGATCGGATCATCGGCCTGGAGATCGGGGCAGATGATTACCTGCCAAAGCCCTTCAACCCTCGGGAGCTGCTGGCCCGCATCAAGGCAATCCTCAGGCGCGCTGAGCCCAAACATGACGAACCGGTCGCCGACACGAGTTTTCAGTTCGAAGGATGGCAGCTTGACCCTCGATCCCGCGCCTTAACCAGTCCTGACGGTCAAGATGTTGAACTGACATCTGGTGAGTTTGATCTCTTAATCGCCTTTGTAGAGCGCCCGAACCGGGTTCTTTCCCGTGACCAGTTGCTCGACATCACGAAGGGCCGGGAGGCCATGCCATTTGATCGAAGCATTGATGTGCAGCTCTCCAGACTGCGCCGCAAGATCGAAGAGGATCACAAGCTGCCCCGGACCATCAAAACCATTCGTGGTGGCGGCTACATGTTCACCGCAGAGGTCACCCGCGCATGACCCGCCGCCGTCGCTCCCGACACCATCGCAGACGCGAGCGAACCCAAGAGGCAAGAGAACTCCGCAGAAAATTTCGGCGGAACGCGAACCGGTTCCTGCCCGGCGGGCTGGCCGGACGCATCATCCTTATGGTTGTCGGCATTCTGTTTGTGGTGCAGCTGGTCGGCTGGATTTTTGGCGACAATGACCGCTGGGAGTTCGATGAGCCCGAGGAGGTGGCGGCTGAACAAGTTATCGCCGCAACCCAGCTTCTGGACCGCGCCAATGAAGAGGAACGCGAGGCCCTAACCCAAGCCCTCACAGGCATCTTTCTCCGAGTCAATGTGCAAAGCAGCGCGCCTGATGCCGGCCATCGCCTTCGACCTGACCGGGGTGGAAACTTCGAGGAAGAGGCGCGCGAGCTTCTGGGCCCCTTGGAGAACCGTGAGGTTCGCATTGGATATCGTGGCGAGTGGGACTGGGATGGGATCATTACCCTCTCTGTTCAGCTATTGGATGGAAACTGGGTGGTGTATGAGTTCCCCATCCGGGCCTTTGGCATGTTCCAACAACCTTCCTCTGGCATCGGCCCCTGGATTTTCTGGCTCCTGGTTGCCGGTGTCGTCATCTGGTTCAGCAATCGCCTCGTCCGACCTTTGCGGACTTTCTCGGCGGCAGCCGAGAATCTCGGCCGGGACATTAATGTCGATCCCCTGCCGGTGACCGGATCGCGGGAACTCAGGCGCGCCTCTAAAGCATTCAACAAAATGCAGACCCGCGTGCAACGCATGATCGACGACCGATCACTCATGCTTGCGGCTATTGCCCACGACCTGCGCACCGTCCTCACTCGTTTGCGCCTCAGGGCAGAGTTCATCGAAGACGCCGAGCAACAGGCGAAGGCCGAAGCAGACATTGAAGAAATGCAGACCATGCTTGATGCGGGGCTTGCCTTTGCGCGCGGAGAGACCGAGGTTGAAGAACGGCGGGTCATTGATCTTGCAGAACTCACTAGAAGCCTGACGGACGACTTGATGCAGACCGATGGGCCCGCGCGCTACCATGGCCCGCCATCGCTTTCCTATCGGTGCGGTCCAAATGAAATGCGCCGCGCAATTTCCAATGTGATCCGGAATGCCATCGCCTATGGATCGGAGGCGGATGTTTATCTCTCTTCAGGACCACAGGGTGTTGCGCTCACCATTTCTGACAAAGGGCCCGGCATCCCCACTGAACTGCATGAACAAGTATTCCAGCCCTTTTTCAGGGTCGAAGACTCACGAAACCGGGAAACAGGCGGAACCGGGCTCGGTCTTGCCATTGCACGCACCATCGCGCGGCGTCATGGAGGTGATGTACATCTCAAAAACGCTCCAGAGGGCGGATTGGTTGTCACACTAACGCTCCCGGCGAGCCAGTGATATGCGGCTTTGCCGTGCCCAAGCGGATAACGTAAACTGGCTGCAAATCATAAGATCAAGGACATGTTCGAATGGCAGCGACCCACGCGCTTACCGGCCCCGGCCCCACTTCCCATACCTATTTTTCGCAGCGGCTGCGCCTGCATTATGTGGATTGGGGAAACGAAGAGGCTGAACCTCTCTTGCTGGTGCATGGGGGACGCGATCACTGCCGGAACTGGGATTGGGTCGCCCAATCCTTTAGGGATACACATCATATCATTGCGCCTGACCTGCGCGGACATGGCGACAGCCAATGGATGATTGGCGGGACCTACGACCTCACCGACTTTGTCTATGACATTGCCCAGCTCATTCATCAGAAAAAGCTCAATCCAGTCACGATCATCGCTCACTCCATGGGCGGCGCGGTGGCCTTGCGATATGCAGGGCTTTACCCGGAGACGGTCAAGAAACTGGTGGTCATTGAAGGCCTTGGTCCCTCTCCAAAGATGATCGCAGAGCGCGAAAAGACACCCATCCATGAGCGCACTGCCCAGTGGGTAGAGCAAATGCGGAAGCTGTCGAGCCGACAGCCGCGTCGGTATGAAAGCATTCTTGATGCGTTCACGCGGATGCAGGATGAGAACCCGCATCTCTCGCCGGAGCACGCGCGCCATTTGACGGTCCATGGCGTCAGCCAGAATGAAGACGGCACTTATAGCTGGAAGTTCGACAATTATGTGCGCGCCTTTTCACCGGCCGGTTTCACGCCAGCGGAATCCCAGCACTTCTGGTCCCGCATTACCTGTCCGACATTGCTGATCCGCGGCACTGAAAGTTGGGCAAGCGACCCTCTAGAAGATGGCCGCGCTGAGCATTTCCAGAATGCGCAGGTCGTGAATATCGAGAATGCTGGACATTGGGTCCATCATGACCAGTTGAGTGAATTCCTAGAACTGGTGGAGGGCTTCCTCGAAGCCTAAGCGAGCCCTGCTTCAACCTGCGATGATACCGGCTCCGACGACACCCTGTCAGCGGGGAGGCGTACCGTGATGGTTGTGCCCTCGCCTTCCGTGCTCTCGATATCAAGATGACCCTGGTGAGCCTCGACCAGTGATTTGGTGATCGCAAGTCCAAGACCTGTACCTTCGAACCGTCTGGCCAGCGAGTTGTCAGACTGAGTAAAAGGCAGGGTCATTTTTTCTACCTGGTCTGCAGGGATGCCAATGCCTGTATCCCGCACAACAATTGATATGCCTGCCGCATCATTCATATGAGCCGATAGGTCAACGCGACCATCTGCAGGCGTAAATTTAATCGCATTTGAAAGCAAATTGAGAACGACCTGCCTTAGCGCACGGCGGTCCACGCTGATTTCGGGCAGACCATCGAGGTCGCCCAAATGAACAGGAGCATGTTGCGCCGATGTCCCGGTGGGTGCGGCACGGTCCTTTGCCCATTCGAGCACTTCATCGAGTTCAAGCCATTCGTCGTCGAGTTCCATTTCACCGGATTCGATACGCGAAATATCCAGAATGTCGTTGATAACCGACAGAAGGTGCCGGCTGGAATCGTGGATGCTGCCGACATAATCCATGTAGCGCTCATTATCGAGCGGGCCAAACATCTCCTGCTGCATCACTTCGGAGAAACCGATCACGGCATTTAGCGGTGTCCTCAGCTCGTGGCTCATGTTTGCCAAGAAGAGTGACTTTGTCCTGTTGGCCGATTCTGCATCATGCAGCGCCGCCCTAAGATCAGCCTCAGAAGCTTTTTGTTCGGTAATGTCGCGCACTACACTGACATAATAATGCTCTTCCCCGATGCGCATCTCCGTCACAGAAAGCTCGATAGGGAAGCTTTCGCCGTCTTTGCGCTGGCCCCGCATTTCCTGGCCACCCTGTCCGACCAAACGGCCTAAACCATCAGCGGCACCGCCTGCGGGAGACGCATGCTGGAGTGCCAAGGTCAAATATGACGGCAGGAGAATGCCGACGCTCGAGCCAATGAGCTCTTCGCCATCATACCCAAATAGTCTCGATGCGGCCGGGTTAACAGACTGGATGACGCCATTTTCGTCCGTCGACAAGATGCCGTCGGCCACACTCTGCATCATTGTGCGCAGCCTGATCTCTCCAGCTCTCAGACGCTCCTGCGCTGTCAATTGCTGAGATACATCACGAAGGCTGAGGAATAGCGATGGCTCGCCAGAGATCAAATGGATGTGTCGCCAGGAACATAATGTCCTGTGGTAAGTGCCGTCCGGATGCCGCAAACGGAACTGCCCTTCTGGCCTGTGATCTGGAGCATCAATCGCTTCGGCTGCCAGCTCTATGAACCGCTCGACATCATCCCGATGGACCAAGTCGGAAATCTTGTACCCAATAAACTCTGAGGGGCGTTCATCAAACCACTCACCAAAGCCAGGCCCCAGGAACACCGCCTTCATATCAAAATCAACTATGGCGATTGCCTCTTCAATCGCATTGATAAGAGTTTGAAAGTGCTCTGTTGTTCTGTGCAATTCGCGCCAATATCCCGTCATGCGCCGCGTAAGTGAAACCCAGTCGCGGGTGACATCGCCAAACTCATCTAAGGAAACTGGAACAGGTTCAATGATGGTGTCGAGATCGTCAAAAACAGTGAGCGCTTGGGATCGCAGGTCCCATAGGGGATCGATGCCCTTTTTGAAATTCTTCAAAGCAAAATAGGCAACGGGCAGAGTTGCCGCCACGAGCGCAAGCCAGACAAGAAAAATCCCCGCGCCTGCGCCGCCATACGCTTGCTCTACATAAAGGATCAGGACAGAGCTCACCGTCATCGGCAGGACGACACCGAGTGCAAATACTTTTACCCGAAGAGAGAGGAAATGAGTCTTGAAACCCCGGGGACCGAAAAACTGACCCACAAGATCCGCAAAGACGTAGAGGGCAATGAGCATCATAATCGAAGCCGGCGCGGCGACACCCATAATTGCAAACAGATGATCACCGAGAGAAATGCTGCGGCCCAGCTGTTGGCTCAAACTGAAGTTCACTACAAGCGGAGCAGCCGCTGCATAGGGCAGATAGAAACCAGCAAACAAATAGGGGAAGCGTGCGACGCGGTGTTCCGCCTCTTCACGACATCGTTCGTCGGGGGCGCCGGCCAGTTCCACCGTCTTGCGCATAAATCTGTCGTGGGCCGCATAGCTGAGCGCGATACCAATCACCGCATATACGCTCACGAGATGCTGGAGCGTCTGCATTAATTGCCCGAGAGAATATCCTCCCAAAAAACTGACTACGAGAAAGGTGATTGCGAGCGGCATAATCCACGCAGCCACCAACCCGGACCGAAATCGGTACAGGAATTCAGAGTCGGTCATTTGAGTTTCAGACGCCATCTAGAATGCAGAGCTCACCAAGAAAACATGCCGGGTTTCACCTAGCCCAACTTTGGCGTCATAGTGAGACCTGATTGGTTAAATCATGGCTAAGAAAGTATGAAATTCCAATGGGTTGCCGTTGGTGTGGCGCCAACCAGGCTACAGCTTCGACGCTCTAAGCCTGAGAGCGTTAACAATTACACTGACAGAACTTAGGGACATCGCGGCGGCTGCCAACATCGGGCTCAGCTGCATGCCCAGAATGGGGTAGAGCACCCCTGCTGCCAAAGGCACGCCTAGCGCATTGTAAGCGAATGCAAAGAGGATGTTCTGACGAATATTTCGCCCGGTTTGATGGGCGAGTTTCCGAGCTCTGACCAGCGCCGACAGGTCTCCCCCCACCAAGGTAATACCTGCGGTCTCCATCGCGAGGTCTGTACCCGTTCCCATTGCAATGCCCACATGAGCGAGGGCAAGTGCCGGGCTGTCATTGATGCCATCCCCCACCATTGCCACACGACGGGTTCTTGCCAGCCGTTCGATTTCCTGCGCTTTGCCATCAGGCAAAACGCCAGCAATCACCGTTTCGATACCAAGATATGTGGCCACCTTGTCCGCTGGCGCCTGCGCATCTCCGGTCAACATGACCAGGTCTAGCCCCTGTGCGCGCAGTTCGGTCAGCGTCTCCTTTGCGCCTGGCTTGATCGGGTCTACGAAAGTCAACCACCCAGCTGCCACACCATCGATGGCGCCATAGATCTGCGTCGTGTCACTGGTCATCGTCAGAGGTAGATCAATGCCCTGCAAATGCATCAACGCGCGATTGCCTGCGACAATTTTTTTGCCGAGAACCTCCCCCACCATGCCCAAGCCAGGGATCACCGCCACTCTTTCTGCGGCAACCAAAGAACACCCGGCTTGTTCTGCTTTTTCAATAATGGCTGCAGCCAAAGGATGTTCACTCTCTTGCTCAAGACTGGCGAGCAGCGCCAGGAATTCTGTTTCCTCAACCCCCGGGAACGTTTCAATACCGGTTACGCGCGGTTTTCCTTCCGTCAGCGTACCTGTCTTGTCAAACACCAATACATCCACCTTAGACAGCTTTTCGAGGGCTGCCGCATCGCGCACCAGAATGCCGTTGGACGCTGCACGACCCGTCGCCACCATGATCGACATCGGTGTCGCAAGTCCCAGTGCACAGGGACAGGCGATGATGAGGACGGATACTGCGGCAATGAGCGCGTGGGCGAAGGCTGGGTCGGGGCCCAACGCCATCCAAACGGCAAATGAGAGGGCCGCCACTCCAGCAACCAAAGGCACAAACCAGGCCGCGACTTTGTCGACAAGGGCCTGGACAGGCGCTCTGCTGCGTTGTGCTTCGGCCACCCGCTGGACAATGCGGGAAAGAAGGGTGTCTGCGCCGATCTTGTCAGCCCGCATGGTGAGTGATCCCGCACCATTCACCGTCCCAGCAATCAACGCGTCACCGGATGATTTTGCAATGAGATCAGGCTCACCTGTGATCATCGCTTCATCGATATAGCTTTCACCCGTTTCAACACGTCCATCAACTGGCACGTTGGTTCCGGGCAGGACACGCAATCGGTCGCCGATAACGACCTCATCCAGTGCGACCTCTTCTGCGATCTCGTGGTCGGTCTCGCTTGAAAGTCGCAGCGCTGTGGGTGGCGTCAAGTCAAGTAAGGCCCGCAATGCCTTGCCGGTTGCTTCGCGCGCCCGCAATTCCAAGATCTGGCCGAGAAGCACCAGGACAATAATCGTCGCCGCTGCTTCGAAATAGACGGCGACCTGCCCGCCCTCACGAAAGCCATCGGGGAAAATCGACGGCGCCGCTGTTGCCACGACGGAGTAGCCATAGGCGGCACCGGTCCCCAGAGCGATCAGGGTGAACATGTTGAGATTGCCGGTCCTCACCGACTGCACGCAGCGCTCAAAAAAAGGAAAGCCGCACCATAAGACCACCGGTGTCGCCACGGCGAGTTGTGCCCAAGTCCAGGCTACAGGACCGACGGGCGCCTTAAGTCCAAAGAGATGCCCCCCCATCTCGAAGACCAATAGGGGAAGCGCAAAAACAAGTCCGACCCAGAACCGGCGGGAAAAATCAACCAGCTCTGGGTTGGGCCCGTCATCGAGCGAGACAGTCTGTGGCTCAAGCGCCATGCCGCAGAGCGGGCAGCTATCAGGCCCGTCGGTGATGATCTCGGGGTGCATGGGACAGGTAAAAAGCGCACCTGCCGACGCTGCTTCCCGGGCGGCTACTTCCGCCGCTGCCTGTGCTTCACCGCTCAAATAACCATAGGGGTCATTAGCAAACTTCTCGCGGCACGACGCTCCGCAGAAAAAATAGGCCTGTCTTTCATGCTGATGCGTATGTCGCGCTGTTTCGCGCGGAACCTCCATGCCGCAGACTGGATCGATCGCCTTCGTCGTTTGGGTATCTGCAGTCAGCGAATTGGACATGAGTCGGAGCACCAGATGATTAGATTTCTGGCATTCTCCACCTTCCCCTAAGGGCAAGCTCAAGCCTTTTCTGTTAGACACGTTCTTGACCTTCCCCTTAGGGGAAGCCTCAAGGTGACCTTGAGCCATACTTACCCAAATTGGAGCCTCCATGATCGGTCGCCGCCTCTTCCTCGCCTCCACAGCCGCCTTGTATGCCGCGACACCCAGCCTCGCGAAGACATTTACCTCCTCAACAGGGGGGACTAGGGAATACACACTCTCAATTGGAGAGCTTGGCGTGAACTTCACCGGTGCACCCTCGCGCGCACTGGCGGTGAATGGTCAAATACCCGGACCAGCTCTCCGGTTCGTGGATGGTGAGGACGTCGTGATCCACGTCACCAACAATCTGGATGTCATGTCCTCTATTCATTGGCACGGGCTGCTGGTTCCACCAGAGATGGACGGCGTGCCTGGCATCAGCTTTGACGGCATCCCGCCTGGTGAGACCTTCACCTATCGCTTTCCCATCCGGCAGACAGGCACTTATTGGTACCATTCCCATTCTGCTTATCAGGAACAGCAGGGCGTCTATGGTCCGCTCATCATCGAACCGCGCAGCGCCGAACCCGCACCCTTTGACCGCGAGCACACAATTACCCTGTCCGACTGGCTCGACACAGATCCTGCCGATGTGCACGCCAACCTCAAATCGATGAGCGATTATTACAATTACGCGCAGCGGACGCTTGGTGACTTTTTGGATCTTGCTTCTGACAAAGGCCTGAGCACCGCCGCTAACGAACGGCTCGCCTGGGGCAATATGCGGATGACGCCCACCGACCTCTCCGATGTCAGCGGCTATACGTTTCTAATGAATGGCCAGACGGTCGGAAAACCCTGGTTCGGCGATATGAAGTCCGGCGAACGGGTGCGGCTTCGTTTTATCAATGCAGGTGCCATGAGCTATTTCGACATTCGGATTCCCGGCCTCAAAATGACAGTGGTTGAGGCGGACGGTCAGGCGGTCCGACCTGTACCGGTGGACGAGTTTCGCATTGCGGTTGCTGAAACCTATGACGTGATTGTCGAACCGCAGGACGATAAGGCCTACCAAATAATAGCCGAAACGCTCGACAGGTCTGGTTTTTCCATTGGTCAACTAGGTGGGCTTCAAGGAGCCCCGATGATCCTTCCCTCCCCTCGTCCACGTAGTTTTTTGTCCATGGACGATATGGGAGGTGATCATGGAAATATGAACCATGGACACCTGCCTACAGAAACACAGATAGACCACGCTGCTATGGGCCATTCGACACCTGTAACAACGGAGATGGACCACGCCGCCATGGGTCGCGCGAGCCCCATGGAAATGGCCGCGCCAGCTATCACCCGCGACAATGAACATGTGCCACCGGTCGATGCACCGGAAGGTGCCCGGGTATTGACCTATCAGGACCTCGTTGCCCTTGAACCAAACGATGATCTACGAGAGCCGGACAATGAATTCACCATGACCCTTGGCGGAAATATGGAGCGCTATATCTGGACGCTCAATGGCGACAAGTTTTCTGAAGCCACACCCATCTATCTGGACTATGGTCAGCGGGTTCGCATCATCTATGTGAACGATACGATGATGAACCATCCCATGCATCTTCACGGCATGTTCGTAGAGCTGGAAAACGGGCAGCCGCCAGAGACACGCCCCCGCAAGCATATTGTGAATGTAGGCCCCGGGCGGCGCTACTCCGTCACGTTTACGGCGGACGAAGCCGGTGAGTGGGCCTTCCATTGCCACCTACTCTACCACATGGCGTCGGGAATGATGTCGAAGGTCGTGGTTTCACGAGTCAATGCGGAGCTCAGCCAATGATCCGCCAACTTGTTTGCGCTCTTCTCTTTTTCTTCCCGGCAACAACAGGGATGGCAGCCGACATGGACCGGCTGTTCAAACATGTGGAAGCCGACATTGACGGCAGCAACTGGGGCGAAGCGGACCGGCTGCTGACCTGGGACGCGGAGGCCTGGTATGGCGGTGACACCCACAAAGTCTGGCTAAAAAGCGAAGGCGAGTGGGAAGATGGGACACTCGAAAGCGCTGAGTTCCAACTGCTTGTGTCTCAGATGCTCAACGCCTTCTGGGATGCGCAGGCAGGCATCAGGTATGACATCCAGCCAACCTCCCTCACTTACGCCATCCTCGGAGTCCATGGTTTGGCGCCCCAATTCATTGAGACTGATATCGCCCTCTTCTTCAGTGAGGACGGCGACGCCCACCTCCGGCTTGAAGGAGACTGGGACATCCACCTCACTCAACACCTGCGCCTAACACCGTTTGTCGAAACTGAGCTATTTTTTCAGGACGTGGATGAGCGTCACAGGGCGCAAGGCCTGGCGACCCTCGAAACCAGCCTGCAGTTGGCCTATGAAATCCGGCGAGAGATCGCGCCTTACATTGAACTGAACTATGAGACGGGTCTTGGTGCCACACGCAGCCTTATGCGACAGGAAGGTGAGGCAGAAGACGCGCTCACCTTAAGAGCCGGTCTTCATTTCTGGTTTAACTAGGCGTTGGTGACGTTCGCCCCATAGATCCAATCAAAGGGCTTGTTGAGGAGGTCCGGCTTAATCCGTGCCGCAAGCCACATGGGACCATAGGTTGCAATCTGGCCCGCAGGGGCTCCCTTGTGGAACCTTTTCGCATTGGCGCGCGCTGCCATTTGCACACGTGCTGTTCTCTTCTTTCGCTGTGCTTCATAGGCGAGGAAGGCTTGGGCGGGGTTATCTGCCTTACCTAACTCGGAGGCGAGCACCCAGGCATCTTCGATTGCCATGCACGCACCTTGCGCCATAAAAGGCAACATCGGATGGCAGGCATCCCCCAAAAGGGTTGCCCGACCTTTCGACCAGGATGGAAGCGGCTCACGGTCAAACAGGGCCCATTTGAAACAGGTGGTTTCATCGGCAGCATCGATCAATTGATGAATGGTTGAGCACCAAGGTGCAAAGTCCCGTTTCAATTCGCTGATTTCACCGCTCTCAAGCCAGCCCTCCACCTGCCAGTCTTCCCGCTCAACGACGCCGACAAAGTTCACAAGCTCACCACCGCGCACATAATAGGTGACTGCATGTCCCTTTGGCCCTGTCCAAACTGTGGCATGGGGTGGAATGAGCCCTACGGGGAGATTTTCAGTCGGCACGAGAAGGCGCCACGCGACATTCCCGGTAAAACGCGGAGCGTCTTTGCCAAACAGGGTTTCGCGCACGCTTGAGTGAATGCCATCGGCACCGACAAGAGCTGCTCCGCTTATTGAGGTTCCGTCTGACAGACCAGCCGATACTGATCCCGCGTTTTCCACGAACCCGGTGACCGCTTTGGCCAATTGCAGATCGATGTTGGGATTGGCGCTCGCGGCCTCTGCCAATATCCGGTGTAGGTCTGCTCGGTGGACATGATAGTACCAGGCGCCATAGCGCTCGCGGGCCGCCTCCCCCAGAGGGTTTGAAAAGATGGTGCGGCCCGATTGGCCCAAGCGCAGGGTCGCCGCTTCCGGTCGAAACCCGATACTTTCCAGCGCGGCGCCAAGCCCCAATCTCTCAAGAACATGCGTCCCGTTTGCGGCGATTTGAAGCCCTGCACCCACCTCCGCCAATTCTGTTGCGCGTTCGACGACCGCCACTTTCATACCTTGTTGGGTGCAGGCAAGGGCCGCGGTCAACCCTCCAATTCCGGCTCCGGCAATCAGAATGTTTGTTGGCTCTGACATGTTTAGTGTCCTGTCACCCTGTCTAATATTTCTCCGGGATCATCCGGCAGATCATTGCCCCGCCAGCATACATGTTGATCGGGCCGAACGAGCAGATAGTCAGAGCCATAGATTGCCTGAATAGCGGGCTCTGTGAGTTGAAGAAGATCAAGCGGGATGTTCTTTTTAGATGCGACTCTTTGCCATTCGGACAGATCCGCACCGCCAAATGTGACGAGTGTGTACCCCTCACCCAGAAGATCAAACACCGCCCGCCCATCTTCCAAAAACAGGCTCGGGAGTCTGGCACCCGGCCATGTGGAGGGCGCATAGTCGATCAGATCATAGGCTGGCGCGTCGCCCTCTTCTTGCCAAATGACGGGAGAGGCGTCGTAGCGATACCCAATCTCAATTCCCAGAGCCTCGTTTTCAGCATTACCCAATTTGAGAATCATTTCGCCGACAGTCTGTCGAGAGGCGTCGTCGGCAAGGCCTTCCAGATAGGCCATGGCGATTTCGAACCGCACGCCCACATGGCGCTCTGACCCTTGTCGATTTCGCTCGCCCACATGGCGACGTTCAACTTCATAGGAGGCAAGCAGGCCGAAACCCGCCCATCCTTGCAATGTCGCAGCGAGTTTCCAACCAAGATCAACCGCATCGCCCATGCCTGTGTTCATGCCGTACCCGCCGGTTGGCACATATTGGTGGGCCGCGTCGCCAGCAAGAAATATCCGACCCAGGCTGTAGCTGTCGGCCAGTAGGAGTTGTGGTGCCCAGGCATTGTGAACCAAGACGTCAAACTCAAAATCCGTCCCGGCAAACTCCCTGACCAGAGCTTCCGGGTCAATGTCTGCTGTCTCCGTGCCACCAGGTAGTGGCACGTGGAGTGTCCAGATATCTCTGTCGTTCTGGGCGATGAGGGTGCCTTTGTCTGACTGGTAGTGCCAGGCCACACCCCATCGCTGAAGCACGTCCAGTGCTTCTGATTTGAAATGCACCATGTACATATTTGCCACGTCCGGTGTGCCGCTGAGCTCTATGTCCAATTGTTGTCGCACCTTGGAGTTGCCACCGTCGCACCCGGCCAGGAACTGACAGCGCACCTCTTCTTCTTCCTGCGTTTCTGAATTCCGCAATGTGACTGCCACACCTTCGGCATCTTCAACAAAGGACACAAACGCCCAGCCGAAACGGACATCTACCAACGGGTCTTCATCAAGAAAGGACTTCAGGACGGGTTCCAGAACCACCTGCGAGACGCGCATGTCCGGCTCCAGAGGCTGCGAGCCATCGTTGACATAGCGAATGATGTCGCGGGCTTCATCCACATTCGGATAGGAAAAGCGGGCAAGCTCATGACCAGATAGATCGGTAATCCAGGAAACGTCAAATACGTGGGAGGTCGGCACGGCGGCGTCCCGCATCTTATCGATCATGCCCAACCGTCGGAAATGTTCCATCGTCCGGCCATTAGTGATGTCCATCTTGGGGTGCCGGGTTGTTGAGAGATTGCGCTCAACAATCATGCAGCGAATACCACGATGGCTGAGCTCTCGGGCCAGCATCATTCCGACCGGCCCACCGCCTGCGATCAATACCGGCACTTCCTTCATGTGACATCACTCCCGAGCTAATTTGACCATGTGGTCAGTATATAGGAGTATTTGACCATCTGGTCAATACATGTCAGAAAGGTGAGGAATTCTGCGGAGAATGTCATGAAACGCGCACCTTCCACACGGTCCGAAGTCACCAAACGGGGCATTCTCGATATTGCCCGTCAGCACTTCTCATCAGTCGGGTTTGAAGGCACCTCCACCAGGAGCATTGCGACTGAGGCCGGGATCAATCACTCGCTGATCGTCTACCATTTCAAAAACAAGCTCGGTCTTTGGAAGGCTGTGATGAACGATCTCTTCGCCGCATTCGCCAATCATGCAGCGCGCCATGCTGCAACCAGCGACGATCCGATCGAGCTCTTGCGGACAAACATGCATGCCTTTGTGTCCTTTTGTGCCGAAACACCAGAACTCCACAGGATCATGACTATTGAAGGCCGGATGAAAAGCGACCGGCTTACCTGGTTGCTCGACACCTATCTCAAAGACATTTTTGAAACCGTCAGCGCACGCATTCGTACGGGCCAGGCAGAGGGCCGCGTCCGCCAAGGCAATCCGGCCCAACTCTATTACGGCGCCATTGGGATTGCTGGGACGCTTGCAACACTTGCGCAGGAATATGAAGCCCTCAGTGGAGAAAGCGCTTCATCGGAGGCGTCCATTGCCTCAGCCAACGAATTGATCGACGCGTTGCTTTTCGTTGACTGACTAATCTGCACCCGCAGACGCTGCTTCTTTCTTCGCCAGAAGCGGAGCAGACACAAGATAGACAGCAAACGCCGCCGCCATGCCGGGCAAGCCTTCAAAGACGGCCCCTTGCAAACCATAATGGCGCCAAATGAGCACTGCTGCGCACCCTGCGATAATCATGGCAATGGCCTGTAGCTCGGCAACAGGTCGTTTCAACGCCAACAGAATGAGCAGCGGTCCAAAACTCGCCCCCAGAACCGACCAAGCCAAGATCACGAGAGAGAAAACACTCTGACTGCCAGACAAGGCAATGGCGAGAGCAAACGCTGTCATCGCAACCGTTGCGCCGCGCAGGAGCGCCGGACGCTCGAGGTTGGATGGCAGCAGATCATGAGTAAAGGTTGCCGCACAGCTCAACAGCAAAGAGTCTGCTGTCGACATGGTCGCAGCAAAGATACCTGCCAAAATAAGGCCGACCAGGAAGGCTGGCAGCAAATCCACCGCCATGACTGGCAGAACAAGTTCCGGGTCCATTGATCCGATGTCGCCCAAATGCAGACGCGTCATCAACCCAACAACGATAGCAATGGCAAAAAAGCTTGCATAGAAGCCATAATACCAGGCGCGCGCTGTGCCCATTCGCTCCTGATCTTCCAGCGCCATAAACCGGATCATGATGTGGGGCTGCCCGATCACACAAGCACCGGCGAACATCCAGCCAACGACAAAGAGAAGCGCCCCAAATGCGCCGGGCACCAAAAGATCCCCTGCTGCAAACCAATTGAGATAGTCGGGGATTTCGGCGAGTGCCTGGTAGGACGCGCCGACACCGCCGAAGGAGACCAGCGCCACCACCATCAGCAATACCATGGCCACGTACATGACCGTTGACTGCACTGCATCTGTCCAGATGGAGGCACGGAAGCCGCCGACCATGCAATAGCTTGCCACCATGAGTGCCGCGATCACCGCACCCCATTCCACCGGCCAGTCGAGCAGAACTTCCAGCGCCTTACCGCCTGCACTCAATTGTGCTGCTGCATAGGCGCCCAGGAAGATGAGAGTCATCAACGACGCGACAAGGCGCAGCCACCGCATTTGTTTGCCCTGCCACGTCGCCAGGGCACCAGAGAATGTAAGCGCATCACGTGTCTGCGAAACCTCCCGCAATCGGCGATGCACAAAAAGGGACGTCAGATAGTCCCCCAGTATCAGGCCTACCCCCAGCCAAATGACACTCAGGCCCGACACATAGGTGAAGCCCATAATGCCAATGAACATGTAACCGCTATTGTTTGTCGCTACAGCGGACAGTCCCACGAGCATCGGAGACACAGACCGCCCGGCCAGATAGTAGTCGCCTGTTGTTCCGTCACTCCTCCGCCCGGAAAGGAAGCCCACGAGGAGAAAGAGGGCGAGAAAGAGGATGAAGCCAGCCAGCATGTTTGTGCCTTACGTTAAGTGCGTCGAAACAGACGGTATATGATGTTTGCCACCAAAGGCGCGAGGACAAGAAGCCCAAAAGTCAGAAGAAGCTGTGGCGACCAATTCGGGGCGCCGGCCGCTGCAATTATGGTCGGGAGCAATATGTGCCCGACCACACCGAAAGCGATGCCACCAGCGATCGCAAGCAGTCCGACATTTGCTTCTTTGCGGGCGTTGCGGAAGTAAGCAATCGAGATTGGGAGAAACAAAACCAACGCGGTTGCAAGACCTGGATTATACTCCCCATTTGTGAAGGCTATCAGGATGTGAAAGAGGCCATTGGTGAACATGGTCCCCGCTGCAGCGAGCCCCACCCAAGGCAGCCTGCGTCCCGCCCAGATCGCAAGCAGAAACGGCACCCACACGGCGAGCGTATTAATGCGGTAGATCGCCAAGTCGGTGAGACGTGGTCCCCCCTCCCCATAGCGCGCGGCGAGTTGTGCATTCCCATACTCAATGAAGTAGTAGGACCGGCCGTAGAGGTCGATCCCGTGCTCTTCAAACTGATGCAGCAGATAGGCAATCAGCAAAAGCCAGGCAGCCGTCGCCAGCGGGTCCCTCACACCACCGGCGCTTACACTCACGCCTGAAAAAATCATGAAGACGGCAAAGGCGGCACCGCCAAGGCCGACAAGCACCCAGCCTGTTTCCAGCAACGCCACGCCGGTCGCCGTAAAGTGGGCGAGCGGCACTGCCAAGATCAACAGAATTGGAATGGCCAGCCGAAAAGGTTCGCGCACGGGTGCGTCTGACATAATTCTCCCCCAAGACCTCATTTAATCGACCGCACCTAGTATCTCAGAGTGTGACGGCGTCGCATGAAGAGATCAAGAAAGCAGACTAGGCTTTATTCCGCAGCAGCCGATCCCGTCGCCTTGTGGATTTCCATTTTGACGGGTGGTTTGGAGAAGGATGGCTCTGTTGCCGTCAGCTGAGCCAGCGCATGTTCCCTGTCTGCGGCCGTAAATTCACCAGTCGTCAGGCAGAATTCGACGAAATTGTCGTTCGGGTCTTTTGTATAGATCGACCGGCACCATTCATGGTCCAGCTCCAAGACATCATATCCGGCATCCAACCATTGCTGCATGCGTATGTTGAACGCATCCATATCAGGCACGTCAAAGGAGATGTGATTTATCTGATCTGGCACACCAGCTGCTTTGGAAAGGTTGGTTTCAAACCCTTCCGTCCCGGGGACCTCATGCATTTCCCAGAACGCAATGAATTTGCTGTCATCTTCCATACGGTAGAAGAAGTGTTTTGCCCACCCACCTTCGGGGACGGGCGCCACTTCAACCTTCACCAGATCAAAACCCATCACTCCCTCATAGAATTCATGAATGGCTTTCATGTCTTTCGCGGCGAGCGCCAGATGGTGATATCCCATATGCTCTTTCCTCCGTCTATTTGTCTGTGTCGACCATGCTCATCACATCGGAAGACCCATCGCCTTCACGATCATTACCGGGGGGCATGGGCACTTCGACAACGCGTTCATCTACATCGTCATATTCGAGCCTGAGCGCACGGCTCATAATCGCGTGCATCTCATACATGGCAGTGATGTAGGTGAGCTCCAGGATTTCCACATCACTCAGATGCTTCTTCAACGCAGCAAATGTACCGTCTGACACACGGCCATTATCCATGACCATCTCATCTGTGTAGGCGAGGACCGCGCGTTCAACGTCAGAGAAACAATCCGCCACATGCCAGTGCGGCAGCGCTTCGATCTGTTCTTCTGAGAATCCTACGTCACGACAGGACTTGCAGTGCTGCGAAAAAACGAACTGCGACCCGCGCACATAGCCTGCACGGGTTTGCCCTAATTCACGCAGTTTGGGACTGAGCTTGCGATTAGGATCCCGGTAAAACTGAAAACCTTCCACCGCATGCTTGAAGCAATCAGGCACAAGTGCGAAGACAGTCCACCAGTTGCCGGGGGTACCGGTTGCTGTGCCTGGGTGTTCGACCGGATCGCGATCCTGAAACAAGAGTTGGTAGATCTGATCGATAAACGGATCCGCATCGGCTTTTGCCACTTGCGCCAGTCTGGGCATGGCTCGCTCCCTCACAATTGTCTTTGCTATTTGTAAGATAAACTTACAATATATTCAAGCTACCCACGCGGGGAGAGATATGACGCAGCGGCCCAAAAAGAATATTCCCGTTGGACGAGGCCTGATGACGAGCCTGCTTGAAGGCTTTATGTGGCTCGACCGCGGCCTGCAGCAAAACCTGCAAGCCCACGGGCTTCCGAGCGTCCGCCGTTTGGAATCGATGGTGCTGGTGTATGTCGCCTCGGGCATCCAACGCCCGAGTGATCTTGCACGGACGTTGGGCGTCACCCGTCAGTCGATCAACTCCGCCGTTCGGGAGCTGGAAGAGAAAGGGTTGATTGAGCTCACACCTGACCCGGCAGACAAACGATGCAAACTGATCCGATTTTCGCGAGAAGGTCGGCCTGTGCACATAGCCGCGGCAAATATTATGTCGAACCTGGAAGCGGCACTGGTCGACCGCCTTGGAGAACAAACCATCGATGCCTTGCTAGAGGGTCTTACGAAAGAATGGGGCGACGTACCAAACGTGGCCACTGAAATAGAGGACGCCGCTACATAGCAATGCAGCCATGATCACTAAGGGGGAGTGATCGACCATGGACACAGCACTCGCTACAGCCAACGATTTTCTGAGCGACCATTATGTGACACTCAAGTTTGTGCACGTGGTGTTTGCCGCCATGTGGGCCTGGAGTACTTCTGTCGCCTATGGCACCTATCTGGTTCCCTTGTTCCGCGACTGGCAAAGAGCACCCCATGACCCTGAACGCATTCGTCTACGCAACTGGGCGATGGAGCGTTTCGACGATGGCGCAAAACTTGAGCATATCGCGTTCCCCATGTTGTTGATCACCGGACCGCTTCTCATGATTGCGGGAGGCTGGACTCCGGACAGCGGATGGTTTGCCATGAAGCTTGTCCTGATTGTTCTTGTGTTCCTTCCCATTGAAATTGCCGACTTTCATCTCGCGCATTTTGGCGGCAATAAAGAGCGCCTGCGCGCGGCCGGAGATAGCATCGCCTACGAACGAGCGATCCACACACATTGGTGGTTTCTCATTATCACCACGCCCATCGTTATTGTGTCGATCACCTTCACCTTTTACCTCGCCATCGTGAAGCCATTCTGAGGAGAGATGCGCTCATGACCCGCCCGCCTCTGCCAGACGCTAAAACTGCGCGCCCCTTCGCCTACAGCGACGCGCTTATCGCTCGCATCTCGGTTGGCCTCTCCGCATACATCCTTCTGTGTCTCTATCCTGCCTATGGCCTCTTACGCGGCTGGTGGCTAGGGGACTTCTCCTCCTTTTCTGGCGAAGGATTGATGGTTGCCGTTGCGACATCAGGTACTTTTGGCATCTTCGCGCGCTGGACCATGCTCAAGTATCTGCGGATCGACGGCTAACCGAGAGACACCTAAGTCAGCTGATCAATTCTGAAGGGTGACCGTTCATGGACGGCGCGGGCAGAGGGTGACACACTGCGCGCATCCACACTCCTATTGAGCTCTTTCTTATGAACGATAATACAGATCAATTGTCTGATGCGATTACTGAACTGGTTCCGCCGCTCCTTCATTCACTGGAAGGGCTTCTGTTTATCGGCCGACATCTGCACCCGCCGCGTCTCGAAGAAGTTGTCAAACATGTCGGGGCACTCGACAAGGGTGTTGAAGACGCCCTTGTTGCTTTTGAGGCGGCAGACTGGCCTGAAGACTTTCATCCCTTTCGTGACCGTATCGTCACATCATCTAACTCTGTGCTGCGCGCTTATGAAGAGTTGCGCGCAGCGCTCGACGATCCAGCGAATGGGATTATGGCCGCCTACCGTGCCTTGCGACATTCCTCTCGCGCTCTAGAGGCGCTCTATCCTGTGGCTGCTGTGCTGCCACCGGTCAGCCGTTTTTTCCTGGAAGATGAGCAACGAGGCGATGGCGACCTGTTGCAAGATCTTGCTGCAGAGCGCACCGATGGGGTGAGCGTTGGCGTTCATCATTTTGGCAATGAGAAGAAGGAACGCGGTGGTTTCTCGCTCTATGTGCCGGAAAACTATGATCGCTCGAAGCCCTACCCCCTTATGGTCGCCATGCATGGGGGCAGCGGGCATGGACGCGATTTTCTCTGGTCCTGGATCCGGACCGCGCGCAGCCGGGGTGTCATCCTCTTAAGCCCAAGCTCTTCGGATGCGACGTGGTCGCTCATGGGTGAAGACGTGGACAGCCCCAATCTGGAACGCATGCTCGCCCACGTCACAGGGAACTGGTCAATCGATACGAATAAGCTTCTGCTCACCGGCATGAGTGACGGCGGAACGTTCACCTATGTTCAAGGCCTGCAGACCGACTCCAAGTTTACGCACTTGGCTCCCATCTCAGCGAGCTTTCATCCGTTCCTGCTGGAAGTTGTCGATGGTGAGCGGCTCAAGGGCCTGCCGGTCTATCTCACCCATGGAGCAAAAGACTGGATGTTCCCAATCGACATTGCGCGGACCGCCTATCGCGCCCTCGGAGGCGGCGGTGCGGACATTGTCTATCGAGAGATTGGTGACCTCAGTCACACTTACCCGCGTGAGGAGAATGCCCGCATCCTCGATTGGTTTCTGGAGGGCAAACGCCCGGAAGAACCGCCTACAGCATGACTCCTTAACGCTTATGCAGACGCGCTCGGACGCGCTGATACCGCAGCATGCCAACGTGCAAGGTCTGTATGATCGTCGGTTGGCGTGACCTTCACCCATTTCGCGAAGTCGACCACCACCTGCGCTGTGATATCCGCATAGCTATAGGTATCAATGGCGACGAACTCGCGGTCTTTGAGACGCGTGTTGAGCGTGTCCATAAAGACCGTCAACCGGGCGCGGCCTCGCTCAGCCAACTCAGGGATCTGTGCGTAGTTGTTTGGACCGGTGGTGGCGCGGTCCTTCATGCCAGGTGACGAATTGCGCAGCGTCTCAGCGACAGCTGACAGACCTTCCATCAGCATGCGGGATTGCCAGTTGGCGACGAGACCTTTCTCCTCCGGCGTGACCCCAAGAAGCGGTGGCTCTGGGTAAGCAGCTTCCAGATAGGCTGCGATGCCGTCATTTTCAGTTAGGGTTGTGCCATCTTCCAGCTTCAGAACCGGAATGGTGCAGGCTGGATTAATTGCTTTGAATTCATCTGTCAGCTGCTCAGCTTTGGCCATATCAATCTGAATGGTTTCAGCAGCGACACCTTTTTCGGCCATGAAGATACGCGCACGGCGTGGACTGGGTGCTGGTGTGTAATCGTAGAATGTCAGGGCCATGTGAGGCCTCCCTATGCGCTGTTCTTAAAACAGTCTGTTGTCGATTTGGCGAGACTAGCGTGACACGTCGCGTCAGCCCACCACATTAAGTTGTGGGTCACATAAACCCGGAGACAGTTTCAATATTGAGCTGACCCGCAAGACCAGCGTCCCGATGCACTTCAATCGCCTGATATTCTGGAGACATGGTCATTTCAAGCATGGCTTTTCGCGACGGATATTGAACGCAGGCAACCACATCCCAGTCTTCGGCAACCTCGCCGATGAGGGTCAGCGTGACTGCGCCGCCATAAATCATTTTCCCGCCTAAGCCTTCGACGATCTTGGACACTTCAGCACCGTACCGTTGATAGGCTTCCGCGCCACTAATGTCCGGGTCGCGGCCATCGGCATATTGTGCCTTATCGTAGAACTTCAGCAGGTTGACCATGACAATCGGTCCGTCGACAGAACCACTGGTCCATTCTTTGATCTGCGCTTCATTTGGGCGCATGGCATTTACGACATCCATTTTCCCGCTCCTTCTGCTATCAAAAGCATTGTGAGAATATCTAATTTTGACACTATAGGTGCCATTAGTTATTCTCGTCTAGTAAATTGAAGACAGGAGAACCTCAGGTGTCCATCACAGAAGAGAAGACAACACAGCAAGTTGATGGTCGGCTGAACCGCAGCACACGCACACGTGCGGCAATCGTCCAGGCAATGGTAGATCTTGTTGGCGAAGGAAATCCTGCACCCACAAGTGAGGATGTGGCCGAGCGGGCAAATGTCGGCCTTCGTACCGTGTTCCGCCATTTTGAGGATATGGAGACGCTCTACCAGGAAGTCGATCAGGTGATAAAAGTTCGGGTGTTTCCTCAGTTTAACCTGGAAACACTCACCGGACCGCTGGAAGAACGCGCCAGAACGCTGATTGAGCGACGCGCGAATATTTTCACGGCAGTTCATCCCTTTATGACCTGCACCATTGCACGAAAGTGGAAGTCGCCCTATCTCGCGCGTTCCTATGATGCATTTGCCGAACTTCAACGCACCTTTCTCTTCGACAATCTGCCAGAATTGAAGGAGCTATCTCCCGCGCTTCAACATGCAGCAGACCAGGTAACGTCCTACGAGTCCTGGACCCGAATGAAAGATGTTCAGCAACTGGACGTCGCGGACATCACCGAAGCGCAATTGGCGGGTGTGTTGGCCATTATTCGTGGCGCTTGACTTTATTCCGCAGGTCGGAATTCAACAAATCAGCCGCTGATGGCTTGTGCTCATTCCCTTAAAACCTAAAGCTAAGGTTCTGCGCGATCAGCGCGGCGAACGGGAGGGGACATCCAATGGGCATGAGAGACTTTAAAACACACCTGTTAGGTACTGCGACAGTGCTCGTATTGGCCCTTTCAGGTCAAGCTGTACACGCCGCCGATACAGAATTGCTCTGGGGCGATACCCATCTTCACACATCCTATTCGTTCGACGCCTATCTCAACCGCAACCAAACTGCAGATCCAGATACCGCCTACCGCTATGCCAAGGGGCTCCCGGTTGTGAACCCTGGACACCAGGGCCGCGTGCAGATTGACACGCCGCTCGACTTTCTTGTCATCGCCGACCATGCAGTGATGCTGGGTGGGATACGCCATATCGTTGATAAAGGCATACCAACGGAAGGTATGGGCCTGGTTGACCAGGCTCGCGCCTGGTATGCGCAACGCTGGCTGCGCGGCGTCGTTGCCGATGATGAAGGCATGGCAGCCTTTGCATCGTTCCTGCCTCAGCCAATGTCGGTTGAAGAAGCCGCTGCCGCCCCGCTGGGAGCGGGCATCCCTGGCTGGCGCGCCATGGCGCGCACCAGCTGGCAAGAAACGATTGCCGTTACCGACAGCCATTACGAGCCTGGGAAATTCACGTCCTTCATTGGGTGGGAATGGAGTTCCATTCCAGCGGGCGCAAACATGCACCGGGTTGTTTTCACCCCGAACGGGGCGGATGTTGCGGGTCAGTTTCAGCCATTCTCCACGTCTGACAGCAATTATCCGGAAGATTTGTGGAACTGGCTTGACGAAACATCAGAGCGGACCGGTGCGGAGTTTGTGGCAATCCCTCACAACTCCAACATCTCTAAAGGCTACATGTTCTCAGAAACAAATTTGAGAGGCGAGCCGATCACTGCGGAGATGGCGGCAACACGCATGGAATGGGAGCCCGTTGCGGAGATCACACAATTCAAAGGCGACAGTGAGACGCACCCTTCGCTTTCACCCGATGATGAATTCGCGGACTTTGAAACCTATACTCACTACATCCAGCAGAACGCACCTGAATATGCACCCGTCGCCGGTGACTATGTGCGCTCTGCCTTGTTGAGCGGGCTGGCGATTGAAAACAAAATCGGCGCTAACCCGTTCGCCTTTGGCGTCATCGGGTCGACCGACAGTCATACTGGCCTCGCGTCAGCGGAAGAGCCAAATTTCTGGGGCAAATTCCCACGCGACACGACACCGTTCGGGAAAACGGGCGGCTGGCGCACAGGCTCCGGCGGGAGCCTGGGACCCAATGGCTGGTCCATGTCCGCCTCAGGTCTTGCGGCAGTGTGGGCTGAAGAGAATACAAGAGAATCCATCTTCGCAGCCTTTAAGCGGCGCGAAGTTTATGGCACCACCGGTCCACGGATCGCCGTGCGCTTCTTTGGCGGCTGGGACTATGACGGAGCAGCAGCAGAGGCCGGGGACCTTGCCGACATCGGCTATGCCGGTGGCGTGCCCATGGGCGGTGACCTGACCGGTGCGCCGACTGGCCAGGCTCCACGGTTCCTTGTTCGCGCCACAAAAGATCCGAAATCCGGCAATCTGGACCGAGTGCAGATCGTCAAAGGGTGGCTTGGTGCTGACGGCGAAACCCAGGAGCGCGTCTATGACGTTGTCTGGTCAGACGGACGTGTCGCGGATGCAAACGGTAAAGTGCCAGCGGTTGGTAACACCGTCGACATCACAACAGGGCGCTACGAAAACTCGATTGGTGCAGCTGAGCTCTCAGCGGTCTGGGAAGACCCGGACTTCGATGCTTCGCAGAACGCGTTCTACTACGTACGCGTGCTCGAGATCCCGACGCCGCGTCACTCATTGTTTGACGCGCTTGCGCTTGGCATTGATGTGGAAGAGACAAACCATCCGGCGACTATTCAGGAACGGGCTTATTCATCAGCCATCTGGTACAAGCCATGACGTTTCGCTGATGTGTTTCCAGCGACCAAGGGCAGCTCTTCAGCTGCCCTTTTGCTTAGCAGACGGGCTAGGCCACGACCGCGATGAACCGCTCGATGCTCCAGAGGGCCGCAAGACTTCCCACCAGATAAGCGGCAGGCATCGTTACGTCGCTTAGCCCCCAAGTACGTGCATCTTCTTTGACAAAAGCAACTGCACGCAAGCCGACAAAAGTGATCGCAACCAGAAAGAGAATGAAGGCGATCTGCCCTACCTCTACGCCCAGATTAAAGAAGAGCAAAGCAAGGGGCACTTCCGTTTGTGGCAGACCAATCTCTCCCAGCACCGCGGCAAAACCAAAGCCGTGCAGAAGCCCAAAGCCACTGGATATCAGAATGGGATAGCGCCATGTCAGCGTACCGCGCGCCGGGCGCGCAAGCTCTGCCGCAACAAAGACAATTGAGAGAGCGATCACCGCCTCGAGCGGTGCGACGGGCACGCTTACAATATCAAGCGCTGAAAGCGCCAGGGTTACCGAGTGGGCAAGCGTGAAGCCGGTGACAATGAGCAGTACCCGCCGCGCAGTCCCCGCTAACATCAAGAGACACGCCACAAAGAGCAGATGGTCATAGCCGGTCAGAATATGTTCAATGCCGAGCTTCAAATATTCGGTCGCGACGCTGCCGGCATTTTCTGCATCTGGTATGTCGACCAAAATGGCGTCGGGCCCGTTCCGGATGACCTGGACTTCTCCAGAAGGACGGATGACCCGCACCAAAGAGGAAACTGCCGGGTTTCCGCGTGGATAGCTGATGGATACTGACAAGGCTCCTTGAAGCGCCCGGCAATCATAAAGGCCTTGCCCAATGTTAAGAGCAGGACTCGCCGCCGTCTCCGGTGACTGAACGCGCTGGCAAGCCTCCGGCAACGCAATCAGAGGTGCGTTGTTCCGATCGATGGTGGACGGCACACGCCACTTCAGAAAGACAGCACCTGTCTCCTTCTCTTCAATTTCAATAAAGAGCGGTCTGCCTTCATGAGCAGATACCGGCGTGCTCAGGAAAACAAGGAGGCCTACGAAAAGATAGAGAAAGCGGCTCATTCGGGTGCACCCACACCAAGGTCGATCTCAATGTCATATTCAGCGGCAATATTTGCAATCGCCGCCTCTTTATCGGCCTCCAGCCTCACCCGCCGCGCGTCTTCCGTCACGCGCGTTTTTACGTCTTCAAAGTTCGCATCCTGTCCCTGGGACACCGACGTCACCATGACGAGGTGGGCGCCATAGGGAGACTTGAGCACGCCCTGCCACATTCCGTCTTCTGCCGTGAGGGCAAACAGCTCCGCTGTCATCTCTGGCCCGAAGTGGCTGGCGATAAAATCGTAGGTCCGTTCCACATAATTTATATGGAAGGGAAACCGGTCTCCCTGACCCGGCGCGCCGGAGAATGGCACCTGCTCAGCATTCAATCGGGTGAGCGCGTCTGCTGCCAGTGCCAGAGCCGCTTCACCGTGTTTGGCCTTGTCAAAATAGACGTGGGTAAAGGTGATGGAGGGTGCAACGAAATAGTCCTGTTTATTGGCTTCAAAATGCGCCTGCAGGTCTTCGTCGGTCAGGTCGACAGCTGCGCTTGCAAACCCTTCGGCCAGGAACTCCACCTTCTGGATTAGACGACGTCGGATCACATAATCATCCGCATCAAGCCCGAGCCCGATGCCTTCCCGGTACAGCACTTCTTCGCGCAAATATTCATCCACCAGACGGCTAACGTCGTCCTCGCTCAGCGCTTCAAGCCGACGCTCCGCCATCTCGCGATCGAAACTGCGCGTGCGGTACTGGATAAAGGTCAGAATGGTTTCACGGTCGACCCGTATCTCGCTGCTGTCTGCGTCGCTTTCAGCCTGGCCCAAAGCGGAAAACAGGAAGAAAAGCGCAAGGCCTACGATGACAAAATGAAAGAGAGGGTCGCGGAAAAATCTAGTCATGAAAGCACCTTTGGCGGCGTCTGTTTTGGAGACTTTTTATAGCATAGTGACTGCGGAATTCCTCAGGTTCGACGTAAATTTTCCCCTCGTTTGCACCGCCCCTGGCATCGCTGCGACGACGGGTCTTTTGACAGGACCGGCTGCGGCTCCCACACTGACCCTGGAACGGGGTGGTCTTGTTTCAGGGGGTTCGGGGTGACTGAACAATCAAGTGCTGGGCATGGACGCCCGCAGCTCGCGCGGCGCCTTAATCTGCCGTTGCTGGTTCTCTATGGGCTCGGCGTCACTGTCGGCGCAGGCATCTATGTCCTGATCGGGGAGATTGGTCATACCGCAGGCGTCTTTTCGCCTTATGCTTTTTTGCTCGCCGCGCTTCTCATCGCGCCAACGACCTACTCCTTTGCCAAGCTGGTCGTTCGCTTCCCCGTGAGTGCCGGCGAGGCCCGTTACGTAGAAGAGGGCTTCCGTCAGAAATGGCTGGCCATCGTCATCGGCCTGCTGGTGGCGTCCGCAGGCATTGTGTCGTCGGCAACAATCTCTGTGGGGAGCATTGGCTATGTGCAGGAGTTCATCTCCATCCCGTCACCGCTCCTTGTCACGCTCATCATCGTAGTCTTCACGGGGCTTGCCATTCTGGGCATCCAGGCCTCTGCTATTGCGGCAGCTGTTCTCACACTCATTGAAGTCGGCGGGCTTCTGCTCATCATCGGCGGCGGATTTATTTCCGACACTCCTGCCATCTGGGCAGGCATGAAAGCGCCCTTCGCCACGTTTGAATTTCATGCCGTTGGACTTATCGGCGCCTCTGCCGTGCTCGCCTTCTATGCTTTTATCGGCTTTGAGGACATGGTGAATGTGGCCGAGGAAGTGAAAGAGCCGGAAAAGATTTTTCCGCCTGCGATTGCGATCACACTGCTGGTCACCGTGGTGCTCTATTTTCTGGTGAGTACGATTTCCATCTCGCTGGTGGGCCCAGACGAACTCGGGAAAGCCGGTGCGCCCATCTCTCTCATTGCGGAGAGGACCGGACTTATCTCGCCCGACTTATTATCAGGCATTGGGGTGCTGGCGGCGCTTAATGGCATTCTCATCCAGATCATCATGGCGTCGCGGGTGCTCTATGGGTTGTCGCGGCAAGCGGAGATGCCGCAGTTCCTGTCTTACGTGCATCCGCGCACGCACACGCCTGTCACCGCAACGGTGATTGTCGCCGCCGTGACACTGGTGCTGGCCCTTGCCTTTCCCTTGGCACGGCTGGCGGAAACGACCTCTCAGATCACATTTGTCGTGTTTACGTTGGTGAACGGCGCACTCATCGCCATCACATTGCGGGAAGCGGGTTGGCGGCTTACAAACGTGCCTTCCATCCAGATCATCGCCATTCCGGCACTCGGTACCTTTGGATCTGTCGCGCTGATGCTGGTGAGTTTGATTTGAGGAAAGTAGCAGGGCGATACGGAGAAAGCTCGAACACCTTGTTCAACACCTTGTTCAACACCTTGGCGCAGTGGGAGGTCGTTTTCGAACCAGAAAACGGGGGAACCGGGGTTCCTATGGCGTCTGCTGCCACGCCCGCCCCTTAAACGCCTCTATGCTACGGACGTTGTTACAACGTCTCGTAGCCGGTTCAGGAACAGTGACTGGCCTTCACCTTCCAGCTCCAAAAACTGGGCACCGGGAATGCTCTGCTGAACATAACGCGCGTCGGAGATCGAGTTAATGGGATCAGACGCTCCATGAACGAAGAGTATAGGGATGTTGGCGAGACTCTTAGCTTTGTGCCAAACATTCAATGCCCTTAATCCGACATCGCTGACCATCGAATGGCGGGACAGACGGTATGAATCATACATCATCGTATGCCCAAGTGGATTTGACAGAATATCTTCAAAGATGGACATATCGCGCGGCGATGTTTCGTAGGTGGAGGACAGAACCGCCCACAGCCCGTCGCGTGTACTGATGCGCTTCATGTACCGATCATAGGATTTCGCCAGGATAAAGGGATTGCGCCCTAACAGATTTCTAAATCCATCAACGAATTTTTGAATGCGCCAATTCTGATAGTCACCAACAAATGCGGTGGCGCCCAAAACGAGCTCGCTGACTACTTCAGGATGATCATGCGCAAGCTGCAACGCGTAGGCAGCGCCGGTTGACTGCGCAACAATTTTTGCGCGCCCGCCAGCAAACATGTGAATGACATCGGCAGTATCTTCTGCAGTCCGCAACAATTGGTCGGCTGGCGCCGGCCCAGACCGAAGCGACGACAAAAACCCTTCCCGCAGCGGAATGATGAGGCGAATGTTCTGCTTTTCGCACCAATCGTCATCAAACTGACCGGGTGGTGGCAGCGTCTGACTATGCATCCAGATGACGGGCACGCCCGAGACCGGCCCTGTCTCAATTACTCTGATAACTCTGTTTGACCGTCCCGTTACCTTCAGAAACCTGAAGCGCTCCTGATAATAGGTCTTTAGAAATTTCAGCGTCTCATCTGAATGGTCAACAGCATTGCCAAGGAATACACCCAATGCATCCAGAGAGTGGGAGGTAAGGGCCAACAATGTCTTACGAATAGCTTCATTCTGATTGCTAAATCCCGCCCGGGTGCAGAGAGATTTAAATTGAGAGCGCTTGGTTTCATAAGCAATGCCATCGTCATCTGCCGCACCGCGGACGCTATGACCACACAGCAATTGAATGAGCAATTGCACTTCCGCGTCTGAAAAATTGCTCTGCGCAAAAGCGTCGTCAAGGATGGCCGTTAGACTAGCCCGGCTCACGAAAACCAGCCGATAGGTCTGATGAGATGTGGAAAAAAGAAGAATGCCATCTTCATGACGTATCACGGCAAATTCGTCGTCAAAGTGGCTCTGTAAGTCCACCTGGGCGAGGTAGGAGCGACAATTGACAGGGTTCCCATGAGCTAGAAGCTCAGTCCCGCTTGGCGCCACATAGAGAATTTCCAACTTCACATCAATGTCGGATGGAAAAGGCACCTTCCATTTCTTCGCGACATCTGCAGAGGGATTAACCAGACTGAGACTGTCTTCATACCAAGTGGAGATCAGCGTGTCTTCTGAGTCACTTTGCTTCACTTCAGACGACATCTTCTATACCCCCTAACCCCCGACAGACGATGGATAGTACCGCAACCGCTCCAAAGCTCAAACGGGCGCGTAAGGCTGGAAAACGCACGCGCCTGGAGCACAAAGCTGGGTAGATGACCTTAGAACTGATACCTGATCGCTGCGGTTAGGGAGTGTTCCTGATAGTCGCTCTGGAACTCTCCGTCATACATGAAACTCAGCGATACCTGATCATCCATGTCGTAGCTTAGCCCAGCACCAGCGGCGTAGGAAAACTTGTCTCTCTCCGTGGTCTGGCTGACAAATGTCCCACCGCCCACAATATTCCCGGTGATCGCTTCATTAGGATCGGCAAGCTCTTGCAGGCCACGCACATACCCTTCAGGGATCAGCTTCGAGCCATCGTTCAGTTCATGGGTGTATTGCCAGCCAACGCCGAAGACACCACGGAGCGACGTGATGCTCTGACTGCCAATCGTTGTCGGCAGCGGCCCCGTTTCTGTGTAGCCATCAATCGAGATCTTGTTATACCTAAGTCCAACATGAGGCGTGAGGTCCAAATCCCCAAAGCTGAAGACCTTGCCCAGTTCGACCCGGCCCATGAACTGAGTCCCATCATAGTTGGCTGTGTTCACACCCCCAGCAGCCCGTCGCTGACTGTCATATTCGTTCAACCCAATACCAGCAGTGGCGTTGACGTAAAAATCATCCGGGTGAAAACCGCCATAGAACAGCACCCCATAACCTTCAATGTCCTGATTGCTGTTAGCGGCGACACCAATTTCGTCGACCTCAGTATCGGAGTAGAAAACTGCAACACCCATGCGCAGGTCCTGGGCGATGTCGCCATCCATTCCGAGTGAGACCCCATAGGTATCCGCTTCAAAACCATTGACGCCGGAAGGTTCAAATTCCGCAAAGCTCGCCCCAGCTCGGCCCCAGATTGTCCAATTTCCCGGACCCCCAAGGAACTTCTCCCCGGCAGCAACACCCATTTGGCGCGCACCGCCCTCAGCGACACCAGAGCCACCGCCACTCAGTCGATCTGTGATGAGGTCAAGGACCAGATCGGCCGAAGCAATCGTCGCGCTCCCATCTCCGCTAGACTCAGATGGCAGACTATCCTTCACCAGCTGGAGAAGTTGCGCTTCCTGTTCGCCAACCGGGAACTGGGCCAGATAGGTTGCGATCACATTGTCCGTCGGCGCTGTGTCTAGGAACAGATCAATCGCAGACGCAATACTCTCCGCATTCGTGCCCCCGCTGCCATTCGTCGTGGCATCAAATGCGGTCAGCGCTCGCTTCGCAATGAGGAAGAGATCTGCTCCTGCGTTCCGCACTTCATGAGTGAACTCATAGATGACACTGTTATCGTCAACGGTAAGACCATTATCCGTGATCCCGTTTGTTGCGGTCGCAACGCGGGTACCTCCCTCACCGAGTTCAGCCCCCTGCGTGACATCCGCAAAAACTTCAGACCCCGCATTAAACACGATCGCACTGCCATCCCCCTTTAGCAGACCTGCAGACACATCAGACGCGATGCCCACCTGGAAACGACTGCTCGCCTCAAATGTCGTATCTCCCGAAATACTCACAGTTGAGCCTGCAGGCACAGAGAGCGTCCCTCCAATGGTCACAGGCGCTGACAAGGTTGTGGTTCCCATCCTGCCAAGCAAAGTACCGCCGGACTGGATGAAAACACCCGTGCCAGCCGTGCCATCACCGACTGCGAGCATGTTGTCGGTAAGAGATAGGCTTCCGCCGCTTGCAACTTCCAGCTTCTCAAAGTTTGTGACATTGGCACCGGCAAGAGAGGTTGTGCCGGTCACCCGCACTGTGTCGATGAAGCTATCGCCGGCCGAACTGTCATCACCGCCGTCAAAGCTGGTGACACCCGTTACGTCGCCGCCCGCCAACACAATCGTGTCGCTCCCGTCGCCGAGGTCAATGGACCCGACAATCGCAGAGCCTGCATTCACCGTTACCGTGGCATCGGCCCCACCACCCATGCCGTTTCTATCAAGGATCGCGTTCCCGCTTGTGGCACTGACCGTGCTTCCTGCGTTCAAGGTGATCGTTACCGCCTTATTACGATCAGCATAGGTGGAGATACCCACCCCCGTGCCGCCCGTCACGGCGCCACTCACTGTGATAGACACCGCGCCGGTGACTCCGTTATCCGCGAAAATCCCATTCACACTGCCAGTCACGGCCGCCGCCTCGATCGTTAGGGCACCGTTGCCATTGTTACGCGCAGAAATCCCGTCATCTGTGGCGCCCGTGACCGAACCTGTGGCTGTGATCGACATGGCGCCGCTGCCTTGATTAACCGCGAAAATCCCTCGTCTTCCTCCGGCCACCGCCGCCGTCTGAATCGTCACATCAGTGCCCGCATTGGACGAATTATTCGCCGAGATTCCGTCATCTGAAGTTCCCGTAGCGGTACCAGTCGACGTGATCAACAAAGCGCCCGTACCTGCATTAATTGCGTAAATCCCACGTTTCCCACCGGTCACCATCGCCGTCTCAACCGTCAGGGCTGTGCCAGCATTTGAATTGGACGCGTAAATCCCGTCATAGCCGGGGCCACCCATAAAGCTGGGACCACCGGTGACGGTGCCCGTGGCCGTCACCGACAGGGCCCCGCTGCCACTATTACGTGCCCGGATCCCGTCTTGAGCGCCGGTCACCGCCGCCGCAGCAATCGTCAGAGCCGTGCCAGCAGCTGTATTACTCGCGTTAATTCCCTCATCGTTTTGTCCACTCACATCCCCGGTGGTCGTGATCGACAGAGCGCCGCTACCCCTGTTAGTTGCTAAAATTCCACGGGTACTGCCGGTCACCGCCGCTGCCCGGATTGTCAGGTCGGTGCCTGAATTGGTCACGAGTATCCCGCGCGATCCAGTCCCCACCACATCTCCGGTCGCCGTGATCGACAGAGCGCCACTGCCAGCATTGGTTGCGCTAATACCATTGGCCGCACCGGTTACCGCAGCTGCCTGGATCGTGAGACCGCCGGACGTAGTAGGGCCATTGTAGGCGGAGATCCCGTGGCTGCCGCCGATAACCTGTCCTGTCGCGGTAACCGACAGCGCACCGCTGCCCCTATTATTTGCTTGAATTCCATCATCACCACCGGTCACTGCCGCCGTCTCAATCGTCACGTTTGTGCCGGTACTTTTGTTAAATGCGTAAACGCCAATTTGTGTGGTACCCGTGACGGTGCCCGAAGTCGTGATCGAAATGGCGCCACTGCCATTGTTAAGGGCGTAAACCCCGTACGCGCTACCAGTGATGGAAGACATATGGGTGTCGGTGAAGGTGATACCCAGATCGCCACCAGCATTCGTTAGGTTCAGCGCAGTGCCCGCCGCGTTAATTGAGGTACCTGCTGTGGTGCTGACAGTCAGCGCAGTGCCCGCAGGTGGAGGCCCCAGAGACTGGGGGGTCGTGATCGTGCCGCTGCATTCAATAGTGCCGCCCCCCATGTCAACGCAGGCGGCATTCGCCGTCGTTGGGCCAGTCATGAGCAGGGGAACGGACGCAAACAATGCTGCACCAAGTTGGGCCAATCCAAGTTGAGGGGCGTAGCTCGCTGCCCTGCCTGCCACTTTGGTCATGCGCCCGCCGCGCAGCAGTACAGATTGCAGATGCTGAAAAGAAGAAACCATGAATCCCAACCCCTATACTTTTGTCTCCTTCAAAATTTAGTAATGGGGTCGAAACGATCCGTAATCACCCAATTGGGTGGACGACCGTCACAATGATCAGAAGACTTCAGGATTCCCGAAAGAACATGGTAAAAACCGGCAGAAACCAACCGTCCAAGACTACCAGCTGCCGATTACAGGTAGACTGGTAACTCCACATCACGCCAAGCTATTAACGACCACTTAGCCGATAAGCTTGTTCTCCAAGCTCGCAAGAAGCCATGCCGCTCTACGCTGGTTTCAAACAGGCAGGAAGTTGGCCTGATCTAGGATGAGAGCAGGCGTCTGAATTTATGGAAAGTGGCACGCCGAAACGAAGAAAGTTCGAAGACCTTATTCAACACTGTGGCGCAGTGGGACGCCATTTCGGCCCAGAAAACAGGAAAGCCGAACTTCTTCCCGGTTTTGCTGACCCGCCTGCGCCGCTCTCGACCTAGCAGGAAAGGCAAATGAAACCATCCTGCGTGCAGGAGTGCCCCTTGTAACCAGAGGGCGGTGTGAATGCCCTATTCATCAAAACTTGGCCCTCACCCCCCAAAGGGAATTTTCAGCCGCAGTGACCCGCCGAAACTATAAGCCGTGCTTGAATCTGCCTCGATGCGTGTTCCGCCAATCGTTGGGTAGCTGACATCAGGCGCGCCGGTATCCAAACCGCCAAATATATTCAATTGAACGAACCCAATGCCGACCGGCATGCCCGCACCGAGATTCACGCCGGAGCGGAATGCGAGTTTATTTTCTGTGTCGTCTTGTGTGGCATTGCCCAAAGCCGTTCCGGATTGATTGGCGGTAAGGCTTGTATGGTTATAACCCGGCGCTGCCCAGACATCCAATGACAGGAGGGTATTGCAAGGATGATTGTGGAAGCCATCAAACTTGAGCGGTATCCTTTTACCGATCCTAATTTCTGGCCCGACAAATGTGGAGCGTAAGTTCAGATCAAGATTATGCGTGAAAAAGTTCACACCATTATTGCCCGAGACCTCTTCAGTGAGCCTGTAATCAAAATTACTGCGCTCGACGATCAAGCCAGTATAAACATCAAACCCGTTAAACCTTCCTTCCAAACCGGCCTTACCGCCGATTTCGAAATAATCCAGCTCAAGCTCAGTATTTCTAGAATTCGTCACCGGGGTCAGGCCGGGGTTGCTGCCATCGATGATGGTGATAAAGCCATTGCGGTTTGTATCGCCGATGCTCTCATCCAGGCCGGATAGTTTTCCGCCATAGATGTCGACTACCGGGAAGAGATTGTTGAAGCTTACGCCCGGTGTAAAACTCAATGAAACTTCAGGGACAGTGTTGTCGTTATCAAAGCTGTCACGGTGAGAGCCAAGCGTGAGGTCAGGACCGAATATGCGGTTAACGCCGAGACCAAGACTAACTTTGGGTCCACCATCAACGGATTGGTCAGTGTTTGGCACCCGTGCGGTATTGCCCCCTAGAACCTCGTTTTCTGGCTCCAAAATTGGAGGTTCGGAATCTTCATCCCGCAGTCCGATATTATGAGACCAGTTTCTATGCCTCCAGTCATCCTGGACGTAATAATTCAGCGGCGCTCCGGCAGTTCGGTCTCCCCAACTCGTATCACTCAAGTACTCAAGATCCCCTCGCAAGCTTTCCGTTGCTCGCGCTTCATCAAAATTCGTACCACTGCCTCCCAAATTCTCAGGAATTTCACCAAAAGGCGGCTGACCAGGCGGTGCTTTTGGAACAACCACGATGTTAATTTTTGCCAGCGCTTCGCTAATTCTTTTCAGCCTTTCTTTTTCTGCTTTTTCCGCCCGTTCCCATTTGCACATATCCTCACGTAACTTACGCAGATCCTCTTCTGCCATTGTCTTGGTGATATGTCCTTCAAACGCCGTCATTTCGCTTAGAGAGACCGAGCCACCCTCGCGGCAAAATTGGTCACTGACTACGAGATGCGAAAGACCTGCCCTTGCTATTGCTGTTCTCGAGCCCGTAATGATGACTTCCTGTAGTTCAATGAGTTTTTCTTGCGGCGCGTCTTCCTCAGCATGGGCTGTACCCATAGGCTGCAGTACAAACATCCCGACCACCAGAAATGTGAGTAAACCAATCGATAAACGCATGATAATCTTCCCTTGGCTATAACCCATCTGCACCAGAAACCTACTTGCCCGTGGCGTTCATACCTCCTTACCCTGGGGAGGTAGCGGCAATGAGCATGAACGGAATTGCTACGTGTCCTAACGCGCCAGTCTGGCAGCGCATGTGGCGGGTGCTGTTGTCATGAACATTCCCGCTTTAGCAACTTCTTCCAAGCCCAGTTGCTCTCTCAACTCTGCGGTTTCATCCTCATCGCCCTCCAGCAACGCCGTCAGGAAGCGCATACCGTCAGCACTGAGTTTTTCTTCTGCTTCATCACCAATGCAGCTGCATAGCTCGTCGGTCATGTTCGTTGTCGAGAGACATGCTTTTGCTACGGCTGATGCATTCGGGGCTCCCTGGTCACCGCACCCGGCCACGATTGCCAGCGGGAGCGCGACCACGCCCACGAGAAAGAACCTCTTGAAATGATAAGTCATTGTTCCCCAAGTTCTGCCAATGATCGTTAACAGAGCCTGCCATTGCCGGCATGCCCTGCCTAGTAGCTCACTTGCACTACTCGCCAGCCCCGAATGGATGGACCACGGTCCGTGCGGCTCTTTTCGATGGGGTAACCTCTGGTGGACCAATGGCAGTACTGCCATGTTCCTTTCGAGAAATAGAAATTCTCCAAGTGCCCGGCTGCTTACTCAACCGTTTGAAGATAGGGTGAAGTATCCCATTGGCTCGCTCAACTCGCCGAGGACATATGCCTAAGATCGTCCCACCCGATGCGCACTCAGATTCCTCCCTTGATCGCCATGCTTTACGGATGCTTCTAGGGCGCAATCTGGTTGCAAGTTTGATGCACATATTCGTGGCGGTTCTGGTCGCGTTCGTCATGGCTGGGTCCATTCCAATATGGCGAGGCGTTGCTTTCGTTACCTTGATCAGTGCTGCAATTATATTTCAGATCATTCTCGCAACACGGCATTCCACGGCTGAGTGGACAGAGGAAGAGTTTCTTTCCATTCGTCGCCAGTTTGATGTCTCTGCTATCTGGGTTGGATGCATGTGGGGGTTTGCTGGCTTTTTTCTCTTCCCTGTGGGGGACCCGGTTAAGCAGCTCTTCCTGACTTTTGTAATGGGCGGTATGTCGTTGAGCGCCGTCGGCACACAAGGGATGAGGTTACAGACCTGCTACTCGTCCATCATTCCAGGAATGCTGCCGCTTGCGGTTCGCTATCTATTTGAGCCGGGCTCTGAGAGCCTGATTTCAGGCGGTTTGATCTTTGCCTATATCGTCGTGCTAGTTTCGCTCGCGCGGAAAATAAACGACTTCATGTTGCGAGCATTCAAACTTCAGATCGAGAAAGATGATCTTCTCGAAAGTGTTCGCACGCAATCGGAGGAACTTGCACTTGCCAAAGCAGAGGCAGAGGAAGCCAATTTGGCTAAGTCACGTTTTCTGGCTCAAGCTAGTCACGACTTGAGACAACCTTTGCATGCAATCAATCTTTTTATTGAATCTCTGCCTGAAGCCAAAACCAAGGCTGAGGAGGAACGCATCCTCAGCAGGGTACGCCAATCACTCGACGTACTTACCAAGCTCTTCGATAGCTTACTGGATGTGACGCTGCTCGACACTGGAGGCATTAACGTTCGCCCCCAAGTGTTCCAGCCGACCGAAGTCATTAACGAGGTCGTGCGCGATTTCGCCCTTGTAGCTGAAGCGTGCAATGTCGAGCTTCGTGTAGCGGCCTGCACCCAAAGTGTTGTTGCCGATGCCGTTCTCACCCGTCGTATGCTTCAAAACCTGGTTTCAAATGCGATCCGTCACTCGGAAGGCGGCGTAGTGTTGATCGGTTGCCGCAGACGCGGTGGATATCTGTCAATTGATATTGTCGATAATGGTGCAGGAATTCCAGAAAGCGACCAGACACGAATATTCGCAGAGTTCACACGATTGAACTCAGTGCGAATGGGCGCCGAAGCAGCGCCTGGGCTTGGACTTGGATTGTCGATCGTGAAGCGCGTGGCCGACAAGTTGAAGCTGAGTGTTCACCTGTCGTCATTGCCTGGAAAGGGATCCGTTTTTTCTATCCGCGGGTTTGAGATGACGAACGTAGCTTCAGTCGCGATACCGATATTGCCCACAATATCCAATTCAGGTGTTGTGGATGGCGCATCGGTCTTCGTTCTGGATGATGACGAAAATACGCTGGAAGCAACCAGGCTCCTTTTGGAACGATGGGGCTGTATTGTGCAAACATCGCAAGACTGGAACCGCGCGGCCGATGCCTGTTTTGATGTCCTAATTTGTGATTATGAGCTGAGCGTCAACATGTCAGGCATCGATGTCATCAAGGCATTGCAGGAAGCACGCGAAAATATTGGCGTCATCATGATATCTGGGAACACATCAAAAGAGTTGCGGTCTGCCGCAGACACGCTCGCCGTCACCCTATTGCACAAACCGCTCAGGCCAGCGCAATTACGCTCCGCGCTTCTCAATGCACTCACGCGGTCAGACGAATCCGCGCGAGGCGGCGAATGATGCCGCTGCAGAACGGGTCGACAAGCCAAGTGTTTTCAGTAATGCAGATACATGGATGCGAACCGTGAATGGTGAGATATCGAGTTCGCGTGCTATCTCCTTATTGGACAGCCCTTTGCAAATCAGCCGCAGAACATCGATTTGACGGTTGGTGAGAAGCCCCAGCGTGTCTTCCCCAGCAGGCTGCGATGCTGTCCATTGGGAAGCACGCAGGACAACAGAATCTCCCTCCATAATGGCGAGAAAAGCAGCAGAGATATCTTCGGGCTTTGCAGACTTTGAGACAAATCCATTGGCCCCGGCGGCCATGACATCGTCAATGATGGACGACTCTGAAACCATGGACACCACGACGATTGGCGTAACAGGTAGTTTATGCCGCAATGAAGGAAAGTCGCGCAAAGCGTGAAAGCCCGGAAAAATCAGATCCAGTAAAACCAGTTCCGGCGCGTCCTCGCTTTCAACTTCCCGCGCGAGTGTCGACGCATCTCCCACTTCAACAATCGCAGCACCCTCAAACAGATTGCTGAGCATTGTCGTCATGCCGTTCCTGAAAACAGGATGGTCATCAACCAGCAGGATTTTCATGCCACGCCCCCCACTTGACCATACACTGATCTCGTCTGATATGCTTGTGGTTCGCTCGATTTTTGTTTTGGTGCCTGTCCAAAATTTTCTCAACAACGGACCCCTATAGCTCTTCGCAGAGCGAGGGTAAAACTCTTTGGAAGCCACCGGTCCGGCTCCGAAACTCACTCCCATATACGGTGCCGGACCATGACTGCTCGCATACATTCTCCAAGACCTGATCAACGCCGCTCTGTCCGATTTTGTCTCCAAATGGTTTCAGCCCCGCGTCCAATTGATTAAGGAATGTACGCAGGTTGTCGACCATCAGACGCACGTCCATCAAATCAGCTCGCTCCGTATCTTCTCCAGATAAAGTCCCGATCTGAGCATTCAGCTTGCTGCGAAGCTCGCGCACCTCACCCCTCGGAGTAACCACGCATTCGCGCAGAAACTTGACGACAATAATCACTCCGAACGCTCGCGCGCGCCAGCACTCAGCGAGAGCGCTATCGATCGTATTGAGTTCTTCCAGAGCCCTATTCACTGGATTGGCGGATGCTGTACCGCATAGTGACAGGCTTGCCGCGAGAGCAATAGGGATCAATCCTTTACGCATTGTCGCGTCCTTTTGACATTCGAAGATTGTTCGACGGGGAGAAACACATGCATCTATCGCCCTCCGATGAGGTCGCCAAGGCCGATACCGCCCAACCCCTCAGACAGGTCAGGCACATGTTGTTCAACAAGGTCCCCAAGACCGGCCCCACCCAGCCCCTCGGACAGGTCAGGCCCTTTGGTGATCTGAGCAGTTCTGTACAAGGTGTAGTTGGCGTCGTCCCCCTCATCGTAGGTGACCGACGTAGCGCGCATTGTGTTGCCGAGAACTTCCTGCTCGAGGAGCACACCACCATCAGTTAGACAGGCTGATCCCAGCATAGAGGTATCGTGGATTATGCAAGTCTCACCCGCGATGGACTTACTACGACCGGTTGGCGTCATGCCCATGACGGAGAGGAGATGCTCGGATAGCTCCTCGACGCTTGATTCTCCCACACTGCGTACGATGCCGTCATACATCGGATTTCTGGTTTTCGTTCCCGTATTTGTCTCGGGATCGATCGCATAGATTGTATCGCCGATGGTGATATTGTGCTGGCGCTGGGTCTGAGTTATTCCAGCCAAGCCCATTGAGATGTTTTGAATTTCATAGATCTCGTAACCATAGTCGCGATGACAACGCGTCGATGACCCGCTCTGCATCTGCCCGCTATGTTCATATTCAACGCAGACCTTTTCAACGGGGTGGAGCCTCGGCGTGCTCTCATTGGCCTGAGCAACGCTTGCGAACATGGCGATCATGGTGGCTACACCAATACCCCTAGAATTCATCTTCATAGCTATCTCTCCCAACTTGCGTCTTATTCACCACGCAGTTTCAAAATCACTTCCGCCCGCTCGCCGGCTACGACCACCACTTCTTGTGGAACGACATCACCCGCATAGCTGTAGCCATTGACCAAGTAGCGACCGGGCAGGAATTTGCGCACTACGCCAGGGCGAAGAATGCCACCGATGACCCGTTGTCCCTCGAGCGCAGAGGCCGAGGCTCTGTCTGGTTCCTTTTGATAATTCTCAGATGGTGCATATGTCACAACGAGTTCTCCCAGCGCTTGGGGTGTGATCGTGACATCCACGGTTTGGCCTTCAGAAACATCTACTTGTGGGGCATCGAAAAACCCGTCACTCTCAAATCCTTCCACGCGGTAGCGCCCGGGCGCCACAGGTATGAGTGCATCGGGTCTGGAGAACTTGGCGTTCCCTCGATCAACCGAATAGATCTGCGCCCTGGTCGGCAACTTGCGGCCCGTATAGTCAAAGAGGGGCCCACCAAACGATACTCTGATCCAACCTGCAGCGATCGGGATTGTGTAGGTTTTTTCCTCTATTGCTTCGATGGTGATACTGGTCGGGACAAGCGGCAGATTCTGATCGTCAGAGCGCAGCTCGTATGTAGCCGGACGCACGGTTTGACCATTACCGGAATGCATGACGTAAACCTTCTCACCATCAAGCCAGAGTTCACTGGCACGGTGAATAATCTCGCCATTGGGAAGCTGAAAATTCACGTGGGCCTGCACCATCTCAACCAAAGTGAATTCAAGGGTTGTGAGCGTATTCGCAGTAAGCGTTGCTGCTACTCTGAGTGAATTTTCATCATCTGGAGTGGACCGAAATTCATAGTCACCAGGAGCGGCGTGGACCTCATCACCTGCCCGGAAACTGAAAACTTGCACACCATCTTGATACGCCTCCACATGTGCACCCCTATGAGGTTGACCATTCTCAGTGAAAACAGCATTTACACGCGCCGGTGCCTCGACAAGCACATCAACCATCGTGTCTCCAGGGCCATCCGTTACTTCGAACGCAACACGGACCGGATTGTAAACTGATCCGTCGCGCAGCAAGACACCAACCTCAATCTCATAGTCTCCCGGCTCCTCAACCCTATTGCGCCCGCGCCCCTTAGCCGCGACCGCCCGATGGAGACGTTCACCACCCTGGTACAGGCTTCCCCCGACATCGACGTAACGCCTGCCATCAGCATCTGTTGGGCGAATTTGAAACGCATAGCGGGGCTCAGTGTCAGGTGCCGATGGAATAGGTTCAACTACAACCTCTTCCGTTTCCGCCGTGACGATGACCGCGCGGACCTCGCTAAACGCCTCTTTGAAACCCTCAGCGGTGTCAGCGTCAAAATAACGGCCGCCGGATTGCTCTGCGATGCAGGACATAGCCGCACGCTCCAGCTCGTTCAGGCCAACGCCAACAACATGAACGCGAATATCTACATTCGACGCGCTCCAATCGCGCATTAGATCGCACGGGTCCGCGTCGCAGGTTTCAATCCCGTCGCTGATTAAGACAATTTCACCAGAGGCATCTTGGTCAGAGCCGTCGCCAATATCTTTCAAACCTTCGTTCAGGCTGTAGTGAATCGGGGTCTTGCCGGTTGGTCGAATCGCGTGAACTGCCTCATTGATCGGCGTTCGAGCCCCCGCTTCTCTTGTAAACGGAACAATAAGTTCGCTGTCCCGGCAGTCTCCGGCGCGCCGATGACCATAGGCGCGGAACCCAATCTCCCGACCCGCAAGTCCTCCATTGAGAATTGAAGTTATGGCATCACGCCCGGCTTCATATTTCCGTGACAGGTCTGCAAGCTCGCCCCACATCGAATTGGAACTGTCATAAACAATAAGTACGCGCCCGGCTTTGTTATCCCCGGTGATGTCTTCGCCGTTTTGGGCGCTCGCTGTCAGCACAATGACAAAGTTACAGATGGCAAGGCCAAAAATCACTGCGAATGGTCTTAGCACTGGTTGTGTCTCCCGATGCGAAAGACCGTCCCCAGTCTCGCTTCAACCGTCAATTTCGGCCAACCATCAACTGCAACCAACCCGTACAGTTGTACTATGTATTGTGATGGAGACCACCCTTACCCAGGTGATGAAGTTCAACCTGCGAGGCCTACTGCACATTCAGAGAACCCAAGGATGCAGACGGTCTTTCACGGTGCTTCTATCCATAGCGGCTCAAGTCACCGCATGGCACACTAATCAGGCAATCAATACAATCCAAGTACCGGCTTCCTAGTTCAGCGGCATTGAGAGATTGATGGTGAGACCGAATGATTTAGCGGTAGCTCCGATGCCACCAAAGTCGGTGGTAAGACCGAGGGAGAGACCGCCCGGGGTTTGATAGTCGAGACCACCATTTACCTGCCCCGTAAGCCCTTGGGTCTCAGCGGCGAAGGAGCCGAAGCTAAACGTGTTGCGCTCCCCGAAGCTATAGACACCCTCAAAGCCCCCTTTGGGTCTGATTGAGGATCCGTCTTCGAACGTATGGGTATAAGCGATCTGGGGTCCGAGCCGCATGTCTCCCTGAGAGAAGCTCTGCTCAGGGATGCTAACCCCCAGACTGTCGGTGTAGGCAATCTGACGCTCATGTAAAAATTGGAGCGTGTAGCTGGGCCTTAGGTCCCAGTTTCCCGCATCAAACTGTCCGGTCAGCGTGCTGCTCACCAGCCAGCGATCCGTCTCGAATGTGTCTGTGTAGGTGCCAAAGGGAGAGATGTCATTGTCGGAGCGTCCCCAAGCACCCAGAACATCTAGATAAAGATGCTCATCAAGCTTCAAAGTTGCATAAGGTCCGGCCAGCCAACCGCGGCCGTCAATCTCTGAGCCCGGTGTCGTGAAGTCTTGTTTGAAGCGGTCAATCTGCCCCATAAAGCCGATCAGAAGATCAGGCTCGACCAAATAATCCACCCCGAAGGACAAGAGACCAAAGGACCCGCCGCCGCTTGTACCGTCAATGAAGCGAGACGCGCTACCTTCGATCCAGATATCGAGGGCTAAAGGGTCGTCTCCTTCATTATCATTGGCGGCCAGTGAGACTTCCCCGCCCGCAGCCATCACACGCTTCAGGCTGGTGGCGAAAGAGAAGCTGTCATCATCTATTTCCACATCAACGGGGAGAGGCGAGTGCAGATTATGTCCAAAGGCCTGGAAGCTGTCTCCGCCAGAAACACCCGTTCCTCCCTTTAGCCGATTGATCCGGCGTTCACTGCCTGGCTGATTGGAGAGGAGCAGGCTATTCCGTGCACCGAGGAAATCCGCAATCATTTGGGTCGTCGGACCTCTTGTGTCGATGGTCTCGAACACGCAAGTGACATGCTCGCCCGAGAGGAGATTGATGGTGGCCGTACGGTTCACCACATCCCCGGTTGAATCTTCATCATCACAGGCAATCGACGAAACGCCATAGCCAATAGACGCCAGATCCTCGGCGATAAGAGAATGGGACCCAGCTGGAACACCAACTAGGCTTGTCTGGGCTGTGCCTGACACGCTGTTGAGCGTGAAGTTCAATACCGGTGTTGCTGAGCTAAAGCCCACACTGACATCTGCCCCGGTAATGTTCTGCACAATAGTGATCGTGCCCCCGCTAATCCCCTCGCCAGCCAGGGCAAAGCCATAGGGGTTCTCGTCTGCATCATCATTGGCGATGGTGAGGACAGCATTGCGCGCGCCCGCGGCGGTCGGATCAAACTGTACACTAAGCGTTGTGGACCCACCTGGTGCAACGGTCGCAGAAGGATGCGCGCTAACGGTGAAGTCACTCGCATTCGCTCCGGACAGAGACGCTGCATTCGCACCAAGCGTCAGCACATCGGTACCTGTGTTCTGGATTGTGAAGCTCCGGCTCACCGTCCCACTCGTCACATCGCTCGAACCAAAATCCGTGTGATCTGCAACCACCGGGGTCACATCCCCATCGACAATGGAGACCGCGTTGCCTGTCACATTGATCTCCGGTGTGCCAGATGCCGCGCCGCTTACTGTCATGTTGTATGGATTCTCGTCACCATCATTATTGATGAAGGCGAGGTTGAAGGTGAAAGACCCCGCGACAGTCGGTGTGTATTGCACAGTGAAGGTCGTGGAATTGCCTGGCGTCACGGTGGTTGAGGCCGGTGCGGAGATCGAATTGACTGTGACGTTGGAAAGCGAACTCGACGTCGCCGTCGCCGTCGCGAGGGTGAGGTCACCGATCCCGGTGTTGGAGACTGTATAGGTTACTGTCTTTACCGAGTCTGCTGCCTCGTTGCCTTGAGCATCCGTCCCGCCATCAGCTACGGCCCCGCTTTCTGAGGAAGACACCGCAATCTCCGGCGAGCCTGTCGCAGTGCCGCTCACGGTCATGTTGTACGGGTTCTCATCGCCATCATTATTGGTGAAGGCGAGACCAAACGAGAAAGCGCCCGCAAGGGTCGGTGTGTATTGCACCGTATAGGTTGTGGAGCTGCCCGGTGTCACGGTGGTTGCCATCGGCGCCGAGATCGAATTGACCGTCACATTGCTGAGCGAGCTCGACGTTGCTGTTGCGAGAGTGAGGTCATCGGTACCAGTGTTGAAGACTGTATAGGTTACTGTCTTTGCCGAGCCTGCCGCCTCGTTGTCTTGCGCATCGGTTCCGTTATCGGCGACCGCACCGCTTTCTGAGGAAGACACCGCGATCTCAGGCGAGCCAGCGCCGGTGCCGCTCACGGTCATGTTGTACGGGTTCTCATCGCCATCATTGTTGGTGAAGGCGAGACCAAACGAGAAAGCGCCCGCAAGGGTCGGTGTATATTGCACCGTATAGGTTGTGGAGCTGCCCGGTGTCACGGTGGTTGCCATCGGCGCCGAGATCGAATTGACCGTCACATTGCTGAGCGAGCTCGACGTTGCAGGCGCCAAAGTGAGATCATCGGTGCCGGTGTTCGAGACGGTATAGGTGACGGTTTTTGCCGTACCAGCTGCCTCATTGCCCTGGGCGTCGGTCCCGCCATCAGCTACGGCCCCGCTTTCTGAGGAAGACACCGCAATCTCCGGCGAGCCTGTCGCAGTGCCGCTCACGGTCATGTTGTACGGGTTCTCATCGCCATCATTGTTGGTGAAGGCAAGACCAAAGGAGAATGCGCCTGCAAGGGTCGGCGTGTATTGCACTGTAAAGCTGCTCGAATTGCCTGGTGTCACCGTGGTCAAGGCTGGTGCCGAAATTGAGTTCACAGTGACATTTGTCAAACTGCTGGAGGTCGCTGTCGCGAGCGTCAAATCGTCTGTGCCTGTGTTTGAGACCGTATAGGTGACGGTCTTGGCCGCAGCCGCTGCCTCTGAGCCCTGCGCGTCTGTCCCACCATCGGCAACGACGCCACTCTCAGAAGATGAGACCGAAATCTCGGGCGCGCCCGTCGCAGTGCCGCTCACGGTCATATTGTGCGGGTTTTCATTGCCGTCATTGTTGGTGAAAGCAAGGTCAAAGGAGAACGCACCCGCGAGGGTCGGTGTGTATTGCACCGTAAAGGTCGTCGAATTGCCCGGTGTCACCGTGGTTGCCACTGGCGCGGAGATCGAATTGACTGTGACGTTAGAAAGAGCATTCGACGTGGCTGTCGCCAAAGTGAGATCATCGGTCCCTGTATTGCTCACCGTGTAAGTCACCGTCTTCGAAGCGCCCGCAGCCTCTGAGCCTTGAGCATCCGTCCCGCCATCCGCAACCGCCCCGCTTTCGGAGGAAGACACTGCAATCTCCGGAGCACCCGTCGCTGTCCCACTGACGGTCATGTTGTACGGGCTCTCGTCACCGTCATTGTTCGTGAAGGCGAGATCAAACGAGAAAGCGCCCGCGAGGGTCGGTGTGTATTGCACGGTGAAGGTCGTTGAGTTGCCTGGCGTCACGGTGGTTGCCACAGGCGCGGAGGTCGAATTGATCGCGACGTTGGAAAGAGAGCTCGACGTGGCCGTCGCCAGGGTCAGGTCATCGGTCCCTGTATTGCTCACGGTATAGGTCACGGTTTTTGCCGTACCAGCTGCCTCATTGCCCTGGGCGTCGGTCCCGCCATCCGCCACGGCCCCGCTCTCTGCGGAAGAGACCGCGACCTCAGGCGCACCTGTTGCTGTCCCACTCACAGTCATGTTGTGCGGATTCTCATCGCCATCATTATTGGTAAAGGCAAGATCAAAGGAGAAGGGCCCTGCGAGGGTCGGTGTGTATTGCACGGTGAAGGTTGTCGAATTGCCCGGTGTCACCGTGGTTGCCACTGGCGCGGAGATTGAATTGACTGTGACGTTGGAAAGAGAGCTCGACGTTGCCGTCGTCAGGGTCAGGTCATCCGTACCTGTGTTGCTCACTGTGTAGGTGACCGTCTTTGCAGTGCCCGCAGACTCGGAGCCCTGGGCATCAGTGCCACCGTCCGCGAGCGCGCCGCTTTCTGAAGACGAGACTGCAATCTCAGGCGCGCCTGTTGCAGTGCCGCTGACGGTTGCGTTGTACGGATTCTCATCGCCATCATTGTTGGTGAAGGCGAGATCAAAGGAGAAAGCCCCTGCGAGGGTCGGCGTGTACTGCACCGTGAAGGTTGTTGAATTGGCCGGCGTCACGGTGGTTGAGCCCGGAGCTGAGATCGAATTGACGCTCACATTGCTCAAGCCGCTCGACGTGGCCGTCGCCAGGGTCAGGTCATCGGTGCCTGTATTCGAGACGGTGTAGGTGATGGCCTTTGATGCAGCCGCTACTTCTGAACCTTGAGCATCGGTACCGCCATCAGCGACCGAACCGCTCTCCGATGAGGAAACCGCAATCTCCGGCGTACCCGTGCCGGTACCACTCACCGTCATATTGTAGGGATTCTCGTCCCCGTCATTGTTTGTGAAGGCGAGATCAAAGGAGAAGGCACCCGCAAGGGTCGGTGTGTATTGCACCGTGAAGGTTGTTGAATTGCCCGGCGTCACGGTGGTTGAGCCCGGAGCTGAGATCGAATTGACGCTCACATTGCTCAAGCTGCTCGACGTGGCCGTCGCCAGGGTTAGATCGTCGGTACCCGAATTCGAGACTGTATAGGTGACGGTCTTGGCCGCAGCCGCAGCCTCTGAGCCTTGAGCATCCGTCCCGCCATCAGCCACAGCTCCGCTTTCGGACGAGGAAACATCAATCTCCGGCACTGCAGTACCCGTGCCTTGTATCCGAAAATTGTAAGGCCCTTCATCAGGATCACTGTTTGCAATGGAAACATCAACTGGCCCACGAACGCCAGCGACACTCGGATCGAACGCGATCTGAAAAGTTGTTGTTAGCCCCACATCCACGCTGGTTGCAGGCTGCGCCGTCACGGAAAAGTCTCCGGCATGGGCTCCCGACAGGGATACAGCATTTGGGTCCAGCGTGAGGAAAAACCCAACCCCATTGTTTTCAACAGTAAAGGTTCGCGTCACTGCGCCAGCGGCAATGTCAATGCTGCCGAAGTCAGTGTGGTCCGCTGTGTTAGGCGTGTGAGCTGGATTGTCTGCAATGGTCTGTCCATTTCCTGTCACGTCGATTTCAATTTCCCGCCCGAGGCCCTGCACGCGAAAATTGTAAGGGTTCTCATCGGCGTCATCACTGTTGATCGCAACATCTATCGGTCCTTGAAGCCCGGCGATGGTTGGCGAGAATAGTATCCGGAAGCTTGTGGTGCTTCCTGGTGCGACGCTTGTGGCTGGTTGTAGGGAAACAGAGAAGTCTCCCGCGCCCACACCACTTAGGCTCACAGCATTTGCACCCAAAGTCAGTGGTCCCGTACCCGTGTTTTCAATCGTAAACAGGTTTGACGATGAGCCTCCCACAGTTGAGTCCAGCCGGGTGCCCGTAACGCTAGCGGGATCATGACTTGGGTTGTCAGCGATAGGCGTAGTTATGCCTGCAAGGACATTCATCTCAGGCGCGCCTGTCGCCGTACCAGAGATCGTCATGTTGTAGGGGTTCTCATCGCCATCATTATTCGTGAAGGCGAGATCAAAGGAGAAAGCGCCCGCGATCGTCGGCGTATATTGCACCGTGAAGGTGGTGGAGTTTCCCGGCGTCACCGTGGTCGCAACAGGTACGGAGATCGAATTGACTGTCACATTCGTGACAGTACTCGACGTTGCCGTCGCCATGGTCAGATCATCGGTGCCTGTGTTGGAGACAGTATAGGTGACGGTCTTGGCCGCAGCCGCTGCCTCAGAGCCTTGTGCATCGGTCCCGCCATCGGCCACGGCACCGCTTTCTGACGATGAAACTGCAATCTCCGGAGCTGCGACTGTGCCTGTCCCCTGAATGGCGAAAGTGAAGGGGTTGTCGACCAGCGCATCGCTCGCAATATTTACCGTCGCAGTTCGCAAGCCCGCAGCGGAGGGATCAAATCGCACGGTGAGTGGGGCGACCTCAGTCCCTGTCGTCACGCTGAAGTCCGAGGCATGCGCCCCTGTCACCGATATGGAAGAAATGCCAATCCCCGAGTCACCATTGTTCACCCCGGTGAAACTCTTTTCGACAAAGCCCGAGGTGACATCGATGCTACCAAAGTCTGTGTCATCTTCCAGCCTAGGGGTTGTGTCGCCATTGGCGATATCCAGTCCCTGTCCTGACATATCAAGATCAGGACCCGAAAAACGAAAGCCGGTCGTGTCGAAACTGAAAGCGCCCTCATCAGCGTCATTATTGATGATGTTAATGGTTGCGTTACGGACACCTGAGGTCGTTTGTGTAAACCGAAGAGTAAAAGTGGTATTCCCACCTGCTACAACCGTTGCGGCAGGTGGCGTGACAACAGAAAACTCCGCCGCATGGGTTCCGGTGATGGTGACATTCGAGATTGCCAACGTGTCCGAGCCCACATTGTTGATCGTGTAGGTGCGTTCCCCGAAAGCCTCATTAAATGAGAGACTGTCAACCCGGTAGGCGACATGAGACGAGCCGTTTGGTACCAAAATACCATTGTCGAGCCGCACTTCAATTTCTGGCGCCACGGCCGCGGTGCCGGAAACAGAAAAATTGTACGGGCTTTCATCTGCATCATCGTTCGCGATGGTCAGAGTTGCTGATTTCGCTCCCGCAGTGGTTGGGTCAAAACGAACTCTGAACGTTCTTGAGGAACCACTGGAAACGGAACTGAAAGGCTGTGAAAATATCGAGAACTCCGCAGCGTCCGGGCCAGACAGGGAGACCGAGTTAGAGCCCAAGCTCAGGGTTTCGTCACCGATGTTTTCGATTGTGAATATGCGCTCAATGTTCCCATCATTGATATCAATCGAGCCGAAGTCTGTATGGTCTGCGGCTTGCGGCGTCGTGTCGCCATCTGCGATGTTCTGTCCATTGCCGGTGACGTTTATCTCGGGCAGTCCAGACCCCGTCCCAGAAATTGCGAAGGTGTACGGGTTTTCATCCGCGTCATCATTGGCGATGGAAAGCGTCGCCGACCGTGTTCCAAGGGCAGATGGGTCAAACTCAACCGTCACGTCCGTGGATCCAGATATTGCAACCGTCGTCGCGGGTTGCGATGTCACGGTGAAATCAGCGGCATGTGTACCTGAGAGTGTGGCAGCATTCGCGCCGAGTGTTAGCGTGCCCGTGCCTGTGTTTTCAATCGTGAAGGTGCGGCTCAAGGTGCCAGAGGCATGGGCAACCGTTCCAAAAAATGAGTGGTCCAGCGTTGAAGCACTTGTGTCACCATCTGTAATATCCCGACTGTTCCCGGTGACGTTGATCTCTGGTATTGCGACACAGTCTGGGTCTGTGGTCATGTCGATGGCCGTATAGCCGGAAACCCCCGTGGCGGGCGCCGTCAAATCTGGCGACAGAGCAGGACTTCGCGAAGTCGACCAGACAGATCCGCTGTCCCAAACATCGCTTAGCCCAAAGTACATCAGGTTCCCAATCAGGTATGAACTTTGTACTGTGTCCGCGGTGGTCTGTGTGGGCAATTGACCGACGGGTGCGCCTCCAAAAAACTCGGTTGTGGCACCTCCTGAGCTGCTCTCCCGCCAACTCACCAGGAAGATATTTCGACCTGGGCTGGCGTCTGAATTGAAAGCCGTCCAATCCACAGAAACACTTGTGAATGTGTCATTGGCAAAGGGTCCAGCGACGCATCTGCCATCCGCCACATGACTGATCGTCACGCTTGGGTTGATCCAGTTGACCGCCCAGGCATTTGCGACACTCACTGACAGCAATACTGGCACGACCAAAGCCAGCCTAACCCCTCGCTGCACGAGCGCGCCTAGCCAGTTTCTTGTTTGATTGGTCGCCATTTCCGGCCCCTTGCATTACTCAACAAAGGGGCATTCAAATCAGACAAATATTTCCGTTACAAATATAAAATGAACGGATAGTAAATATTCGTCTTCTTATTACTGGTGGAAATAGGACTTATTACTTCAGGTTATACTTACACTCTTAATTGATATGAGGTATGATTGGCAGACATGAGAACCCGCGGTAAAAGCGGACTCCTACACATCAGTTTCTCCGCATAATCGACCGCGTGACAGACGCCCAAACAAGGAGCTGAGCTTCTCTTGAATATTGATCAGCTGGACCTCAACCTCCTTTCCGTTTTTCAGGCGATTTACACGGAGCGCAGCATCAGCAAAGCCGCTGTTCGCCTTGGCGTAACCCAGCCCGCTGTCAGCAAATCGCTCAAACGATTGCGGGACTTCACCGGCGATACGCTTTTCTATGCATCTGGCAAAGGCGTCGCGCCGACCCGCACCGCCATGGCGCTCGCCGTGCCCATTCAGCACGCGCTAGAGACAGTTGAGCAGGGGCTCGCCAATCTCCGCAGCTTTGACCCAGCAACCTCCACACGCACCTTTCGAATTGGCGTCAACGATCTGCTCAACCCCATTCTTATTCCCGCATTGGTGGGTGTCGTGAGAAAAGAAGCACCAAATGTGCAACTGGAATGCATTCAACAAGATAGGGAAAGTCCAAAAGACGCACTGATGAATGGCGCCCTAGACACATGCATATTGCCGGGCTTTCTGCTCGACGAACATGTTACGTCCGAACGCGTCTGGACAGATGAGCTTGTTCTGATTGCAGCCAAGACCCACCCAATTGCCCGGAGCAACCAGTTAACGCCAGAGAACTTGGAATCTCTGCGCTTCACCATGCAAACGCATTCCAAGAAAATGCTGGAGTTTGTCGACGGCTTGTTTAGACAGGCGGGCATCAACCGCACCACGTCGGTTTATGTTGCTGACATTCAATCCGTCTACACTCTGGTCGGTGTTTCTGATCTTGTCGCTGTGGTAGGTCGCAACACACTCAACTTCTACAACCGTGATGACAACCTGGTCTCGCTTGACTTACCCGTCGACCTCCCCACCATCGAGGCACACATCGCCTGGACCAAAAGTTCAGATGAAGATGACGGACATAGGTGGATCCGCAATCACATTGTCTCGATCCTGCGTGGCGCTGCTTCCATGTTTGGAGCCCCTTAGGCCGGGCGCATAAACATTCATGACCTCGATCTCAATCAGTTGCGCGTGTTCCGGGCAATCCACTTGGAGCGTAGCCCCAGCAAAGCTGCAAAACACCTAGAATGGATTGTAAAGCGAGAAATAGAATTGCGGGTCGCGGTCAGTCCCGCGACTGCTGTCGCGGGTTAGCGGCTTAGCAAGCTCTGCCGACGCGTTGAGTTGCTCAAATAACCGGAAACGAATGCCACCTCCGGCAGAGGCCAAAGACAAGCGTTCAAAACCAGGCGCGGCATTTCGGTTCCACACCGCTCCAATGTCATAAAAGCCATAGAAGGTAATGTTGTCCGCGATAGGAGTGCGCAGCTCCGGTGTGAACTGAAGCTCGAGCGAACCGGCAACAGCATCGTCCCCTGTCAGCTCACTATATTCGTAGCCACGTCCGAAACGCGCGCCGCCCAGGCCCATCTCCTCTGCCGACAAAAGCGGCGCTGAGGATTTCTGCCCCGCAACCCGGAAGGCGAGTGCAAGTTCATCGCCCCACAGGCGCTGCCAGCGGTAGTATTCAGCAACCAGTTTGGTGAATTGCACCTCACCGTCAATCCGAGAGGCAAAACGATGCCCCGCGCCCGAGGCACCAAGGATATCAAGTCCCTGCGCAATACCGACACTGACAAAGTTCGAGCCATTCCACTCATCCGTTCGGACATACTCGACCTTCAATCGCGCAACCCTGAGCCGGTCATCGAAAATAATGCCAAACTCCGTCTCGTCCGTAACGTTGCGGATATCAAAGCTGCCGCGAAGCCACAACGTCTCATTGCGCATCCGAATGAGCGGGTACTGCGCCTCGATGCTTCCATAAACTGATGCTCCTTCTCTGCCGATTGAACTTAGTGCCCCGGAAGGATCGGTTTTGCTATAGGCACCGGACAGCGACAAGGCGAAACCATCAGACCCAATTGGCTGATGTAGGCGCAATTGACCGTATTGGAGTTCAGCAGGGTCACGTGGCGTCGTGTAGACAGAGGCGGTGAGCACTTCGCCCAAACCAAGGAGCGAATTGGCACTCGCTGACAGTCCCAGCTGAACCGGCCCGACCGCATCAGTACCGCGATTGTCTGAATAGAGTGACCCTTCCCAGGCGTCATAGGTAACCGTCAGACCTAGCGTATAGGCCCCGCTTCCCTCTATCTCCTCCGCCAGTGCAATGTCGGTGACTTTCAAGCCGCCAAGGTCATGCATCAGAAGCAGATTCCGCTCAAATGTCGACTGCGTGAGAGGACGTTCGGCAAGAATGCGCTGAGTGTAGGGAGCAAGATCGACACCGCCTGTATCACCCCGTGCCTGTATCTCTTCGACATAGCCCTCAACTATTCTGAGCTCAATGACACCGGCAATAATGGATTGGGGTGGAACGAATGCTCGGGACAGGGTGTACCCTCTGTCCTGATAGAATTTGGTGGCCGCATCAGCAATATCCATAAGGTCAGACCGACCGACCTCAGTCGCCATGTAGCGTTCGTATAGTGGAGCGAGTTCTTCACCGGAAAAAACCGTAGAGCCGCTCACTGTGACACCGGTGAGTGTAAAGCGTTCTGTATCTGGCTGTCGGTAAGGCGCCACACCAGGCAGTCGCGGATCAGAGGGCCGATCTATGAGGTCCTCTTTATCCGTATCTTGAATGCGTTGCTGGACCTGTCCAGGGTCGTCAGATGCGTGCGCTGAATGCGCACTCAATACACCAATAAGCATCAAGCCCACCCAACCGGCAGCGCACCCCCATGCCCACTTGTAGAACCCGTTCATTTGTCTCTCAGAAAAGTAAGACGCCACCACCCGGTCACATACTGAAGTTTTATCCTTAGCAATTTGTGAATAGGTAAAATGAGCCTAAAATTGCTCAGAAAACGGAGGAATTCCTTAGCATAGAACCGGTGTTTTCCTTTGAATCTCAGCTCTTTTTCGTAAAGTTCGAGCGAGTGCAATAGGCACTTGAGCTTTTGGAGAACGCGCCATGCATACCAATGGTCTGTTTCGCTATATCGGTTTCATCACGTTGATGCTCGCATCCATCAGCGTCACCTCTCAGGCATTTGCCCTTGAGAACAGAGCCTGGAACGTGGAGAGCCATGCCGGAACGGTTTGGGTCAAACAGGCAGCCCTCCAGCCTGTCGCGCTGAACCCGAACGAAAGTTTGCGGGCAGGTTCTACCATTGAAACCGGCGAGGATGGACGCGTTGTTCTTGTTCGTGGCGATGAGTCCATTATCGTCTCCCCCCGCACCTCCCTGGCGTTGCCTGAGCAGAATGATAATGGAATGGCGACCACCATCCTGCAGAGCTTTGGAACGATCCTGCTGCAGGTTGAAAAACGTGCGCAGCAACACTTTGAAGTTGAAACCCCTTTCCTCGCCGCTGTCGTAAAGGGCACCAAATTTACGGTAACCGTGGATCAAAGCGGCGCAGCAGTTCACGTTGTGGAAGGTGCAGTCGAGGTGATTGATCTTGATACCGGAGATGTCGGCATGGTTCGCCCGGGGCAGACTGCCCACACTCCGGCGGCACAGGGCGTTGGCCTGTCCGTTGGCGGACCAGGCGCCGCAGCCCCAGCCCGCGCAGCAGCCCCTGCACGCACCAATAAAGTGGTACCGGCTCCCCGCCAGACCGAGGCTGCAGCACCAGCAACAGCCACCACACCGATCATCGTTGCCAGCGTAGGCTCAGCCGCACTGGACGTCAGCACAACGACAAACGGCCTTGCGCGGGCAGCAACAGTTTCCAACGGGCAAGTGAGCGATGCCTCATCCAACGTGGATACGTCAGACGGAGCGGCCAATGCGCCAGGGACCAATGTAGAAATGGTCGGAACCGCTGGCTCTTCAGGTAACGTTCCAGCGGGTCTCGTCGGAAATACAAATGCCGTCGCTGCTGGCCTAACCGCCAATTCAGCACCGGGCCTCGTGGGCAACCCGAATAGCATCCAGGGCGGAAACAGTGCTCCCGCAGCCAGCAATGGGTTGGCGGTTGGGAACACCGGAGCGACGCCACCTGGCCTCACCAGGAACCCGGGCTCCAACGCGGGCGGTATTGGGCTGGCAGTCGGTCTGACAGGCGCGACACCTCCTGGCCTTGCGAACATCCCGAACTCCAACGCAGGCGGCAATGGAAATGGCAACGGACTGGCCGTTGGTCAGGCCGGCGCTACACCGCCTGGTCTCGTAAACAACCCGAACTCCAACGCGGGCGGCAATGGAAATGGCAACGGACTGGCCGTTGGTCAGACCGGCGCTACACCGCCTGGTCTCGTAAACAACCCGAACTCCAACGCAGGCGGCAATGGAAATGGTAACGGAAATGCTAATTCCAATGCAGGTGGCAATGGAAAAGGCAACGGGAAGGCCTAATTAAGCCGAATGTAAGCCCTCTTATCTAAGATCAACCCGCTGTGTGACTATCCGCATAGCGGGTTTTTTCGGCGGGCGACATGAAGACCTATCGACAGCCCCTCATTGTGGGGTGTCTGACATTGTTTCTGACGACACTCGGCTTTCTGGAGCCGGTTGAGCGCGCCCTGCTGGCTTCTCGTTTCAATAGTGACACGCGCCCCGCCAGCGCTGACCTGGTCGTGGTTCAGATCGACGCCCGCAGCATCAAAGAGCTGGGTGTCTGGCCATTTAACCGAAGCGACCACGCAAAAGCCATTGACGCCCTACACACCGCAGGCGCGAGCGCTATCGCGTTCGATGTTGAATTAGCCCGCAGTCAAAATGAAGAAGATAACGCAGAACTGGTCGCAGCGCTGAAGCGCGCTGGCGGGCAAGTTATACTGCCATCCTTCATACAACTGGCATCTGCCGGTCAAAAGTCCGGCGAGACACTTCGAACCGAACCCGACCCGCTCTTTAGGGAACATTCCTGGTTGGCAAATGTGAATGTGTTTCCATCGTCAGACGGCCGCATCTGGACGATGACCTATGGCGGATTTGTTGAAGACAAATTCCAATATTCTCTTGCGGCAACCTTAGCAGGGCGCGCCCTGCGTGATGAACAGGCTTTTTATGTCGACTACAGCATCGACATAAACTCTATCCCCCGCCTCTCCTACATTGATCTTCTCAAAGGTAACTTTGACGCCGCCGAGATCAGGGGAAAACGGATCATCGTCGGCGGGACAGCAGTAGAGCTCGGCGACCAATTAAACCTACCCGTCATCGGTGTTGTCTCGGGTCCGTTGCTCCAAGCGCTGGCATTCGAGACGATACATCAGGAACGAGAAATCTGGAGAACGAGCACAATACTTTCGCTCCTTCTAGGTGGCCTCACATTACTGCTTCTATCAGCCACGCGACATCTCACAAGTCTCGGTTTCTACATTGCAGGCATTGTAGGTTTCTGCGCGGCAACCCAGTTCACTGTCTTTGGCATTCAACATATTTTCGCCATCAGCGTGGACACCGGAGCCATACTCCTCGTGGCAAGCCTCATGGGGATCGCAGTGACAAAAACGGAGTTGGAGGCCCGGCGTGAACAGGTCGCCCGTGAAAGGGTAGAGAAAGAAAACCACGGGCGGATGCTGGACCGCGTTGTGGAAGACAGTTTTGACGGGATCATTGTTTACAACCAAGACCGTTGCATTGAGAGCGGCAATGCCGCAGCGCGTAAAATTCTCCAAGTCCAAAGCGAAACTACACTCGTCGGACAAAAATTGTCTGACGTCCTTCCCAGCAGTTCAGACTGGTGGGCGCCATGGGAACAAGATCAGACAGACGACCTGCAAGAGGTGGAATTCACCACCCCATCTGGGGAAACCCGCATCATCGAATACATCGTTACGCGGTCCGTTCTTGAAGAAGCTGAGACCATACAAAGCCGTCCCATCTTCACTGCGACATTCCGCGATATCACTGAACGACGCCAGGCGGAACTCGACAGGGACGCTGCTCTTCAAGAAGCTATCTCTGCGAACAGATCAAAGACTCAGTTCCTGGCCAACATGAGCCACGAACTGCGAACACCGCTGAATGCCATTATTGGCTTCTCAGAAATCATGAAGACAGAGGCGTTCGGTCCTCTGGGATCAGAGCAATATGTTGGGTATTCACACGACATTGAAGATAGCGGCCGACATCTTCTCTCGATCGTGAATGACATTTTGGATGTCGCCCGAATAGAGACCGGCGACTTCAGCCTCAATGAAGAAGAGCTGGAGGTTGACGACCTTCTTCAAAGCGTCAAACGCCTTACCGATGGGTGGCCGGCCGCAAAAGATCGCAACATCCAAATCGAAGCCGCTGATGGCCTGCCTGAACTCTGGGCAGACCCTCGCCTCACAAAGCAGATGGTCTTAAACCTCCTATCAAATGCCGTAAAATTCTCATCTAGCGGTTCGAACATTGTTCTCAAAGCCAATTTGGATGACAGCGGCGCGATCAGGATCGACGTCTGTGATGAAGGCATAGGCATTCCGCAGGAAAGCATTCCACAACTCACCGATGCCTTCTACCAGGTGGACGCGCGCCTTGAGCGCGAGTTTGAGGGAAGCGGTCTTGGCCTCACCCTCGTTCAAAAGCACATGGCGCTTCACGGCGGCACATTGAGCTTTAAGAGTGAGGTGAGTGCAGGGACCACTGCAACGCTGACATTTCCAGCGGACCGCGTCATCCACGACACACCAAACCAGGCGCGCAGTCATTGAGTTTGAACAAGGCTCAATAGCAGCGGCGTTCTAACCCCACCTGACCTCGCGAGGAAGATTTCCCGCACAGCCCTGGCTTTCCCAAGCGGGCAACCTGGCTTGACGGAGGATGCCTCTGCTAGGTCTATTCATTATGGAAAGTGGCGCACCGGGGAAGATTCGAACTCCCGACCCCTTGATTCGTAGTCAAGTACTCTATCCAGCTGAGCTACCGGTGCGCATTTGGGCGGTAAAGGCAAAAGCCCCAAGATCCGTCCGCCAAGAGTGTTTCCGCCCTTGGGAGCGACACTCATATAGCGATCTTTTGTGCAAGGCAAGGGGGCAGCGGAAATCCGTCGCCCTAACACTTATTGTCCTCCAAATTGGAAGGATTCCAGCGGGTTTTGGCCGCTAACAAACAAAAAAATGCCCCGCCCGGCGTGACGACCGACACGGGGCACCTGAGGAGGGGCGTCGATCAAGCTGATCGAACACCCGCGAGGAACCTCGAAACCGCGCCATCGAGCGTTTCTGCATCTGTGGACAGCCCACGCGATGCATTCAACACACGATCTGCGGCTATACCTGTTTCACCGGCAGCATCACGAACAGCCGAAACATTTTCAGAGACACTGCGCGTACTTTGAGATGCAGCACCAACACTTTGAGCAATTTCATTTGTTGCCGACTTTTGCTCCGTCACGCTGGTGGAAATTTCATTGGAGACGGTTTCCACTTCTGTGATGATTTTTGTGATGGCTGCAATCGATTCAACACTTTCAGACGTGGAAGATTGGATCGCCTGGATTTGCGTAGAAATCTCTTCCGTCGCTTTGGCGGTCTGGGTTGCCAGCGTCTTCACCTCAGAAGCCACAACGGCGAAGCCCTTGCCCGCCTCGCCTGCCCGTGCCGCCTCTATGGTCGCGTTCAGGGCAAGCAGGCTGGTCTGATTGGTAATGTCCTGGATCATCTCAATAATCCCGCCGACCTTGTCTGCCACCTGTGCAAGCTCTTGGAATTTTGCATTTGCACTTTCCGCCTCAGACGTCGCCGTCCCAATAACCTTAGATGCCGTTTGAGTTTGTCTGGCGATTTCCTCGAATGAATGGCTGAGCTCTTCGGCCGCTGCCGCCACTGTCTGAACACTCTGATCTGCTTCGCCCGTCGCGAAACTCACAGATTCAACCCGATCATTTGCAACTTCAGCGACATCGCGCATCTTGTGAGCATCGCCCTGCAAGGACTGCGCGGCTGTTCCAACTTTTTCGATAATAGATGACACTTCAGATTCCAGTTGGGATGCCAGGGACTCCATCGCTGCGCGGCGATCCGCCTCTGCCTTCTCTGCCATTTCTGCCTGTTCGGCCTGCAGACGTGCCACTTGTTCCTGGTTCTCCCGGAACGTCGTCAGGGAGTCTACCAGCGTGCGCAGCTCGTCGCCTCTCTCGAGGCTTTCCAGATCTACCGCTGTTGACCCGGCCGCCAGCTGTTCCGTCGCCCGCGCAATCTGGTTCACAGACTGCGTCGTCGCCCGGCCAATGAACCATGCAACCAGTGCCGCAAGCGCAGCAGCAAGTGCGGCACCGCCCATCAACATCTGTCGCGCATTGGTTGCCTGATCTCGCGATCGGTTCGCCAGTCCTTTCGCGGCTTCCACAACGCTCAATACATTGGAGTCAATGGAGGCGATCGTCCGAGCATAATTTTCTTTAAAGGGATCTAGAAAGGAGACAGAGCTTGCGAAATCAATCTCCAACATTGTTGCAACAAAGGAAATTGCCTCACCAAACCCATTTAGATCAGCGATGATGGAATCAATCGAAGCCGAAAGCTCTTCATCACTTATCGCTGCCTTTTGGCTTTCAAGCGCTGCAATAATGTTTGCATTTTCCGCCTGCAACCGACCCGCGACTGCTTCCACGTTCACCGTTCCCGGGTTCGCAGCTGCTTCTGTGAGGAGTTGGTACAGGTCGCCGTTGACCTGCCGGACGCTTGATGAAATTGATGAGAGCTCGCGCACTCTTTCCATATCCTGTGACACGAGTTCATCAATGCGCGTCACTTGTGTATCGATAATTGTCAGCGCCCAAAATGTGGTGCCGACCAATGCCAACAATGCCAAAGCTGCTGGAAGTCCAAATTTTGCGGCAAATGGCCAATTCGAAATCGATAGGTTTTTCATCTTGCCAGTCCAATCCCCAGTGTGAATAGATTGGGGCGACCCCTGGGGCCGCCCCACTCAATCAGAAGTCGAAGCGAAGGGTCGCAAAGAGCTGTTGGTCGACATCTGACCCAACAGTTTCCTGATGCTGGCCACCCAGAAGCCCTCGACCTACGACGCCGAGCTCAACACCCTCTGCGAATTCATAAGCCACCCGCACATTTGCATCGACATAGGCATTCACTGGGATCAGTGCGCCGCCGTTTTCGAAGTCACGTTCGGAGACATAATTGAGGAAGCCATCAGCCGTCCACGGACCTTCCGCATATCCAACATGGAGGTTTGCTTCATGTTCGGAGTTTGTGTCCTCGAAGTTCTGTGTGACGCCAGGTCTCATCGAGTCCTCGACTTTTGCAAAACCGTAGCTCGCGTCCCAGGTCCAGTTTTCGCCCACATGACCCTCAAGGGTGAATTCAACGCCATAGGCCTCAGAGTCACCAGAGTTCTGCGTGAGCAGAAGGTTGGCTGGACCGCCGAGTGGTACCACTTGTGATCCGAAATCACGGAGGTTCTCTGATTTCTGTGCGTAAACATCTACGCGCAGGAGGTCAGCAAAACCTTCCATCTTGTGATCCCAGCCAAGGTCAACATTGTTGACGATGGTCGGGTCAAGGTTTGGTGTGGCGCCGAAAGGAAAGGCGTTGAGACCAAATTCCAGCAATGATGGAACCATCACCCCACGTCCATATGAAAGCCGAAGGGTGTCGTTTTCTGTCGCGCGGAAAACCACACCAGAGTTGGCGGAATATTCCGTCAGGTCTCGGTCAAAGTTGGCATTGGTGAAGATGGTTGGGCCTAAGAATGGGCCTTCCCGGTCGAGAGAGAGGAAATCAACTCGTAGGGCATTGTTCAATGTCCACTGTTCATTGATGTTCCAGTTCCACATGCCGCCAACAGAGGCAACAGCATAGGAAACTTCGCCAGCGTTCACACCGATTGGACCATAACTCAGCTCATTCGTACGGTATTCAGTTGCTGCTCGGAACGTGTGATCTGAACCAACGCTCACCAGGTGATCAAGTTTTGCCACCAGAACTTCCTGGTCCACAGGAAACCCACCACCAAAATTTAGGTCGAGCGTATTCTGATAGACGGTCATGCTCGTCAGACCTGCACTTGTGTCCAGACTTGCAGAGCCCTTGAAAGAATGGGTGCGATATTGGTCACGGCCAAGTGTAGTACCCGTCACCAGCTCATTGAGTCTGGAATTTGTGTAGCTGGCCTCAAAACCCACCTGCAGTGCATCGGTCACCTGAACACTGGAGTCCAGCAGAAGAGATTCCTTGCGAGGGTCACCCAATCCTGCATTGCGCCCGTCATCAAATTCTTCTGCACGTGCGATACCGCCGGAGATGCGAACACCAGCATTATCGCCCCATTTCGCTGACTGCGCGAAGGATGCTTCACGGAATTTGTTGGTGCCATACCGCACCTCGGCAACCGACACATCGTCATACAAAGGATTGAAGGTCAGGATGTTGATGACGCCGGAGATGGCATTGAAACCAAACAATGCAGTGCTCGGTCCTTTGACAACCTCAATCTGACGAATTTCACCTAGTTGAACAGGAATGTTGGCCCAGGAAGTCCGACCATAATCGTCAAGATAAACCTGCCGTCCATTCACCAGCACCAAAATGCGCGGTGAGAAGTTCTGGTTGTAACCGCGAACACCCACGTCTGCCCCAAACGTCGAATGACGTTGCACATTCACACCCACAACGTCGCGCAAGACGCCTGGAATGTCATAAGCACCGGACCGGCGAATATCTTCCTGCGTAATAATCGTCATCGGCACAGGAGCATCGGTTGCCCGCTGTGGCGCACCGGTTGCGCTGGTTGTTACAGGCTCGCCGAACAGTTCTTCAAGCGCGCCATACTGGATAGTGTCTGCGTGCGCCGCGCTACTGGCGGTCACAAGGGCGGCTGCTACCGCAAATGATTTTGCTGATTTCTTCATTGCTAAATTTCCTGATAGAGGCGTTCTGGTGACCAGAAACACCTAGAGTTCCTTGATCATCATCCGAAAAGCCGACCCGAAATTCACACCGGCCGCAGCACTTGCTGAGCCAGAGATGAAGATTTCGACCTTCGGTGCTGTCGCGACGGCAATAATGCAGGCGCCCGCTTCTGCGCATGCTTTATCTGCAGAGACAGAAATGCCCTGCCCGGACGTCGCCGCACTTTGAACGGCGCTGTACACCCCGGCTTGACCGTTTGGCACGAGAATAATCTGCGCGCCCGCGCTGCCTAATGCGCTGGCTGCTACCGAGCTCGCATTCAGTGTCAGCTTGCCTGCGGACTTGCCGCTGCCAATCTGTCCCGCCAATGCGTCAGCCGCTGCCTGCGATGCTGCATCGCCGTCTGCGTAGACGACGGCCACTGCAACGGTCCCTGATGGACCGTTTTCGATGAACCCTATTGCCCGACCGAGAACCTGGATATCCTTATCGGTTACGTCGGCGTATACGGGCAGGGATGACGAGACGGTCATCACCGCCGCTACCAACCCCAAAAATGCACCCCTAATTTTCATTGGTACCCCCAAAGCCACAAAACTGCTGGCACAAGCCAGCGCTGTTTCACCGCTACTGAGAGCAATTTAATAAAATCTTACGGGCCCCCTGACACAGCTGAATGCCGCAGTTTGCCTACATCTAAAAATTCTAGTTTCAATCGGATCTCGTCTAAGAAACTGACATTTCACTAAATTGGGAAAGACAGAAAGATCTAGGTTTTCTGGGGTTTTTTGTAGTCCCTAAGGCTTATTGTCGCTCCATGTGACATCACTCACCGCGCGATACCTACATCACCAAATCTGCGTTTGAGAGGCTGTATGGATCTGCTCGTCAGGAGCAGCCAAGCGGCGGCGCCCGCAAAGGTGTTTGACATGAGACCGGAGCAATCATCCAAGGCGCCGATTGCCGACAGTTTGTTGTTGGATTGGAGCGCCTGACCCTTAACAATAGCGTCGGCATCTCGAAAACACGAAAAAACCGCACCAAATCTGATGGTAGGAGCAATTTCACCTTTCTACCAACGCACTTGCGGCCTAAAATCCCTTTGGTTAAATTGCTTTCGCATCCGCGAAATACCGTCATGCATGCGGCATGGCAGTTGGTTTGTCGCGCGGCGGCTACAAGAGGGGCATCGAGGCCAATTCAAGGCTGTGCGTCGGAGGAGTCTGATCGGCTCAAAAGGCTGATCGACATTCCCGAAATCCAGTCTGTTTGTTGGATGTTCCTTAAACAAATGGTGCGGCTACCAAGCCGCCGAACTGCTGATTTCCTGAGGATTTCACTCAGAAACCGGCCATATAACGGGTGTGGATTTAAAAAATCATGTCGAGTCAGATTGGACCTAAAAGCCTTCGCCTTCTGGCCCTTAGTGCGATGCTCGCGCTCGGCGGCTGCGCCTTTGCCGACGAGGTCATCTGGCCGACCGTCGCTGGCGATGAAGCTAAAACAGGGGCAAATGCTGCCCCAGCGCTCGGAACCAGCACCGCTGCTGGCTTGACCGTCACACCCGGGCAGGCGACCGGAACGCCCGTCGGCGCCCGAGTTGGGCAACTTCGCGGTGACTTGGGACGGCTTCAGACAGCCATGAACACCCGCTCTACAGAGCTAGAGAGCATCCGCTCCCAGACCAGTACTCATGCCAGCGCCTACCACGCCAGCAAGGCCGGCATCGAAGCCAAACTGCAGGTTGGCACCACGCCGGGCAATCCGAACCTTGTATCTGCGTGGAACCAGACCCAGGCAGAGCTCGATCAGATGGCCCGCGACATCAACAATATGACAGCGCTTTCGACGGCCATTGCCGGAGACGCATCAACGGCGACCTATCTGCTGGATACGATCCAGGCGACCTTCGGCCTGTCCGGCGCGGTCGACGCTGACCATGTTCAACTCGAAACGCTTCAGGACAATACCAAGCAAACGATCGTTGTGATCAACAGCCTGCTCAGCGAGTTGCGGGAAGATACTGCGCGCCAGACGACCTATCTCGCCAATGAACGCGCAGCGCTCAACACGCTCTCCAACGCAATCAAGCGTGGGCAGATCTATGGTGGCGGTCTGTCGGTGTCGCAGACACCGTCTGCAGCGCCGAGCCTTGCCGCTGCACCGCGCGCCGCAGGCGAGGTTCCCGGTACACCACCGCTTGTGACCATTCGTTTTGATCGCCCGGGCGTTGAATATGAGCGCTCGCTCTACACGGCGCTCTCCCAGGCACTTGAGCTGCGCCCAGGTGCTGAGTTCACGGTTCTTGCGGTTTCACCAGCTGGTGGGACAGCAGCCAATGTTCAGCTGGCGCAATCCCAGTCTCGGGAAAATGCAGAGCGGGTCTTTCGCTCCATGAGCGACATGGGCCTGCCCCCTGATCGGGTTCAGCTGTCAGCAACAACCAGCGCTGGTGTATCTTCCAACGAAGTGCGCATCTACGTTCGCTAAGTCGCATTCCGTAGTTTCTCAAAAGCCCCGCTCTTTCGAGCGGGGCTTTTTTGTTGCGAGAATTACCTTGACCCTCACGCTGCGTCAGGCCTCATGAACATGTCATGACAAACGAGCATGAGGAATATTCAGTAGGTCAGCTGGCTGCGCTTGCGGGTGTGTCGGTAAGGACGTTGCATCATTATGATGCGATTGGCCTCCTCACTCCTGCACATGTGGCGAGGAATGGATATCGTACCTATGGCCACGCGGAAGCGTTGCGGCTACAGGAAATTCTCTTCTATCGCGATGTCGGTATGGCTCTTGGCGAGATCAAATCGTTCCTTGAGGGATCGAGCAACGCCATTGTGCGCCTGACAGACCATCGTGACCGCTTGCATCGCGAGGCGCACCAAACAGCACAGATGATCGACACTCTGAATGCCACGATTGCTCATCTCAAAGGAGATCGAGACATGACATTAGATGAGCTTTACAAACCATTTTCAGCGGAGCAGCAGGCAGCGCACGAAGCCTGGCTTATCAAAACCTATGGCGCTGCTATGGCTGACCAGATCGCCACATCCAAGAGGATTATCGAAGAGCTACCTCATGGTATAGAAGGCGCAATGGAAGAGTTGCAGGCAATCGAGCGGAACTTGGTTGCGACCTATGAAAGCGGCACGGAGACAAGCTCAGATACGCTTCATGCCCTACTTGAACGCCATCGGGATTTTGTCAGCAAAATGTGGGGGCGCCCGTGTTCAGCAGAAGGTTTTGCCGGCCTTGCGGACATGTACCTGTCCCATCCGGACTTTGTTGCCCGTTTTGAGAAACTAAGCCCCAGATTTTCTGCCTGGCTCCCGGTTGCGATGAAAGCCCACGCCAAACGCCTTGACCCAGAAAACTAGTTTCAGGTCACCGCATCTTTGTAGCCAATCATATCGCCAATCGAGGTCGCTTCGTAAACGCCGCGTGAGATGGCGCGGGCAACGCAATCACCTGCGTAGGTACCGATTTCCGAGAGATGCCGTACACGCATGTCATCGCCCAAAGCATGCGTACCTGTAGCGATGACAAAGATCACATCACCATCCACCGGCGCATGGGCAGGACGAAGGGCGCGCGACAGACCGTCATGAGCCATCACGGCAACGCGGTTGCATTCCGCAGCGGTGAGGTCCGCATTGGTGGCAACAATGCCGATGGTCGTATTCTGTCGGAGTCCTGGATTACCTGCCTTCGTTCCCTCAAGCCATTCTGCATCCGGCGAAAGAGAAGCCGGAGCGACGCCGCCAAACTCTCCCTCCCGCTCAAAAGGCGCTGCCCAAAAGGCTTTGGTCCCTGGGACAATTGCTGAGCCATATGAGTTGACCGCCATAAGGGCCCCGATCTGCAAACCATCGTCAGACACGAGGGACGCGGACCCAGTCCCACCCTTAATGCTACCCGCGCGCGCGCCAAAGCCAGCACCGGCGTTGCCCAGTTCAAAGCTTTCGGAGGCGGCCGCTGCCGCTTCGGCGCCCAAACGCCGGTATGGAGGTTCTTCGCCCCAGCCCTTGTCGCCACCATTGGAGAGGTCAAACAGGATCGCGCCGGGCACGATGGGTGCGCGCATATCACTTCCAGCGATTTCGAAGCCACGGCCGCGTGCACCAAGCCAGGCGGTCACGCCCGAGCCTGCATCGAGACCATAAACGGACCCACCAGAGAGCGTCACCGCATCGATGACACCGCCGAGCAATCTGCTCGGGTCGAGCGCGTCTGTCTCTCTGGTGCCAGGTGCACCGCCCATCACATTTACTGCTGCCGTCACCGGTGCGTCGGGCAGGATCACTGTTGCACCTGTGCGCGCCGTACCATCTTCTGCCTGACCGACCTTGATCCCATCGACATCCGTGATCAAGTTACGAGGGCCGGCTTTTAGGCCATTGGGGGGGAACGATGTGACCATGGTTTTCCTTAAACGCTGCGGCACGCAAAATAGACGTACCCTTGGTGGCGGACGCTAGCGATCAGCTGCCGCTGGGTCAATTGCCTGTCAATTGGCTATGCTGGGGTCGACGCGACCGCATGGACCCTAAGAGGGGCATTCCCTCACATGGAGGACTTGATGAAATTTTCCCGCGCTTTGCTTGTGATTGTTGGCATTGCCGTTGTCACCGCTCCGCTTGGTATCTGGTGGAGCCATTCGGGCGCCAAGGGTCGCACCGGCACAGGCGAATATATGGTCTCGTCTGCTCACCCGGAGGCCAGCAAAGCAGGCCAGCAGATATTGGCGGCGGGCGGCTCTGCCGTAGATGCAGCCATTGCGGTGCAGCTGGTTCTCACACTTGTCGAACCGCAATCGTCCGGCATCGGGGGCGGTGCCTATATGCTGCATTGGGACGAGCGCGCTCGCCTGCTTGAGACGTATGACGGGCGCGAAACAGCACCCGCTGGCGCAACACCTCAGCTCTTCCTTGATGAAGCCGGGCAGCCTCTATCCTTTTTTGATGCCGTGGTCACCGGACAATCCAATGGCGTGCCCGGCGCCATAGCCATGCTTCATCTCGCGCACCAAGAGCATGGGCGCTTGCCCTGGGTCGACCTTTTTCAACCCGCAATCCAACTCGCTGAAGAAGGTTTTCTCGTCACGCCGCGCCTCAACAAGATGATCGCCTGGTCCCCAGCGCTGCCGCGCCTGCCCTGGTCACGCGCTTACTTCTTTACAGAAGATGAGACCGGGAATGCCGTCCCTCTCGCCGTTGGCACGCGGCTTAAAAATCCAGCCTACGCAAAGAGCCTGCGGCTGATCGCCGAGCAGGGCCCTGATGTGTTTTACAAAGGGGAAATAGCCGAAGCCATTGTCGCGGCTTCCCAAAATGCCCCCATACGCCCTGGCACACTCAGCATGACTGATATGGCCGCCTACGAGCCCGTAAAACGCGACCCGATCTGCCTTGAATACCGGACCTACACTGTCTGTGGCATGCCGCCGTCAACCTCTGGCGGACTGACTAGCCTGCAGACCCTTGGCATTCTTGAATCATTTGATATGGGAGCATTTAGACCCGGGTCACTTGAAGCAGTGCACCTCATCACGGAAGCAAGCCGTCTTGCCTATGCTGATCGCGATCTCTATATCGGGGACACAGACTTTGTCGATGTTCCTGTTGCGGCCATGCTTGATGAAAACTATCTCGCCTCACGTGCGCGGTTGATCGATCCCTCCAGCAGCCTCGGGAACGCGGTGGCAGGTGTGCCAGTAGCCTCAGGTGATCTGGGGTCTCGCTACGCGCCAAATGAGTCCCGATCTCGTCCTTCGACCAGCCATCTCAGTATTGTGGACGCACAAGGCAATGTGGTGTCCATGACAACATCAGTTGAAGCGCCCTTTGGCAGTCATTTGATGGCCGGCGGTTTTTTCATCAATAACCAGCTCACCGACTTCTCGTTTCGTCCTGAGATTGACGGAAAGCCGGTTGCCAACTCAGTGGCGCCGGGGAAACGGCCTCGCTCTTCCATGACACCAAGCATGGTTTTTGATGCAGACGGGAATTTTCACTTGGCGATCGGGTCTCCGGGCGGCAGTCGTATCATTGCCTATGTAACCCAGACGCTGGTTGCGCTTCTCGACCATCACCTGCCGATGCAGGAGGCCATCAATCAGCCGCGACATGTGAACCGCAATGGCCCGCTGGAAATTGAAGAAGGCACCGCCATAGCGGACCTAAAAGATGAGCTGGAACAGCTTGGGCATGAAGTCATGGTGAAAGAAATCACCAGCGGGCTCCATGGCATTCGCCGTTTGGAAGGCGGGCTTGAAGGCGGTGCGGATCCGCGCCGCGAGGGTGTCGTTTTGAGTGGTCGCCTCTAAGACTCCAATAACCCCGACGCGATCTTCACCAGTCCTTTCAGCGCCGGGTCGGGTGCAACCACAAGATAAGTGGGGATTGGTTTCACGTAAGCACTGATCTTTCCTCGATCCTCAAACCGTGCACGGAAACGCGCTGCTTCAAACAGACCGCCCCATCGCGGCACGATGCCGCCCGCGATGTAAACGCCTCCTGTCGCGCCCAAGGTGAGCGCGACATTGGCCGCCGCCGCCCCCAGCCAGTTGGTGAAACAATGTACCGCCTCCGCGCTTAGAGGCTCCCCCCCGGTTGCCGCGCGCGCCGCAATTTCTGCGGCACTCACAGGTTCGCAAGTCAGACCTTCCATCTCGCACAGCGCATCATGGAGTGCCTCAAGACCGCTGCCTGACAGAATGGTTTCTGCATTCACATGCCCAAAACGTCTCAACAAGCGTTCATAGATGGCGAGCTCTCTGGTATTCGCTGGGGCGATGTCTGTATGGCCGCCTTCCCCATCAATCAATGCATAGTGACCGTGTCCGTCAGGCACTAACCCCGCCACGCCGAGCCCTGTCCCGGCTCCCAGAACCGCGAGCGGTCCGTCTGTGTCAGGCGTTCCGGTTCCCAGCTGTAGAAGCTCCTCTTCGTCGAACAATGGGAGCGCCTGGGCGATCGCTGCAAAGTCATTTACGAGTTGCACCCGCGACGTCCCGAGGCGCTTTGTCAGCTCTACCTCTGTCAGTTGCCAAGGACAGTTGGTCATATCAATCGATGCAGAGCCGTCATCGCCGACAACAGGCCCAGCGCCGCAGATCGCCGCAGCGTTCACCTCTGGACGCCCGGTTTCATCCAACACTTCCTGAAGCACGTCCCCAAAAGTCGCAAATCCTTCGGTTTCCAAAACAAAGGGCGGCGTAAGCGACGACACCCCAACTGACGCGTCAGCGTAGGAGAAACGCGCATAGGTGCCGCCAATATCCGCGACAAGCACGCGTGAACCGTCTTTGATATGTTCCATGGTGCACCTCTCTTTTTCGAAGCTCTTCGTCAGATTTTCGTCGACGTCTCAATCGCTTTTACTGCGCCGCGCGGACAAATTCCTTGCGGTGAGGTATGCATATTCTAAACCGTGTTCCGTTGGCACCGGTTTCAACAAGCTCCAGCGTGCCGCCATGTGCCCGAACCAGATCCGCAGATATTGCAAGACCTAGACCGGTCCCTCCCTGGCGGGTTGTTCCGCCAAACGGCTGGAAGAGCCGTTCGCGGGCGGCGTCAGGAATGCCTGGCCCGTTATCAGCCAATTCAATGCTGACTGAGTCTACATCATTGACGGCTGATACTGAAATCTCCCCCCCTGCTTCCATGGCCTGCGCCGCGTTCCGCCCAAGATTTAGAAGAACGCGGAAAAGGTGATCCGGATCTGCATCGATCTCCAACCCATCGGCGACATCAATGCGGATGGCGACGGGACTGCTTTCTTCCAGGCCTATCGCCTCCATCGCCTCAGTCGCGAGGTCTTTCAACGCGACAGGCCGACGGTCCGGCGGCGCTTCTTCGCTGCTGCCAAATTTAAGTGTGTTGGTGCATAGCTGAATGGCACGATCAATGGATGCAAAAAGGCGCGGCGCCAGACTTTGCACAGTTGGGTCATCCACACCGCCGAGCCGATCGGAAATCAGCTGTGTGCTCGCCAAAATGTTCCGCAGGTCATGGTTGATCTTGCTGATCGCGGTTCCCAGCGATGCAAGACGTGCCTGTTGGTTCAAGGTAGAACGCACCTGTGTCTGAAGGTCAGCCAATTCCCGCTCTGCAACACCGATTTCATCCAAACGCGCCGATGGTTCAATGACACGGGACGCATCGTCCGGCTTTTCACTGAAGGCCACCATGTTTTCGGTGATGCGTCGCATGGGACGGACCAAGAAGAAGTTCAGGGCAAAAAAGACGAGTGACGCCGTGATGATCGAGATCAGGATCGACAGATTGAGAATGTTGGTCGAAAAATCGAGCATGGCCTGCCGAAGCGGCGTTTCGTCGAAGACGATTTCGATAAAGTCGCCACCTTCAAACCGAGGCTTGCCGATCACGCGAATGGTGCGACCATCCTCCGCCATCAGGCAGTCGAACATGTCCATGACAATGTCGAGAAAGGTCGCATCACGCAGATCATAGGTCGCGTCGATCGCCGGCGGCATGTCGTCTCTCAGGATCAATCGACGTGCTGCGTTTCTATGCAGTACAACGGCAAAAGCTTCTGCGTTCGTCAGAAGTTCATCGCGGAGCGTGCTCGCAACCATATTGTCCGGCGTTGCTTCGAGGGCGAGAGTTGCGATCTGTGCTTGAGCCAAGCGTTGCTTGATCCAGCTGTCCCTGAAATTGGAGAGCGAGGGCACATAGATCAGCACTTCTGCCAACATCACAAACAGAACGGTGAGCACCAGGAGCTGTGCCGACAGGCTGCGGCGCAAGGGGGCAACAAGACGCGCAACCGGTGCCGCAGTGACCTGCAGCCCGACATCCTTGTTAGCATCCGTCACATCGCTGATCTCTCGATCCATATTCCGCCCGTTTTCCGTCGCGCGTCGCTTATGCGCTGCCCAGGAGTATAGCGGAAAGGAACCCTATCCGAACAGGCCAAGGAACTTCACAATTGCCCTTGTCTTCCAGCTAAAGAGCGTCGGCGTGTAGTAAGAACCGGCTGCCCGCTTGCTGATTTCAGTCAGGGTCGGGTATGGCGCAACCGCGCCAGCCATCGCACCGATTTTCAGCCCCTGTGACTTGGCAAGCACCCAGGGTTGCAACAGGTCGCCGGCATGGGGCCCGACAATGCTGGCACCCAGAATGCGTCCATGACTGTCGGTCACGACCTTTACGAGGCCACGCGTCCGACGTTCAGCTTGTGCCCGGTCATTTTCTGCCAGCGGCCAGCGCAATACCTCGATCTTGCCGTGCTTCTTGCGGGCTTCTTCTTCCGTCTCACCCACATGCGCAAGCTCAGGGTCGGTATAGGTCGCCCAGGGGATCGAAGAATGGTCTGCTTTCGCCGGAATGCGAAACAGGATGTTCCGGATCACGATGCCTGCGTGATATCCAGCCACATGGGTGAATTGAAGGCCACCCGCGACATCACCGATCGCAAAGACTTTCTTGTTTGTCGTTCTGAGACGCCCGTCAACGGTGATGCCGGCACGCTCATACTTAATGCCCGCATTTTCAAGATCGAGCCCGTCGACATTTGGACGCCGTCCTACAGCAAGTAGCAAATGTGATCCGGACACTGTTTCTTCGCCAGCATCTGTCTCGATTGAGACACTGACACCATCACCCTCTTTCGCAACGGAGGTGACTTTCGCACCCTCACGAATATCGACACCATCTTCCCGAATGGCATCAAGCACCAGGGCGGTGAGTTCGGGATCATCTTTGCCGAGCGCTTTCAGACCTTCTAGAACAGTGACCTTTGCACCAAGACGACGATGCGCCTGTGCCAGTTCCATCCCAATGGGGCCGCCGCCCACTATGATGAGATGGTCTGGGCGTTCTTTCAGGTCGAACATGGTTTCGTTGGTGAGGAACGGCACTGTGTCGAGCCCGGGGATCGGTGGAACAGCGGGTGATGACCCGGTCGCAATAACGAAGCGGCGCGCCTTGATGGTCTGGTCACCCGCCTGCACCGTTTGTGGGCTCGCAAAACGCGCTGCCGCCTGAATGACCTGAACGCCCAAGCCTTCGAACCGCTCTACACTGTCCACCGGCGCAATGCCTGCGATCACTTCATGGATGTGATCATGTACGCGGCTAAAGTCGACCTCCAGCGGTTGTGGCTTCACCCCGAAGGCTTCGCCGTCGCCCATTCCGTGAGCATGTTTGGCGGCTGCAATCAAAGCTTTGGACGGAACACAACCATAATTCAGACAGTCGCCCCCCATCTTGCCTTTTTCGATGAGGACAACTTTCGCGCCCATCTGCACAGCACCTGCCGCGACGGACAGACCACCTGACCCGCCGCCAATGACACAAATGTCCGCTTCAATCACATTGCTCATGATGTTTCCTCACACTCCCAGATAGAGGAGGTCCTTATGCTTCTTCTTTAGAAAAACGTTTGTAGATGACGGGCACCAAAGACAGCGCGGCCAGCGCCAGGATCGGTCCCAATACTTCCGGCTGAAAAATGATACCGAGATTGGGTTCGCCGCCCTCGTCAAAAATCGCGCCCAGACCATTGCCAACACTGGCAAAGACAAAGGTTCCCGGAATGATGCCGAAGAAGGTCGCCACAACGAAGGTGCGCAGTTTCACACCCAGGAAGGCTGGTGCCAGATTCACGAGGAAGAACGGAAAGAGGGGCACCAGACGCAGCACCATCAGATAGGAGAACGCGTTCTTCTGAAACCCCGCTTCCATTTTCTGGATGCCGGGACCTGCCTTTGCACGCAACGTGTCGCCGAGTGCTGTTTTTGCAATCAGGAAGACAATGGTTGCGCCAACGGTTGCGGCAACGACCGTTGCCAATCCGCCAAAAATAGTTCCGAAAAGAAAGCCGCCGGTTAGCGTGGCAATGAGGGCGCCGGGCAATGAGAAAGCAACCATGACGGTGTAGACTGCCATATAGACCGTGAATGCCAGCGCGGTGTTTTCAGCAACGAAGGTCTGCAAAAATTCGCGGTTCTCTTTCAGGGCATCAAGGGTGACATATTGCCCAAGGTCCAGGACAAAGAAGGCCACAAGCCCGGCGGCCAGAACCACCAAGGGAATCAATCTGCCTAGACTGAACCCTGACTGCTTCACGTCTGAACTTTCTTCGCTCATCTTTTTCCTCCCAGTCGATTCTTCATGAACCGGACGTGTCGTTCAGGGACCAATCATAGTCGTATCCCTGGACACGTGTTGTGTTTTCGAGTTTCTCTGCTAGATCGCCTTCGGCATATAACCGCAGATGCGCAATAAGATTGGCTGTGCCCTTACCGAAATCTTCCGAGTACCAATCATAGATTTTGGAGACGCGAAGCGCGCCTCCCTCAAAGGTTGCACCACGAGGACTGTTAATGTAGTCGCGGGCCGCAGCTTCCAGATCCGCCTCCAGGGTTTTTCCCGTGAATGGCTTGGTCGGCAGGTTGGGACATCCGATAGAGGCGCAATTTACCGCATAGTGGACACGGGGGTCCTTCCAGATCGGGCGCAGAATGCGGTGTTCAATGTCATCCAGCGTCAACCGCTCTCCGTCGACGGTCACCAGTTTGGCACCCCACGGGCCTGTTGAGAAAAAGCCCGGAGAGATACTAATTTTGCGAATGGAACTGACGGGGTAGTGATCGAGGATCACCCGGACTGTTGTCGCATTGTAGAGGTTGGCCCAGAAGGCGAATTGCTCGTTCTTATTGAGCCCATCGACTTCCACCGCTTCCAAACTCGTGATGTAGAGCTCGAGCTTATCGCGATCTTCCTCACTCGCGGCCAGGCCCGCATAGTTGACCTTGTTGGCCTCGCCGTCCGCACCGGGCACGAGATAGGCATCCAAAAGAGCCTGCCAGTCGGAATGATCTATGGTCATGGTCGAACTCTCCTCATAAGCGCTCCACCGGGTCCAGGCATCGGCTGCTGGAACCTGGGTTGCGCCAATCAAAAGCCAACCTAGGGCGATTATCCCTAGAAAGAACAACCCAATGGGCCTTGAGCGCTTTTTTGAACCGCCCAATCTTTGATAATGCCGCTCTGTCACTGTCAGGACCATGTCGCCTCCTTCTTGCGTCCAGCAGCTATGCTGTTCGGGCGCAATGCTCTGTGTGTAACGGAAGGTAGGGAGTGCATGCGAAAAAACCCGCAAAAATCACCTGCTTGTGAGAGAGTGTCAGAGCAGGTGACCCCGGAGTGATCAGTATGAGAGCGCCGGATTCCGCGGCTTTTCCAGGCTCATTGACCATTTGAGGTCAAAATTGGCTGATTTCTGCGGCATTTACCTTCAAAACAGGGCGGGACAGTCGTTGACTTGCCCCCCGCCATTGCTTATACACGCGGCCAGTCTGGCCGTTGGGCATCCGCCCGCGGCTTCTATTGTTATGGGGGCACACCAGCGACGTTCTGGTCAGGAGCCCTAGTCGGAGAAGACCCGTGAAACGGACATATCAACCAAGCGCACTCGTTCGCAAACGCCGTCATGGTTTCCGCGCTCGCAAAGCAACAAAAGCTGGCCGCGCAATCCTTTCTGCGCGCCGGTCAAAAGGTCGCAAGAAGCTTTCCGCTTAGTCTTTCCCTTAGGGCGAGATGACCCTCTCAGAAGGGTCTCTGATGCGGAGAGCCCCTTTTCTTGTCGAGGACCCGATGGAGCGCCTCAAGGCCCGCCGCGATTTCCTGAAAGCCGCCAGAGGCCGCAAATGGGCGGCTCCAGGGCTCGTGCTTCAGGCCCGAGAGCGAACCCTGGCACAGGCCGAGCCCCTAGCAGACGCGCGAGTCGGCTTTACCGTTACAAAAAAAGTGGGCAAAGCCCATATCAGAAACCGGGCGAAACGTCGGCTGCGTTCTGTCGCATCTGACGTTCTGGCACTTGCCGCGCGTCCGGGTTACGACTACGTCCTAATCGGACGCGCGGGAACCATTTCCCGCTCCTATCCTGATCTTACGAAGGATCTTGAAACGGCTCTCGCCAAGGTGCATGCGCAGAAGACACGCGCGGACACGAATAAGCGGCGACAGGCATCTCAGAAACAAGGGTGATCTTAGTTCATGTCTGACAATAAGAATTTACTTCTTGCCGCCGTCCTGTCGATGGCCGTTCTTGCAGGTTGGCAGTACTTCTTTATTGAGCCGAAGATGGAAGCCGAGCGCGCTGTGCAGGCAGAAATCGCTGCGGCGCAAGAAGAAGCGGCTGAGTCAGCCATTCCACAGGTCCTTGAGAGCCGACCCAACAGCCCTGCCGACCTTGGCGATGGTACATTGCTGACCGGCCTGCCACGTGATCTGGCGCTCACCCAAAGTGAGCGTGTTCAGATTGATACAGATCTTGTCGCAGGCTCGATCTCACTCACCGGCGCGCGGATCGACGATCTGCAACTGCATACCTATCACGAGACCGTTGATCCCAACTCGCCAGAAATCGTTCTCTTTTCGCCGGCCAATTCGATCTCACCCTATTTCGCTGAATTCGGTTGGTCTGCGCCTGCCTCTGCAGGCTTGAAGCTTCCTACCCGCGACACAGTTTGGACTGCACCTTCAGGTGCGTCGCTTGCCGCCAATGGGTCTGTGACATTCACATATGACAATGGCGAAGGCCTTGTCTTCAACCGCACGATTACGGTCGATGAGAACTACATGTTCACGGTTGATCAGAACGTCACCAACAATACCGGCACCGCCGTTACGCTTTACCCATACGGCCTGGTATCGCGTACGGGCACGCCGGAAATTGAAGGCTTCTTCATTCTGCATGAAGGCATGATCGGGGTGCTTGGTGAGGAAGAAGGTCTTGTCGAAATTGACTATGATGAGATCCTGGAAGACCGCGAGATCAAATATACAGCCAATGAAGGCTGGCTCGGCATCACCGACAAATATTGGGCGACGGTTCTGATCCCTGAACAAGGCGCCAATTTTGATGCGCGGTTCTCTGAAGGACCCAACCCGCGCAAGAATGTTTACCAGACTGACTATCTGGTCGTTGACGGCCTGACGGCGGAGCCTGGCGCCACGCTCAATCACACGGCGCGGCTTTATGCGGGCGCCAAAGTGGTCGACATGATCGATGCTTATGATGAAGAAGGCATCTTCCGCTTTGAACTGATGATCGACTGGGGATGGTTTTACTTCCTTACCAAACCCCTCTTCGTTGGCCTTGATTACGTCTTCGGCATCGTTGGCAATTTTGGCATCGCCATCCTGATCGTTACGGTCATTATCAAGATCTTCTTCTTCCCGCTCGCCAACCGCTCCTATGAAGCGATGAGCAAGATGAAGAAACTGCAGCCCGACATGGAAAAGCTGCGGGACCAATATGCTGATGACAAGATGAAGCAGCAGCAAGAGATTATGGAGCTCTACAAGAAGGAGAAGGTGAACCCCCTTGCTGGTTGTTTGCCGGTGGTGATCCAGATCCCTGTCTTCTTTGCTCTCTATAAGGTCCTGTTCGTCACCATAGAAATGCGTCATGCGCCCTTCTATGGCTGGATCCAGGATCTGTCCGCGCCCGATCCAACGACGCTGTTCAACCTGTTTGGACTGATCCCTTGGGATCCACCATCGCTTCTGATGGTTGGTATCTGGCCGATTCTCATGGGCATCACGATGTTTGTGCAGCAACGCATGAACCCTGCTCCTTCGGACCCAACGCAACAGATGATTTTCACCTGGATGCCGCTCTTCTTTGTCTTCATCCTGGCAAGCTTCCCTGCTGGCCTTGTGATTTATTGGGCATGGAACAACCTGCTGTCTGTTCTTCAGCAGGGCGTCATCATGCGCCGTCAGGGCGTCCCGATTGAGCTTTTCTCAAACCTTGGTTTTGAGAAATTGTTTAAGCGCTCTGCCAGCAAAGATGAAACGTAACGCGTGATGGACACCGACACTCCCGAAGAGAAGGCGGAGCTGGAAAAAGGGCACTGGCTCTTTGCACAGCCATGCACCTTCGTGAAGGGCGTCGTCAAACTTGATGGACTTCCCAACGACGCACTCCCTGAGATCGCTTTTGCAGGGCGGTCGAATGTTGGGAAATCGAGCCTCGTCAATGCTATGACAGGGCGCAAGACCCTCGCGCGCACATCCAACACGCCCGGCCGCACCCAGGAAGTGAACTATTTCACCCTCGGGCAGCCAGGCCGAGAAGGTCTCTTTCTGGTTGATCTGCCAGGCTATGGCTACGCCCGGGAATCCAAAGACCGGATTGCAACCTGGACCGAACTGGTGATGACCTATTTGCAGGGCCGCGCCACATTGCGCAGGGTCCTGCTGCTTATTGATGCGCGCCATGGCATCAAAAAGAATGATGAAGAAGTGATGGCCATGCTGGACAAGGCTGCTGTTTCTTACCTCATCGTGCTCACCAAAGCTGACAAGCTGAAAAAGGGTGAGATTGAAAAGCGGCTGGAGACAACAAAGGCCCAGCTCCGCAAACATGTCGCTGCTTTTCCGCAGATCGCTGTCACTTCCTCTGAGAAGGGTACAGGCATTCCTGAACTCCGCGCCCATATTGCCGAACTGGCAGAGCTTGCTCCCATGGGATATAAAGCTGACACGTAAAGTCTGGCGCGATACCAGGCTCACAATGCAGGGACAGGCGTGCGCTTGCGCAAGTATGGCGCATCCATCAGACAGCAGTGATGATCGACCAAGAAAACGACCCAGAGACCGGCATCGACCGGGCTAAAATCCTCTCGGAAGCCCTGCCTTACATGCAGCGCTATGACAAGCGGACGATTGTCGTCAAGTATGGTGGGCATGCCATGGGCAATGCCGAGCTTTCAGCTCAGTTCGCCCGAGACATTGTCCTTCTCAAACAGGCTGGTCTTAACCCGATCGTCGTCCATGGCGGCGGCCCGCAAATCGGGGCCATGCTGAAAAAACTCAATATAGAAAGCACGTTTTCCGACGGCCTCCGGGTGACCGACAAAGACACGGTCGAAGTTGTAGAGATGGTGCTGGCTGGTTCTATCAACAAGCAGATTGTCGGCGCGCTCAATCAAGCGGGCGGGCGGGCTGTCGGCCTTTCGGGCAAAGATGGCAATCTCCTTGTCGCTCGGAAAGTTGCACAAAAGCACGACCCAGATTCCAATGTGGAAAAAGCCGTTGACCTAGGGTTCGTGGGCGAACCTCAGAAGGTAAACCCGGAAATTCTGGAAACCATGATTGCGTCTGACATTATTCCGGTCATTGCGCCTCTTGGTGTGTCGGAGACAGGGGACACCTACAATATCAATGCCGATACCGCTGCGGGCGCCATCGCTGCTGCGACAAATGCCAAGCGTCTTCTCCTTCTCACCGATGTGAGCGGAGTTCTCGACAAAGAAGGAAAGCTGGTCACCGGCCTTACTGTCGCCGAAGCCAACGCCTTGATGGCAGATGGCACCATCTCAGGTGGCATGATTCCGAAGCTTGAAACCTGCATTGACGCTGTGAATGACGGGGTTGAAGCCGTGGTCATTCTGGATGGTCGGGTGCCCCACGCGGTGCTCCTGGAACTCTTTACCGAACATGGTGTTGGCACTCTCATTAAAGACGGGTAGTGCCAACTCGGCGACAATCACGCTGCAGAGACTCAAGAGCACTTGGCAGACCTCCCTGGAATGCTATTGTCAGAACAGAGAGACTTGGCCGGGGGGCACGTGTTTTGGGTCGAGAAATATGAACGAAGTTAGCAGCGGGCTGCGATGCTCCGCTCCACACAACGCACTTGCGACCGCCCTTTTCTGCGCCGCATTCCTATTCGCATCTCTTGTCTTGGCCTCTCCGGCGAAAGCAGAATATCGCTTCTGCAACACCACCACCTATGTCCTAGACGCTGCGATTGGCTATGAATCAGACGAAGGGTGGCAAAGCCAAGGGTGGTTTCGCATTCTGCCCGGCGCCTGCAACGCGGTTCTTCCCGGGCGCATTGAACATGACGAGTATTATGTTTTTGCCCGCTCGATAGATGCCCATGAAGGTGGCACAAAATATTTCAGCGGGTCCGATCGCTTCTGCACAGCGCCGGGGGACTTTCTCGTCAATGATCGGACAAATTGCGCCACGCGTGGATTTGATGGGTTCGACTTTACCCGCGTAGAAACTCGGACAGGCGACAAATGGACGACGACGTTCTCAGAACCTAGCAATTACACTCGGAAGCGCGCCGAGATTGCCGGAACCCAGAGATTGCTGCGCGACACCGGCGCCTCAATTTCCCAGATCGATGGGTTGAGCGGCAGACGTACAACAACTGCGATTACGAACTTCCAGCAATCTAAGAACCTCCGAGCAGACGGCAAGATTACACCTGCTCTCTTCAATGCTCTTATTGAAAGCGCTGATCAGCGCCAGGCCGCAACCGGCTTGTCGATCTGCAACACAACTGATTTTCTCGTCTGGGCTGCGGTTGGCTATCAAAGCGGCGAAGATTTTGCATCCAGCGGTTGGATCCGCATCGAACCGGATCGGTGCGAAAAGGCCATTAAGGGCGAACTGAAAGAGCAATATTATTACACCTACGCAGAAGCTGTTGATGGCGGCGGACTGGTGGCGCGCCGCGCTAGCCAGGATCTCGTCTGGGCGGGCAATCACACATTCTGCACTAAAGGCACCCGGTTTGAGATTGAGGGCCGCGAAGGATGCACTGAACGCGGTTTTGATGACACCGGCTTTAAACGGATAGATACCGGTGAAGCACTTGTGTGGACAGAAACGCTTAAATAGCTAACCGCCCTCTCCCTTGGGCTCAATCTCGAAGAATGCCAGTTGTAGGTTCATTTTCTTGTCCTCAAGCGGGTATTCGAACCCGTTTTTGGGAAGAAGAAGATCCGTATGCTTTATGCTGAGCGCCTTCTGAACAGCCAGCGCTGTTCTCATGCTGAGTTCCGCCTTCCAACAGACCGATGTGATCGCCTCTGGCGATTTGGAGTCCATAATCTCGGTAATTTTTTTGACCGGCACTTCGACCAAGAGTGAGAGCGCCATGCTCACGCATTCTTTTTGCCCGGTATCTGCAAGCGTGGTGACCAAGGCATTATCCAGCTTACCTGCTTCGTAAGCTTTGCGAACGGATGCAAGGGTGGCATCGAGCTTTTCGCTGCCATCTTCACCCTCTACGCGCTCCATGACTCGGTCTCGCAGTTCTTTCTGCGTGTCTTCATCTAAGCCTTCGCGCGCCAACAAATCCTCCAGGAGGGATCTGGCAACGAAGCTCGCAATGCGTTTGATAGCGCGGATGGAAAGGTTCGGCCGCATCACTAGCGGCTCATGAAGCGCTTCGACATCAATCGCTGTGGTAATCAGAAGGTCGAGCGTGTCTTCCCTGATCTGCACGTTCGGATTGGCGAGCAAGGCCGTCACAGCAGGTATGTCGAGAGACTGGGCTACCTTCTCGACAATCTCGTCGCCCATATTTTCGCGGCGCGCAATGGCTTCCGCAGCGCCATCCACCGCGCTGCCAGCGATCAGCTCCATCAGATCCGCATCGGACAAGAGCGGCGAATATTCGAGCACCGGGCCCGCAACAGATATCTCAACATCATTGGCGAGTTTCTTGATGATGCGCGGTGGTACATTGTCGGTCGCCTTAATCTCTTCAGCGACAATGGCACGCACACGCGGAAGCTTGTCAGCGGCGAGTTTCTCAACAAGTGCAATCACCCGCTCTAGCAAATCTCCCTGCATATTTTCATCGGCACCGGGTACCAGTCTCGAGATCCGCCGTGCAAGTTCCACGCGTACAAGCTCTTCAGGATCGTCCGCCAGAATCTCGCTGGCCTGGATGGGTGTGGACGGATTTGCTGCAACCGCCACGCGAACATCAAGCATCTCGTCTTCCGACAGATAATAAAGCACCTCACGAGGTGCGTCGGTTCGAGAGGCCAGCTCCCGTTTGGCAGCTCGGGAATGCTTCTCCAATACAGCGCGCGCGTCCTCATAGCTCAGCTCGTTGGGCAAACGCCGCCAGGAGAAGATTTTGTTCAACAGGTTCTTCATGATGTCCCCTCGGACAGTTCCCCGGTTATCCCATTGCCGATTGTTGACTGCGCCGCCGGTTCAACAGTCGGGAGGCTGTTCTCAGACGCCATTTTCCAGGTTCCCTTGCCAGACCGCTTCACGTCGTAAAGCGTGTGGTCTGCGCGAGCCATGAGGCTCTGAAGTTCTTCGCCAGGCGTTGCGCTTGCGATCCCAATAGAGAGGCCCGGCAGAACCTCCTCGCCATATTCCGCTGCAACAATATTGAATGCTCGAACAAGCCGTTCCGCTGTCAGGGCAGCAAGAGCGCCGGGCGCTTCACCACAAGAACCGATCCACATGGCGAACTCATCACCCCCCAATCGGGCGGCGAGATGATCCCCGCAGGGCAGGTCTGCTATCACGTCTCCCATCAGGGAAGAAAGTGATGTCAACAATGCATCGCCAACGGGATGACCATAGGTGTCATTGACCGCTTTGAAATTGTCCATATCGATGAACATGAGGTTGCCAGCGGCACCCTCACCGGTGTGCAAAGCTAAGCTTTCACTCACCCCCGCAATGAAGGCCCGCCTATTCAAAAGTCCCGTCAGTTCATCGGTCCGGGACAATCGATCAAGCTCACGGAGTTGACGAGCATGTTCAATCGCGTTCGAGAGATGGTCGGCAGCATGGGCAAGCATGGCCTCTGCACGGCCAGCTGTATCCAATAGTACGACAAACCCGTTCATGACATCCCAATGATGGGTGAGAAGGCAGAGGAAGGGTCCCTCCCGCCAAATCTGGTAGGCTTGCGCCTGCTCATCTGACGGAATAGCGGTGTCCATCAACGTGCCGAAATCCGGGTCAGGCAGATCTGTTGCCATGGTCGAGTCAATGTGCCGTGCTGCTGGCTTCAACGGATTGCCGTCAGCCTGCAGTGGCACAACCCATGCGGCGGCGGCCTGAAAGGACGTTACCAGAACGCGGGCTGCTGCACGCAGCATATCGTGGGGCTGCATTTCCTGCTGGATCGCGCGCGCAATCGCGGAGATGAGCGCGTCATCATCGCGCTGTTCGTCCAGTTCGCGCGCCCGGCGGCGTTCGGCGGTCACGTCGCGCGCCACACCGCGCGCACCACACCACTCACCACAATCATCGGTCAATGGCCGAACCGAGGCGACAAGACAGGCGGCGTTCCCATCTTCACCTCGGATCCAGACTTCGGTTTCTGTAATCGGTTCTCGTGCCGCGAACAGCGCCACGAGATGACTGGCCTCGTGGGGGTCCATGGCGAGGCCCGCAGGGGAGGCCCCATTCAATGCCAGCGGCAGATAGCCGACAATGCCCTGGGGGCTTACAAATGAGAATTTCGACGACGCATCGACTTCCCAGACAAAGTCGCCGGAGCAATCTGCAAGGTCTCGATAAAGGGCGCGAGAACTGACAAGTGCCTCCACCAGATTCCCTTCCAGCGAGACATTGCGGGCCAGCAATAAGATGCCCGGGCCAGCACTCATGGAAAGGTCCACCGGAAGAGCGGTGATGTCATAGGTCAAGTTGCCTTCATCACGCGCTGCCGACGGCACGACAATGCGCTTGGAGAGCGGCACGCCTGTGCGGCCAACATCCAGGAAGGCGCTTGCGGTTTCGTTTACTTGGTCCAGCGCCCGTTCCTCTGTCACGCCCATAAGACGGACAAGCTCGTCACCCGCCTCATTGTTTGCCAGTACGGCGCCGTCCTGCGCCAGCAACAAGCCCGGTCCACGGAAACGCTGCAGCAGCTCGCACGGCGCGATTGATGCAACATCATCAACAAGCTCCGACGAAGACACATCAGTTTGCGCGGTGGACATCAAACCAGGACCCTTTGAACTCAAGAATACAGGGCTCAAATCTAGCAATTGGCTCTTAATGGGCCTTTAAGCAGTGATTTAAGTTGGTTGCCAATTGGTGAATGCGTCGGCAGAGTGCGGCTCAGAACCACGAGTGCCCCTGATATGTCTGAAACGCCTAAGCAAAGCCTGAAAAACCCCGACTTTCTCCATATTGAGACCTGGGTGTTTGACCTGGACAACACGCTCTATCCGCCCGAATGCGATCTGTTTTCGCAAGTGGATGTGCGAATGCGGGACTTCATTTCAGACTATTTAAACGTTGATCCAGAAGAAGCCAGACGCCTGCAGAAGCATTATTACGTTGAACATGGCACGACGCTCAGCGGTCTCATGAAAGTGCATGATCTCGCGCCGAAGGCATTCCTGGATTATGTGCACCAAATCGATGTGAGCCATATCGCGCCGGCGGATGATCTCAACCAGGCGATTGAGCGCCTGCCAGGCCGCAAAGTGATTTTTACCAACGGAACCGTTGCCCACGCAGAAAACGTGACAGAGCAGCTGGGGATCACCCACCATTTCGACGCGGTCTATGACATTGTGGCCGTCGACTACACACCCAAACCCGCCGTCCAAGCCTATGAACGATTTGTGTCAGGGACAGGCATCGACCCCAGCCGGTCCGCCATGTTTGAGGATATCGCCCGGAATCTGCAGGCACCCCACGACATGGGTATGACGACCGTCTGGGTTCGGCCCGGAGAGCCCGGCCCGGAAAAGCACCAGCAAATGTCCCATGAAGGTGCCGACGGGCCCCATGTCCACTATGTGACCGATGATCTGACGGGATTTCTTCAAGGTCTGTAGTCCGGCGCTTCAAATCCTTTGTTTTGTCGCATTTCCGGACGCTGAAGTGCTGCAACTTCCGCTGGAAATGCTCTGGTTGACAAGCCCCCACCCCCCGCTATTGTGCCGCGGCGCTCGAAACCCATGCCAGTGCTGCCGATAAATAAGGATCCCCAAGATGACCCCAGCTGAGCTTCAATCCATCATCGACACGGCTTTCGACAATGTGGACGCCATCGACACCAAAACGACCGGTGACGTGCGCGACGCGGTCAACGAGGCCCTGACGCTCTTGGACAATGGGGAAGTTCGGGTTGCCGAAAAAGGCGACAAAGGCTGGGTGGTCAATCAATGGCTGAAAAAGGCTGTGCTCCTGTCCTTCCGCCTGAACGACATGGAAACAATCGCGGGGGGTCCCGGCAACAGCACCAATTGGTGGGACAAGGTTCCGTCGAAGTTTGAAGGCTGGGGACCGCAGGAGTTTTCTGCTGCCGGTTTCCGAGCCGTACCGGGCGCCATTGTGCGCCGGTCAGCCTATATCGCACCAGGCGCTGTCCTGATGCCGTCTTTTGTCAATCTGGGCGCCCGCGTTGACAGCGGCACCATGGTCGACACCTGGGCAACGGTCGGGTCTTGCGCCCAGATCGGCAAGAATGTGCACATTTCAGGTGGCGCTGGCATTGGTGGTGTTCTCGAACCACTCCAGGCCGGACCTGTCATCATTGAAGATAACTGCTTTATCGGTGCACGGTCTGAAGTGGCGGAAGGCGTTATTGTGGGGACCGGTGCTGTCCTCTCCATGGGCGTGTTCATCACGTCGACAACCAAAGTCGTGAACCGCGACACGGGCGAGACCCATGTAGGATATGTTCCGCCGTATTCGGTTGTGGTCCCTGGTGCGCTACCTGGCAAACCACTTCCAGATGGGACACCTGGCCCAAGCCTCGCCTGTGCTGTCATCGTCAAAACCGTAGATGAGCGCACACGGTCAAAAACGTCGGTGAATGAACTTCTGCGAGACTAGAAGCGATTCAGCGTGAAGATCATACCGGATTGACCGGTTTGTTTGACCCTCGTGGGCACAACCGGGTAAACCGGGGGTCATGGAAACCGATACACCCACGGCGGCTGGCCTGATTGACCCAGTCTCCCTCGCGCAAGACCTGATCCGCTGTCAAAGCGTCACCCCTGTTGAGGGCGGCGCACTTGATTTTCTGGAGGCCCGTCTCACTGAGCTGGGGTTCGTCTGCACGCGCCTTCCGTTCAGCGATCAAGACACGCCGGACGTCGACAATCTTTATGCCCGTCTTGGGTCCGAGGCCCCCAATTTTTGCTTTGCTGGGCACACCGATGTCGTGCCGGTGGGCGATGCGAAAGCCTGGAGCGTCGACCCGTTTGAGGCCGTTATCAAAGATGGCCTGTTGCTCGGACGCGGCGCTACGGACATGAAAGGCTCGATTGCTGCCTTTGCAGCTGCAGCATCACGGCTTGTTACCGATGGCGGCGTTAAGGGCTCCATCAGCTTCCTCATTACCGGCGATGAAGAAGGGCCGGCAATCAACGGCACCCGAAAAGTGCTGGAATGGCTGGAGGCCCGCGGTGAGGTGATTGATGATTGCCTTGTCGGCGAACCCACCAACCCACAAGAGCTTGGTGACATGATCAAGATCGGTCGCCGCGGCAGCACAAATGGCTGGATTACGGCATTTGGTGCCCAGGGCCATGTGGCCTATCCACACCTGGCTGACAATCCGACGCCGCGCCTCGTGGCCATGCTGCAACGCTTAACGAGCGATCTGTTGGACGAGGGCACAGACCATTTTCAGCCCTCCAATCTTGAGATCACGCAGATCAGCGTCGATAATGAAGCAACGAATGTCATTCCTGCAGAAGCCAAAGCGCGGTTCAATATTCGCTTTAACGATCTGCATACTCCAGACGAGCTGGAAGCCCGGGTGCGTGCGCATCTAGATGCTGTGACCGCTGAGATGGGTGGCGCCTACGACCTCAATATGATCGCGAGTGGTGATGCCTTTCTTACTGCCCCAGGCAAGTTGAGCACGCTGATATCTGACGCCACAACACAGGCGACGGGACGTACGCCGGAATTATCCACAAGCGGCGGGACGTCAGACGCGCGGTTTATCAAGAACTATGCGCGGGTTGTTGAATTCGGGCTTGTCAGCCAGTCCATGCACAAGGTGGATGAACATGCGAAGGTCGACGACATTGTTGCCCTTGCCGACATCTACGAAACTGTACTGAGGGGCTATTTCAGGTAGTGTCCCGTTTCATAAGTTCGTATGATCGTGCGGCTGGCTCAGAACGAACTTATGAATCGCAAGGACACTAGCAGCATGTTTATTTCTGGTGTGATTTAGAATTTGAAGTTCGCTGTTGAGAATGCTGCAAATGGTAATGCGAACTTCAAATTCACCACACTAGGCGCACATGCCCACAAGCACAGAAATCATCAATGCCTTCATCGGTGCCTGGAAAATCGCCCGGCGCGATCCTTCTGCCCTGTCGCATTTCGATTTCAGCGCAGACGCTTTCTGGCGGTCCTTTGCCGCCTTCATCTTTGCGACCCCGTTCTATCTTGTCTTTATCAGCGCTGAATGGCGGATGATCGGAGATGCCGACATTGTCGTGACCAATTCACTGCTCGGCTATACCACGATCGAATTCCTTTCCTATGTGGCGTTCTGGGTCCTGTACCCGCTCTCGATGGTGTTTATCTGTCGGAGGCTCAACCTGACACACCAATTTGCGCCCTACATAATCGTGTTCAATTGGTCGTCCGTTCTGGTTGCGGTCTTACTGGCACCGCCCTATGTGCTTTACAGTTTCGGGATCGCCACCATTGAAACCTCGGCCTTCCTCATCCTGCTCGTCTTTGTGACAGCCCTTCTCTATCACTGGCAGATCGCCGTTACGGCATTCAGAACAACATCGGCTACTGCCGCAGGTATCGTTGCCTTTGAAGTCGCGTTGGGTTTCATGATCAATATGGTTGCCAGTTCTTTTCTGGGTGTCGGGCCGCAATAGATGAGTGATCCGCGTGCCATTGGCGTCTTTGATTCAGGTATGGGGGGCCTCACTGTGCTCCGCGCGTTGCGTGACACACTCCCGCATGAAGACCTGGTTTATCTGGGCGACACAGCGCGCCTGCCCTATGGCACAAAAAGCGCCGATACAGTCACTGCCTATGCTCTACAGGCCACCAGAAAATTGCTCGCGCATGATGTGAAGATGGTCGTGATTGCCTGCAACACGGCTAGCGCTGTCGCGATCGAGCCACTCGCGGAACAGCATGCGCCCCTTCCTGTGATTGGCGTGGTGGAGCCTGGCGCTCGTGCTGGCGTTGCTGCCACCAAAACAAAACGGGTCGGTGTGCTTGCAACAGAAAGCACGGTCAAAGGGGGCGCTTATGCCCGCGCAATTTCTGCACTAGCGCCGGACGTTCACATTCGCCAGCAACCCTGCGCCCTCTTCGTTGCGCTTGCTGAAGAAGGTTGGGGCAACGATGCGATTGCCGAAGCCGCAGCTCAACGATATCTCGCACCACTCTTTGATGATCCGGAAACGGCGCCCGATACGCTTGTGCTGGGGTGCACCCACTTTCCGGTGCTCGCTCCCGCAATCGCCAGAGTTCTTGGTGACGGGGTTACCCTGGTGGACAGTGCCGCAACGACCGCCGAGTCCGTGGCTGCGGCTCTCGAAAGAAATGGTCTTGCGACGGATGCCTCGTCAAACGGGTCCGAGCGGTTCCTGGCGACGGATGCGCCGGAACGTTTTGCGCGTGTGGGCGGCCTCTTCTTTGGGTCTGACATTGACGCGGCCCGCGTCGAGTTGATCGATCTGCAGCTTTCCTGATCAGTCGTAGTCGACTGCTGTCAGATAGAGACCATCTGGGGGTGCGACCGGTCCACAGCGGGAACGGTCTGCAGCCTTCAACGCCGCTTCCATCTCTTTTGGGCGCCATTTGCCTTCGCCGACACATTTGAGCGAGCCCACAATGGAACGCACCTGATTGTGCAGGAAAGAGCGTGCCCGACAGATCACCTCAATCTCTTCGCCATAGCGGGAGACAGTGATCTCATCCATTGTTCGCACCGCGGACTTCGCCTGGCAATGAACGGACCGGAAGGTCGTGAAGTCATGCTTGCCAATCAGTGCCTGCGCCGCCCTATGCATGGCGTCCGCATCAAGAGGCACCGGCACAGCCCAAGCCTGCCCGAGATCAAGCGTGAGTGGCGCGCGGCGATTGATGATGCGGTAAAGATAGTGGCGCTTTGTAGCATCAAAGCGCGCGTGAAATTCGTCGCTGACGAGTTCTGAGGCAACAACAGAGATCGGCGCGGGCTTTAAATGAAAATTGATCGCATCCTTCACCTTGTCGGCCTTGTCGCCCCGTTCCAGATCCAGATGAACCACCTGACCGAGTGCATGGACACCGGTGTCCGTCCGCCCCGCGGCAAAGACCTCTGCCCCTTCGCCACTGTAAGCGCGAACGGCTTTCGTCACCTGATCCTGAACAGCGCGCCCATTCGTTTGCGACTGCCAGCCATTATAGGGACCGCCATCATATTCAATGGTGAGTTTGTAGCGGCTCATCAGCTGACACTTTCGCCCTTCGCAAGGGGGAAGCCACGAAGGAACTCCTCGGCGGTTGCCCGCCCTTTGCCCGCCCGCTGAACTTCAGCCAAGCGCAAAGCGCCCTCGCCACAAGCAATGGTGAGCTTATCGTCCAAGGCCGATCCCGGCGCACCGCTCCCTGCAACTGCCACAGCGCGCAGAATTTTCACCCGTTCCGGTTTCCCCTTTCGGATGATTTCAAAATAGGCACCGGGAAAAGGCGACAGTCCGCGAATGTGACAGTCCAGTTCTTTGGCGGGCCGTGACCAATCAATGCGTGCTTCCGCCTTATCGATCTTCTTTGCGTAGATTATACCCTCATCTGATTGCTCAGCCGGAGTGACTTCACCTGCCGCAAGCTTCGTCAGTGTGTCGACCATCAAAGGCGCACCGATTGTGGCAAGCTCATCGTGGAGGTCCGAGGCCGTCATGTCGCCGGTGATCGCAATCCGCGCTGTGCCCAGCACAGGGCCCGTATCAAGGCCTTCGTCCATCTGCATCACCATCACACCGGTCTCCGCGTCGCCCGCCATAATTGCCCGCTGGATCGGCGCGGCACCGCGCCAACGTGGCAGGAGGGAGGCATGAAGGTTGAGACAACCGAGACGTGGGGCTTCAAGAATGGGCGCAGGGAGAAGCAGCCCGTAGGCCACAACAATTGCTACATCCAAATCTAGATCAGCGAAGGCCCGTTGCTCTTCTTCGCCCTTCAGGCTTATTGGCGTGCGCACTTCAATGCTGTTTGTGTCCGCAAACGCATGCACTGGAGACTTTTTCAGGTCCATGCCGCGGCCGGCCTTCCTCGGTGGCTGCGAATAAACCGCGACAAGCTCGTGGCCCGCCTCAACAAGAGCGGCAAGGACGCCCACTGAAAAGTCAGGCGTTCCCATGAACGCGATGCGGAGAGGTTTGGGGTTTGTCATGTTTTAAAAGTGCGCGTTTGGAACCGGTCAGGCCAGTTCTTTTTCTTTCAGGCGCCGTTCTTTCAGGAGCTTCTTTAAAACCCGGTCGCGCTTCAGCTTGGAGAGATGATCGATGAACAGCACGCCTTCGAGGTGATCCATCTCATGCTGAAGGCAGGTTGCCAACATCTCGTCGCAGTCCAGCTCGCAAATTTCGCCCTGATAGTCGAGAAAACGGACACGGCATTTCGCGGGACGCTCAACCTCATCGTAGAATTCCGGCACCGAGAGACAGCCTTCTTCGTAAACCCGGGTCTCGCTGTCATCGGTCCAGATGATTTCAGGGTTTACAAAATAACGTGGCTCCGGCTCTTCACCTTCGCGGGCGAGGTCCATGACGATCACACGTTTGGGCACGCCGACCTGAATGGCGGCAAGGCCAATACCCGGCGCGTCATACATGGTTTCCAGCATGTCATCCATGAGGGTGCGTAGCTCATCATCCACCTTTTCAACAGGGGTTGAGACCTGCTTCAGGCGTCTGTCGGGAGCTGTCACAATCGGGCGAATAGTCATGGGGACGAAATAGGCCCCTGGCGTTCTGTCGTCAAGCCTTACCAAGCCATTTCAGGCACTGTGCGATCAGTGAGAAACTGGCCGAAAACCTCTATTCTTCGCAGTTTGCGACACAAACCTGACGCTCTCTCACCTGGCCACCGCAAGAGCGATAGCACATGTTGAAATTGGCCTGACACTGTGACCCCTGATTGTCGCATTGATAATAAGAGGGATAGCCCTTGGTTGGCTCGGTCGGCTTGCTGAATTTCTCCGGCGCAGCTGCATAGAGCAGGCGGTCTTCATTGTACCGCTCCCGGGCCTCATAATATTCGTCTTCCACCCGCCGCTCTTCGTTGTAGCGGCATTGTTGAACGGCCTCGGCTGCATCCCTGTTGCACTGGTTCTGGCCCTGCTGGCAGGCTGCGAGGCACTGCATGCCTGCCTGACTCGCCGGGGGTGCATAGTCGTAGTGGGTTTCGATCACGGGCCCACAGGCTATCAATGCAAGAGCGACGACCGGCCAAGCCACAAAACGGCTCATATTCTTGAAAAACTGCATGATATCCCCTCGTCTCTATGACTTACCCCGTTCATTTATGGCCGTGCCACGCTCTTTAGGTCAAGGGCGCTGCGCCTTTTCTGATTTCGGGTATAGTTGGTGCTTGGCACAAAATGTGAGATTCGATGGACGCTTCATTTCTTCCCTATCTGGTTTCGGCGGTGGTTACGGCAGTTGTGGTGACCGCGCTCCTCATGCTGCGTCTGCAAAAGGGCAAGCGGGAGGAAGAACCGGTGGGGCCCAATCCCGTCGAGCAGCAATTGGCACAGCTTGCAGATATGCAGAACCAGCTGGCGGGCCGGCTGGCAACGCTTCAAGAAGGCCAGACCACGAGCCAACAGACGCTTAATCAGGCGCTCAACGAGCGGCTTGATGCGGTGAGTCAGCGGCTCAATCAAAGCCTGACAGAGAACACCCAGAAGACGAACCAGACGCTGAATGAGCGGCTGGAGAAGGTAAGCAAGAACCTTACAGAAACGTCTTTAAAGAACCGGGAGCAGTTGGGCGAGCAGTTGGGCATGCTCAACACCCGCCTTGCCGTCATCGGCGAAGCGCAGAAGAAACTGGACAGTTTGACGACCGAAGTGGTCGGGCTGCAGGAAGTGCTCGGTAACAAACAAGCCCGTGGTGCTTTTGGCGAAATTCAATTGAATGATCTGGTGACGAGCGCCCTGCCACCGTCTGCCTATTCATTCCAGACACCGCTTTCCAATAAAAGCCGTCCCGATTGCCTGATCAAACTACCAAACCCACCAGGCTCCATTGCAGTCGACAGTAAATTCCCCCTCGACAGCTATCGGCGGCTTGTTGATGCGTCTGATGAAACCGCAAAATTGGCAGCCACCCGCCAATTGCGCGCGGACGTACAGAAACACATCAAGGACATTTCAGAGAAATACATCATCCCCGGCGAGACAGCAGAGTCCGCTCTCATGTTCCTGCCATCCGAGGCGGTTTATGCAGAGCTGCATGCTCGGTTCGCGGATGTGGTGGATCAGGGCTACAAGGCGCGGGTCTGGATTGTGTCACCCACCACGCTGATGGCGACACTCAATACGGTGCGCGCGGTGCTCAAAGATGCACAGATGCGTGAGCAGGCCCATGTCATTCAGGCAGAAGTTGGCAAATTGCTGGACGATGTGGTCCGCTTAGACGCACGGGTCGACAAACTCAAAGGCCACTTTGCGCAGGCGGAGAAAGATATCCGCGACATCGAGACGTCGACGGCGAAGATAACGCGGAAAGGCGAGCGGATTAAAGAAGTCGAGCTGGAAGATCCCGCCGAACTATCCCCGCCTTCTGAGAGCAAACTACAATCAAGCAGCAAGGTGGCTGGAAGCCAACCCGACCTGCTTGCCGGTGAATAAAACACGTCTGATAAAGACATTTGGGGGGACGGCACATGGAAATGATCGAAGCATTTGTGGGACAGGTGAACAGCATCGTCTGGGGCGTGCCCATGCTGATCCTGATCGGGGCGACGGGCGTCTTCCTGATGGCGGGCCTTCTGTTCATGCCCCTGCGAAAGCTCGCGCATGGTTTCAAGCTGCTGCTGACCCCGGCGACCCAGGGCGAAGGCGACATCCCCCCCTTTAAGGCGTTGATGACGGCGCTGTCTGCGACGGTCGGCACCGGGAATATTGCAGGCGTTGCCACCGCGATTTTCCTCGGCGGGCCTGGCGCGCTTTTCTACATGTGGCTCATCGCACTGATTGGCATGGCAACCAAATATGCCGAAGCCGTTTGTGCTGTAACCTTCCGGGAAACAGACGCCAAGGGCAATCATGTCGGCGGGCCGATGTATTATCTCAAAAACGGTGTCGGCGAAAAATACCCGACACTTGGCAAGGTTCTCGCCCCCCTGTTTGCGCTTTTTGCCGCCGTCGCCGCATTTGGTATTGGCAATGGTGTGCAGGCCAACTCAGTGGCAGACGCCATGAGTTCAAGCTTTGGTGTGCCTCATATCGCCACTGGTCTTGTGATGATGGCGATTGTGGCTGCTGTTCTCTTAGGCGGCATTCGCCGTATCGCGGATGTAGCAGGCGCACTCGTGCCCCTCATGATCGTTCTGTATGTGGGGGCAGCACTTGTGATCCTCGTGATCAACGCCGCCGCCATCCCTGATGCGTTTGCTCTCATCTTCCATCACGCTTTTGAGCCCGCTTCTGCAGCCGGTGGTTTTGCTGGTGCAACGGTTGCTGCCGCCATTCGTTTCGGGATTGCCCGTGGTGTGTTCTCCAATGAGGCGGGACTTGGGTCGGCGGCCATCGCCCATGCGGCGGCCAAGACCAATGATCCCGTGCGTCAGGGACATATTGCGATGCTCGGCACATTCATTGACACCATCATTGTCTGTACCATGACCGGCCTCGTGATCATCACATCGGGTCTCTGGACATCCGGCGACACCGGGGCGGCTCTCACTAGCTCAAGCTTTGCCATGGCCCTGCCAGGCGGTGCTGAGATTGTCTCGGTTGCTCTGGCGATCTTTGCCTTCACCACCATTCTAGGTTGGTCCTATTATGGTGAGCGGTCGGTGCAATATCTCTTTGGTGATCTTGCGATCCTGCCCTATCGGGTCATTTGGATCGTGGCCATTCCGGTTGGTGCGACGCTTAACCTCGGTTTCATCTGGCTCTTGGCAGATACGCTCAACGCCATGATGGCGATCCCGAACCTGATCGGCCTCATCATCCTCGGGCCCATGGTCTTCAGGGCGACCAAGACCTATTGGGAAAAACGGGCCGCGAACCCACAAAGCGCAGACTGAGGAAGGATCGCCCCCATGCTCCGCTGGTTCTATTTGTGCGCGATGGTGGCAGGCACTCTCCTGCCGCTGTCGCAGTTCCTGCCCTGGCTTTCAGAGCACGGGCTCGACATTCCACTCTTCTTTGCGGAGCTGTTTGCCAATCGTATCGGTGGGTTTTTCGGGTGGGATGTCATCGTTTCCGCCATTGTGCTTATCCCGTTCATCCTGATTGAAGGAAGGCGGCTCGGCATGGAGCGGCTCTGGATGCCCGTCGCCGGCACCTTCCTTGTGGGCGTTTCCTGCGGGCTGCCGATGTTTCTTTATTTGCGGGAAGCGCGGCTGGAGCAGATGAAGGGCATCGCGGTCGATAAACTGGTCTGAGCCCACTCAAACAGGTCGGCGGGATTTCATCGCCGCAGCAAGCGTACCGTCGTCCAGATAATCTAACTCACCGCCGACGGGCACACCATGTGCGAGGCGCGTGACGGAGACACCTGCCGTCGCCAGACGGTCGGTGATGTAATGTGCCGTTGTCTGGCCATCGACGGTGGCGTTGGTGGCGAGGATCACTTCAGTGATTTCATCCCCGGACGCGCGCTCCAATAAAGAGCCGATAGTGAGATCTTCCGGTCCGATGCCATCTAGCGCTGAGAGCGTTCCTCCCAGCACATGATAGCGGCCCTTATGGGCACCGGCTCGCTCCAACGCCCAGAGATCGCCCACATCCTCGACAACGCAGAGGCTTTTGGGCTCCCGGCGCGGATCAATACAAATCATACAGGGGTCCTGTGTGTCGACGTTTCCACACGTGGTGCAGATCACAGCTTTTTCAGCCGCATCTGCCATCGCGATCGCCAGCGGTTCCAACAGGGTCTGTTTTTTCTTTACGAGATGCAGGACGGCGCGACGCGCAGAACGGGGACCCAAGCCCGGCAATTTGCCCAGCAGTTGGATCAACCGCTCAATCTCAGGACCACTTAGGGCGCTCATCAGGGTTAGAGTCCGAAATTCATGCCAGGTGGCAGAGGCAGGCCACCGGTCAGCTCTTTCATGCGTTCAGCCACCAGCGCTTCGGCTTTCGCCTTGCCGTCATTGAAGGCTGCCACAATCAGGTCTTCCAGAATTTCTGCGTCGTCTGGTTTCATGAGGCTTGGATCAATGTGAAGGCGTTTCATGCTGCCCTTGCCAGAGAGGGTCACTTTGACCAGCCCGGCGCCACTAGATCCTTCAACTACAGCATTCTCAAGCTCAGCCTGTGTATCGGCGAGCTTCGACTGCAGCTGTTGCGCCTGTTTCATCATGTCGGTCAGGTTTTTCAATCCGCATCCTCATCTTTTGTACTCTCGCCTTCCGCAGGCGCTGGTCCCAGAAGCTCCGGTTCCACAACATTTCTGATTTTCGCGCCGGGAAACGCCTCAAGTGCCGCTTTCACCAGCGGATCTTCCTGCACCTCCAGGTGCAATTCATCCCGGCGGGTCTCTTTTTGCTGTCGAAGGGTCGGTGCCCCTTCCGCTTTGGAAATAGAGACAAGCCACCGCTCGCCGGTCCACTGGCGCAGTTTCTCTGCGAGCTGACCAGCAACAGAATTGTCGCCATGAACGACGTTCACCTCGATACGGCCCTTCTCGAAATGCACGAGACGGAGGCCAGACTCCATGAGGTGGGCGAGTTTGATATCCCGCTGCGACTGGGCATATGCTATCACGTCTGCATAGGCACGGAACTCAGGTGCGCGGGCGGGTTCAACCTGCCCCTGCGGTGTCGGTTGGGACTGTCCGACAGCCTGCGCAGCACCACCCCCGCCACTCATGCTTGCGCGCGCGCCGCCATTCGGCGCGCCACCCATGTTTGGAGCGCCACCGCCGGCAGCAGCTCCAGCAGGCTGGTCTTTAAGCTTGGCAACCAATTCTTCGGGTGACGGCTGGTCTGCTACATAGGCGAGGCGCACCAGGATCATCTCCGCCGCCGCGATTGGTTTGGCCGCACCCTGCACTTCCCCGATGCCCTTCAAAAGCATCTGCCAGGTACGAGAGAGCACGCGCACTGGGAGGGCTTTCGCCATTTCCTGTCCACGTACGCGCTCGGTCTCTGTGACCGTCAAATCATCGGCGGCACTTTCCGCAAGCTTGAGGCGTGTCAGCCAATGCGTGAGTTCAGCCAGGTCAGACAAAACGACAGCAGGGTCTGCTCCAGAATCATATTGATCGCGCAGTTCCGCAAGTGCCGGGGCAATTTCGCCCTTCATCACCAGATCAAACAGGTCGAAGACCCTAGCGCGGTCGGCGAGACCCAACATGTCGCGCACATCTTCTTCTTTGATGGCGCCCGCACCATGGGCAATGCCCTGATCGAGCAGTGACAGGCCATCGCGCGCCGAGCCTTCTGCCGCGCGTGCGAGCAGCCCAAGGGCAGCGTCTTCAATCGCCACGTTTTCTTTGTCGGCAACTTTCTTCAGAAGGCCCATCAGCTCTTCCGCGCTTAGACGGCGCAGATCAAAGCGCTGGCAACGGGAAAGCACGGTGACTGGAACCTTCCGGATCTCGGTCGTCGCAAAAATGAACTTCACATGTTCTGGCGGTTCTTCCAGCGTCTTCAGCAGCCCATTGAAGGCTGCCTTTGAGAGCATGTGCACTTCGTCAATGATGTAGACTTTGTAGCGCGCACTCACCGGATTGTAGCGGACGCTCTCAATGATCTCGCGAATGTCGTCAATGCCCGTGCGGGACGCCGCGTCCATTTCCAACACGTCCTGGTGCCGAGATTCCATAATGGCTTCGCAATGCTCGCCAAAATCATGGAGTTCGATTGTGGGCTTGTCGCCTTCAGCCTTCGAGTAGTTCAGCGCGCGGGCAAGAATACGTGCTGTGGTTGTTTTCCCGACGCCGCGCACGCCGGTCAGCATGAAGGCATGGGCAATTCGACCACTCTCAAAGGCATTTGAGAGGGTACGCACCATAGCTTCCTGGCCAACCAGGTCATCAAAGGTTGTCGGGCGATATTTCCGGGCAAGAACACGGTAGCCAGCATCAGGTGCTGCGACCGGCGCACCCCCTAGATCGAATCCAGGCTCGGTGGCGGGATCGGGCCTCGGTTCAGGGGTGGGCACCTCTTCAGGTGCACTGTCAGCGACGTCATCCATCTGGCGGTTTGCCGCTCCCCGGTTGGCATGCCCGACGCCCGAGGGGCTTTTCGCCTTTTTCTCCGACGCATGGCTGGAATTCTTTAGTGGGAGGCTGGAACAGAGACCCGAGTAGGGCTCGTTACGGCTGCTTCCTTCCGGACCTGACCGGGTTGGCGAGAAACTCGTCCACCGCCAACCTCCCGGAGACACTATATCAGGGTTCGCAGGGGAATTGGCAAGAATTGGATGGCATTTCACCCACCAATCTTCAGGGTTTTGCATTTCATCAGGGGCCGTGCCACCTTGCCGCCCATCAGAACAAAAAATCCCCAAATTGGAGGCAGGCCCATGGCACTCGAGGTCAATCCCAACATTTTTGCCAATAACCCCCTCGACCGGGCGGGACATTTCCGCACGAATCCCGATTGGATCGCTGAGAAGCTGGCAGATAGCGCCAGCCTGGCGGTGCCGTTGTGGAACCTGAAACCTCTAGTCCTGCCAGAAGAACAACCAGGTGCTGGCAAAGATGTGGGGTGGCTACCGGTCAATATGGTTCAGTCCGCCTCTCCGGGTGGCACCACGGTTTTCCTTGGGATCAACCGGCGGGGAAAACCACTCTTTGCCCATGATATATCCAGCCTCAAAGACCCAGAGGGCGATGGTCCCTTCAAGGGCATGGGGGGATTTGAAGACCTGCGCGCCGTCGGCATGATGGGCGAACTGCCCAACACCGAACTTGCGATCCTTGCGCAAGCCAAAGCGATGATCGACTGGCACGCCCGCCACGGCCATTGCGCTGTTTGTGGTGCAAAGACCAACGTCGCTGAAGCCGGCTACAAGCGCAGCTGCCCGTCGTGCAATGCAGAACATTTCCCGAGGACAGATCCGGTCGTCATCATGCTGGCGACCTATGGCGACAAGGCCTTTCTGGGACGTCAGAAGATTTTCCCGAAAGGAATGTATTCTGCTGCCGCGGGTTTTGTAGAGCCTGGCGAGAGCATTGAAGAAGCTGTCGCCCGCGAACTGGACGAGGAAGCCAAGATTGACGTCAAGTCAGTGCGCTACCACTCCACCCAGCCCTGGCCTTTCCCGTCCAGCCTGATGATCGGCTGCATTGCGGAAGCAACAAGCGAGGATTTTGAGATTGACGGCATTGAGCTCTCAGAGGGTCGCTGGTTCACAAGAGACGAACTAGCTGCTGCATTGGACGGCAAGGGGGACGGCTTTTTCGTGCCGCCCGCCTTTGCTATCGCTCATCATCTGGTGAAAGCGTTCGTCGAGGGCTGGTAAGCACAAATTGCCTTCGCAACGTTATGTAGCCAGCGCAAAATATGAAGAGTGCGCCTAGAAGCTCGGCTGATTCTTCCGTCATCTGCGCGAGATGGTCCCTATCTGTGAAAAAGTTTTTCTCCGAGGCATCCCCGATCAGATAGAGAATGACGCCTGTTACAAACCAGGTGCCCGGCAGGCTGAATAACCATTGTGCACTCCTGCGCAAAGTCTGGTTTACATCCATTGCAACGCTCAAGAGCAAGGCGGCACCAAAAACAAGCAATATCCCGTAGGGAATGCGCTGCTCGAACACAGCACCTAGATGAGGCTCCAGATCCGTGCCACGCACATCTATTTCACGGAGAAGCATGGCCATACATGTCAGGGTTAATCCCCACATGACGGACTTACAGGCTCTTTCACCGCTGCGAGTGGCGGCAATATAGAAGGCCACCACAGCACCGAAGAGCGTCAGGTTTTGGCCGGATTCAAAGAGAGCGTTCTCTCCATAATACTGTTCGCTGCCATACAAAAAATGAGTGGCGCACCCCGCCGCGACCAAAAGTGCCATCACCAGACCGTCGCTCGTCCGTGCCGTCCAGGAAGAAGACTCAGGGTGTTGTTGCGACATTGAATAAGCCAAAGAGAACCCCACAATATACCATGGCAGAGCAGATACGCTCCCTGCACCTGCATCAGTTCGCCAATGCAGACACTGGAAGTGTGCGCGGCGCGGCCAATTTGGAATTCAACAAATCACACTAAAATGTTACGTCGCAGGAGCGTCGGCTTTTCCTTGTGCCTCAATCAGCCTTGGAACAAACCAGACTGGCCAGGCCGCAATGATAAGGTTCGGTATCCACCAGCTTGGATCGAAGTCGCCCAGGATCAGCCAATAACAGATAGCCATAAACCCCGCACAGAATGTGAGCGCGGCTGAAACAAGTGCGTAGCCGAACCAGCGTGGGTCCGCCTTGGAGAAAAGCCGCGCGGCATAAATACCAAGCACCGCAAAAACCACATCCAGAGGAAAGAAGGACCAATTCCAGGCGACCACACGCGGGTCGTAATAGTCCTTGAATAGGTATCCTTCCGGGATGGCGAAGAGGCCTATCGCTACCAGCGCCGTGACGAACCAATAGGTAAGCAGAAGCCAGTCGGTAGCCAGCATCCAGGGACGCATTTTGCGGAAAACGTCATCTGATCTCATCATGAACCCAACATTACGTTTGTTACGTAACGATAGTAATGTTAAAACACCGACATGCGCAACTACCAACTTGGTTGGGATTCATGCCAAAGAAAATTGACCGTGACGAACGCCGACGGGAGCTGGTTCAGGCCAGCTGGGACGTTTTATGTACCGATGGGCTGGAAGGTGTGTCGCTCCGCCGCGTTGCCGATGCCGCTGATTGCACAACAGGCCGGATCGCCCACTATTTTGAAGGACGCGATGAGCTGCTCGTTGCATCTCTACGTATGGCGAACACCCAGGCCGCCGCACGCATGCGGGAAATCGCCGACTGCGAAGATGATCCGCTGAAGCGCTTACGTGCGGTCCTACTTGAAAGTTTGCCGCTGGATGCCCGCCGACTGAAGGAGTGGCAAGTATGGATCAGCTTCTGGGCCGCCACCATCGGCAACAAGGACCTGGCAGGGGAGAACCTGAAAAGATACCGCGAGTGGCGTACCGCACTCAGCTCCGCCCTGAAACCACTAGCACCTATGAAAGAAATAGACGTCCTTGCAGAGCGTCTCGTTACGCTTGTTGATGGGCTGGGTGTGGGAGTAACACTCAATCCGACGAAAGAGATGCGGGCGCGCGCAGAAGCCGAAGTGGATGCTTTCCTGAATAATCTCAGCTAGACGTCAATCGGTCGCCGGCATGTCCGCGCGGAAAGGGCTGGCCTTGTAGACGCCCAGGATCTTGAGTTCAGAACAGAAGAACTCCAGCTCCTCCAGCGCCAACCGCACATTGCGTGAGGAGGGATGACCTTCCACGTCCGCATAGAATTGGGTCGCATTGAAAGAGCCACCCAGCTGATAGCTTTCAAGCTTGGTCATGTTGACGCCGTTTGTGGCAAAGCCGCCCATGGCCTTGTAGAGCGCAGCGGGTACATTGCGGACGCGGAAGATGAAGCTCGTAATTACAGGCTCTTCTTCCGGCTCAGCATCATCGGGCTCCGTCGCCATCACGAGGAACCGTGTGGTGTTGTGGGCCGCGTCTTCAATATCCGCTTTCAGAATATCGAGGCCGTAAACATCTGCGGCAAGCTTGGTCGCGATGGCCGCCCGGCTCGAGTCGCCAGCTTCACCGATCTGGCGTGCTGAACCCGCCGTATCAGCGCCGACGACTGCTTTTAACTTCATGTCGCGAATGAGGGTGCGGCATTGGCCCAGCGCCATCACATGAGACTGAACGGTTTTGAGACCTGCAAGGTCAGCCCCCTTCACGCCCAATAGTTGATGGCGGATGGGCAAGAAGTGCTCGCCAATTACATAAGCATTCGACTGAGGCAAAAGATGATGGACGTCAGCCACCCGCCCCGCGAGCGAGTTTTCAATCGCGATCATGGCAAGGCGCGCTTGGCCTTCAGTGAGCGCTGCGAACGCATCCTCAAACGTATCGCAGGGCAGCACATCCATGTCTGGATAGGCTTCCTGGCAGGCGATATGGGAGTTTGCTCCCAATTCACCCTGGAACGCGATTGTGTTGTCCGGAGACGCTGGATTTGCCATCTGGTTAGCGGCGGGAGCCGCCCTTTCGTGATACGCGTAGCGCGCTGTTTAATCCGCGCACCCGGACGGAAAACCGCCCAAATCTGATCTGGCACTTTTCCTGGGTGACGCTTAACCCGCAAGCTCTGTGCGGGCTTTTTCTAAGTCGGCGGGAGTATCGACACCGAGTGGAACAGTGTCAACGAGGGCCGCATCAATGCGCATGTCCGCTTCCAGCGCTCGCAACTGCTCCAATTTTTCCCGCACTTCGAGTGGCGATGGTGGCAAAGCGACAAACCGCGCCAGGGCGTCGCGGCGGAAACCATAAAGCCCGATGTGATGATAGTCTGGGCCCTCACCGTAAGGAGCCGCCCCCCGTGTAAAATAGAGCGCACGGCCAACTTGTGCCCCCGGTTCCAGCGCTAAAATCGCTCTTGGGACATCGGGGTTCGTGCGTTCGTCTTCTTCCGTAATTTCGGTTACCAGGGTCGAGATGTCGGCCGGCGTGGTGTCCAGCACATCCAGCGCCGCCTTAATGATGGTCGGATCAAGCGTCGGCAGGTCTCCTTGAACGTTGAGAATCACATCGTGCGTTCCGTCAGGATCAACGGCATTCAGCGCTGCATGCACCCGGTCTGAGCCAGATGGCAGGTCTGGATCTGTCAGAACCGCCTCACCGCCCGCCGCTTCAACGGCGTCCACAATTTCCTGCTCGGCCGCGGCAATCACCACGCGGCCAATCCCTGCTTCTTCTGAGCGGCGCATCACCTGAACGATCATGGGAACGCCCGCGATGTCCGCCAGAGGCTTGTTGGGCAGCCGGGTTGAGGCCAAACGGGCTGGAATGAGGATAATTGGGGAAGTAGCCATGAAATCCGCTCAGATGGGGCAAAAATGGGTGATTCGGCCTCTTAACACCCTCCCGAACAGCTCACCCGTCCGGTGCCGGCTCCAAAAGGGCGGCAGAGCGCCGCATGTTTTGGGCTGTTATACGGGTTGCAGGTCCCTCACGGAAGCGGGTAATCTCCGCGCCAACCAGCGGGTGGGGGCTTTGCCGGGCTGTTTGTGATCGCCGAGACCCTTCCCAGAGACTTATTAAGGCCGGAGCCGCTTTTCCATGGATAGTTTTGAATTCAACAAAATCGCAGGTGCATTCCTCTTTTCGATCCTGCTTCTGATGGGCGTGCGGGAATTGACCTCCGTGATGTTTTCCCCTGAAGCGGCAAACCCCGCCTCTTACCCGGTAGAGGTTGCTGATAGTGGCGCACCTGCTGGCGGTGACGCCGGTGCGGTCGCCGATGAAGGCCCAAGCCTTGCTACGTTGCTCGCCAGCGCCGACATTGGCAAAGGTGCAAAGGTCGCCAAGAAGTGCGCTGCCTGCCACACGTTTGATGACGGCGGCGCCAACAAGGTTGGCCCTAATCTCTATGGTGTTATTAGCCGTGCAAAAGCCCAGGTTGATGGCTTTAACTATTCCGGCGCTCTGTCGGGCATGGGCGGCACCTGGGACTTTGAAACGATGAATGCGTTTCTTGAAAAGCCTGGTCGCTACGCACCCGGCACCTCCATGTCATTCGCCGGACTGCGCAAGCCAGCTGACCGTGCAAACATCATTGCCTATTTGAACTCGCTTGGTTCGAACGTGCCGCTGCCTGCCGCTGAGTAAGCCAACGCTGATTTGACACATTAAAGTTTCTTAAGAGGCGCTGGTCCGGCAAGGATCGGCGCCTTTTTTCATGCTAATCTCCCCTCTTGAGTATCGCAGTCTCGCCACATTCCTTTCGTGGAATGAGCAGGTTGCTGTGGGGGTCTAGAGCCTGTCATGTTTTGATGAAATCAAAACCCGGCTCTAGATTCCTTAGATGCCGCATTTCCGGACGTTGAAATACTTCAACTGGAAATGCTCTAGAGGGAGAAGTCGGTTTGGCGTGGATTGGACGTTTTGCGGGTGCAGGTTTGGCTCTGGTTATGGGTATCAGTGCCGCCATGGCGGAGGACACTGAACAACATGGCCTCTCCCTTTTCGGATCGCTCAAATATCCCGCGGGCTTCGAACGATTTGACTATGTGAACCCAGAGGCGCCCAAAGGCGGCACGCTGCGCTATGCCAGTATTGGCAGCTTTGACAGCCTCAACCCCTTCATTGTCAAAGGCCGGTCCGCCGCAGGTATCTCGACGTTCCTCTACGACACACTCATGACGAGTTCCATGGACGAACCAGCCAGCGAATATGGGCTGTTGGCGGAATCCGTGTCGCACCCGGACGACTATTCCTCTGTCACTTTCAAACTTCGCCCAAACGCGAAGTGGCATGATGGGAAACGGGTGACGCCAGAGGACATTATTTGGTCTCTTGAAACGCTGACCACGAACATGCCCTTCTACAATGCGTACTATGCGGATGTTGAAAGCGTCGAGAAGCTCTCCCCGCTTGAAGTGCGATTCAACTTCTCCGTGTCAAACAACCGAGAGCTGCCGCTGATCGTTGGGCAGTTGCCGGTGCTACCGAAACATTATTGGGAAACGCGCGACTTCAACGAAACCACGCTGGAGCCTCCCCTTGGCAGTGGCCCCTACCGGGTTTCGAAAGTTGATGCGCCAACCGGCATCACCTTTGAGCGGGTGCCCGACTATTGGGCAGCTGATCTCAATGTGAATATCGGTGCTTATAATTTTGATGAGATTCGCTTCAGCTATTTTGGTGACAGCACCATCGCTCTTGAAGCCTTCAAGGGCGGTCAGATTGACGTTCGCCTTGAGAACTCCGCGAAGAACTGGGCCACGTCCTATGACTTCCCGGCAGCTCGCGAGGGGCTCGTGCGCAAACAAGAACTTTATACATCAAACCCTGAACCCATGCAGGGGTTTGCCATGAACCTGCGTCGCGATAAGTTCACTGACGTCCGCGTTCGTGAGGCAATAGGACTTGCCTTTGATTTCGAGTGGGCCAACAAGACACTCTTCTATGGCCAGTACACGCGGACCGACAGCTATTTTGAGAATTCAGAACTCGCAGCAAGCGGCACTCCTGAGGGGGCCGAGCTTGCCCTTCTCGAGCCTTTCCGCGATCAGCTGCCTGCCTCTCTGTTCACAGAGACATTCAGCGTGCCAACGACCGATGGGAGCGGTGAGAATCGGCGCAACCTGCGCGCTGCCACCAAGCTGCTTCAAGACGCTGGATGGTCGGTCAATGAAGATGGGGTTCTGGTCAATAATGAGAGTGGCGGGACTTTTGATATTGAGTTCTTGTTGGTCTCGCCGACCTTTGAACGTGTGGTGCAACCCTACCTCCAGGCGCTGAAGAAGCTTGGTATCAATGGCAGCATTCGCATTGTCGACACGTCCCAATATCAGAACCGCCTGGACAGTTTCGATTTTGACATGATCATCCATAGTGCTGGTCAGTCTCTTTCGCCGGGTAATGAGCAACGGGAGTTCTGGGGCTGTGAAGCTGCTGAACGCAATGGCAGCCGCAACGTGATCGGCATTTGCGATCCCGTTGTCGAAGCTTTGATTGATGAGATCATTCTTGCCCGCGACCGGGACGCGCTTGTGACAGCAAGTCATGCGCTTGACCGTGTGCTTCTTTGGCGCCACTACATCGTTCCGCAATGGCATATCCCCTTCACCCGCGCTGCGGTCTGGTCGCACATTGCGCATCCCGATCCCACACCTGCGTTCAATCCTGGCTTCCCCACCATCTGGTGGCATACTGGTGATGAGGCCCAAAACTGATGCGGCGCATTGGGGCGGGAGCGGCGGTCGCAGCAATGAGCTTTGCCCTTTCCTGGGGAAGCGCCATTGCAGAGCCACGCCATGGCTTGTCGATTTTTGGCGACCTTCTGTATGAGAAAGACTTTGCACACTTCTCGTATGTGAACCCTGACGCCCCCAAGGGCGGTGCTTTCAGCCAGATTGGCCCAACTTGGATTCTCAACCAATCACCGCTCACCTTCGACAGCCTCAACAGCTATATCCTTAAAGGGAATGGGGCGATGGGCGCGGAGCTCACATTCGATACGCTGATGACACGTTCCGGGGACGAACCAGATGCGGTCTATGGCCTTGTCGCTAAAACGGCGGACATGGCAGACGATGGCAACAGCATTGTTTTTGAGCTGCACCCGGAAGCGCGATTCCATGACGGAAGCCCGCTCACTGCAGAAGATGCGGCTTTCTCGCTCATGCTCTTGAAAGAAAAGGGGCACCCCTTGATCTCGCTGACCATCCGCGAGATGGCAGGAGCGGAAGCACTCGGATCCCATACACTCAATGTCACCTTCACGGGCAATCAGACCCGCGATCTGGCACTGCTCATCACAGGGCTGCCGATTTTCTCAAAGACCTACTACACAACCCATGATTTCGAGAAAACGACCCTCGACGCCCCTTTGGGCAGCGGTCCCTACAGGATGAAAGAGTTCGAACAAGGGCGTTTTGTCACCTATGAGCGTGTCGAGGATTATTGGGCGCGCGACCTTAATGTGAATGTAGGGCGCTGGAACTTCGATACCGTGCGCTACGAATTCTACCGGGATCGCACCGCGCAATTCGAAGCGTTTAAGGCCGGCGAATATCTGCTTCGCGAAGAGTTCACGTCCAAAACCTGGGCGACGGAGTATAACTTCCCCGCCGTTGAAGACGGACGTGTCGTGCTTCTCACCATGCAGGATGAAACACCGTCGGGCGCTCAGGGCTGGTTCCTGAATACACGCCGTGAGCAGTTTTCAGACGTCCGGGTTCGCGAGGCACTGGGGCTCGCTTTCGACTTTGAATGGACCAATCGCAATCACTTCTTTGGTCTCTACCAGCGCAGCGGCAGCTATTTCGAAAACTCAGAAATGCGTGCCCAAGGTCTGCCTGGCCCCGGTGAATTGGAACTGCTTGAGCCCTATCGGGATCAACTACCCGCCCGAGTGTTTGACGAAGCGATTGAGCCACCGGTGTCGGACGGCTCGGGCAAGGACCGGCGCCTCCTCCTACAGGCGAGCAAACTGCTCGACGCGGCAGGCTGGACCATTCAGGACGGCAAAAGGCGAAATGCTGCGGGAGATACCCTCACAGTAGAGTTTCTCAACGATGCCCCAACCTTTGAGCGGGTGATTTCAGCCTTTCAGGCCAATCTCATCCAGCTTGGCATTGAGACCAATATCAAGCCTGCCAATTCGGCTGAGTATCAGGAACGGGTGAAAGTCTTCGACTTTGATGTGATGACTCGCCGTTTTTCCATATCCGCAACGCCAGGGGTCGAAATCAGCAACTATTGGAGTTCGGAAGCGGCAGAGACTCCCGGCAGCTTCAACCTGTCCGGCATGAGCGATCCTGTAATTGACGCATTGATGGACAAAATCATCAATGCCGAGAACCGCGAAGAACAGGTCCAGGCGGCGCGCGCCATAGACCGAATATTGCGGGCCGGCTTTTACTGGGTGCCCCACTGGTACAAGGCGTCTCATACGCTGGCCTTCTGGGACGTGTTTGCCCGGCCAGACAAGGCGCCCCGCTATTCACGCGGGAGTGCTGTTACTGACAAACGGGGTGTTCTCGACACCTGGTGGATCGATCCGGCAAAGGCCCAGAATGCCCCTCAGGCGGAACAACCCTGACCGGCCGCCTGCAAAAAACATGATCGTTATTCCGATTTGAACATGATTTGGGACATGGTAGCGATTCAGTTAGACTCTCTATGCATCCTGAGGGCATATCCGCCCGATTCACTCCAACGCGCATTCGGACGAAAAACCCCGAAAATCAGATTTGGCACTTTTTCTGCCTGCGCTCAGCAAGACCGGACCTAGACCATGGCCGCCTATATTGTTCGACGGCTTCTTCTGATGATCCCCACCATTTTGGGCATCATGTTGGTGAGCTTCACGATTGTGCAGTTTGCACCTGGTGGCCCAATTGAGCGGATCATCGCGCAAATCCAGGGGACGGAAGTTTCCGCCACGGCGCGGGTCGGCGGCACCGCCGGCAGCGATTTTTCCGGCGGTGGGGCGGCGGTAAGCGATGTCACCGCGAAATATCGTGGCGCTCAAGGCCTTGATCCGGAATTTATTGCGAGCCTCGAAAAGCAATTCGGTTTTGACAAACCTGTCTATGAGCGCTTTGCCCTCATGGTGTGGAACTATGCGCGGTTCGATTTCGGCGAGAGCTATTTCCGCGATGTGCAGGTTATAGATCTCATCCTCGAAAAAATGCCGGTCTCCATTTCGCTCGGGCTTTGGACAACGCTCATCACCTATATGATCTCGATCCCGCTTGGCGTCATGAAGGCGGTGCGTGATGGGTCCAGCCTCGATGTCTGGACGAGTGCAGTGATTATCGTGGGGTACGCGATCCCGGGCTTCCTGTTTGCGGTGGTGCTGATCGTGCTGTTTGCAGGCGGCTCCTACTTTGATGTCTTTCCGTTACGGGGCCTCACGTCGGATGGCTGGGAAGAGCTCTCCTGGTTCGGCAAAGTTACTGACTATATGTGGCACCTGGCGCTCCCCATCACAGCGATGGTGATTAGCGGTTTTGCGACGACGACGCTTCTCACCAAGAATTCCTTTCTTGATGAAATCAAAAAACAATATGTGGTGACGGCGCGGGCGAAGGGGCTGACTGAGCGCGAAGTTCTCTATGGTCATGTATTCCGGAACGCCATGCTGATTGTGATCGCAGGCTTTCCCGGTGCATTTGTGGGCGTCTTTTTCACAGGCTCCCTTCTCATCGAGACAATCTTCTCACTCGACGGATTGGGGCTTCTTTCGTTTGAAAGCATCATCAACCGCGACTATCCGGTTGTGTTCGGCACGCTCTATATCTTCGGGCTTCTCGGTCTTGTGATCACGCTTATCAGCGACCTCACCTATACGTGGATTGATCCGCGTATCGACTTTGAAACGCGGGAGGTCTGATGGTTCGTTCCCTGCTCGCCCGCTTCAACATCACGATCCCGCAAATGACGCCACTCAATGAACGTCGCTGGCGGAACTTCAAAGCCAATCGGCGTGGCTTCTGGTCGCTTCGGATTTTCCTGGTGTTGTTTTTCCTCACGCTCTTTGCCCCGCTTATCGCCAATGATAAGCCGCTCGTCCTGACTTATGATGGCTCTCTCTATTTCCCTGCGTTCAACACCTATGCGGAGACAACGTTCGGTGGTGATTTTGCGACAGAAGCGGACTATCGAGATCCGTTTGTTCAGGAACTGATTTCCGAAGCAGATGGAACGATGATCTGGCCGATCATTCGCTACAGCTATGACACGATCAATCGCAATCTGCCGGTTCCTGCACCCGCCCCGCCGAGCGCGGAGAACTGGCTCGGCACCGATGATCAGGGCCGCGACGTGGTGGCGCGCCTCATATATGGCTTCCGTATCTCCGTGCTCTTTGGTCTGACGCTTACCATCTTCTCGTCCATCATTGGCGTCGCTGCCGGGGCGGTCCAGGGCTACTTTGGCGGCTGGCTTGATCTCATTTTCCAGCGGTTTATTGAGATCTGGACAAGCGTTCCCCAACTCTACCTTCTGATCATCATCGCCGCGATCATCGAACCCAATTTCTGGATCTTGCTCTGCATTCTCCTACTCTTCAGCTGGGTTGCCCTTGTGGGTGTTGTGCGTGCTGAATTCCTGCGCGGGCGCAACTTCGAATATGTGAATGCGGCGCGCGCCCTCGGCGTCTCCAACGGCACCATCATCTATAAGCACCTGCTGCCCAATGCGATGGTGGCAACGCTCACCTTCATGCCCTTCATCCTGAACGCGTCGATTACGACCCTCACGTCGCTCGACTTTCTGGGGTTTGGCCTGCCACCGGGTTCGCCGTCGCTGGGTGAGTTGCTCGCCCAGGGCAAAGCCAATTTGCAGGCACCCTGGCTCGGCTTCTCGGGCTTTTTCACCATCGCGATCATGTTGAGCCTGCTGATCTTTATCGGCGAAGCGGTGCGGGACGCATTTGATCCCAGAAAGACTCTCTCATGACAAAAGATGGCATGACGGATCCGGACATGAGCGATCGCGCGGATACACCGCTGATCGAGATCGACAATCTTCATGTTGATTTCCGTCAGGGCGAAGAAGTGACCCATGCGGTCAAAGGCGTTTCTCTCAGCATTGATGCTGGCGAGACCGTCGCACTGGTCGGTGAGTCCGGCTCTGGAAAATCGGTCACCGCCTTGTCGATCCTGAAACTCCTGCCTTATCCGCAGGCGTCTCACCCTCATGGGGCCATCCGCTATCGCGGCGAAAACCTCATGAGCACTGACGAAAATGCACTCAGGTCGGTGCGTGGCAATCAGATCTCCATGGTGTTCCAGGAGCCTATGACATCTCTCAACCCGCTACACACAATTGAGCGACAGGTGGGGGAAGTTCTGATCCGCCACAAAGGTTTGAGCAATGAGGCTGCGCGTGCAGAAGTTCTCGTCTTGCTCGAAAAAGTCGGCATTCGGGACGCCGAAGGACGCCTCGGCGCCTATCCGCATCAGCTTTCCGGTGGCCAAAGACAGCGGGTCATGATTGCCATGGCACTCGCCAATGAACCGGACCTCCTGATCGCAGATGAACCGACCACTGCCCTTGATGTAACGGTGCAAGCCCAAATTCTTGCGCTCCTCAAAGAGCTGCAGCGGGAAATGGGCATGGCCATGCTGCTCATCACCCATGACCTTGGCATTGTGCGGAAGATGGCAGACCGCACCTATGTGATGACAGGTGGTGAAGTTGTTGAGACAGGGGAAACAGAGACAATTTTCTCCGACCCCCAACATGACTATACGAGACATCTGCTCGCCGCCGAACCCAAGGGCCGGCCAGAAACGCCACGCGGTGATGCACCTGTGGTGATGGAGACAGATGATCTCAAAGTCTGGTTCCCGATCAAAAAGGGGCTTCTGCGCAAGACGGTTGATCACGTGAAAGCCGTCGACGGCATCAGCGTTACCGTCCAGGAGGGCCAGACAGTTGGCATTGTCGGAGAGTCCGGATCCGGCAAAACGACCCTTGGCCTTGCTCTGCTTCGGCTCATCTCGAGTGATGGCCCGATCCGGTTTGAAGGAGAGCAGATTGATGGGCTTTCAGAAAAAGATGTGCGACCTCTTCGTGAGCATATGCAGATCGTGTTTCAGGACCCGTTCGGGTCTCTTTCGCCGCGCCTCTCCATCTCACAAATCGTGGAAGAAGGCCTCATCGTTCAAAATAGAGGTCTTTCCCCTACAGAACGGCGCGCCCGGGTGACGTCTGCCCTTCAGGAGGTGGGCATTGATCCGGCGATGCAGGATCGATATCCGCACGAGTTTTCAGGTGGTCAGCGACAACGCATTGCCATTGCGCGCGCCATGGCATTGCAGCCGAAATTTGTGATGTTGGATGAACCCACAAGCGCGCTGGATATGTCTGTGCAGGCGCAGATTGTTGATCTGCTGCGCACCTTGCAAAAGAAATACAATCTGGCCTATCTCTTCATCAGCCATGACCTGAAAGTGGTGCGCGCCCTGGCAGATCAGGTGATTGTCATGCGGGCCGGCAAAGTCGTCGAGCAGGGTCCAGCTGATAAGATTTTCGATGCGCCAGAGACCGATTATACAAAGACACTCATGGCAGCAGCTTTCGACCTGGAAACCGGCCCCGGAGAGGCCGCTTCCTGAGGCTTAGCCTGAGGCCTTTAGCCGTCTGATGCTTGTGACCGGCCCATCGCTTTTATCGATCCGGCGAACAGCTTCGGCAATCGGTTCCTTTACCGTACGCATATGGGTTGCGTTGGCATGGAGCAAGGTTTCCCCGTCCACCATGATGCCCACGTGCCCTCTCCAGAAAATGAGATCGCCGCGCTGTAGCGCCGACAGATCCGTTGTATCCGCAAGCGCTTCGCCAAGCGTTGCTTCCTGGAGATCCGTGTCCCGCAGGCAGGCAATGCCACAGCGCTCCATGCTCATCTGAACAAGCCCGGAGCAGTCCAGACCCCGCGCATCGCGTCCGCCCCATAGATAAGGCACGCCGAGGAATTCCTCGGCGACACCCACATAGTCAGATGCGAACGTGTCAATTTTCGACAGGTGGGAGGAGACGACATATCCACCGCCAGCCAATTCAACAAATTTTCCCGCAGCGCCTGTCGCCACCAATTTTGCGTTCATGGAAAGCGGTATGGCCAGTCGCGATTTAATGTCTGCTTCGGGATAGATAAAGGTTCGAAGCGCCACCACCCGGTGAGTGACAGCGCCCTTTGAAGGCCGAAGTAGGTTAGCTGAGACATAGCCGACATAGTCGTCTCCCGCGGCCTGGCCCCAACACCAGTCTCCTACTGTCTCATAGACGCGGAAAGTTTCGCCGTAGAGCAATTCGGTATCCATGGGTGCATGCTCTTCCGCCCGGCGGAGCAATGGTGCGCGCGGTGCCGCCACCTGAAAGTCTTCACTCTCCACAAACCGGTCAGCGTCCACCTCGCCGCGTAGATAGGCTGCTGCCAGATCTGCCCGGTAAGGGTTCAGCCGTTTGTCCAGACCATTCCTGTTCGTCACGCCAGGTGATCCTTTGCCTTGGATATAATTGTGTCTGAAAGCTCACTTAGATAGACGGAGCCCGCCACAGTTCGTTGAACCAGCACATTGCGCTTGTCCGTGTCATCACGTTTTCGCTTGAGCAAATCTTTCTGGCCCATCGTGTCGAGAGCGCGGGTAATCGCTGGCTTGGACACATCAAGCTTCGATGCCAACCCTCGCACTGTGTGGGGTGGCGGCTCAAGGTAAACTGTGAGGAGGATGGCAAGCTGCCGCGCTGAGAGATCGGGCACATCACGGCGCACCGTATCAAGCACGACGTCATGCCAAAGCTTCAGCGCATCAAGCGGCTTTAAGTCCATCGGGTTCCCGGGTTCAGAATCAGGGGCTCGAATTCCGTTTCGGAGCCGGATCAGTCTACCCGCCTACCTGTCTGGCGCCAAGGGTTTCAGCGGTAGCCATATGTCTTTTTGAGATAGGCGAAAAGTGCCCGGATGGACTGCGCTTCGCCGCCAACTGGCCTTCCTGGCTTGGCACGCGGCGCCCAAGCGAAGACGTCAAAATGTACGAAGGTCTTAGCCTTCTCTACAAAACGCGCAAGAAAGAGCGCCGCCGTAATGGAGCCAGCAAAACCGCCATCGGAGATGTGATTGACGTCAGCAATCTTGCTGCTCAGCCAGCTGTCATAGGGTTGCCATAGCGGCATTCGCCACAAGGGATCGGCATTCTGTTCTGCCGCTTCGCTCAAAGCTGCCGCAAACGCATCATCATGTGTGTAGAAGGGTGGAAGGTCCGGCCCCAAGGCCACACGCGCCGCGCCGGTGAGCGTCGCCATATCAATCAGGAGATCTGGTTCTTCACTGTCAGCTTCTGTTAGCGCGTCTGCCAGGATCAATCGCCCTTCGGCGTCTGTGTTGGCAATTTCCACACTCAAACCTTTGCGACTGGGCAAGACGTCTCCGGGTCGAAAGGCATTGCCTGCAACAGCATTTTCAACAGCAGGGACCAACACGCGCAGACGCACATTCAAATTCGTCCGCATGATCAATTGAGCGAGGGCAAGAACATGCGCCGCGCCGCCCATATCCTTCTTCATCAATGCCATAGAATTGCCCGGCTTCAAATTGAGCCCGCCTGTGTCAAAGCAGACTCCTTTGCCCACCAAGGTCACCTTGGGCGCTGTCTCATCTCCCCAAGTAAAATCCATCAGACGAGGGGCCGCACTCTCTGCCGCCGCGCGACCAACAGCATGCACCATAGGATAGTTTTGCGTGAGCAGGTCATCGCCGATAATCACAGAACATGAGATGCCGACCCCGTCGGTTACCTGACGGACCGCTGTTTCCAACTCCGCGGGCCCAAGATCGTTTGTGGGTGTGTTGACCAGGTCGCGTGTGAGAAATACAGCGTCGACAATGTCCGTCAGTTCACCCAAATCGACTTCCTCGGGAAGCACAAGTTTCGGCAGATCCCGATCGCGTGACTTATATTTTCTGAAACTATAGGTGCCGAGCGCCCAGCCAAGGGCCGCCTGAGAAGCATCAAGGTCCTCCATGCTGGCGAGCCTATAGGTTCCCTCAGGCAGGTTCTCAGAGAGAGCGGCAAAAATGAAGGGATCATCAGCCTTATCTAACCCCAAGAGCGCTCCGGCAAGACTGCCGGATTCATCTGGAAGCATCAAAACGCGGCCGGCTTCACCTGCAAAACCGGATGTCCCGACCCAGGCCGCTCCGGCGCCTGCGTGCGCATCGCACCATGATTGCACGTCTCCGGACTTCACAGGCCAGACCGGCAAGGCGACGGCGTCTTTATCGGTTACAAACACATCTTCCACTGGCGCGACCTCTTTTGAATTTGCTCAAACGCCCGCAAACAGTATAGAGGGTCTGAATGGCCTGCAATCCCAGCGCCTACCTGCCTGAACCACATGCCCTCAAGGAGTGCCCATGTCTGATCTGAAATATCGACTGCTCACCGGCCCGGATGACCATGCGTTCTGTGAACGTGTTTCCAAGGCGCTTGATGAAGGCTATCGCCTGCACGGGTCACCGGCGATTACCTTCAATGGAGAGCGAGCGATCGTTGCCCAGGCGGTTGTCCGTGACTGTGCTGTGGATGAGAGCTGACAGAAATCAACGCTCCAGAATACCCTTCTCGAAATAGAAGAGTTCTGCGCCAGGATGTATAAGGATAGGCACGCCCTGGACTGCTGCGTTCGGGTTGACGTGACGCCCATTTGCATTGGCCGTGACCAGCGTGTCCCTATTACGGTCATCAAACAAGGCGCGGGTGATGGCATGGACCAGATCCGAATTCGTCGTCGACCTGGTAATCCAGAGGGCCCCGATACCGATGGTTTTGACATCGCCGACAAATCGATAAGTGTTCTCCGGGATGATGAAATTGCTGTAATAGGTGCGGTCGATCCGCAGGCGATCCGCTGGTTCGCCTTCAATCGGCACAATATCGATCGCTCCTCGGACCGCGAGATCTTCAATAGAGCGCGCCGGCGCGCCCGCAACGAGAAAATACGCATCCAGATTACCGGACAGGATCAATTCCGCTGACCGCGATGCGTCTGCACTGACGGGCTCAATATCGGCGAGTGATACGCCGAAGGCTTTGAGGATGGAGATGGCATCAGCGCGCGTGCCCGAGCCTTCAGACCCGATTGACACCCGCAGACCTTTCAGGTCCTCAACGCCATTAATGTCGAGGCCCCGTGCTGTTACGAGGTGGATAGCCTCCACATAGAGATTTGCAATCACCCGAAGGTTCTCGCGCGGCGCCTCGCCCTCGAAGGCTCCTCTCCCGTGAAACGCATCCTCCAGGACATTTGCCTGGACAAGCGCTGAATCCAGACGACCGTCGGCGACAGCTCTCGCATTGGCTACCGACCCAGCCGACCCTTTGGAAATGGCAACCAGACCCGGAACCCCACAGCGGCCACCGGGTATACAGGGATCAGATCCGGGCGGACGACTGATGACAGCCGCCAGCGCCTCCCCCATGGGGAAATAGGTGCCTCCCGTTGAGCCTGTTCCTATCTGGAAGAAGGTCACCCGGGCATCATTTTCATCGCCCCCATAGAGGCTCTTTCCCATGCCCAAAGCCAAAAGGCCCAAAACCGCAGCGCCCAGCACAAACAGCAAGACCCGGTCGAAGCCCAGCCGGTCTATTCCTTTACGGATTGTTAAAATGAAGCTGTCGAAACGATCTGACGTCATGCCCCACTATACAAACAAGGAAGCACCCGCCGATAGAGGTACTGGCAATTTGAGACCAAGTTTATGCTTAAACCTTTCTTGAGACCTGTAGGCGAGGATGGTGCGTGGACAAATGCCTGTGTCCACCAATTTGCTATGAAATGTGGAAACCAATGGCTTATCCAACGTTCCTTTGTTCACACTCCGGCCCTAAGCGGTCTGTCCTTGCTCGATCTGTTCTGAGCACAGCGCTCGGCGCCTTGATGCTTGGCGGGTGTGCAACAAATGCAGAGCCTGAGCGCCCTGGGTTGGGCGCCGCGGCCGATCTTCCCGTGCACCTATCTGAACCGCGGGACTTTGTCGCCTCGGCTGCCTATTGGGGTGGTATTTATGAGCAAGACCCCAAGAACGCTGAAGCTGCTGCGCACTATGCGCGCGGTCTGCGCCACTTGGGCTCCCTCACCCAGGCATTGGGGGTTTTGAGCCAAGCAAATGCACTTCATCCCAATGATCCAGCGATTTTGGCGGAATATGGCAAGACACTTGCTGCCAGCAGCAAGCCGGACCAAGCCTCCGCGCTTCTGGCCAAAGCAGCTGTATTGAGTCCCAATGACTGGACCATTCTGTCAGCCGCTGGTGTCGCTCTAGATGAAATGGGTGAGCACGAGAGAGCCAAAGATCAATACAATCTCGCTCTCCGCCTCGCACCTGATCATCCGACCATTCTGACCAACCTCGGGCTTTCTCACGCTCTGTCAGGCGACCTCGTTGCCGCCGAAACAACCCTTCGCCGCGCCGTGGCCAATCCGTCTGCCGGCGCACATGCGCGCCAAAACCTGTCTCTGGTATTGGGACTGAAGGGTGATTTTGAAGAAGCGGAGCGCCTTGCACGCGCCGACCTTCCTCCGAGCCTTGCCTCCAGCAACATGACGACCATCCGGTCAATGTTGGCCCAACCTGCACTCTGGCAGGAAATGGAAGCTCTAGACGCACCTGTTGATACGTCATGGCAGAATTCAGGCCCGACACCTTAAGAAATTTTTCGTCGGGCCATAGACAAGAGAAAACCCGCACTGGTTCGTCCAGATGCGGGTTTTTCTTTAAGCCATACGCAGAGCGGGCGGTGTCTTACTGATAGAAATTGATAACCGCTGGACCCAGGATCACAAAGAAGAGCACCGGCAGGAAGAAGGTGATCATTGGGACAGTCAATTTTGGCGGCAAACCCGCAGCCTTCTTTTCGGCCGCTGCCATGCGCATATCGCGGTTCTCTTGCGCCATGACCCGAAGAGCAGTGCCCAAAGGTGTCCCGTAGCGTTCTGCCTGGATCAAGCTCATCGTCACCGCCTTCACCCCGTCAAGCCCGGTTCGTGTTGCAAGGTTTTCATAGGCCAAGCGTCGGTCCTGAATATAAGACAGCTCAGCAGTCGTAAGGCTGAGCTCTTCTGCAAGCTCGACGGACTGCGTGCCAATCTCACCGGCTACTTTATGAAAGGCCGCCTCAACAGACATGCCTGACTCGACGCAAATGAGAAGTAGGTCGAGGGCGTCAGGAAACGCCCTTTTGATCGATTCTTGTCTACGCGCGATCATGTTTTCTACAAAAACATTCGGCAAATAGAAGCCGATGAACGCCGCACCAAAAGAAGCTGCAACGCGTGCCAATGGCTCAAGACCAAACGAGTTCGCAAAGAACAGATAGAACATCGTCACTACGAACAGGATGATTGGCATAAAAAAGCGGAAGAACATGAAGGAGTAGACAGGCCCATGCCCACGGAAACCTGCTTTTTTCAGTTTGCCGCGAATAGCATCGCTCTCCATCAGCTCCATCAGGTTCAGTTTGTCGACGAAGTTCTTGATGAAGGTCTTGGGGTCCTGCCGGAGTTTTTTTCCGTCGCGCTCTCGCTCCAATTGCTCGCGGTGAGCGCGACGCATGGCTTCCCGCTCGCTCGATACCGATTTCATGCGCGTTGACAATTTGTCTGTCGACAGCATCGGCGCTGCAAGCGTCAGCACCGTTGCAAACGCAGCCAAGGCCATCAACATTGTGACAATGTTCTCGATACTGAACAGGCTTTCAATGAGTGGAGACATTCATCGCTTCCCGTTCTAAAAGTTGAAATTGACCATTTTGCGCATAACCAGTATTCCCATTCCCATCCAGACCAGGCTTCCAAAAATGATCATGTTTCCTGACGTGGTCGTAAAAAGGACACTGATATAATCGGGGGTCGTGAGGTAGATAAGGCCCATCACGCCGGGCGGCAAAACGCCAATAATCCCAGCTGACGCTTTTGCTTCCTGTGACATGGCCTGGATTTTCGCCCGCATCTTTTTTCTATCGCGCAACACATTCGACAGGTTGCCCAGGGCTTCGGACAAATTACCGCCCGCCTGCGCCTGAATTGCGAGCACTATCATAAAGAAGTTCACTTCAGAAAGCGGAATGCGCTCATACACTTTCAGCAGGCCCTGCTCAACGGTAACGCCCATGGCCATACCGTCAACAAGCTCCTTAAACTCGCTGCCGACTGGCTCAGGGCTTTCGTTCGCAATAATCTTCAAGCAATCATTGATGGGCAGACCCGCTTTCACACCACGGACAATCACATCCAGGGCATTCGCAAATTCCTCGACGAACGCTTTTTGGCGCCTTTTGGTTTTGAAATTTACAAACCAGCGGGGAACACCAAATCCACCAGCAAACCCACCTAACACCACCGCGCCAATGGGCAAACCAAAAAGAGACATGCAGATCGCCACAAACAGTCCGGTCACCGCGCTCGCGATATAGAATGTTTTTGGCGTTATCTCGAGCCCGGCACGCTGCAATCGAAGTCGCACAGTCAGCTTTTCTTTTTCTGCTTTCTGTTTTGCTTCAATTTCTTTCAGGGTTTCCTGAACCTGTTTTCGGCGCGGTCCCGCATTATCCGATTGAAGATCGTCCTTGTCCTCAACAGCAGATTTTCTTGGATTTCCGCGCGCGACCCTCGCCATACGCTGGCTTGACTTGCCGCCTTTGGCGCTCGCAAAAACAAAGCCCACCGCGCCAACACAGATGGCAACCAGCAAAGCAACACCAAAGACTGCAATTGTTGTTTGGTCCATCGACGGCCTCAGTCCTGCGCTCGATCAAGCGCTTGGGAAAGCTTGTGATGCTGATTGTAGTACCGCGCTTTGTCCCAGAATGCCGGGCGCGCAATACCGGTCGATTTGTGCCGGCCAATAATCTTGCCCTGGTCGTCCTCGCCATCCATGTCATAGATGAAGAGATCCTGGGTTGTAATCACATCGCCTTCGGTCCCCAGAACCTCGGTGACATGGGTGATCCGACGTGATCCGTCGCGGAGACGCGCCGCCTGCACAATCACATCCACAGAACCGACAATCATTTCACGAATTGTTTTCGAAGGAAGCGCAAACCCCCCCATGGTAATCATGCTCTCCAAACGCGAGAGTGCCTCGCGCGGGGAGTTGGCGTGAAGCGTTCCCATTGAGCCGTCATGGCCAGTGTTCATTGCCTGAAGCAAATCAAACGCCTCTGGTCCACGCACCTCACCAACAATGATCCGTTCCGGGCGCATACGCAGACAGTTTTTGACCAGATCGCGCATGGTCACCTCACCTTGCCCCTCCAGGTTGGGCGGGCGTGTCTCAAGCCGGACCACATGCGGCTGCTGCAGCTGGAGTTCCGCCGCGTCCTCACAGGTGATAATGCGCTCGTCGGTATCAATGAAGCCGGTCATACAATTGAGCAGGGTCGTCTTACCGGAACCGGTCCCACCGGAGATGAGGACGTTGCAGCGGACGTTGCCAATTACCGCCAGCACATCCGCCCCTTCCGGAGAGATCGATTTGAAACCCACCAGATCGTTCATCGTAAGCTTATCTTTGCGGAACTTACGAATAGTGAGGGTCGGCCCATCCAGCGCAAGAGGGGGTGCAATCACATTGACACGACTGCCGTCTGCGAGGCGGGCGTCACAAATTGGGCTCGATTCATCAACGCGCCGACCCACCTGGCTCACAATGCGCTGACATATGTTCAAGAGCTGCGAATTGTCGCGGAACTTCACATTGGTCGGCTCGACACGCCCTTCAACCTCGATAAAAGTAAGACCCGCGCCGTTGACCATGATGTCAGCAATATCGTCTCTGGCGAGCAACGGCTCCAACGGGCCGTATCCCAACACGTCGTTGCAAATGTCCTGCAGCAGATCTTCCTGCTCGGAGATAGACATGACGACATTTTTGATAGCAATGATTTCGCTAACAATGTCGCGGATCTCTTCGCGCGCACTTTCTGTATCCAGCTGCGCGAGCTGGGTTAAGTCGATTGTGTCAATCAACGCATTGAAGATCGTTGTCTTCGTTTGGAAATATTCAGGCGAGCGAACATCAGCTCCTACATGCGCAGGCGCGGGCTGCGGCGCTGTTGGCTTTGGCGCTGCGACTTTTGGTTTTGCAGGTTCGGGGGCCGCAGCTTTCGGCACTGCTGATGTTGCAGGCGGAGGCGGTGGCGCCTTCCCCTCAGCGGGCGCTGAAGGTGATCGCCCGTTTGCAGAATCTCGCCGGCCGAACATGGGTTATCCCTTCTTTCCACCGAGCAAAGACGAGAACAAACCCTTTTTCTTTTCAACAACTGCGTGCCGACCTGTGACCAGTGTCGACAGATGCCTAATGGCGGCGGTTGTCTTGTTTTTTGGGTCAATCTCCTGAAGCATTTGGCCATTGTTAGAGGCCGTGCCAAACAGAACCGGATTGAACGGCAGGAGCAAAGTCGGTTCCTGTTCGATCGCTTCGGCAAAATCATCGGCGGGAATTTCGGGCCTCTTGGGCATGCTCATCTGGTTCAACACGACATGAGGCGCTGCATCGTTCGTCCGCTGCTTCTTAACGAGGTCCAGGAAGTTTTTTGTGTTCCGCAGACTTGCAAGATCAGGTGTCGCTGTAATGATAATCTCGTCTGCATTGAGAAGCGTTTGGCGTGACCAGCGGTTCCACACATGAGGCATGTCCACAATCACGCAGGGACATGTCTCTCTGACCGTCTCGATGACCGACTCGCAGGCTTCAGGCAGGAGGTCTTCGTCCCGGTCCAGTGTGCCAGGCGCACCAAAAATCGAGAGGCGGTCTGTACACTTCACCAGCAACCGGTCGAGCAGCACATCATCAAGACGTTCTGGCTGCATCAGTGCTTCCGCCACACCTTGCACAGGGTCCTGATTGAAATCGAGGCCTGCTGTACCGAACGGAAGGTCCATATCGATCAGGGTGACGTCTTCACGCATTTCTTCTGCGATACACCAGCTCACATTATGCGCCAGCGTACTGGACCCCACGCCGCCGCGGGCACCTAAGAATACAATTGATCGGCCGATCGGCGGCGCATCTGGGTCGGCATAAAGACGAGCCACGGAGTCAACGATCTGGATCGGAGACAGCGGAGCTACAAGATATTCGTTTACGCCCTGCCGGATCATCTCACGGTAAAGCGTAATGTCGTTCAAGTGGCCGACAATAACGACCTTCGTGCCTGCATCACAGACCTCAGCCAAAGCGCCAAGCTGCTTGAAGAGCGTTTCTCCACCTTCAATAGTTTCGACAATGATCAGGCTGGGGGTGCCAGTGTCTCTGTAGTACTTAACGGCAGCTGGAATGCCGCCCATGTGAACCGTCACGTGGGCTTTTGCCAGGCGGCGGTCTTCGCCGGCCCGTTGAATGACAACACCGGTATCAGGCTGCTCACAGAAGACCTCGATTGAGATTCTGGGAACCGGCTTTACGACAGATTGGGTGACAAACTCTTCATCACCGTCATAGTCATCGTCATCTTCGAATACCGGGTCTTCCGGTAGTAATTGTTCTGCGTTGGTCATTCAGCTACTTCGCTCACTGATCCTGAGGCATTGCCGGATTCTGCTGCTTCCGTTACCTCACCCGTACGATATTTCTCAACCACTTCATCCCGCCGCGGTGCATAAGCCGGATCCCATTCACGCGGCCCCATGAGGTCCGCAGGATCTGCCACTATCGCGGCCGCTCTGGTTAGCGCAGCCAAAGTTTGGCGTCCGCCCATTGTTCGGTGCGAAGGCGTAATCCTTCGACCAGTTGCCGCAGGGGCTGGCGCTCGCCACATATCGACGATAGGTCAGGATGACCGGCGCGCTGCTGTTTGCCGAGGAGGCACGATAAGCGGCATACCCTACTTCTGAACCGCTCAAACCAGCGTCAGCGAGCGCCGCCCGTGTCTCTGCAACGATGGATACAGCCGCGGCTTCATTCGGTGATCCACTGGGTGCTGCGATAGTCAGAGCGCCGTGCCCACGGCTTTTGTAGGTCCGTGCGAATGCATCGATTGCTGCTTTGTCAGAAACGGTGAGCGCAACCTTGTCCTTTGGCACGTCCATTTGAAACGTCACAACTTGTGGGTCGACGCTGATGGGATGTTGATATCTCGCGTCAAACAGCGCGTCCTCGCGTCCGTTGAAGGCACCACAAGCGCTCAACCCAAAAGAGACGAGCAGGGTTAGGATCAATCTAGTCATCAGTTTCTCCACTCCCTCAATCCACCACAAAGCCAACAGGGCCCTGCAAAGCGCCATCCGAGCCCTCAGAGCCCGCAACACCATAGGTGGCGTTCAGGCGACCCATCAGGAATGTGTCGAGATCGGATGCTGGTGCATATCCATCTGTCGGCAAGACGATTTTGTCGCGACTGGTTGCGTCCACGAGATAAGGCGTGACGATAACAACCAGCTCTGTTTCGTTATCCTGGAAGTCGCGGCTTCGAAAGAGCGAGCCGAGAACCGGCACGTCCTTGATGCCAGGAACACCATCAATATTTTGTTTTGTCGTTTCAGACAGCAGGCCCGCCATGACCATGGAACCGCCGCTTGGTAGTTCAACCGTCGTTTCAGCGCGACGCACACGCAGTGCAGGCACCGTCACGCCGTCTTGTCGGATGGTGTTTCCGTTTATGTCTGTGACGCTGGTTCCTTCGAATACAAACGAACCTTCAGACGTGAGCTCACTGACCTCTGTCGAGATCTTTAGACTAATTCGCCCTTCACCGAGCACCACTGGCGTAAAACCAAGCCCAACACCGAAGGGTTTAAACTCCAAGATTACATTGCCGTTTCGGTCCTGGGATGTCGGCACAGGGAATTCACCACCTGCAAGGAAGCTCGCAGATTCACCAGAGATCGCGGTGAGGTTGGGCTCTGCAAGCGTGCGAAGAAGCCCGGCACGCTCAAGCGCGCTCAAGGCCGCTGTAATGTCTGAGCCGCCGGTCGCTGGGAGCCCGTTTGGCGCAGATGTCAATCCACCTAGAGAACCGCCCTGAAGAGAGAGGGCGTTGGCGGTGGCCAGGCTCAATGCCAAACTCCCGATATCCACGGAACTTGTTAGATCGACACCCAACTGCTTGATCAAGCTGCGCTGCATTTCAGCGACGGTTACGCGCAAATTGACCTGCTCATTGCCTTCGACTGCAAGCATATTGAGGATTTGATCTGGGTTGCCGATAAAGCGGGCAGCAAGGTCACGGGCTTGCGTTGCTTGAGCCGCATTGGGCACAAAACCAGATAGAACGATATTGTCGTTCACGGCCTCGACGTTCACACGCGCATTAGGCAGAAAACGGGCAATCATGCCGGAAAGCCCTACAAGGTCCCGCTCTACACGGATCTCCAAGTTCAAAATCTGCTCGCCACGCGCATTGAAGAAAAAGGCGTTCGTTTGGCCGATCTCCATGCCGATGACATAGGTCCTGCGCGCAGTGCGCACGACAGCATCAACAATGGCTGGGTTGGATACCAAGACATCTTTCGCATCCACTGGCAATTCAATGATGGCAGCCTTGTTCAGCCCCAGCGTCAGGGTTCGAGATGCGGTGCTTGCGCCACCTTCCGTGATGCGCACGAGCTGAGCGTCGCCTGCGGCCATAACGGCACCGTTAGGCGTCAAACCGGAGACAGCGAAAAGCGCCCCCAAAAATACAAATGCTAAAGCTCTCCGGAGCTTTGCCGGAGACAGGAAGCGATAGCGATACACAGCCATCCTGGTCATTGCCCTCTCCCTGCTATTGTTGCTTGGGTTGTTTCAACGCCATAGCGCAGAATACGAACGGAAGCTCCCTGGCCCGCACTGCTGCGCCCTGACTGCTGGCCGGAAACACTTGTTGGCACCTGGTCGGTCCGTGCGCTGTCGGCCAAGGGCCGCAATGCCAGGGAGAGCTCTCCTTGGGCCACCGCAAGAGCAAAGCCTTCAGCCTGCGACGGCAACATTTCCAGCGTGGCGGTCTTACCCACAACGACTTGTTCGCCCTCTACTTCTTTGAACGTTTGGTCAATGGCCAAGACACGCACATTGCGGAGAATGGTCTCGCTGCGATAGCCACCATCACTGCCACCGTCTTCCCCACTTGAGCGAAGACGCATGGTCACGATCACATCAACCCTGTCGTTAGGCAGGATAAAACCGCCAGCGCCCGTCTCTGGCGATATTCTGGTTGAAACAGCTCGCATGCCAGGAGACAGAAGTGCCGACATGAAGCCGGCATTTTCAAAACTGACCAATTTCCCAGAGGTAATAGGTTCCCCGGCAAGAATTGGACTGCGCGCGATGGCACCGCCAAAAACATCCAAGGCGTTCGGCTGCACATCCTGCGTCACAAACGAACCTGATACCGCATCTTCTGGCCAGGGCTGCCAAACGAGGTCGCCCTTCCCAACGCGCTGACCCAGTGGAATGTCAGCAGCGGCGACGAGCACTTCCGCCATCGGCTGCTCAATAACTTGTGGCACAACGACCTGCGGCGTCTCGGTGGACACGAGTGATCGTGCGAGGAATGCCGCGAGCCCCGCAGCAACCAATGCCAATGCCAAAATTCCAATTCTCATCGCGTTCACAGGATCACCACCTTATTTCCGGCTGTGAGAGATCGATCTGCCCTATCAAACGACTTTTCGATCAACTTATAGTTAATTTTGCTACGCCTTTTTCCTGGGACAGTTCCCAACATGTGCGGTCTGTTATTGGTCTTTCCTTCCGAGGTTTTGATCAGATGCCAGACACTGCCAGCGCGAACCAGACTGTTTGCGGCAAGGCAAAGAGGGCACCGGCAGCAAGGGCTATCCCGTAAGGGATGCCTGCGTCTCTGTCGTGCAGTCGCGAAATCCAGGGTCTTGTCTGCATCGCCGCTGCCAATGGCACTCGACGAAACATGAGCAATGAGAGCGCGAGGAGGCCGCCAATGATCGCGGTCCAAGCGAGGTAGACCGGCAATGAAGCCCATCCTACCCATAGGCCGATTGCCGCCATGAGTTTGGCGTCACCACCACCCAAAAGGTTCATCGCGAACATTGCCATTCCAGCAAACAACAGCGCCAATCCCAGTGCGACGTGACCAGCGATCATCGCCCAGCTCATCCCAGCGAAGGATACCGCCACAACAAAAAGGCCCACCAAAGCGAGCGACACCCAGTTCGGAATCCGAAAGGTCAGCAGGTCACTGATTGCGGCCACAATGAGCAACGCAGGAAAGAGGGTGAGGATGGTGGTCTGCAACACGCAAAAGCCTAAAAGTTGAATGAAAACAAGTACTTTGAACAGTTAAACTCAGAATGAGAGAGTGGCGCGGCGGGTGTAAACACGACGTAAAGATGGTGCGTTTTTCCACCCCTGTGTTTTCGGCCTAATGCCGACAAAAAAAGACCGCTGACACGCGATGCGGTCAACGGTCTTACTTTCGAGGTCTCGCCAAGCGTCCGGCCTAAATGGCAGGACGCCTGTAAAGAACCTTAGCCTGCTGTCGGTGCAACAAGTGCAGTATCGATGGCATTAAAGATCGCCAATACATCGCCACCGATTGTGCCAACAACACCAACGATCGCGACTGAGATACCCGCAGCGATCAAACCATATTCAATGGCAGTCGCACCGGACTCATTGTCCATGAAACGCTTCATAAAATTAGTCATAACTAGATCCTCATAAATACTCTTAGTACAGCACCAGCCCAAACCCACCGTCTTGCGACCACTGTCTTTGAGCTCATCCAACCTACTTGGCGGGCCTTACCTCCAAGTTAATCTGAAGATGAAAAACGCCGATATCCTGATTTTTTATTTGAACAATTTTACTCAATACAACTTAAAATTCTATTTATCCCACTATTACTTCACTTGTTCAAATATCCACCCTCGCTGCGATAGCTCTTTCGCAATAGGTTGGTTAAAAATCGGTGACTGCAGAGGATCGGGGACCGAAACACTTCAAGAAAATCAAAAACACACACCGCACCAGGGATGCGCGATGCCACGACGGTCCATCCAACCGAATTTTCAGCAAACTATCTCATTTGCAAAGCGTTTAGCCTTTCAGGCCTAAGGTTAGGCCTGTCCTAAACAACCCTGCGACAAAACCCGTCGCCACCGAAGGGATCTATGTAGATGACGCACGTTTCAAAGCGGCCATTTCGCGCTCTTGCCTATGCCGCCGCACTGTCCGGGGGCTTAGTAGCACTCCCAGCTTGGGCAGCAGACCTCAGAGTCGAAGTCAATCATTCGCATTTACACACGCTCAAACAAGCTGCATCGACCCTCATTGTCGGCAATCCGGCTATCGCAGACGTCTCTATCAGCAACAACAACACGCTTGTTGTGTTTGGCAAGACCTATGGCATGACCAACCTTATCGCGCTTGATGCGACCGGTCGGCAGGTTGCCAATCTTGATGTCCGGGTAACCGAGTCAGGCGGCACGAACATGGTGGTCAATCGAGGCGCGAGCCAAATGTCCTACTCATGTGCGCCTCGATGCGTTCGGGTTATAGACACGGCTGATGAGCCAACGCTGACAGATTCATTGGTCGCCACGACCAAAAGTGTCACTGGCTATGCTGATGCGGCGGCATCTGGAGACACTGAATAAGACAAACGCCAAGACTACGGAAAAAGGGGCTCCCTATTGAGGAGCCCCTTTTTTGTGCCGTCTGGTTCGGTGTTTCTATCTGCTCAAGCGCAGGTTCGATAAGTCTCGCGCAATGGCTTGAAAGACGGTTTGCAGTTCTTCATTGCTTGGTGAGTCAAAATACAATGCAGGACTGGTTGCACACCCTTCCATCAACGCTTGCGTTTCGGTGTCGGAGACCTTGAACGTGATCGTGTACAGCCGAACACCTTCATCTTTGATGTTCTCACAAATATCAGCCGTTTTGGGATCAAGACGGGCTTCCGCGGCACCTGAGTTCGTTGTGCCTAAACGGCCCCTGCGAACATACCCATAAGCTGTATATCTGGACCTGTTGTGGTTACTCGCAGTGCCAAGAACATTTGATCCGTCCGTAAGCAATATTACCGCCTTGTCCACATCTAGATCATTATATTCCCGCCCCTCGCTAAAAGGTTCTTCTGGCGAAATAACACGCCACCCCCAGGCAAGACCGACAGGAATATGGGTCACCCCACTCGCGTTCATTGCGTTGATATCGCTGAGCAAGAGATCCTTATCATTGGTCAGGGGTGTCAGGGGACGCATTGTGCATCCATAATTCGGACCTCGGCTGGTGGAGCCAAGATGTGAGCTCATGTATTTTGAGAGATCTTTCTGTTCTTTGCCATTTCCCTGAGAACTATCGGCATCTGACAGATAGTTGTTGTAATAGCCGCTGCTTCTCTCATCTGGAGCAAACCAGGGAACCCACAGGCTGTCGCCTGATACTGGCGGCGTATCCAGTTCGTCCAGTGGCTCGGGACGCGTTTGCACGCACCCACTCCAAGAACGATCATCAATCTCGTCATAGAGGTCCCACAGATTATCAACCGTGGGCTGCGCACTGAATTTGAAATTCTCTTTGTGAATGCTTGATGCTCCCGTCATATCGAGAGCCGATGTCGGGAAGTCCGTTCCCACGTTTACGCCGGCAGCAAAGGGAACCAGGCCAATGTGAATCTTATCCAGGTCCGGGTTATCCCCGAACAGAATATTCACAAGAGATGTCGCAGCCTCTTTCATCGCATCAAGTTTGCCGCTCGATCCCATGGAGCCGGTGTTATCCAGCACCATGACGATCTCCAGCGCCTTGTTCTCTCTGGTGACTTCAATCTCGCTGCCGACATCCATTTCATCGACACCGAAAATACCCAGGAGCGATGTTGGAAGAGTTGCCGTCGCAGACAAGGTGACCACATTGTCCCCAAGGTTCAGATGAAGTTCGCCTGGAACACCCATCGCCGTTGTCGGGTAGTTCGCATTGAAGAAATCCTGTGCCAGTGTTTCCAGATATTCCTCTGAAGCACCAGGCGACCCTGCTACCGCGAGTCCCGCTGCATCCAGAGCCTGTGTCAGATGCGCCTTTACGAGGTAGGCACGCGACAGGTCGACGCCAATTCCGGCGGCGGCCATAATCGGCATGAGTGCCACCGCAAAAATGATCGCTACATTGCCTTGCCTGTTGCGCCGAAACTCGCCAATTGTCGCGAGGAATTTAAACGCAGCCAGCGCCATTCTATTGCCAATCTGATCCATATTCTCGTTGCTCCGTTCTCGGAACACTCCCGTGCCGGGGATTGAAATCGGGATCAGACTAGGCCGCCGGTGTTAAGGGGGCTTCAATTGTGAAGGTAAATTTTGGTTCAAATTGTCGCTATTTGACAGCGAGCGGAATGGATAAAATTTGAGACAAATTCGCATCCCAATTAGCTCAAATTGCCCCACCAAAAATGACGCTCCAGAAAAGCTTTTCCCCTATTCCTCGTGAAATGAACGAACTGTCAAATCCTGACAGGCGCTAGGTCAATGAGCGAGGCACCCCGTGACGTACAAGGGCACAAGAACGGGACTTCTGAGGAAATGGCGAAATTTGCCAGCCTCTCAGTCCTATAGGCATGATGAAGGCGGCAGCGTGGCAGTCGAAATGGGCCTTGTCGCATTCCCCTTCTTTGCACTCCTTTTCGCGCTGATTGAGACAACACTCATCTTCTTTGCCTCTGTGGCCATGGAGGGGGCAATGGAAGATGCTGCTCGCATGGTGCGGACTGGCATTGCACATAATGACGGAATGAATGCTGCAGAATTCAAAACCGAGATCTGCACCAAGAGTCCTCTCTTCTTTAACTGCGACCAGAAGCTTGTTGTCGACGTGCGGACCTTCGACGAGTTCGGCGCCGTCAATGCCGACAGCCCGATCGATGAGAATGGGAATCTGTCAAATAATTTCCAATATAATATCGGTGGCGCTGGTGATGTGGTGCTGGTTCGGGCGTTCTACGTCTGGGACGTGTTAACGCCCATCGGAATTGGGCTTGAAAACATGTCGGGCGGCAATCGCCTGATTGCGTCCAGTTCAGTATTCCGCAACGAGCCTTTTGGTGAAATTCTGGCGGGAGGCGTGTGATCATGGCCCTTTTCTTCTCCAAGACGAGCTTGCTTGTGCGGACCTTGTTCAAAAGAAATGAGGGCACGTCATCGGTCGAGTTTGCGCTCCTATTGCCGCTGATGCTCTCCATTTACTTCGGCGCGGTCGAATTCAGCAATGCGCTGCTCGCTGACCGCAAGCTCAACAAAACAGGAAGCGCTGTCGCCGATCTGGTCGCGCAGGCGGTCGTGATCGACGATAACCTGATGGATGACATATTCGACGCCAGTACGACCATCATGGAACCGTTTGGCTCAACCACGCTGACGGTGGTGGTTGCCAGCGTCGTTGCTGATGAGAACAGCGTTACGACGGTTGACTGGAGCGACGCTCTGAACGGGAGCGCTTTTGCGCCGGGCTCGCCCTATGTATTGCCCCCTGGCCTCGCCACGGCAGGCTCCAGCGTTATCGTTGCTGAGGCCACATACACTTACACATCTCCCATCGGGCAATATCTGACGGGCGGCATTACGTTCACCAACCAGTACTTTTTGCGTCCGCGCCGGACGTCTGCGGTGGGCCGTACAAGCTGATGGCGTCCCTTCAGGATTGATTAACCATGTTTCTCATTTAGGTGATGCAAACATGTCGCAGGTGGTTTTTTGCCCGTCATTTGACGCCTTCAGGGACCAAGACTCCCAAGCACTTGTGAGCCAAAAAACTGTGATTCTAAGGGGTGGGTGTCCCAGTCAAAAATGAGTCACCGCGTCTGACATAATTGTAAGTGTTTGAATCTGAAGGAAAATGGTGGCGGAGAGAGAGGGATTCGAACCCTCGAGACGGGATTACCGCCTACACGCTTTCCAAGCGTGCGCCTTCAGCCACTCGGCCACCTCTCCACAGTCAGCGGCTTCTTAACCACCTGATTTGGCGCGCAATATACCCCACGCCCCCTTTGAATCAACACTTGTAAGCGATCGTCGCAAAATCATCGCACCGCGACATCTTGTCGTTTGCCTCTTCAGCAGTTACCGTTTCGTTAAGTCGTGACATGTCGCGATGAGTAAATGGCTGGGGGGCCAAAGAATAATGATCGTTTTCAGGCTAATCGGACTTATCTTTATTGCAGCTGCGCTCATGGTATTGGGTGCGGACGGAATACAGACACTCGAAGCCGGGGAAGTAAAAATCCGCTCCTTAGGTGAGTTATGGACCCTGCTTCATCCCGCGACACTCGAATCAACGAACGCATGGGCAGCAGAAACGCTGCCAGGCGTCGTTGCAGATCCAGGATTTACATCACTTCTGACATTCCCATCTTGGGCTGTGTTTGGCGTGATTGGTATCCTGATCGCCTTCCTCTTCCGTCGTCGCGACTAAACACCTTCCAAACTCGGTGGCCCGGCGAACGCTTTGGGGGAAGTTTTCGCATTGTAGGACGCCCGCATAACGGAGCATGCTTTCGGGCATCGCTCCGTTATGCACTTCTATTGGACAATCACTGTGCGGCTTCTACTGATACTCTTATCGGGCACGTTTGCTCTGGCGGCTCTGGGGGCAGGTCTCTATGACCTGTTCGGGGACCCTGCGCGCAGCGGTCTCTTTCATACAGGCGGCGAGATCTGGTTCTCTCTGTCACCCGACAGCCTCAATCTGATGCAGGCTGTGACCCAACGCTACGTGTCTCCTGAATTGTGGGACCCGACCATCGTGGCAGTGCTGAAGCTGCCAGCTGTCCTTTCTCTCGGACTGCTTGCGGCTCTCTTTGGTGCCTACCCGATACTTCGAGCTCTCAGTTCTCGTCCATCTTGAGCGCGGCGATGAAGGCTTCCTGAGGGATATCGACGCGTCCGAACTGGCGCATCTTTTTCTTACCCTCTTTCTGTTTGTCCAGAAGCTTGCGTTTCCGGCTGACATCACCGCCGTAACATTTCGCCGTCACGTCTTTCCGCATCGCGGCAATCGTCTCGCGTGCCACAATGCGCCCGCCAAGTGCTGCCTGGATCGGCACCTTGAAGAGATGGCGCGGGATCAACTCCTTGAGCTTTTCACACATGGCCCGGCCGCGTTGTTCTGCCCGGGAGCGATGAACAATGGTGGCTAACGCGTCAACCGGTTCTTCATTTACCAGGATCGACATTTTGACGAGGTCGTCCTCTTGATAACTTTCAATCTGGTAGTCGAAGCTTGCATATCCGCGCGTCACAGACTTCAGGCGGTCGTAGAAATCGATGACTACTTCGTTGAGCGGCAGACTATAGACGACCATGGCCCGCGAACCGGCATAGGTCAGATCAATCTGAGACCCGCGACGGTCCTCGCAGAGTTTCAGCACTGCGCCTAGATACTCATCTGGGACCAGGATTGTTGCTTTGATCCATGGCTCTTCAATGTGGTCGATCTTCATGACATCAGGCATATCAGCCGGATTGTGCATTTCTTCCATCGACCCATCGGCCATATGAAGATGATAGATCACGCTTGGCGCTGTGGTGATGAGATCAATGTTGAATTCGCGCTCGATCCGCTCGCGCACAATTTCCAGATGGAGGAGTCCCAGAAAGCCACAGCGGAAGCCGAAACCAAGCGCTGCACTGGTTTCCATCTCAAATTCAAAACTGGAATCGTTCAGCCGAAGCTTCCCCATCGCCTCACGCAGATCTTCAAACTGAGCTGCGTCTACCGGGAAGAGCCCACAAAAAACAACCGGCTGTGCCGGGTGGAAGCCGCCAAGTGCGGTCTCGCAAGGCTGTCTTTCATCCGTGATGGTATCGCCAACAGCGGTGTCGGCCACCTCTTTGATGGAGGCCGTAAAGAAGCCAATCTCACCGGCTTTCAACGATGGCAGGTTTTCTTTCTTTGGCCGGAAGATGCCAACCTGGTCCACAGGGTACACGCCGCCTGTGGCCATCATCTTGATACGCTGGCCCTTTTTGAGTTCACCGTCTACGACCCGCACAAGCACCACAACGCCCAGATAGGCGTCATACCAACTATCGACCAGCATTGCCTTCAAAGGCGCTGATCTGTCTCCTGCCGGCGGCGGCAGCTTGGTCACGATGGTTTCGAGAACATCGTCAATGCCAAGGCCCGACTTTGCAGAGATCTCAACAGCGTCACTGGCATCCAAGCCGATCACGTCTTCGATCTGTTGGCGCACCCGGTCGGGTTCAGCGGCAGGCAAATCAATCTTGTTCAGAACGGGCACGATCTCGTGGTCGACTTCAATGGCCGTATAGACATTGGCAAGTGTCTGCGCTTCCACACCCTGGCTCGCATCAACGACCAAGAGCGACCCTTCACAAGCGGCCAGCGACCGGTTCACCTCATAGGCAAAATCTACATGGCCGGGCGTGTCGATCAGATTGAGTTCGTAGGTGATCCCGTCTGCCGCCTTGTAGTCCAGACGGACGGTTTGGGCCTTGATCGTAATGCCCCGCTCCCGCTCGATATCCATGCTGTCGAGCACCTGCTCCTTCATCTCACGTTGGGTGAGACCGCCACAGGTCTGGATCAACCGATCTGCAAGGGTCGACTTGCCATGGTCAATATGGGCGATGATGGAGAAATTACGGATATGGGCGAGGTCTGTCATGGGCGCGATATATCACCGACAGGTGCTCGCTGCCACACCAAAGGCGCGAGAAACTAACGTTTGACCAGTATATTTCTTAATGGTGATATACATAGTTCAACTTGAAGGGTGCCACTATGTCAGATCACTCGCAGCGCGACGGTCGCGCAATTATGACCCTTTTGCTCGTATTTGCGGTGGGCATCGCGTTCATCGCGGTCACAAATGAAGTGGCTCCTTTGGCCAGGCCCGAGAAGATGCTCGAGACCTTCGGAACGAGTCTCCTTGCGCTTATTGCAATTTCTCTTCTCGTGGAACGAGCCGCTGAGGTTTACACCGGCATATGGCGCCGGGATGGACGCCATTCGTTGCTCAAGTCGCTTCAGGCCTGCCAGGCGCAAGTGGCGGAACGTGAACGGCTGGTCGCCGAAGCAACAAAACCGCTCAACGATGGAGACCCTCCGCGCGCCCTTGACGATCTGCTCAAGAACAAACTGACCAAGGACCGTGATGAACTTTTCATCGCGCAACAGGAATTGTCGGCATATCGCTCGACGACAGCACGGGAAGTATTTGTGCTGAATGTTGTGCTGGGGACGATTGCCGCATCCTTAGGTATTCAAATGCTTCACTGGCTTTTTGGTCCTGGCGAACTCGGCGCGCCGATGGGTGCGGAGGGCCTCAATTATGCTGGAGTCTTTCGCATTGTGGACATCTTGTTGACCGGTGCTCTTATTGGCGGAGGTGCCGATGGATTGCACCGAATTCTAGCCATTTTCACGACTGCGGCCGACGCAAAGAAGGATGCTTCTGAACAGAGGGGATAGAGGCAGGCTAAGCAGACCATTTGGCCGGGCGCTTCTCCATCCAGGCCTTAATGCCTTCTTTGTAGTCAGGGTGTTGCGCCATGGCCTCCAGAAGGCGCTCAGCCTCCTCTACTGCAGCGCCAGCGCTCCTGTGCTGGTCGGAATAGATCTGCCATTTGGTCTCCCTCAGCGAGCCAGGAGCCGACTGGGTCAGCATCCGGGCATATTCATACACCGCAGGCATCAGCGCGTCTGGCTCCAGGCATTTGTTCAAAAAGCCCATCTCCATTGCTTCTTCAGCCAAAAAGACTCTCGAAGACAGAAGCAGATCATTGGCATGAGTGAGCCCGACAATCCGGGGCAATACCCAGGAGAGGCCGAATTCGGCGGGGAAGTTGAAGCGACCGTGGGCGGTCGTGAATTTAGCCCCATTCACCGCAAAACGCAGGTCGGCAAAGGCGGCCAATACAACGCCAATTCCAGCTGCAGCGCCATTGATGGCGGCAATCACCGGTTTAGTGAGACCAAAATGATAGGCAAAGGTCGCATCGAATTCTTCCTGGACACCGTAGCCAGGCCTCGCGATATCATCGGTGGTACCGCTGTCATAACGGCCTTTCTCCGAATGTCCTTCCAGTGCAGCCGTGTCTGCTCCCGCGCAAAACGCTTTGCCCTCTGGGTCGCCGGTCACAATGATCACCCGCACAGCTTTGTCTTGATCAAGTTCGGTCAGGACATGGCGGTATTCTGTATGCATCCGCCCGGTCCAGGCATTGCGTCGATGGGGTCTGGACAAAAAGACAGTGGCGATCTGGCGTTCACGCTCAACCTTGATCGTTTTGAGTTCCATCGCATAGCTCCTGTCTGCTGTCAGAAATTCATTTCGCGCGGCGGTCGAACTCAAGTCGCTCCATAAACGCGCCTGCAATAATGCCCGAAGGTAAGGCAATAATCCCAATCCCAATCAAGGCAATTACCCCAGCAAGTATTTGACCTAGTCCTGTCACTGGATAGGCGTCGCCATACCCCACCGTTGTGAGTGTCACGACCGCCCACCATAGAGACCGGCTGATGGAGCCGAAATATTCTGGATTGGCCGCGCCTTCGGCATAATAAATGGCAACAGCTGCGAAATAGACCGATGTGATTGAGAGGAAGAAGCTGATCAGCAATTGCCGCCAGACGGACTCGATCACATCTACCAACATCTGCGCAGCCGGCACAAAACGGGCAAGCTTCACCAACCGCATCAGCCGGACAGCCTTCAACCCTTCAACGGAGAAAGGGATTTCTATGCCCGCTGACATGAGTGCGACAATCAAGAGCTCCGGCGCAAAAGCGAGGAAATCAACGGTCAGCCAGAAACGGCCTGCATAACGCGCCCGCTCAGTAACGCCGCTGATCCCCTGCGTCTCCCCTGCCGCCCACAGGCGCAATAGAAACTCAATGCCAAAGACACAGAGGATAATCAGGTTGGCTGAATTGAGCGCCTCGGCCCATGCACCTGCAAGCGCTGGCTCCGTTTCCAAAGTGAACAACACCACGCTGGAGAAAATCAGGACAACCAGGATCCAGTTTGTCGGCGACAAGCCGGGCTTGTCCCACGAGTCGATAGTAAGCTGGCGGTCGACCACCCGCCTGAGCCAGTTGCCGTTCGCTGATGATGATGTCTGCATGTCCCCTCCGCTCCGTCTGTTTTAAAGGGGAAGCAGAGGGTTTTAAAGCAGAAGCGCGGAAAACGACTCGTTAGGGATCATCCGTCGAGTGCCCCTACGTTAGGCAGCCTCAATCCCATGAGAGTTCAGGAAGGCTGTCATGGGGTCGACCACCCTTCGAACGGCGGGCCGTGCTCCTACTCGATGATGCCACTCAATAAGGCGGGGGCATGCTTCCGGGATGGGTTCACCCAAGAATCCGCCAAAATAGGATGCCATATAGAAGGCAATATCGGCATAGGTGTAGTCACCTACCAGATAGTCCCCAATCAGCCCGCTCTCTGCTTTGGCGTAGAACGCCTGTATCGCGACACGCGCTGCGGCAACGCCCTCAGGGCCAACGCGCTGCGCACCAGCTGGCATGAGAGAGACAATATTTGGGAAAAAGACTTCATCCGATGTCAGTTCTGCCAGGCGTGCTCTCGCCCTTTGTTTGTTATCCTTAGGCCAGAGAGGCGGTTCGGGCTGCACATCCTCCAGATATTCGAAAATTTGCGTTGAATCGAATATTTCCAGGTCGCCATCAACAAGGACCGGCACCTGTTCCTTCGGGTTGACCCGTTTCACGACTTCATGTTTGGGCGCGTAAAGTTCGCGAAGAGAGAAAGGGACAAACTCGCGATCAAAGTCGACGCCTTTTTCATGGCAAGCGATCTCGGCTTTCGCCCCAAACATGCTGAGCGGACCAGAATAGAGTTTCATCATGATATCTCCCTATGATTTCGATGATGTTGTCAGCAAGATCGGCCTGACTGCAGCGCCAATTGTCGGGTTGCCTGTCAAACCATTCGCTTGAATCTCCGGAGGAAGCTCCGGTAAATTGCCTCCTCAATGCCACGCAATTGCGGAGTCGTTATGCGTCCCTTTGTTATCCTTTCCACAAGTCTTGTTTTTCTTTCTACAGGCGCCATCGCTGACGACGCGAAACCCGCGATTGATTTATCAACACAGAGCGGCACGTTTGTTATCGAGGAAGAGTATCAATCCGTCCGCCCTGGCGCGATGGATCGGCAGTTCGAAAAGGAAGAGGGCGTCGGCGGCACCAACTTCAATCTTTCTTATGATGAGGACCAGCCTGAGAGAGATGAGTACGGAATCATTCGTGAGATCGAGGGGCCAGCGACCACCGACTATTCCAAGCCGCCTGAACTTAACTCAAACAAATGACGTCGCAGCGGCTCCGCCCAGCGCACAGGCGATGGCCAGAAAAATGTACCCCTGCCGCATTGCCGTCCAGGACTGGCAGAGGACACGGGAAACAACAAGGCACAGAACACCCAGCAGCGCTGCATGGACAGCTCCAAAGGCGATGGCACCCGTCAGTAAAGCATGGCTGTAAAACGCGCCCGCCAATGCCAATAGACAATGCAGCGCAAGCCAGACACTCACTGCATGCCAGGTGAGGCTCTCAAGGGCCTTCGGAAACCCATTGAGAGCCGCCTGCATCTCCGCGTGGATGGTGCGTCCAGCCAAGAAAACATGGATCACAACACCACCGGCAAGCAGGACTGCTGCGGCCATCGCATAAAGGTTCATACCGCGTCTTTCCTAAATGTAGGGCCACGCAGCACCTGCTGCGATGCCGAGAAAGACAATCCAGGCAAGATGCCGTCCTTTCGAGGCGATGAGAGTGACGATCCCCGTCACCAGAAATGTGACCGCAATCATGAGCGGTGCATAGGCGGGCTGCCCCTCCATTCCGACCATAGGGCCCACCAAAATTGCCGCCATCCCGATCCAGGCAAACGTCGTGATATGCCAGGCGAAGCGGACCGTTCTGTTCAGGAAATCTGCATCCGGGGGCACGCCTGCCCAGTCCATCCGCTTCAAAATAGGCTTTACGATCCCCTGCTCGCCCAGGATCGAGTGCGTGAAACCAATCCCTACGGCGCCAAGTGCTGCAACACTGAGGGCGATTTGTTCTATCGTCATGAAATTCTCCATACGCTTCCGTATGGACACTGTCCTTGGATATGCTCCTCCCGTCAATACGGATGCGTATGGCAAATTGTCACTGGAGCCTTGCATGAGTGCAAAACCTCAAGAACTGAGTAAAACAGATTGGATCGCTGCAGCGTTTCGGGCACTGGTGGCGGGTGGCCCTTCTGCGATCAACGTTGAACCATTGGCCAAGAGCTTAGGCGTCACCAAAGGCAGCTTTTACTGGCATTTTAGGGACAGGGCAGCACTCCACACCGCGATGCTGGACCATTGGGAGAAGATCGCCACAGATCATATTATCGATGATGTGGAAGCTCATGGTGGATCAGGACGCACAAAGCTTGAGAGACTTATAGGGCATGCGGTTAGCGCTGCGCCGGACGCTTATGGGGGTGCACAAGCCGAAGGTGTGTTGCGCGGTTGGGCGGCGAGCTATGACCCGGCAGGAGCGATCCTTGCCCGTGTCGACAAAAGACGCCGGGCCTATCTTGCGCAGCTCTTTCAAGAGGCAGGGCTGGACAAAGCTGGTGCCCGTCATGCCGCCGACATTGCCTATCTCGCCAGCATCGGGGCCCAGAACACGCGAGCAACCGGCGGCAAGATGGACCGGCCCAGCACGTGGTCCTACCTGCTGGACCAGCTCCTTAAGAAGAATTAGCCGCGAAGCTTGCCGCCTGTGGCTTTCGCGACAGCGGCGACGATTTTGTCACTCACCGCTTCGAGCTCTTTGTCCGTCAGAGTCTTTTCCTGCGGCTGAAGCGTGACTTCAATTGCCAGCGACTTTTCGTCGGCACCTAGGCTTCCGCCCTCAAACGCATCAAAAAGCGTCACGCCTGTGATCAACTTCTTGTCCGCCCCTGCCGCTGCGCGGACCAGCGCATCAGCGGCCTGGTTCTTTGCAACGATGAAGGCAAAGTCACGGCGCACCGGCTGAAGATCCGGGATGGTAAGTCCAGGCTTGGTTTTGGTGGGCTTTACCTTGGGCTTGGGGATCGCGTCAATCATGACCTCAAACGCAACAATCGGGCCGGCGACATCGAGCGCATCCAAAATCTTCGGGTGAATTTCCCCAAACCGCGCAAGCACATTCTTCGGCCCCATCCGGAAGACGCCTGAGCGGCCCGGGTGATACCAGGCTGGCGCATCGGCGGCGACCTGAAGATTGTCGACCTTTGCCCCAAGACTTGCGAGCAGTGCTGCCGCATCGGATTTCGCGTCAAACACATCAACCGCAGTCGTTGCACCTTGCCAATGACGACCTGCGCCACCGATTCCGGCTGACCCCTGACGAATGCCTGTCGCGACATTGATCTGATCGGTCGGCTGATCACCCTCATATTGCTGCGCAACCTCAAAGAGCATCACATCCTGCGCACCACGGGCCATGTTGCGACCCGCGGCCGAAATAAGGCCTGGCAGAATGGCTGGCCGCATATGGCTCATGTCACTTGAAATAGGATTGGCCAACTCCAGAGGCGCGATGGCATTCTCGCCACCGCCGAACAGCTCTGCGTGGGCCTTTGGAATGAAGGACCAGTTGACCGCTTCAACAAAGCCGCGAGATGCCAAAACACGCTTGGCATTGCGCAAGCGCTTCTGGGGCAGGTTCAAGACTGGGTCGGCAACCGCGTGGCCTTTGGGAAGCGGTGTTGAAACGACTTCCTCGAGCCCGTGAATACGGACCACTTCTTCTACAAGGTCTGCTTCACCAAACACATCCGGGCGCCAGCTTGGCGGGACCACATCAAGACGTCCACCCTCGCCCACAGTCACCTCAAAGCCCAGGTCGCTTAGGATTTTTTCGATCTCGGTGGTTTCCAAGGAGACGCCGGTGAGTTTTGACACCCGCGCTGGATCAAATGAGATCACATGGGAATGGTCAGGTGTTTCACCTGCAACAACCATGGTCGACGCTTCGCCACCGCAAAGCTCCATCACCATAGCCGCCGCGCGATCAACACCCGGCAGGGTTGAAGCCGGGTCAATGCCTCGCTCAAACCGGTAGCGCGCATCTGACACAATGCCCGTCTTTCGGCCTGTTGCAGCCGTTCTGCGCGGATCGAAATAGGCGCTCTCGATGAAAACGTCCGTCGTTGTTTCCGTCGAGCCGCTTGTCTCCCCACCCATGACACCTGCAAAACCCAGCACGCGGGCATCATCGGCGATCACCGTCATGGTATCATCGGCTTTGTATTCTTTGCCGTCGAGCGCCGTGAAAGTTTCACCCTTGCCCAGGCGCGCACGAACTGTGCCGCTAAGCTTCGACACGTCATACACATGCAGCGGGCGTGCCTGGTCGTAAGAAAGATAGTTGGTGATATCGACTAGCGCGTTGATGGGGCGCAGGCCGATTGCGATTAGCCGTTCCTGCATCCAGGCCGGGCTCGGCCCGTTCTTCACGCCCTTCACCATGCGCCCTGCAAAGACAGGGCAGGCGTCTTTTGTCTCTTCATCAAACGTGAGCTCAAGACCAACAGTGCTTTCAAACGCATCGGATATCGCGGGCACTGCCTTTTCTTTAAGTGTGCCAAGGCCTGCCGCCGCGAGATCGCGGGCAATGCCATAGACACCCAGACAGTCTGGCCGGTTCGGCGTGATGCCGATCTCGATCATGGGATCGGTTTTGCCGAGCGCTTCTGAGGCAGGCGTGCCAACAGCCACGTCCCCATCCAATTCGATAATGCCGTCATGCTCTTCGGAGAGTTCGAGCTCACGCTCGGAGCACATCATGCCGTTTGATTCAACGCCCCGGATTTTGGTGGGTTTCAACACCATACCGTTTGACGGGATCGTGGCACCGGACGGCGCGAAGATGCCAAGCAGGCCGGTCTTTGCGTTCGGTGCACCACAAACAACCTGCAGCATTTCGGTTTTGCCGTCGACGACTGCTTCCACTTTGCAAAGCTTCAGCTTATCCGCATCAGGATGCGGGCCTGCTTCAACGATGCGTGCCACTGCGAAGGGGGCAAGCGCTGCCGCCGGGTCCACAACGTCCTCGACCTCAAGGCCTATCATGGTGAGCTTGTCGACAATCTGATCAAGAGTTGCGTCGGTTTCGAGATGGTCTTTCAACCAGGAGAGGGTGAACTTCATGATGACAGCCCTCCCGCCAGTGTTGGCACATCAAGTGCGGCAAAACCGTAATGACGGAGCCAGCGGAGATCGGTCTCGAAGAAGGCACGCAGGTCCGGGATGCCATATTTCAGCATGGCGAGCCGGTCGATGCCGACGCCAAAGGCAAAACCCTGGAACTCATCAGGATCAATGTTGGCGGACTTCAAAACATTGGGATGCACCATGCCGCAGCCCAGAATTTCGAGCCAATCATCACCCTCGCCAATGCGGATTTCATTGCCGAGACGGGCGCAGCGCACATCCACTTCCATAGAAGGTTCCGTGAACGGGAAGAAGCTTGGGCGGAAACGGATTTCGACGCCTTCCGTTTCGAAATAGGCGCGGAGGAATTCCTCCAGCGTCCACTTCAAGTGGCCCATATGGGTGTCGCGATCCACCACAAGGCCTTCGACCTGATGGAATTGCGGGGTGTGGGTCTGGTCGCTGTCACAGCGGAAGGTGCGGCCGGGCGCAATGAAGCGGAATGGCGGCTCACTCTTTTCCATGGTGCGCACCTGCACCGGGCTTGTGTGGGTGCGGAGCAGCGGACGGGTGCCGTCTTCGCGCTCGTTGAAATAAAATGTGTCGTGCATTTCCCGCGCCGGGTGGCCTTCGGGGAAATTCAGCGCTTCGAAATTGTAATAGTCGGTCTCAATGTCCGGACCTTCTTCCACGGCAAAGCCCAGATCGCAGAAGATGGCCGTAATTTCGTCCATCGTCTGGGTCAGCGGATGGATGCGGCCCTGCTCGATCGGTGTTGTGCGGACAGGCAGGCTGACATCGACTTTTTCAGTCGCGAGGCGCTCTTCAAGAGCCGCCTCATAAAGCTCGGCTTTGCGGGCGGCAATCGCGTCGCCCACCCGGGTTTTGAGGCCATTCAAGGCCGGACCCATTTCCTTGCGCTCTTCCGGGCTCATTTTACCGAGCCCTTTCATGATCACAGAAATGCTGCCCTTCTTGCCAAGAGCGCCGACGCGCACCTCTTCCAGGTCTCTTTCGGTCGTGGCGCCTGATACGGCGGCCAGAACGTCCGCTTCAATCTTTTCTAGATCGCTCATTTTCCCCAGATTCCTTTTTGGTCGCATTTCCGGACAGAAAACCAGCCAAGTCAGATTTGGCCACTTTTCCTGGAAATGCTCCGAATCTCTCCGCCCTTGATACAGGAACGGCTTAAACGCAAAAACCCCGCACGGGTTCTCTCATGTCGTTTCCGATCTACCAGGTGAAAAACACATCACAAAACGCCTGAAATTGAGGTGTTTTGTGATTCTGGTCGATCGGATAACGCATTGGCTGCCTTTTGTTCAGGCGGCCCAAGAGAAGCTGCGGGGTTCTCGAATGTTGGACGTTCAATTATCTAGGTGGGACCGGCGTCATCTGATGTCAGAGTTCCGCCGGAAATCCCGCCTTATTGAAGTGCCGCTTCCGCCTGGTCGACCAAAGACTTGAAGGCCTCCGGCTCGTGGACGGCGAGGTCTGCCAGAACTTTCCGGTCAACCTCGATGCCAGCGCGCCCGAGACCGTTGATAAATCGGCCATAGGTGAGCCCGTGCTGGCGAGTAGCAGCGTTGATCCGCTGGATCCAGAGAGAGCGGAAGTTCCGCTTCTTGGCCTTGCGGTCGCGGTATGCGTATTGACCGGCTTTTTCGACAGCCTGGTTGGCAATACGGAAAGTATTCTTACGGCGGCCATAGAAACCCTTCGCCTTTTTGATCACCTTGCGGTGACGGGCATGGGTGGTGACGCCTCTTTTTACACGTGACATTGATCTCGCTCCTTAGCCGTAAGGCATCATCTTTTTGATAATCCGCGCATCAGGGTCGGACAGAATGGCCGTGCCCCGCTGATTGCGGATCTGTTTGTTTGATCGTTTGATCATGCCGTGTTGCTTGCCGGCCTGCGGATGGCGCACTTTGCCCGACGCGGTCAGCTTGAAACGCTTTTTCACGCTCGATTTGGTCTTCATCTTGGGCATTTTGCTCTCCTTAAATTCTCTAGATTTTTGCGCCGGGGTTTCGAAAACCAAAGGAAACCCTAGCCTTTTTGGCATTTTGAACCGACTCGGCATGCCCTAGATGAGCCGGACGGTTCGTTGTTTCATCGCGTTCCCGGACGGTGAACCGCCAAGTTAGATCTGGCCACTTCACCTGGAAACGCTTTGAAGATCGCGAGTTATACGGAGTTTTGGGCCAAAAGCAAGAGGGGGCTTGGATTTAGCGCTATGCCCACCCTCTATACTAAAACCATGTCATTGCCCGGCTTGTCCGGGTAATCCAGAGCGGTAGGCTCAGGCCATGGAAAAGGTCTACTACGTCTATCTCTTGGCAAGTGAGCGCAATGGAACGCTCTATGCGGGTATGACAAGTGATCTGGCCCGCCGTGTCCATGAACACAAATCCGGGGCGACGGACGGATTTTCCAAGCGGTATGGCGTCAAACGGCTGGTTTATGTCGAACAGACACATGATGTTCCTGTGGCCATCGCCCGCGAGAAGCGGATCAAGAAGTACCCGCGAGCCTGGAAGATCAATCTGATTGAGCGGGCAAATCCGACGTGGCGGGACTTGTACGAGGAGATTCTTGGGTAGGGAATACGCTCCTACATCGCAGAGTTCCCTTACCCTGGATTGCCCGAATAAATCGGGCAATGACACCTTCGTTTGTAACGACCGCAGTGGAAAACCAGAAACTGGTTGTCACCACCCGACTTGTTCGGGTGGTCCAGGACGACAAACGCAGGTTGGTGTTCCAAAACCCTGGATTACCCGGACAAGCCGGGCAATGACAAAGAGGAAAAGGCAGGGCTAGGGCCAAAAGCAAAAGGATTTGGAGTCCGCCCAAAAACAAGCTCTATTATTGTTCGATATTAAGCTTGATCGTCTGCGCGCTAGCTGAGTACGCGTCGCCCCACCGCAACCACGAAGAGCTGTGACGCCAGAGAAATGCCCGAATAGATAGCGACAATGCCGAGGATATGTCGCCAACCTGCTTGCGTCAGGATTCCGCCTTCTACGAGCTGAACACCGCCAAGGTTCAGCCCATTGTACATGCTAAAACTCAACCAAAAGAACATCACACCGCCTGCAAAACAGACCACTAGGTGCAAAATGCTCCGAAGCGGCCAGAACATATTCGCACGAAAGTAGGCCAGTGAAGCGAAGATGTGTACAATGCCCATTGGAACCCAGAGAAATAAAACCAGAACAGTGAGCGGGCCAGTCAGCACGTTTTCAATGGCTAGGCCCAAAACAAAAGCGACCGTCGAAAACATTACAAACTTTGCTTGGTCGTCATATTCCACTGACAAACGCCTCGCCGCGAAAATACTCAGCAATAAGATTACTCACTCCGCAGCGTTCGTTTTGTTGACCTGAGGTGAAGAAACGGCGGCGCGGATATAGGGTATGTCTTCGTCCTTCAGCGGCTCCATCCAGTCTTTCCGGGCCAAGGCCGCTTCAATGTAAGGCGCGAGCTCCTCAGCCTTTTTGGATTCGCGCTCGGCCACGTCCTTTTTGAATTCCGGCATCACACGGTCAGCGAAAAGCTCGAGGGACTCGCATATATGCTCATGTTTGTTGCGGCCCGCCTGCTGCATGAAGATTACCTGATCGACGCCCGAGGCCTGGAAGGCTTTCAGGTGCTCAATCATATCGTCAGGCGTGCCAATGCCAGCAGGTTGGGTCATGAGAGATTGGGAGTCCTGGATCATCTGTTCGGTCTTATCGCCGCGCTGCTTCACAAACTCACCCCACATATCTGTGCGACCGGGCTGCTGGTCTTTGGTGACCATGGACGCCAGCGCATAGCCAAAGAATTCAAAGCCTTCCGCGCCCCGGCGGATCGCTTCCGCCCGGTCTTCATGCAATGAGAAGCTCGAGACCATCGCAATGTTGGCATTCACCGTGTGGCCGATGGGCTTGCACTCATCTGACTTGATGATGCCGTAATAAATGTCGGCCCAGGCCTTCGCTTCATCGGGATCGACGAAAGAAAAGGCCAGCGCGCCAACGCCGAGCGTTGCCGCCACCTTGATCGTGTCGCGGTTCGTACACGCCATCCACATGGGCGGATGTGGCTTCTGCACGGGCTTTGGCAGCACATTGCGGCAGGGCATGGAGAAACTTTTACCCTCAAAACCCGGATAGGGATCAAGCACCAGCATATTGGCGACCTGCTCTGCGGCCTCCAGCGCCATGGCACGCTTCTCTTTCGGATTGATGTCAAAGCCGCCAAGCTCCAACCGCGTCGCCCCTTCGCCAATCCCAAACTCCACGCGCCCGTTCGACATAATGTCGAGGGTCGCAATGCCCTCCGCTGTGCGGGCGGGATGGTTGTAGTTCGGGATCACCTGACGAATGCCATGGCCCAGGCGAATGCGCTTGGTCTGGGTGGAGGCTGCCGCCAAAAAAACTTCTGGCGCGCTTGAGTGGGAATATTCATCCAGGAAGTGATGCTCCACTTCCCAGGCATAGTCGAAGCCCAGCTCATCGGCGAGGACCACCTGGTTCAGCGCCTCATGGAACAGCTTGTGTTCGTCGCCCTCTTTCCACGGCTTTGGCAATTGCAGTTCGTAAAAGACACCGAATTTCATGAGTTCCTCCCGCGCAGCTGCGCTCTCATCTGAATATCAATCCAGAAAGGCTAGAGCGGTTCTCCGCCGGGTACAATCCTCAAACCACTCAAGTGAGATTGACGCAGGGTTCCGCTCTCTACTTGCAGTCGTCGGGCAGCTTCGCGAAGATGTCACGCCCGTCATGGAGGATTGCTGATCCTCCCCTCACTGGAGTTTCCTTCCATGTCTAAACCTTTAGGACGCCCTCTCAAGATTGCTCATCGCGGCGGTACGGGGCTTTGGCCGGAAAACACGATGGGTGCGTTTGAGCGGGCCATTGCCGATGGCGCTGAAGGCATTGAGCTTGATGTGCATCTCTCAAAAGACGGCGTGCCAGTGGTCCATCATGATGAGGCGCTGAAGCCAGCCATTGCACGGGGTGCAGATGGTGCGTGGCTTACAAAGCCGACGCCCCTCATCAAGGATCTCACGTTCGACGAGTTGCAGGCTTATGACATTGGGAGGCTCAAGCCCGGTGCGGGCTATTCCGCACGCTATCCAGAACAGGTCCCATTGGACGGAGAACGCATTCCCTCTCTGGAAGCGGTGATTGATCTGGTGAAAGCGAAAGCCGGGCCCGACTTCGTGGTCTATACGGAACTGAAGACCGACCTCATGGACCTGACCCAATCATCTGACCCAGTGACACTCGCCAACACAGTTGTGGACCTTATTGAACAGAAGGGCTTTGGCGCGCAGACGGTGTTTGTTTCGTTTGACTGGCGAGCCTTAGCTCAAGCCAAGAAACGGGGCCCCTCCATTCGCAATGCCTTCACAACCCTGCCCTTCTATTCGTTTGATCCGGAAGACAAGTCGATTGCAAATGACAGCAAGGGTGCTGCAGCGCTTCGCGCAGCCTCAGCCAATGGTGCGGACTTCTTCGGTGGTTTCGACTGGCGCAACCAGGAAGGCGACCGTTTTGGTGAGCGCGCGCTGCGCGCCATTGCGGCGGGGCCCTCTGATGGCTGGTTTGCCTGGCACGGGGATATTGATGAAACGACCGCCGCGCTCGCAAAGGAGCTGGGTCTCAGTATCTCTGCCTGGACTGTCGACATGCCTGACGACATGAAACGGCTGACCGATCTTCAGATTGATGCGATCCTCACCGACCGGTTGGATCGGTTGAACGGGTTGTGACAACAAGACGGAATAAAAAAAACGGGCCCTGAAACAGAGCCCGTTTTAACATCTCATACAAGAAAACGCGTTAGCGTGGCGCCAGCACCATAATCATCTGGCGGCCTTCCATCTTGGGATAGAGCTCCACTTTCGCGATCTCTTCCAGATCACTGCGGACCCGGTTCAGCACTTTCATGCCCAGATCCTGGTGTGCCATCTCACGACCACGGAAGCGAAGAGTCACTTTGACCTTGTCGCCTTCTCCAAAGAAGCGAAGCATGTTTTTCATCTTCACGTCATAGTCATGCGTGTCGATGTTCGGGCGCATTTTGATTTCTTTGACTTCGACGGTCTTCTGCTTCTTCCGCGCCTCGGCAGCCTTCTTCTGTGCCTGGTACTTATATTTCCCAAGATCCAGAAGTTTGCATACGGGCGGGTCAGCGTTCGGCGAGACCTCTACGAGATCCAGGCCAGACTCATCTGCAAGGGTAAGGGCATCTTCAAGCGAGACGACACCTCGTTTTTCACCTTCGCCATCAATCAGCATGACGTTCGGGACGGTAATGTCTCGGTTGGCGCGCGGTCCTTCTTTCGTTGGCTGCGCGAATACGGCTCTACGGGCTATGAAACCCTCCTATAGTTATGGGTCGCGCGGGAACTGTTTCCCGCACGGGAGTAAGACCAAGGTTTACGACGCTCACCGTGGGAGTCAAGAAGCTTTGTGTTTACAGGTGTTTAACTCGAGCTGGCTGTGCTTCCCGAGACACGTACCAGGTGGGGCTTGGACGAACGAACCACCTGTAGGCCTTTGTCCGCCGAGAGGCATCAAAATCATGGATCTCAGCAAACTGAGCCCAGGAGATCCGCCGAACAAGCGCCAATAGCCTCAAAAAGCCGCGAGGCGCGCCGTCTGGCCACACGGTTACGGCTAAATCGGCATAAATGCTGGCTGTCTCTGATGACGCGAGAACCGTGGCACTGTCGCCTCGTTCGACCAGTTCCTGAACAAATCTCAGCACTGCGTCGCTGTTTTCTCGACATCCCAGATGTATAACCAGAACGGCCTGTGCACTCATTCGTCGACCAGGTCGCGGTAGACCGCCAGAGTCCGATCAGTCATAGCTGTCATGGAAAACTGATCTGCCACGAAAGCGCGCCCCCTTGTGCCCATCGCCTGGCGATCTGTGCTGTTCATCGCCAGCGCCTCTGCCATCGCGCTTGCCAAAGCATCGGCATCGCCAGGTGTCACCCGCCACCCTGTCGCTGCTGCGCTGCCGCCAGAGTCTGAGGCGTCCAGCACCGTATCTTTGGCACCCCCATGATCGGCAACGATAACAGGGCGCGCCATCGCCTGCGCCTCAACCGCGCTTCGCCCGAAGGGTTCAGGATCAAGGGAGGGAGCCAGAACAATGTCGGCTGCGCTGCATGCGGCTGGCATATCGTCACAATGGCCGACCAGGCGCACTCTCAGCGCCGGATTGTACGCCTCTATCGCGGCCTTGATTTCATCTTCATAGTCCGTTCGCCCTTGAGCGTCGCCGACCAGGATCAGCTTGGCACTGGCCGCACTCGACCCCATGCGGGCGTTCAAGCGTCCGAGCGCCTCCGTCGCGAGTAACTGGCCTTTCCAGCGCGTGAGGCGTCCTGCAAGCATGAAAAGGGTGTCTCCCGTCCCCGCGCCCCATTGTTCCCGCAAGGCTAGACCGCGTTTCGCCGCGGGGCCGTTCGGATCAAACTCTGACATGTCCGTGCCGCGGGGAATGGTGACGATCTTAGCCCCCGTTTCCCCATGAAATTTCCGGATGCGCTCAGCTGTGAATTCGGAGTTGGCGATGACCACGGCACCACGGGTCATGACTGAATTGTAGAAAACTTTGAGGCGGGGCCGCTCATGGACCTTGCTGTGATAGGTGGTCACGAAGGGCCGCTTCGTGCGCCTGGCGGCGGCCAAAGCGCTCCAGGCCGGGGCCCGACTGCGCGCATGCACAATGTCTACATTCTGCTTTTCGATCAGGCGGGTCAGACGTTCCACATTGAGACCCATCACGACTGGGTTTTTTGAGTGGACGGGCAATTCAATATGCTCTGCGCCCATCTGGTCCAGCTCCCTGACCAATCTGCCACCACGGCTCGCAACAATCGCTCTGCACCCATCCGCCATAAGCGCGCGTGCCACATCTATTGTCGTGCGCTCAGCCCCGCCGGTTCCCAATGATGGGATCACTTGCAGGACAGTTGGTTTGGCAGGTTGCACCAGCTTGATAGTCACTTGAGCACTCTCGTATTTGATCGAAATCCCAGGGCATTTGAATGAAAACCGAGTCACTCAGATGCCCTAAGTCTTTTTGAGCATATTCTTGCCCGAAAACCGCGCACACTTTTCGGGAATATTCTCTAGGTTGCGCAATACCATGGGTTAGGCAATGAAGGACACTGACACAAGCTTTCGCTGTCTAACTGAATATTGCGACACCTCTTTTACAGGATGCGCCGATGAGCACCCAGACCCAAGTTTCTTTTCTTTCGCGACCTGATGGCGAAAAGCTCGCCTATCTGCAGGAAAAGGGCACCGACGGCAATGTGGGTGTTACCTGGCTCGGTGGCTTTAAATCCGACATGACAGGGACAAAAGCGACCGCTTTGGCTGATTGGGCCAGAGCGCGCGACCGATCCTATTTGCGTTTCGACTATTTTGGCCATGGTCAGTCGAGTGGTCGGTTTGTCGAAGGCACCATCAGCCGATGGCGCGACGATGCTCTGGCTGCGTTGGATGAGCTTTGTGAGGGCCCCCAGATTTTGGTCGGTTCCAGCATGGGCGCTTGGATTGCGCTCCTGGCGGCGCGCGCCCGGCCTACCCTAGTCAAGGCTCTGGTTCTGATTGCTCCCGCGCCCGACTTTACCGAAGCTCTGATGTGGGAAGGGTTCGATGAAACTATCCGCACGACCTTGCGGACCGAGGGCGTCTACCGCCAGCCGTCGGACTATGATGAGCCCTATGAAATCAGCTTTGCCCTGATTGAAGACGGACGCCAACATCTCCTTCTTGGCGACACCATTCCTCTCACGCAGCCTGTGCGGATCCTTCAGGGCATGGCGGACGAAGATGTGCCCTGGCGCCACGCCATGCTGCTCGCAGAAACGCTTACGAGTGACGATGTCACAGTCTCCCTCACAAAGAGCGGGGATCACAGATTGTCAGAACCTGATGACATTGAGCGGCTCACAAAAACACTCGACAAGTTGCACAATGAGCTAAGCGCTTAATCCAGCTGCGGCAGCATGCGGTCCGCCTGTTTGAAATAGGCTTTGGCGTAATGCACCAGCTGTCCATCGGTGGGATGGTCAACAGTCTCAACACCAACAACCTTCTCGGCGGTCTTGGGGTCTTTGTTGTGTAGGTATTTCACAAAGGCCGTCTTTGCGTTGGCGGGTCCGACGACTAGGACTTCGTGCACCGAGCCGAGGCGTTCCGCGACCGACTTGAAAAACTTGATGTCTTCCGGCGCGCGCCAGCTGGCGCTTGATCCGGCTTTAGTATGCAGGTGTTTGATCGGATGATGTGGCTTCACGTGCATTTCATCGACTTCATCTTTGCCGATTTCAATGACACGAGCTTCGTGATGATCAATCCAAACGACAGCGTGATAATGGTGGGACATGACCGACCTCCTTCTCTCAGTTGAAAGTGAGTCTAGGCCTCCGGTCGGCGAGCTGCCTTGATCTGGGGCAATTCGTCTCCGGCGTTGGCTATCGTGCGCAGACCTTCTCGATAGGTAGGGAACCGCAGTTCTACGCCGAGCTCTTCCTTGATGCGCTTGTTGGAAACCCGCTTTGACTCCGCATAAAAGCTTCGTGCCATGGGACTTAGATCTGCATCCTCAAAAGGCACTTCTGGAGGAGGGGTCATGCCAATGAGTTCTGCCGCAAAGGCAACGACATCTTGTGGCGGCGCCGCTTCGTCGTCGCACACATTATAGGCTGCACCAGCATTGGGCCTCGCGATCGACGCCTCCAAAACCGATGCGATATCTTCAACGTGAATGCGAGAGAAAACATGACCTGGCTTTACAATGCGGCGGGCTTTTCCTGCACGGAGCGAAACGATCTGGTTGCGGTCTGGCCCGTAAATCCCAGCCAGACGAAATGTCTGAACAGGGACAGTAATCTCTCGCCCCAGCGCAAACCATGCCTCTTCAGCTGCCTGGCGCCGTCGGCCCCGGTCACTCGTCGGGGCCATCTCCATTGTTTCATCGACAAGGTCACCTGCCCGGTCGCCATATACACCCGTGGTCGAGAGATAGCCGATCCATTGGAGCGTCGCACGTTGGCATGCGATCTCATCCTGCATCAGGCGCAATACTGGGTCGCCGTCGGCTCCCGGCGGAACGGAGAGAAGGATATGGGTCACGCCATCTAAAACATCCCGATCAACCTTCTTATCTCCATCAAAGAGATACGCGTCGACACCTTGCGCCCGAATCGCTTCTGCTTTTTCAGGAGTGCGGCAGGTGCCGGACACATGGCACCCTTTGCCTTGCAGCCGTGATGCCAGAACAGACGCTGTTGACCCAAATCCAAATGCAAAAAGATGTTTGTCCGCCACGCCTATTTTCCTGTTGCCCAAACTTCCCTGTTGCCAAACCGGGACACATGTTGAACCTTACCCGCCATGATGCCTATCACAGAGACTTCCACCCGACCAATCGCGAAACTATACGCGGTTTGTGTCGTGACAGCTTTCGCCTCCCTGACCGCCGCGCAGGCGCAAGTGGTCAATTATAGCTCCTGCGTTGAGCTTGCCCGCGCGGACCCCGATGCGGCGTATGACGCCGCGCTTGCGTGGGCCGAAACAGACCTGACAGGGGGGGCTTCCCACTGTGCAGGCCTTGCACTTGTCGGTTTGGGTCTGTTCGACGCTGCTGGGGATCGGTTCACCCGCGCAGCTGTCGACGGACAGGCGATGGAAGATGTAGAGAGGGCATTGCTCCACCAGCAAGCTGGTGATGCCTGGCTGATGGCCAACAACGGAGCAAGTGCCACCGGCGCTTTCACGCAAGCCCTTAGTTTTATTCCAGAAAACCCGGAGCTCTTGTTTGGGCGGGCTCGCGGCTATGAACTAGACAAACAGACTGCACTCGCATTGCAAGACGTCAATCTGGCAATCGCCCGGAACCCGGCATATGCGGCTGCTTATCTTCTGCGGGGACGCCTTTATCGTCAGAGCAAACAGTTTGATGCTGCGGCTGCAGATATCGACGCCGCGATGGCAAATGGCATCGACGAAGTGGCAGCACGTTTGGAACGCGGCCTTATTCGCTTTGAGAGGGGCAATGAGGCCGGCGCACTTGAAGACTGGCAGATGATTATCGCGACAGACCGGCGCGCAGATGGATCCGCTGGTCCCGCGGCCACGGCGGCGAGCAGATTCATCGCGGAAGTGACTGCAGGCGCGCCCACTCAGCCTTAACGTCTTTGTCTGTTTCTCGGTCGTTTCGATCAAGATAGAGCCGCTCAGCCTCTTTGGTTGATGCGAGTTGCCCCACAGCCCAAACCGCCATGGCCCGAACCAGCGCTGATGCGTCGTCCAGATGATCCGTGATCTGGGGAAGTAAAGTCTCATCACCTGAATTGGCGGCTGCAATCAGCACATTGCGAAGAAACCTATCGCGTCCGATCCGCTTGACCGGAGAACCTGCGAAAAGCGCACGAAATGCTGTGTCGTCTAGTGCCAGAAGCTCTCGAAGATCTGGGCCTGTTAGATCCTTACGTGGCTGGAGCGCAATTTCCGACGCTGCCTGAGCAAACTTGTTCCAGGGGCAGGCTGCCAAACAGTCGTCGCAGCCATAGATCCGATTTGCCATCGGCACCCTGAATTCAGGTGCGATGTGCCCCTTATGCTCAATGGTCAGATAGGAGATGCAGCGACGGGCATCGAGCTCATAAGGATTGGGGAAAGCATCCGTTGGGCATGCATCAAGACAAGCATGGCAAGAGCCGCACTGGTCGCTGTGAGGTTCGTCTGCTGGGAGTTCCATGTCTGTAAAAATTGACCCAATGAAAAACCAGCTGCCAAGTTCGTTTGACACAAGATTGGTGTGCTTGCCCTGCCACCCGAGAGACGAACCCGCCGCCACGGGTCTTTCAAGAATCGGCGCCGTGTCCACAAAGACTTTAAGCTCGCACCCCGTCTCATCAACCAGCCACCTGGCAATGCGCTTCAAACGCTTTTTCACCAGATCATGGTAATCCCGATTCCTGGCATAGACAGAAATGTTGGCCTTATCGGGGTGCTGCAGCGTCTCTAGGGGATCACCCTCTGGTCCATAATTCATAGCCAAAACGATGACGCTTTTCACCTCCGGCCAAAGTGCGCCTGGAGAGGCGCGGCGTTCTCGCGTCTCCTCCATCCAGGCCATATCGCCATGGGCACCCTGATCCAACCATTGCTGGAATTTTTGTTGTGTCTCTTCACCCAAATTTGCGGGAGAGAAACCAACATCATCGAAACCAGCTGCTTTTGCCTGAGCAACAATCTCTGCTCTAAGAGCAGCGACATCTGTTTGCTCAGTCGCTGACATGGTTCCTAAAAGTCCAGATTTGCGTATGCGCGCGGGGGCGGCATGCCCGCTACATGATCGGCTAGTAAAGTGCGGAAGGCTGGCCGTGACTTAATCCGAACGTACCATTCTTTTGCGCTCTCATACTGACGCCAGGGCACGTCACCAACATAGTCGAGACAGGAGAAATGCGCGGCGGCGACCAAGTCCGCAATACTGATCTCATCGCCTGCGAGCCAAGTTCGGCTCTCCATGAGGTAGCAAACGTAATCGAGGTGATAGCGAATATTGTGAAGTGCCGCACGAACCACAGCCATTTCCGGACCACCACCGCCTGAGGAGACACTTAGGAAGCGTTTTGTGACTTTCTCGTAGATGAGAGGCTCAGAGACTTCAGCCGCAAACTTCGTCGCAAACCAATCGGCGACACGCCTTGCCTCAACCCGGTCTGCTGCCTCGGTCGGCAATAATGAAGGGTTGGGATATTTCTCATCCAGATATTCGACGAGCGGCCAGAAGCCCGGGACAACCAAACCATCATCTTCGACCAGCACTGGAGTTTCACCCGCGGGATTGAGTCGCAGAAAATCTTCGCGGCGTTCCCAGGCACGTTCTTCAAAGAGTGCTGGTTCAATTCCCTTCTCACCCAGAAGCAGTCGAACGGTTCGGCAGGAAGGGGAAACGGGAAGATGGTAAAGTTGGGGCATGAGGCTCAGTTTACACACGTGCCTTTGTCAAGATTAGGGCGGCGAGATTGCGGCGACAGGACTAAGGCACTGAATTGATTGAATTAGATGCTCACCCTTACCGCGCTTCGGCCATATTCGACAACTCTTCAATTATCGGGCAGTCCGGACGGTCATCGCCATGACATTTAGTGGCAAGCTCACCTAATGTGTGACGGATGGACTGAAGCTCTTTGATTTTCCGGTCCACTTCTTCAATGTGGGCAAGCGCGAGCGCCTTAACGTCCGCTGACGCTCGGGATCGATCGCTGTAAAGCGTGAGCAAGGCCTTGCATTCTTTGACAGAAAACCCGAGGCCACGCGCACGCGCCACAAATCGTAAAACATCGATATCGCCATCTACGTAGGCGCGATAGCCGCCCTCCGTTCGTGGAGGTGGATCAATGAGACCCACTTTCTCATAGTAGCGGATGGTTTTTGTCGAAAGCCCCGCTCGCTCGGCCAAGGTTCCAATCTTCATGACGCTGCTCCATCAGTTCCAGGGCCACACTCCCAGTTCTCTAATTTATCGCATTTCCGGACGCTGACGTGCTTCAACTTCAGCTGGAAATGCTTGAGGCAATGGAAATATGCGAGCAAATAATATAACACTTCTGCACCTTGTAGGAGTTCGCCTAAATCTATGTCTTTGGAACAATTGATCCTTCTTGCGCTCATTCAGGGCATCACCGAATTTCTTCCCGTCAGTTCATCTGGTCATTTGAGCCTGGTTCATGAGTTGACAGGGTGGGCAGATCAGGGCGTCCTTGTCGATGTTGCCGTCCACGCTGGAACCCTTGGGGCGGTTCTGCTCTATTTTCGGCGAGACGTCTGGGCAATGACCCTGGGTGGTCTCACCCTGTTGCGAGGTGAGCTCACCGATGATGGACGCATGGCGCTCTATATCGTCGGGGCCACCATCCCTGTGATCATTGCGGGATATTTCCTCCTCTCCACCGGCTATGTCGACCTGTTGCGGGCAGCAGCGATTGTGGCGTGGGCCAATCTCTTTTTCGCCGGCGTGCTCTGGATCACTGACCGCGCTGGCGCTGTTACACGGCGTCTTGAACAGATGGATTGGAGCGCTGCGATGATCATCGGCGGCGCGCAGGTGCTGGCACTCATCCCCGGCGCCAGCCGGGCAGGCGTCACAATCTCAGCGGCGCGCTTGCTTGGCTTTGAGCGGGAAGGTGCAGCACGGTTCTCCATGCTGCTCTCCATTCCCACTATCCTGGGGGGCGCTGTCGCGAGCAGCATCAAAGTCTACGAAGCGGGCGATGTCAGTTTGGGGGCAGATATGGGTATCGCAGCCCTTCTGTCCTTCGTCGTAGCCCTGGCCGCCATTCATCTCTTTCTAAAGATGATGACGCACATGACCCTTACACCCTTCGTGATCTACAGGGTGGTGTTGGGCGTCGGCCTTCTTGGCTGGCTGTACCTTTGACCTGTTGATGTTGTCGCTGTCTCGACCCAAGTCTCCGGCGGCAAACCGCTCCTCCTCAGGCGTCGCCGGTAACACCATCCGCGAATTGCCCAGTGCGCCGGAAACGATAGAGATAGGCCGGCAGGATCGCTGACATGGCTGAAGGCTCTATGCCCAAGTCTGAAAGTCCCAGAGCACCCTCGCTGACCACATTGTCATGCTTCAAGAGCTCCACCTGATCCACGGTCAGCAGAGGCGCTGGCAGTATCTGCAGCACAGATGCCATCGCCTTCGCAGCGAAGGAGGGCAGCTTTACCAGCGGTCGCGAACGACCAATTTCTTTGAGAGTGATCTTCATCAGCTCCGCGAATGTCGCGACCTCGGGCCCACCGAGTTCCAGAACCTTGCCGTTCCACTGAGACTGTTGCAGAGCGACCGTTATCGCCGCAGCCACGTCTTTGACGTAGACCGGCTGATATTTGGTCTCGCCGCCACCAATCAAAGGAAGTGCCGGGGCCAAGCTCGCCATGGCTGCAAAACGATTGAAGAATTGATCTTCGGGTCCAAATAAGATGGAGGGGCGCACGATGGTCGCGGTCGGAATCGCCTCAAGCACAGCTGCTTCACCAGTGGCTTTGGAGCGTGCATATGCGGACGTGCTGTCAGCATCCGCCCCAATGGCCGACATCTGGAGGAAGTTGGTGATGCCAGTGTCTGCGGCGAGCGCGGCCAGCTGTTTCGCGCCCATAGCATGGACCGCGTCAAATTTCTGCGCACCGCTTTCGTAGAGGACTCCCACCAGATTGACGACCGCGTCCGCGCCTTCTATGGCCGCGGCACAGGATGCCTGATCACGAATATTGGCCTGCACGGGCTGAACCTGGCCCACATCCCCCATAGGTTTCAGAAAGAGAGCCTCGTTAGGCCGACGCACAGCGACACGGACCCGATAGCCCTGTTCTGCCAGCGCACGCACAAGGTAGCGTCCGACAAAACCGGATCCGCCAAATATTGTTACAAGATCCCCTGCCTTAAGCTCTGATCCAGATGTGCCCACTGACATGCCGCTGTCCCTCTTGAAAAATTCTGGCTTCAAACCGATTGGCAGATGCCTTCTTCTTGTTTCCCCTCGAAACATCAGAGTCGCCATCACCTGCCGATACGCCTTGATAGCGCAGCTGAGCACAGGCGTATAGAGGCCGGTTGCCGCAGAGATCGCATCCAGATCAAAATTCAGATTCGCCCGAAACCCTTCTATTCTGCCGCCAAACGCTGCTGTACGATTGACAAATTGGGGTACGGGAGATAAGTCTCCGCACCTTGGGCCCAGGTGGCGGAATTGGTAGACGCGCTAGCTTCAGGTGCTAGTGCCCGCAAGGGCGTGGAAGTTCGAGTCTTCTCCTGGGCACCAAAGGCTTTTCGCGAAGCGAAACGCCAGGAATGAAATTAGGTTCCTTAGCGGGGTTTTTAGAATCCTCTCCGTTTTTGGAGCATCAACTATTCAGATGCGGTAAAGCGTTTGCTGCAATATGGGCGTTTGCTGCAAAATGGGCGTTTGCTGCAAAATGGGCGTTCGCCGCAAAAACGGGTTTGCCCCTTACGGCAACACGAGAACCGGCATGAGCATCACACTCCATAAAGGCGACCTTCCAGCGGACCTCGATTTCGGCGCTTCCGTCGCGGTTGATAGTGAGACGTTGGGCTTGCAGATCCCCCGGGACAAGCTGTGTCTGGTACAGCTGTCCGCCGGTGACGGAAACGCCCATATCGTTCAGCTCGACAGAGCGCGCTACGACGCCCCAAACCTGCGTGCCTTGATGGCAAATCCGGAAGTCACGAAGATTTTCCACTATGCCCGGTTTGATGTCGCGGTTATGCAGCAATATCTGGGTGTTGTGACGACCCCGATTTATTGCACCAAAATCGCTTCAAAGCTGGTGCGCACCTATACAGACCGTCACGGGCTGAAAGACTTGTGCCGAGAGCTCGCTGGAGTAGAGATTTCCAAACAACAGCAGAGTTCCGATTGGGGGGCTGAAACGCTGTCAGAGGCCCAATTGTCCTATGCCGCATCAGATGTGCTTCACCTGCACAAGCTGAAAACAGTGCTCGACGACATGCTGGAGCGCGAAGGCCGTATGGAATATGCCAAGGCCTGCTTCGCCTTTTTGCCAGTTCGGGCGTCGCTGGACCTTGCCGGATGGCCCGATGAGGACATTTTCTCTCACTAAACCAGGCTTGATTTCACCAGAATGCTGCAGTTGACCCCCCTTCGGCTGCCAGCGCATACTGTGAACGGCTAGGGGCCACACTCGCGTTACGAAGGATGCTGATGAGCGTGCAATCGCCACCAGGCCAATCTGCCCAAAATTTTGGATCGCCGGCTAGTGGCCCAAATGGCGGCCCCGGCGGCCTTGAGCCCAGTGACGAACGCAGCCGATACAGCGCCTTTGTTCTTGGAATGAAGATCCTTCTTCCTGCGCTGGCAATCATTCTCGTCATCAGCGTGTTTGTTTCATCCACAACCTTCAATTCAAGACCAGAAATCACTCCGACCTTTCGCGAGGTTGGACGTCTCAATGATGACTTGCGGATGGTGAGCCCTCGGATCACCGGTGTCGACAGACGCGGACGCCCCTACGTTGTCACCGCGGATACAGCGACCCAAGAGGTCGACAATCCTGATCTGATCTTTCTTGAAAATATTGAAGCTGATTTGATGCTGGACGAAGGTGGCAATTGGTTGTCGGTGACATCGCGCTTCGGAACACTTCAAACAGAAGCGGAAACGCTCAAGCTGCGGGAAGATATCAGCGTCTTTTCAGCAAATGGGTATGAGTTTCACGCTCAAACAGCAGATATGGATTTCAGGGCGGGATCGCTGATCAGCGACCAGCCTGTTTATGGCCAAGGGCCAGTGGGGACGCTCAACGCAAATGGCGTTGAAACATCCAATAATGGCGACAAGATCGTTTTCACCGGTGGTGTGCGTGTCGTTGTGTATTACAAGGCGGGATAATCGGTGGCGGATTTGTGCAGGAGTGATGGTATGATTGGTCGCTTAGGAAAACTCATGATGGTGGCGGGCATTGCCCTCCTCTTTCTGCCCTTTGGCGCGCAGGCCGAAGATAATGAAAGCCCGGTCGGCTTCAAAACCGATCCGGATGCGCCGATCGAAATTGAAGCGGATACGCTTGAGGTTGAGCAGAACGCTCAGACGGCGACCTTTATAGGCAATGTGGTCGCCGTGCAGGGGGCCATACGCCTGCGCGCTGACCGACTTATTGTTACCTATGCCCAGAAAGCAGATGGCGCGCCCTCTTCCGAAGACGGAGCCGACGACGGGACGGGCGGTACTGAAATCACCCGCATTGATGCGAAATCAAATGTCCATGTCATGTCAGAGGACGATCAGTCGGCTTCGGGTGACTGGGCGCTCTATATGGTCGCTGACGAGAACATCACGATGGGCGACACCGTTGTCTTGCGACAAGGTGAAAACGTCATTCGTGGGCAGCGGCTCAATATCGACCTTAATAGCGGGCAGGCAAGGGTCGAAGGCGGGGTTACCGCCACAGACACGGAAAACCCCAGTTCTGGGCGGGTTCGAGGCCTTTTTCAGGCGCCACAGCAGTAATTTTGCTTGGTTAATTTCTTCTTTCATACAATTTTAATGCCAACAACGCTTTGATGGGGGCACATGACCGATCGTATCGACACATCCATGGGCGACACAGACGCCGGATCCACCGCTTTTGACGCGGAGGGCGGCCCACGCCTGGTGACCAGCAATGACGGTCTGATTGTAGACAAGATTGGCAAGAGCTTCCGCCGGCGCCCGGTTGTGAGAGGCGTCAGCTTCTCCGTTCAGCGCGGCGAGGCGGTTGGCCTTCTTGGTCCCAACGGGGCCGGGAAAACCACGACCTTTTACATGATCACCGGGCTCATCTCGCCGGACTATGGAAATATCGGCCTGGACCGACGCAACGTTACCGATCTGCCTATGTACCGGCGCGCACGGCTGGGCATCGGTTACCTGCCGCAGGAAGCCTCTATTTTTCGCGGTCTGTCTGTTGAAGAAAACATCCGCGCGGTCCTTGAGGTTGTTGAGCCAGACCGTGATCGTCGTGAAGCGCAGCTGGATGACCTCCTTGCTGAGTTTTCGATCACTCACCTTCGACGCACCCCCTCTATCGCACTCTCTGGTGGTGAAAGACGTCGTGTGGAAATTGCGCGGGCGCTTGCGACTCAACCTTCATTCATGTTGCTCGATGAACCGTTTGCTGGAATTGACCCAATTGCCATCGGCGATATTCGCGACCTCGTGGCGCACCTGAAAGACCGGGGTATTGGCGTTCTGATCACCGACCATAATGTACGTGAAACGCTTGAGCTCATTGATCGTGCTGTCATCATTCACGACGGTCAGGTTCTGATGGAAGGACAACCATCAGAAATCGTGGGCAACGAGGATGTCCGTCGTCTTTACCTGGGGGATAGGTTTAGCCTCTGATTTTGATCAGAAGGCAAACCGACATGCGACATGGCACTCAACCCACGGATAGAACTCCGACAAGGCCAGTCGCTTGTTATGACGCCGCAATTGCAGCAGGCGATCAAGCTGTTGCAATTGAACAATCTGGAACTGGCGGACTATGTCGAGCAAGAGCTCGAAAAAAACCCCCTGCTGGATGAAGCTCGCGACGATGATCAGCCGGGTCTGATTGAACCGACCGAAGGCGAGACTCCGCACAAAGAAGAATTCGACATTGATTTTGCCGATGGTGCCGCCGCCAGCGATGGTGTTGAGGGCGGTGATGTTGGCGATGCCTCCACGCTCGCACTTTCTGAAGAAAATGCTCCGCCTGCGCCCGATGGGGACATGGACACAGATTATGACAATGTCTATGCGGACCAGAGTGTAGCTGACGCCCCTGTTGCAGATGCTGAGACACCGGGCATGTCCAGTTCTGACTGGCAATCCACCAGCAGCCAGGGTGGCGGAAGTTTTGACGGTGAAGGCGAGCTTGAGGGGTCTTTGACCCGCGCCGAAACACTTGTTGAACATCTCACCGACCAAATGGTGGTCGCGCTCAAAAACCAGACTGACCGGCTCATCGGTGCTTACCTTATCGATCTGGTTGATGAGTCCGGTTATCTGACGGAAGGCCTTGAGTCTGTTGCTGATCGTCTGGGTGTGGACATTGAGGATGTGGAAGCCGTTCTGGGTGTTCTGCAGACATTTGACCCTATTGGCGTCTGTGCCCGCGACCTTCGCGAATGTCTGCGCTTACAGCTGGCGGAGAAAGACCGCCTTGATCCGGTCATGGAGCGCTTCCTCGAGAATATCGACCTGTTTGCCAAGCGTGATATGGCCAAACTCATGAAAGCCTGCCAGATCGAACAAGACGACCTGTCCTGCCTGATTGACGACATCCGTAACTGCAACCCGAAACCTGGCAATGTGTTTGGTGAAGAACCGGTGACACCGGTCGTGCCCGACATATTCATCCGTCCAAAATCAGACGGCGGGTGGGCCATTGAACTCAACACGGCGACACTGCCGCGAGTCCTCGTTAACAAGCAATATTATACGGAAGTCATCGCGGCGTCGGCAAAAGACACCGAAGCAAAAACCTATCTCTCCGATTGTCTCGCTGACGCCAACTGGCTCGTGAAGAGTCTTGACCAACGGGCGCGGACAATCTTGAAGGTCGCCACCGAAATCGTCCGGCAACAGGATGCCTTTCTTGTTTATGGCGTCTCCCACCTACGCCCACTCAACCTGAAGATGGTGGCTGATGCAATCTCGATGCATGAATCGACGGTCAGCCGCGTCACATCCAACAAGTACATGGCAACGCCGCGCGGCATCTTTGAACTAAAATACTTCTTCACGTCCTCCATCGCGTCAGCTACAGGCGGCGACGCCCATTCGGCCGAAGCGGTCCGCCACCGCATCAAGACATTGGTCGATGCGGAAACCGCTGATGCGGTCCTGTCTGACGACGCGATCGTTGATCTGCTCCGCGCCAATGGAATTGAGATTGCCAGACGGACTGTCGCGAAATATCGCGAGGCGATGCAAATCCCGTCATCGGTTCAGCGCCGACGCGAAAAACGCGCAATGGTGTGACGGCTTTTTCTCCCTGCCGTCAAGTGATTTCCCGCAGGTTTCGGCGCAAATTTTTCTGTAAAAAATCGCCCTAACACACTGTTTTTGAAGTATAATTTAGAACTTCAACTGAGTTGGTTGACAGGGTCGGGGCGGCCCACTAGTTTCCGTCCCGCTCGCGCCGCCGGGGTCTGTTTTCTCCCTAGCCCGAGCATTGAAAAGGGCTCGGTGACGCAGCAGCGAACTCCGTTTTTCCATTCCTCGAGACACATACTCGAGGCCGATCAGATAGCGGCATTTGATTACTAGATATTGGCACACCGAATCCGGCGTTATTTGATGCAGTCGGGTCTCTTAGATTTTAACGGCGCTTGGAAAGGTCCTTGATGCAGGTTCAAATTACCGGAATTCATCTCGATGTCGGCGACGCTCTGCGCAGCCATGTGGAAGATCAGCTTAGCGCCAGTGTGGGCAAGTATTTTGATCGCCCTGTGGATGGACAAGTGACCTTCGCAAAGGACGGACATGAGTTTCGCTCCGATTGCTCGGTCCACTTGAGCTCAGGCATGACCCTGCAAGCCCAGGGGCAAGCAGGCGATATCTATGCCAGCTTTGATGATGCGGTTGAGAAACTCGAAAAGAGGTTACGGCGCTACAAGCGACGCCTGAAGAACCATCACAACAGCCCTAAGGCTGACCTTCCTATGCTTGATGTTCCTTCCTTCGTGCTGGCCGCGAATGAAGGCGAAGAAGAAGTTGCTGAAGGCGACGACGCTCCAATGATCATCGCAGAAGGCACAACCGCCGTGCCCGTCTTGTCTGTGAGTGATGCAGTTATGCAGCTCGACATTTCTGACGCACCACTGGTGATGTTCAGAAACGGCGATGGTGGGCTCAATCTCGTTTACCGCCGTCCCGATGGCAATGTTGGTTGGATTGATGCCGCTAGCGATTCGAAAAAGGCTTAAAGGGCTCCGGCCCCGGGCACAGCGCACCGGGGAGGTCACGCCGTTTCGGCGGGGCGCCTACCAGAAAGCTCCGACCAGGGTCTCGACAGGCCCAGTGGGAACAGTGAACAGGAAACGGATCATGGATCTGGATGAACTTCTGACCCCAGAAGGTGTGACAGCACATCTCAAGGTCACGAGTAAAAAGCAAGCCCTGCAAGAGCTTTCAGCAAAAGCAGCAGCGGTTTGTGGACTACCGGAACGTGCCATCTTCGAAACCCTGCTTGAGCGCGAACGCTTAGGCTCGACCGGTGTTGGGCAAGGGATCGCCATCCCCCATGGCAAACTGAATGAGCTTACGCGTCTTCACGGTTTGTTTGCCCGCCTGGAAACACCCATTCAGTTTGAATCTGTTGATGATCAGCCGGTCGATCTAATCTTCCTTCTTCTGGCACCTGAATCAGCGGGTGCGGACCATCTTAAAGCGCTGGCGCGTGTCTCGCGTCTGCTGCGCAATCAATCGATGGTTGAAAAACTTCGCGCGACTGACGATGCCGCAGCCCTTTTTGCTCTGCTTACAGAACCCGCGGCTTCAAACGCAGCCTGACCGATACATCTTAGTGAGAGATCTGGCGCCTTGTCTTAACGTGAGCCAAAAAATCGCACCAAGTTTGTGCGTTTTTTGGCGCCCTCAGGATACCGGGAAGACAACACGCCTTAGTGAACGCTGAGTGCCTGATAGCCATAGGCAGCCGCGCCCTGAAAGGCCGCTTCCCGACTGTCTACAATGGCGACGCGGACACCGTTCGCCGCATGCACTGAATAGAGCCAGGTCTCCGGCGGCACATCAAGCTGCCCCTTCAAATCCTCGAGTATTTCTTTCGCCTGAATTGGACGCGCATAGACATGTGTCTGCATGCCAATTTCCGCGAGCACGTCTTGGGTAATCTCTCCAGCGGGGATCAGTTGCTCAGGTGTTGAATTTTCTTCTGTCTGATCGAACATTTTTTCGCTCCTTCGAGCTTTTTGTCGCCGCACTTCCGGACGGAAAACCGGAACCACTTTTCCTGGAAGTGCTCTTTGCGGCGCGGCTTAAGAGGTCTTAAACCGCCCTGGCGAGTTGGCAATCCTGCGCTCTCTCGGCTCAGGACCCCTTTGATACTCAAGACCCGTGGGTCGTAATTTCAATCTGCTGGACGATTTCTTCCGGCGTCTGCTGTTCCAGGGAAATGGTCAAAAGCCCGTTCTCCAAATCAGCGCTCAAGATCTCAATTCCCTCGGCAAGCACAAAGGCACGTTGAAACTGCCTTGCAGCAATCCCGCGATGAAGGAAATTGCGATCCTCCTCATCGGATTGACCACCGCGAATAACCAGTTGATTTGATTCCACCGTGACCGAGAGATCTTCAGCCGCAAAGCCAGCAACCGCGAGCGTGATTTTCAGCTGCCCGCCTTTGTCAGTTTGCACTTCTTCCACATTGTAGGGGGGATAGCCGTCGGCACCCGTGCGGGCAACCCTGTCGAGCAGACGTTCTACCTGATCAAATCCCAACAAAAAGGGACTGTCGAAACGCGCCATTCGCGTCATAGCCAAAGTCCTTTCACAAGCAACTTGTCACGACCAGTGCCCCTGTCCGGGCACACTGTCGGACGTTCATTTAGCGGTCCCGATGGGCCCCGCTATGGGATAAATGTGGGAAACTATTTGCGGGGTTTCAAGCCCTTTCGAGCCCTTTTTCACGTCAGCCGGTGCTGTTTTTTCATTAAAAACAATAGGTTACCTATCCGACTAGAGCTGAATCACCCGATCTGGCCGTCCAGACCAATGCCAGGCACGGGACGGACGTGACAAGCCCAACATCATGCCGCCAAGCGCTGGCGGATGGAGCCACATCTGATCGGCCATCTCTGTCTCTGGCCGGCCTTCTGGCCGGTCGATGGTCAATCCTGCACCTGCCTCCTTTGCCCGCTCTTCGATCTTCAGAATATGAGGTGTCTCAGCAAAGGACATGTAGAAGGCCCTGCCCTGGCGGCCGTGGAAGCGGCCCATGGTCGTCTCGGGCGAGGTGGGCGTAATGATCTCAAACCGGTCGAGCTCGTCGGGATGGAAGAGAGTTAGGTAGCCATCATATTTGAAGTGGTCAGACGTGATGCGGCTGTAGTGATCTGCGTTCAATCCGAAGAGCTTGGTGATCTGGTCAATGAGCGGCTGAAAGGGATCTTCTAGGATGGTCGCTTCATACAAGCGATCGATGAGGCCCACAGGATCACGCTCAACCCGTTCGCTCACCACAAAACGCAAATCGTTTTGTCCCGCCTCGCTGAAGGTCACATATCCATGATTGCCTTCTTTGGTGAGGCTCGCCCCGGTCCTCTCAATTTGAGCAAAGAGTGTGCCAAGGTCGGGCGTCGCCACGCCAGCGGCAAAGAGGTGCGGTCGTCCGCGTGCTTTCAAACTGTCGGCCACAGCGCCGGTGCCATCAGCCTCCAGGAACTCCACTTCTGAGCTCCCTACCTGATAGACAGAGCGCAGTGCGCCGAGGCACGCCACCTTGTCATCACGCGCATGCTCAGCGCCCAGCAGGTTGACCCATCCATCTGCTGCTTCTGATCGATTGGCCACGACAAGCTGAACCCGGTCGACATTTGTGAGCATGTGCCCCTTCTCCTTTTTGTTTTCCGCAGCAGTGAGCCAGTCCACTGTGAGAAATGCAAGAGTGTCTATTTATCATACGATCGTTTGACAAATTATATTAGCTACACTAAAGATAGGGACATCTTGATCCGGGGGCGAGATTTCATGCGCACATTCCTGACTCTTAATTCCACTGCCGCCCTGCTCGCGGGCTTCTTGTTCACCGGCGTCTCTACCCTGTCGACAAGCGCCGCACGGGCAGCCGACTTGCCCGAAGATCCGATGGGCGAGGTGGTGAGCTTTTCCCGCCAAAACCATGACCGGCTTGTGTGGGTGACCGACATGAACATGCCCTATCAGGCGCATGGTCGGGGCTATCTGATCGATCCTGATACAGGCCGCTTCCTCTCCATGCTGGACCTTGGCTATTGGACCACGGGGATTGAGCTCCCGTCTGATGGAAAGCGGATCATCTCTGCAGAGACCCATTTCAGCCGAACCACACGAGGCGAACGCTCTGATGTACTCGTCACCTATGACGCCACCACGTTCCAGGTGCGCTCTGAAGTCACCATCCCGCCAAAACGGGCAAGCGTCGTTAAGATGCAAGGCACCTCATCGCTGAGTGATGATCAGACCCTGTTCGCGCAGATGAATTTCACCCCGGCGGTTTCCCTTACCCTTGTAGATCTTGAGCGTGAGGCATTCATCGCCGAGATCGACACGCCGGGGTGCCCTAATATTTATGGCGGTGGTGCGCGCAGCTTTCATCTGCTTTGCGGTGACGGGTCGTTCCTCACCTACACGTTTGATGAAAATGGTGCCGTGTCCGGCAAGAGCCGGTCCGCCGCCCTGTTTGATCCCTTTGAAGACCCGGTCAGCATTTCCGGTGTCCGTCGCGGCGACCACTGGTATTTCGTGTCACTGGCGGGCGACGTTTACGACTTCGTGATGGATGCTGATGGCGTGCGCCTTGCTGCAACCTGGCCCCTCATCACTGACGATGAACGCGAGGATGAATGGTCCATCAGCGGGTTCCAGCACCTGGCGCTCCATGAGCCATCCGGTCAGCTCTACCTGCTCACTCACCAGGGACCGCCGGAAACATTTGAAGATCCAGGTACCCATGTCTGGGTATTTGACCTCGAAACCCGCGAGAAGATTGAGGCTTATGAACTGCAGGAGCTCACAATCTCCATCGCAGTGTCACAGGATGATGATCCTCTGCTCTATGGCATTGGGGCACACATCCCCATGCCATTTTTTGCGCAGGTCTGGGTCTACCTTACTGAAGGTGAAGCGCCTCTTATCGACACCGTGCAGTTTGGCCTGGACATTTATGATGCGGGAGATGGCAGTTACCAGCGCAGCGTGCCAAAGCTTGGGAATCTCCCCAGCATGATTTATCCCTGGTGACCCGCGATGATTGATCCCGTTATCGATATTGCTTTTCGAGGTGCCATCGCTGCTCTCCTTCTGAGCGCAGCCTGGCATAAACTGCGCGACCCGATTGCCTTCTGGCAGGCGGTGTCCGGCTATAAGTTGCTGCCCCATGTGTTTGAAAAACCAGTGTCCAGAATTATCCCGTTTGCGGAAATCGCGATCGCGCTCTCATTGCTCCTGTTGAGCGCGTCTGCGGTTCCCGTGCTTGTCGCCCTGTCTCTTTGGATCGTTTATGGCGGCGCCATCGCGATCAACCTGATTCGTGGGCGCCAGGAGCTTGACTGTGGTTGTGGCGGCATCGGCGCAGACCAGAAAATTCACTGGGGTCTGGCTAGCCGCAATGGCGTCCTGGCAATCACTACCGGTTTCCTCCTGCTCCCCACAACAGACCGCGCGCTGGGCTGGTTCGACTATGCAACCGCAGGCTTTGCGGTTCTCATTCTGCTGCTCATCTATGCGACTGCAGAACATTTGCTGCGAAATGCAGCGCTCCTCGGTCACAAAGGAACACATCCATGATCGACGCCCTAATCATTTCCAACATTGTGAGCTGGGTCGCCATTGCGGCGCTGGGTCTCATCGTCTTCGCGCTCACCCGTCAGATCGGTCTGCTGCATGAGCGCATGGGACCTGTGGGAGCGCTCACTGTCGCCAAGGGCATGAAAGCTGGTGAACCCTTGCCACCTTTCTCCTTTCCCTCTCTGACGGGCGAGCAGGTGGAAGTGGGGGCTGGGACTGCAGCCAGCAAATCAACGCTGTTGTTCTTTTTGTCGCCCGACTGCCCGGTCTGCAAATCGCTCCTTCCCGTCATTGCTTCGGTTCGCGCGCGGGAGGCCGCGTGGCTTGATGTCGTGCTGGCAAGCGACGGTGAGCCGTCTGCACATCACGCCTTTCTAAAGAACCAGAGTTTGGAAGACTATCCGTACGTTCTGTCGTCCGACCTCGGCCTGACGATTGGCGTCAGCAAACTTCCTTATGCGGCATTGGTTGATGAGCGTGGAACCATGGTCGCCCACGGTCTGACCAATACGCGGGAACATATTGAAAGCCTGTTTGAGGCGAAGACAAGAGGCGTCGCCTCCATACAAGATTATATGGAACAGGAGCAGCAGCGCGCTTAGCCGCACGCACTGAAATGCCATGACCTGGTTAGATAGATTCATCGAAAAAACGGCCCGAACGACAGCCCGTCTTTCCTCACGACGAAGCGTAATTGCCGGTATTGGAACGGTGCTGGCCGGTGCTGCAGCCTTCCCACTTCTCCCGGTCTCACGCGTGCGCGGTGAGGAAGTTGCAAACGATCCGGGCGATCCAGAAAGCTGCGACTATTGGCGTTACTGCGCAATTGATGGGTATCTGTGCAGCTGTTGTGGCGGTACCCACGCGGCCTGCCCGCCCGGCACCATCATGTCCCCCATCACCTGGGTCGGCACCTGCCTCAACCCGGGCGACAATAAGCACTACATCATTTCCTATAATGATTGCTGCGGCAAAAGTGGCTGTGGACGATGCGGCTGCGTGCGCAATGAAGGCGATAAGCCCATGTACCTTCCCCAGGCTGCAAACAATATCAACTGGTGTGCGGGCGGAAGCGCTGACATTATTTATAATTGCTCAACAGCGATCATTATCGGTGTCGATGACGACGCTTAGCACAATTGGCGCAGGCCTCCTCTGCGGTTTGCTCGGCTTAGGGCTCACAACCAGCGCAGCCCTTGCCAGCGATGCACGGGCACGCGCAGACTATATGATCCACTGCCAGGGGTGCCATGTGCCTGATGGGCGCGGCTTTCCAGATAAGGTTCCCGATATGCGGGCAACGCTGCCCCTTCTGCTTTCTGTTGAGGGTGGGCGCGCCTTTCTGGTGCAGGTTCCAGGGTCAGCCATGTCGACCCTTCCCAATGATCGGCTGGCGGCGACCCTCAACTGGATCGTCAAAAACTTCACCGACGACAAGACAGTGGCGAGCTTCGTCGATTATACAGAGCAGGAAGTCGAACAGATGCGCGCTGTTCGCCTCGATGATGTCTTCGTCACGCGCGAAACCCTGATTGGACATTTGGAAAACACGCATGGTGGGTCGGCCGAGTAAAGCGCCAGAGCGGCGCGACCAGATATTGGATGCGATGGAAGTCTGCGTACGTGAGCATGGCATCGGACAGGCCTCCATGCGCCGGATCGCCGACCAGTCGGGCCTGTCACTCCAGATGGTCAGTCACTATTTCGGCAACAAAGAACAACTGGTTCTGGCCTTTGTGATGCGTGTCGGCGAGAAACTTGCTGTGGAAGTCGACACTGCCATTTCCGGTTCCACGCCACAGGAGAAACTCACAAGCCTTATTCAGTTTCTATGCAGCGACCGGTATAAACGCATTCCCGGGAATGACGTTATTGGCCGGGAAATCTGGGGGCTTGCTGAACGCGACGCTGACATCCGCACGATTGTCTGGGGATGGTATGACCGCTCGATTGCCAGCATCAGCGAAACAATTTCCGAGGCCTATCCAGTAGCTGCGCCTGAAAGGTGCCGCGAGACCGCCTATGCGATCCTCTGCCTCACAGAAGCCAATGAGTTCTTCTCCGGCATTGGCGATAAAACACGCCCGACGCAAGCAGCCGAAGCGGCAGCGCTCGGCCTTCTCCAGCTACTAGAGATGGCCGACGACACCGCGTCTGCTTGAGCCCGGCGATCAGGTCGGCGCGCCGAGCACAATGACTTTTTCGGACGAGAGGCCCTGCGCCTCGCAAAGACCCTGATAAGCTGCGAGAATGCTTTGTGCATCAACAATGCCGATCACATTGCCGTCGTCATCTACATTGATGTTAGCGCCGTAAATGGCGAACCAAACATCTGTCTCCCCTTCATTGTCTTCTGACACGGTCAGTGTATGCACAGAGTGGGCCGGCTCATAAAGGTAGGAGCCTTTTGTGTTCACATAGTCGGGATATTCCTTGTAGTACCAGCTGCCTTCCAAGGTCACAGCGAAGACCGAGCCTGTGTGGTAGTGCTTGTCGACTTTGTACCCCGGCGCAAATTTTGTGCGCACAACCCAAAGCCCCTGATTGAGGTCGACCTGTAGCAACTGCAATTTGCTGCCATCGCCTAAGTCAACGAATGGCAGATCGCTTTCGCCAATATGGATTGCTGCGGTGAGGCCGTGCGCTGGGATCATGCCGCCCTGCCCTGCAATCTGTTCGCTCATATTTGGTGCGTCACTCATGTCTTCCTCCGAAACTAAAAATGCCCACAGATCTGAACCTGGTGGTCTCCTTGGGGCATCGGTCTATATGGTTGCCTGCATCCTACCTCTCAACATCGATCAACGCATCCCATCATGAGCCCCACACTCGTCCTCTTTCACACCAACCTTCGGGTCGGCGACAACCCAGCACTCACTTCCGCTGCGGAATCAGGACCGGTTGTGCCTGTATTTGTGCTCGATGAGAGTTTTGGGCGGGCTCTGGGAGGCGCTTCGCGCTGGTGGCTGCATCGCTCGCTTCAATCTCTGGCAACCAGACTGGCAGATCTGGGCGCCCCGCTCATCCTTCGCCAGGGTGACCTGATTGACGAAGTGTCAGAGCTGGTTCAGGAAACGGGAGCAACCCGCGTCTTTCTGCAACATGGCTACGACCCTTCCGTTCAGAAAGGCGAGACGGCGCTTCATGAATGGGGCGTCAAGTCTGACGTGGAGATTAAACGGTTTGCGGGTCAGGTTCTTTTTCCACCAGAGACAATCCGGACACAACAGGACAAGCCCTACACGGTCTTTTCGCCTTATTGGCGGACCTGCCTGAAGCAGGTGAGCTTCGGGCCGCTGGTGCGATGCGACAGGCTCACGCCGGTGGCCGAGCAGCCGCGCTCCCTCAAGTTGGAAGAGCTTCGCCTGCTTCCCAGTGGCTTTGATTGGACGCCTAGCCTCGCCGACACCTTCATACCCGGTGAGGCCCAAGCCTTAGAGACACTTGATACTTACCTTGATGACGGGCTCCGCTCCTACAAGGAGATGCGCGACCATCCGGGCCACTCACCCGGCACATCGAAGCTTTCAGCGCATCTTCGGTTTGGAGAAATCAGCCCGCGCACCATCTGGCAACGTACACAGGACGCCATAGCGCGGAACCCGGATCTTGCCCGTGACGGGGAGTGGTTCCTACGCGAGCTTGGCTGGCGCGATTTTTCCTATCATCTCCTCCATCACTTCCCTTCATTGCCTACCGCGCCGCTGCGGCCCGCGTTTGACGACTTCCCCTGGAACCAAGGCCCAAGTAGGGAGCTTACCAGCTGGCAAAAAGGGCTCACCGGCTTTCCCATTGTTGATGCAGGCATGCGCCAGCTCTGGCAGACCGGCTGGATGCATAATCGGGTGCGAATGATCGTTGCCTCCTTCCTGGTGAAAGAACTGCTCATTCACTGGCGAGAGGGGGAAGCGTGGTTCTGGGACACGCTGGTGGATGCGGACCCGGCAAGCAATACGGCCAGTTGGCAATGGGTGGCAGGGTGTGGTGCAGATGCGGCGCCCTATTTCCGAATTTTCAATCCGGTCTTGCAGGGAGAAAAGTTTGATGCCGATGGGGCCTATGTGACCCGATTTGTGCCGGAGCTTGCAAAGCTTCCGAAAAAATATCTGCACAAACCGTGGGAAGCGCCTGCTCATGTTCTAGAAGAGGCCTGCCTAAAGCTTGGTCAGGATTACCCGCTTCCAATTGTTGACCGGAAACAGGCCCGGGCCCGCGCCCTTGAGGCATTTCAGTCCATAAAGGCCAAAAAACCGTAAGATTTCTGGCTGATCCAGTCGCTCCTCACGCCCGTATACCTATCAATAGCGTCCTTTCATGGAGATGTTGATGAGGCTTCCAGCCCTTACCCCGCGCCTGCCCCTCAAGCCGCTTGCTCTTGCGGTCTGTCTATCTGCATTCAGCGTGCCCCCTCACGCTGCGGCCTCCGCGCCAGATATGACCGAGCAGGCGCGGGCTCTCTATGGAGACTCCATCGCCTTTGACATCTACCGGAATGATGCCCGTATTGGGTCGCACAATGTCACCTTCCGCGATGAGGCAGAGGGACTGAAAGTCACAACAAATTTCGAACTCGAAATCGGCCTCCTCTTCGTCACGTTGTTTGAGCTGCAATATCAGTCCGAGGCCCTCTGGGAAGACGGGCAGCTTGTTTCGCTGAGTGCAAGAACAGACCGCAATGGTGACATTTCCGAAGTGGAAGCGTCCACCAATGAAGATATCCTCACAATTGATGGTCCAAATGGTCGACAGACGACTGCGATGGGCATTTACCCAACCAATCACTGGAACTCTGGCGTCATCGGCAGCACCCAGCTGATGAACACAATCACTGGCAAAGTGAACGATGTGCGGCTGGTATCGCTTGGCATAGAAAGTGTCGCTACCAATGCCGGCATGGTGGAAGCCACGCGCTACAAATATGAGGGCGCGATCCAGAATGAAGTCTGGTACGACGCTGATGGCCGCTGGGTCGCTATGCAGTTTCCAGGCGATGATGGCTCTCTGATTGAACTTCGCTGCCGTCAATGTGTCGCCACGGCCTCGCTTGAGGCACCACGATGAGCAATGCGCCCAAAACAGTCTGGATTACGGGCGCCGGCAAGGGCATAGGCCGCGCGCTTGCGCTTAAAATGGCCGGAGATGGCTGGACAGTTGCAGCCAGTGCCCGCACCACAGAGGATCTGGAAACCCTCGCCCAGGAGATCTCCTCCAGCAACTCAATGGGCGCGATCCATGCCTATCCGCTGGATATTGTCGACATTGAAGGCAATCAGAGCGTTCTTGCCCAGATTGAAAAGGATCTAGGGCCCCTGAGCCTTGCGGTCCTGAATGCAGGGACACATCAGCCCATGGCGGCGTCAGAGTTTTCTGTCGAAACCGTGCGCCATCTTGTTGAAACAAACCTGATGGGTACGGTGAACGGACTCGGCGCGCTGCTGCCGGTTTTCCGGGCACGACAGAGCGGCCGGATCGCTGTTGTATCCTCTGTTGCCGGGTACCGTGGCCTACCCACATCGGCTGCTTATGGCGCCACGAAGGCCGCCCTCATCAATATGGTTGAGGCCATGAAGCCAGAACTCGACCGGGATGGCGTTTCTCTCTCCCTCATCAATCCAGGTTTTGTTGAGACACCACTCACAGAGAAGAACGAATTTCCGATGCCCTTCCTCGTCACCGCGGAGGAAGCAGCTACCACCATTTACCGAGGCCTTGAGGCTGGCAAATTTGAGATCGTCTTCCCCCGACGCTTTGCCTTCCTGATGAAGCTTTTGCGCTTCCTGCCCAACCGCCTTCTATTTTCAGTAACTTCACGGATGATCACAGCATGACCACCCCCCTCGACAAATATGCCCGCTTTATGGGGTCGCTCAGCAGGGAAAGCCTTGAGACTCTTCCCGACTTTGTGATGCCCGACGTACATTTCCGCGACCCGTTTAATGAAGTGGTCGGCGCCGACAAGATGGCTGAGATCTTCGTGCACATGTTCGATACCGTGGGCGATGTCCGTTTCGAGATCCTTCATAGTGCGCTTGCGAGCGCGCCAGACGGCGACACCGGAATGCTTTACTGGCGCTTGCACTCAACCTTGCGCAAGAAGCCCTGGTCATTTGAAGGCATGAGCCGGGTGCAGTTCAATGCCAATGGCCAGGTTGTCTCACATTTTGATCACTGGGACGCAGCACGGGAGTTTTACGAACATTTCCCGGTCATCGGCTGGGCTTTGTCTTCGATCCGCAACAAGATCGCCCTTGCTGCCTGAACGTGACCAAGTCAGTCCGCTGCTTCTGATCTGATCTTGATTGGGGCGTGTGTCGCAGTGATGGGTTCCGGCGCAGGCTTATGGCGAACAATAGGCACTTTCTTCCACCACAGCTTCAATGCTTCATAGTGAATGCCCACGGTGACCTTGAGCGTCATCAGTGGGTATTGCAGGAAGGTGAGCAGCAAAGCCTTGTCGCTCCAAGGTTCGCGATCACCTTCGAATGAGGCTGACAGTAGCGGGCCCTCCGCATCACTCAAGCCGATAAACACCCGGACAGTCTCGCCCGGCGGACAAAGTTCAAACTGATAGTGCCCTTCCATCTCGGTAAAGGGAGAGACATACATGCGTTTCTCGGTCTCTTGACGGACGCGCCCGCGCAGGTCAACGGGTGCCGGCAGCACATAAGTGTGCTTCTCATTAAATGTGTTGTGCACTTCGTGCAGTGTCACCATCAACACGCCATTGGGATCATAGCAATAGTAGACCGTCAAAGGGTTGAAGACGTAGCCGATGATACGTGGGTAACAGAGCACGCGCACACGCATGCCGGTCGCGCTGAACCCCGCCTTGGTGACATGCGCCGCCACCCAGTCTTTCAGACCGGTACGCTCTCCAGCCCCATGGTCCTTTTCCCAAAAGGACAATAGGGAGCGGCAATTGACGCCAAACACACGGCTGGTGCGGTTGATCTCATCAAGCTCATCCAAGTCGAGCAGAAGCGAGAACACACGATAACGCAGAGTATGGCGCGCTGGTCGGCGCCTGGCGTGATCAACAAATCCTTTGTAGAGGCTTGAAATCATGAATGTCAGTCGGCCGCCAAGGGCAGAACTACCTCTGTGTTAACACGCGAGCTGTTTGCTGCGACGTTCCAGGGTCTGCGTGCACCGGAAAGCTGCTCTGCAACTGCAAGACCTGCCTCCAGCGCATCTTCATGGAATCCGTAGCCAAAGTAAGATCCACAATACCACACCCGGTCTCGTCCCTGCAGCTGCCAAAGTTCTTTTTGCGCCTCAATCGCCGCGCGATCAAAGAGCGGGTGCTGATAGGAAAATTTCCGAATGATGGTCTCTTCGCGTGGCGCAATGTGAGGGTTCAGTGTGACAAAGAGCGGGTGGCTTTCGTCAATGCTCTGCAACCGGTTCATCCAATAGGAAAGGGTGAGTTGCTTCCCCGCATCAGCCGCACCGTCATCAATATAATTCCAGCTTGACCAAACGCGGCGGCGCTTTGGCATGAGGCGTTCGTCAGTGTGCAGGTAAGTATCATTGTCTGTGTATTGAAACGCACCAAGCAAGCGCTGCTCACTCTGGTTAGGGTTCGACAGGAGCGTCAATGCATCGTCCGCATGAGTGGCCAAGACGACATCATCAAACAGATATTGTCCGCCTGTTGCCGTCGTGACCTCAACGCCATTGAGCGCCCGCGTGATGGCAACAACGCCCTCCCGCCTGATCTTGTCTTGATAGGAGGCTGTCAGTCGTTTCACATATTCTCGGCTGCCCCCATCAACCGTGCGCCATTTCGGGCGGTCCTTGAATTTCAAGAGTCCATGGCTCTCGAAAAACCGCACGAATGTCGCCAGGGGATAGTCCAGCATATCAGTAACGGTCGTTGACCAGATCGCTGCCCCCATGGGCAGAATGTGATCGCGAATGAAGGCGTCGGAATAGTTGTTCTCGCGCAAATAGTCACCCAGCGAAAGATCCGCTGAGGCCGCCGCTCCATCGAGTGTCGGCGCTGTCTTATAGAAGCGCATAATGTCGGACATCATGGCCCAAAACCGAGGACTCACAAGATTGCTCCGCTGGGCGAGCAGGCCGTTCAAGCCGGTCCCGCTATATTCAAAGCGACCTTTGTCGATTGAGGCTGCAAAGGACATATCCGACGGCTTGGTCGGTACATTCAGGTGGTCAAACAGCGCAACGAGGTTTGGATAGTTCTGCTCATTGTAAACGATGAAACCGGTATCCACAGGAAGTGGATTTTCACCATTGCCTGCATCAACTGTATTTGAGTGTCCGCCAATATGGTCGCCAGCCTCAAAAACCGTGATGTCATGGTCCTTGTTCAGCAACCAGGCAGCGGACATGCCCGCAATTCCAGACCCGATAATCGCGATCTTTTTTTGTGTTTTGGGGAGGGACGCTTCGTAGGGCAAATGACCAGCCTTTTTCTGTGTGTTTATCTCAATACGGCTGAAACGCGCGGTTAGATCAGGAAAAATGACGCAAAAACGGACTGATCCAAGCCTCATGTGCGCACGTAAGATGTGTTATGAGCATGCACGAAAATATTTCCGGTTCGGGTCGCGAGCGCAGTAGACTGCGCTTGGTGGTCGTCAATAATGACGCCCGCCGGCACCTAGGAGCCCCCAACCCAGAAATGGCCGATGCGCTAGTGGAAGAGTTTGACATTAACGACCATGCGGCATGCCTGCAGGCGGTTGGCGCGCATCAGGACAAAAGAGCATTTCAGTCCCTGTTTTCCTATTTCGGCCCGCGCGTGAAGGCCTATGTCATGCGCCTTGGCTGCCAGCCGGGACAGGCGGAAGAACTCACACAGGAAACCATGATCAAGGTTTGGCGGAAAGCCAGTCAATTTGACGCCTCCAAATCCGCCCCCTCCACCTGGATCTTCCGAATTGCCCGGAATCAACGCATCGACGTTTTTCGGCGCGAAAACCGACCTGAGCTGGACCCCAATGATCCGAGTCTCATACCGGAGCCGGAAGAAGCCGCAGATAGCGTGATCGAGCAGAAGCAGTCTGAGATGCAGCTTCTGGAAGCCATGAAACATCTCTCTGAAGACCAAAAAGCCATTCTGAAACTATCGTTCTTTGAAGACATGTCTCATGGACGCATCGCCGAGCATCTGAATATACCGCTCGGCACCGTGAAATCGAGACTGAGGCTTGCCTTGGGCAAGCTCCGCTCCACTTTAGATGATAGTAGATTACCTCCTACCGACGGACGACGCGTATGACTATTCGCCACCACATTGCAGACGAAATCCTAGTCTCTTATGCCTCGGGCAGCTTGCCTGAAGCCTGGAGCCTGTTGGTCGCGACCCATCTGGCGCTCTGCCCTTCCTGTCGGAAAGCGGAGAGGGATGCTGAAGAGTTGGGCGGCGCGCTGCTGGATGATCTAACCCCCGTCGACTTGAGTGAAGACGCTTTTGACAAATTGATGAGCAAGCTTGAAGCCGCTGAGCCGGAAGAAGAGACCATTGCCGCGAAGAAGCAGGCAACTGAAATCCCGTCCGTCTTGCCTGAACCGCTTAAGTCCTACCTGGGCGGAGATCTCCATGCGTTGAACTGGAAGCGGCTCGGCAAAGGCGCCTATCACATCCCCATCACTCTTCGGAACGGGGAAGGCAAAGCGCGCCTTCTGAAAGTGCCTGCTGGCCAGCCTGTTCCAGCCCATGGGCACAGGGGGGAAGAACTGACTCTTGTTTTGACAGGGTCCTTCACAACGCATCAGGGTGAATTCCTGCGCGGTGACGTTGAAGCCGCGGACGATGATGTTGAGCACATGCCAGTTGCCGGGCCCGGCGAAGACTGTATCTGCCTCGCCATCACCGACGCCCCCCTCAGGTTTAAGAGCCTGGGCGCTCGGATCGCACAACCATTTATAGGCATCTAGGTCTAAGGCGCGCGCGCATTCCTGGCGAACTAAATACCCTCTTTTTCCTTACCGTTGTTTGCACAAAAAAAACCTCTATCTTGCCGGTGACTTTGTGACGGATGACCTCTTCACGGAGGCATCGACGCAGGAAAGGGTTTGCGTTTATGGCAGATGTACTCGCGGTAGCGGCAAGCAATCTGGTTTCACCAGCGATACTGGCATTCTTACTGGGCGGTCTTGCTGGTTTCCTTCGAAGTGATCTGGAAATACCCGAAGCGATTGCCAAGGGACTATCGATCTATCTCATGCTGGCCATCGGGCTCAAAGGGGGCGCCAGTCTGGCTTCTTCCGACGCCGGCATGTCCATTCTTCCCGGATTGATCGCTGCAGTCCTGCTGAGTTTCCTGATCCCTTACATTGCCTTTTTCCTGCTGCGCATGACGACCCGCTTCTCCACGATCGATTCCGCGGCCGTCTCTGCCCACTACGGGTCCGTGAGTATCGTGACCTTTGTCACAGCCACTCAGTTTCTGACCAGTCTCGACATCACTTATGAGGCCTACATCATCGCCATGGTCGCGCTGATGGAGACACCTGCGATCGTGTCGGGCCTCCTGCTCGCACGCAAAAAGGGCGCAGAGGACGGAACCAAGGCGCCGCTTTTTCAACCCGAGATGCTTCGGGAAATTCTGTTCAACGGCTCGATCATGTTGCTGCTTGGCGGGTTTGTGATTGGCTGGGCCACTGGAGAACAAGGGCTAGAGACAGTCGCTCCCTTCTTTGTCGATCCGTTTCAGGGCGTACTCTGTCTCTTCCTGCTGGATATGGGGCTCGTGGCGGCACACCGTCTTCGTACTGCCTCCTCGCTTAGCCCCTCAGCGATTGCGTTCGGACTCTATATGCCGATCATCGGTGCCGTGCTTGGCGGGGCGACTGGCTATGTGGTTGGCCTCTCAGCAGGTGGCACCACGTTGCTCGCCGTTCTTGCGGCAAGCGCCTCTTACATCGCGGTGCCTGCTGCCATCAGGCTCGCCTTGCCCAAAGCAGACCCGGGCATATTTATCCCCCTCTCGCTTGGGGTTACCTTTCCCTTCAACGTGCTGGTCGGCATCCCGCTTTATGCGGCGGCGATAGCCACCCTTTACAACTAACGGGAGACGATCATGCAGATGTTCAAAAAGAAGAAAATTGAAGTGGTCGTAGAGGCAATCTATGCCCCGCGCGTGGTGGAGGCCGCCAAGAAGGCCGGTGCCAAAGGTTATACGGTCCTGCCGAACCTTCAGGGAAGCGGCACCCATGGCGACCGACGCGGTAGCGGGCTAAGCGGGGCCTTTGAAAACGTCATGGTGATCTGTGTGGTCGATGCATCCATCGCCGCGACCGTCATGTCAGCGATCAAGGACGCCATTGGTGATGCCATTGGCGTGCTCTACGCCTCAGACGTCGAAGTCCTGCGGGACGAACACTTTTAAGAGACCTGACACGAAACGAGCCCTGAGGTTACCGCGCGACTGCGACAGTCGTCGGCGCCCCAGAGAGGAAGCGCAGGCAGACAAACCCAGTGACACCTGAGATGAGCGAACCGGTCAGGACGCCAAGGCGCACCGTGGCTGCGTAAGAAGGATCTTCAAAGGCAAGCGTGCCGATGAACAGGCTCATGGTAAAGCCAACGCCACAAAGACAGGCAATCCCGTAGATCTGCATCCAGTTCGCCCCCATCGGCATTTTCGCGATGCCCGACTTAACGGCCAGCCAGGCAAAGCCAAAGACGCCTGCCATCTTGCCGATCACAAGGCCCGCAATGATGCCCGCTGTGACTGGATGCGCGAAACTGTCGAGCCCCATGCCTGCAAACGAGACACCGGCATTGGCAAACCCGAAGAGAGGCATGATTCCGAAAGCCACCCAGGGCAGGAGGGAATGCTCCAGCCGCAGCAAGGGCGGCTCTCCATGCTCATCGCCTTTCGTGTCGCCCCTAAGGGGGAGCGCCATGGCGATGGCAACACCGGCAAGGGTCGCATGCACGCCTGACTTCAGAACACAGACCCAGAGGAAAACGCCAACGATGATATAGGGTGCTAGGCGTCTGACGTTCGCAAAGTTGAGGGCGGCAAGGCCGAACAGGCCGACGGCGGCGAGCCCCAATGACATGACCGAAAGGTTTTCTGTGTAAAAGAGCGCGATGATGATGATGGCACCCAGATCGTCAATGATCGCAATCGCGGTCAAAAGCACTTTGAGGGAGAGCGGCGCGCGGGCACCAATAAGCGAGAGAATGCCGAGTGCAAAAGCGATGTCGGTTGCTGCAGGAATGGCCCAGCCGCGCGTGTGAACTGGGTCGCCCCAGGTGATGAAAACATAGGCAAGTGCGGGCAGCGCCATGCCCCCAACAGCTGCGAAGAAGGGCAGAGCCGCCTGATCACGGGACGAGAGCTCGCCTTGCAGGAACTCCCGTTTAATCTCGAGGCCGACCAGCAGGAAAAAGATCGCCATCAGGCCGTCATTCACCCAAAGGAGAAGAGGTTTTGCGATCTTGAGCGCACCAAACTCTACAGCGACCGGCGTTGCCAAGAAGGCGTCGTAATATCCGGCAAAAACAGAGTTTGCGATGACAAGCGCCAGGACGGCGGCGGCCATTAAAACAATGCCACCTGCGGCTTCTAGTTTCAGAAATTCCTGGATTCTGGAAAGTACAGCGTCGCCCACCTGGGTGCCCTCTTCTTCTTGGTTCTTTTATTGAAATGGGTTGGGGCGCCCAAGAAACAAGCCGAGGAAAAGTAGGGGTTTTTAACAAATGCAAGCCGCAGCTGGCCGCGGCTTTTGCGCCCCCTTCGTGGGATAGACTCGTGGTTAGAAGCTTCCTTTAGCCCTTACTTTTTTTAGGCTTGCTTCCATGATCTTCGACCGGCGCTGTCGGCTTGTTGCCAGACTGAGCCAAGCGGATCACGTCCTTCGATGTGTCGACGCTGTCCTGATCTAGTTCTTTCAGGAACATTTTGCGCACGCCATCAATATTCTCGTTGAGATCTTCGATCTCCCAGTCCGCTGTCTCAACAGGCGGGAGGACGGTGACATGAACTGTTGCCGGCCGTGCGATGAACGCACTCTTCGGCATGGCATCTGTCGTGTTGTGCAGCACGATCGGCACAATGGGCACACCGGCCTGCATCGCCAGGTGGAAACCACCTTTTTTGAACTTGGACAATTTGTTCGTGGGGCTGCGGGTGCCTTCAGGGAAAATGATGATCGATGTACCGCTCTTCAGCGCCGTCACCGCTGGCTGCAACGCCTCACGGGCCGCCTTATTGTCGGACCGGTCCACGAAAATCGTGCCCATGGCTTCTGACATCTGGCCGATCACCGGCTGGGACTGCACTTCCTTTTTTGCAATCGCCGTAAAGTCGCTTTGCACCAGTTTCAGGACGGCAATAGCATCCACCGCGCTTTGATGGTTCGCCATAAAGACGGCCGGACGATGAGACCATAAATTCTCCCGCCCTTTTACATCGAGCTCAAGACCGATTGAGGCGGATGACAGCTCACCCCAAAGGCCCTGGAAAATGTTCCGCGCCTGACGCGCCGAGCCATTGATTGAGTAAGCCGACAAGGCCGCTGCTGCCGCTGGCGCCGCACTCAAATAGGCAAGACCGGTCCGCGCCACATCTTTCGCTGACGTTCGCCCACGACCTTCAAAGCGCGTGATATGCCAGTCGCGAGACTTGGCGACCGAGGTCAGCTTCTTATTCGGATTGAGCGGACGTGGGTTGCCGACAATTTCCAGGAGCGGGAGATCCTCATCGCCGTCGCTGTAGAAATAGCTTTCGGCAAGATCAACATTCCGGTCTGCAATGAAGTTGCGGACAGCAATGGATTTCCCTTCGCCATAGCAGGCCGGCTCAACCACCTTGCCCGTGCAAATGCCGTTCTTCACTTCCAAGTGAGTGCAGAGAAAGCTGTGAACACCGAGATCATTGGCGACCGGCTCCACCTGATAAGGTGTCGCGGCGGACACGATCACAACCACATGGCCCTTTTTGAGATGGGCATCAATCAGAAGCCTGGATTCTGGATAAATGCGGGAGGCAACACGCTTTTCAAAGACACGGCGCCCGAATTCATAGTTCCGGCTATCAACCTGGCCACGCAGATGTTTCGCGGTGCTGTTCACCATTTCTGCAAAGTCGATCTTGCCTCGGGCAAACTGAATCCCGTGAGAGGCCTGATTCACAACCTCACCGATTGAGAGCTCGCCGCTGGTCACCTGTTCGATCATCAGATCCTGCGCGGAAAAGCCATAGATCAACGTCCGGTCCATGTCGAAAAAAGCGGCAATGTGAGAACCGGAGGGTCCTTTTTCCACTTCATCGATCAGAAAACGATAGCTTGGCATTCGCTTGGTCCTTTGGTCGGTCTACTAGTCTGTCTGGCGGCTGATGGACAGCCCCAACAGTATTTCCAGTCGGCGGCTCACAGAGCGCACCTGGTCGGCAAAGATCTTGCGGTCTCCCGTCAACGTCTCGCCATTCTCAGCAATGAGACCTCTATGATCTGCTAGTTTATATGCAGTTTCGTAAAGGGTCTTTGAAAGGGACTCTTCTGAAAATACCCGCTGCAGCAAATGGGCCTGGGCGCCATAGGTCATGCAGAGTTGCAGGAATTCCTTTTTATTTTCAATAGGTTGACCGCCCCGTTGCACCAGCGCATCGGCCAACACCTGATAGGCATCAATGAAGGAGCGAAGGACGCCTTGCGACACAACAGGCTCGCGGGCTTCCAGAAGGGTGCGGGCTGATGCCTCACCTTCCTGGAGACGGGCCTGCCAATCCGGGTCCCGTTCTGCCATTTTCTCGCGCACTTCCTTCAGGAAGTCTTCGCGGGTGGCAAAATAGAACTCAAACTTCAAAAGATCGCGGAGCGCTAAAGCTTCGCGCCAGAACGCCATCTCCGTGTCTTTTTGTTCTGCTGCATGGAGCAGTGCCAGCTCAATAATGGCGTCAGTGACAAAGAAATGGATCGCGGTGTTTCGGTAGTAGGCCGCCTTGTGATACTGGCCAGCTGCAATGTGGAACACGGCCCCGAGCCCGGAGTCATGACGGGTCACGACCCCATTTTCTTCCAAGGAAGTCAGGGTCGCTTCAATCTGGTTTGGGGTGCGCAGCTTGTCATTGCCGCCAACAACCGGAATGTTCCGACTGTCCACCAAATCCATCCAGGAGCAGACGGTGCGGGTCAGACCTTCCAGCGTTCTTGCCCGAGGGCCGTTGGCTAGCAAGATCAAGGTCAGAAGCGAGGTCAGGTTGATCGGCGACGCGTCATTCAGCCGAACGGCGGCGCGGATCGCAATTTGCTCAACCAGCTTTTTCTTGTCCGTATCCGGCAGATCCTCGTTGAGGCTTTCGCCAGGCAAGACATCCAGTGCAGTGACCGGCTCTCCGAAGCGGACGTAGATTTTGTGATCTGATCCTTTGCCGGTGATGAACTTCAGGAACCAGCTGGCGCCTTCGGGTTTCTTGTCCTGCCCTTTTTGCTCAATGACATAGTCATCGACCTCGGTGATCTGATCATAGGTCACAGAGACAGGCACAAAACGCAGCCCATGGGTTTTGGTTCGAACAATGGACTCAACCACATAGTTCATGAGGCCGTAGCGCGGCGGCAGAAGCTTGCCAGTCCGCGACCGCGTGCCTTCCAGCGCCCACATGAGCGAAAAGCGTTTTTCAACCAGATAATCCACATACCGGCGGAAGGTCGCCTTGTAGATGTCATTGTCCTGAAACGCGCGGCGAAGGAATATGACGCCTGAATTGGCTGCCAAGCGACCAATACCAAACGTGTTGAGGTTGATACCCCCAAACGTCAACGGCACAGGAATGTTGTGCTCAAAGAGCACGGTCGAGACCGCCATGGTGTCCAGCATGGATTTATGTGTGACCAGCAGAACCACTGGCCCCTCTTCCATCCATTGACGGAGCTGCTCAAGCTCTTCTGGAACATAGTCTATGTTGCCATCGTGATGACTGCGACAGGCCCGACGATAGAGCCCCATGGCAATGTCGAGGGACACCGGGGTCTGGCGCGCACTCATTTCATCCAGATAGGTTTTTGTCTCTGTCTCAACTTCGGAGAGAGATCGACCCAACGTGCCTGCAAGCGCGCCTAAGTCCCGCTGAAAAGACGGGCTGGAGACGACATCTCCCATGAGAAGTCGCGCAACCTTGTAGCGCGCACCGCGAATGCTGCGTTCCGCTCGATCAAGGGCAATCACAGCCTGACGCACAACGAATTCCGGCAACCGGGTCGTGCGCACCCCTTCAGATCCCCAGGTCTCGTCAAAGCGTTCTCGAACCGTGCTTAAGAATGCACCTTGTCCTTCCGCCACCCGCAATCTGTCCGGCGCGGAGCCACCCATCAGCTTTTGTCTGATGCGACCAGGCTTTTCAAAAACAGTCGCCAGCCACGTATTCACAAATGATTTGCCGTGGCGCACATCCTCACTGGGTTTCCAGATGACCCGCAGTGGCTGCAGCCAGGGGTCGCCTGAAATGTCGCCCCCATCCATCAGTGTTTTCAGTTCTTTGTGGCCACCATCGCGCGCATCGCCGATCACAACGAGCTTGGCATCGCTTTCAGAATGGCGCGGATGTTCTTCAATCCATTTACGAATGCAATTGAGCTCAAACGAGCTGCCGGCCTCCACAAGGAAAACGGTTTCCGTTTCCCTTTCCGGCATCTGCACTACGACGTTTTCCGACACACTTTCTCCTCCAGGTCTCCGTTGAGGAAACCTCTCTCCCTATTCAAGATAGACGACTGTTTGATCTTCCCCATCGTCGTCTTCAACCAGTGCTTTGTATTCTTCAAACGATGCCTGCACACATTCCGCATAGAAAGACGGGTCAGGCAGCATTTCTCTGTCGGCCGTGACACAGACCGACAATTGATCTTGGTAACCCGTGATTGCGTGGAAAATCCCCATGCCGTCGCCGAGCGGTGCCAGACCATAAGATCGGACGAGCTTTGCGCCTGAGAAATACATGTCATGGGGAATACCCGGCACGTTTGAGACAAACGTATTGCAGACCGGCTTGATGCGGGAAATCCACTTCATGCCTTCTGCTGACCGGAAGAACCAGGAAGCGGTTGCGGGACTGACAAGCCCCATCACACTTTCCAGCATTTCCGAACCGCGGGTCTGAGCCAACTGCTTAGCGTCATCGGTGCGCATTTTCACCGCCTGGAGCCGTTGCAGGGGATCTGCAATGTCCGTCCCCATGGCGACCGTCATATCCGTGATCTGGTTGCCCGCTTCCATACCCGCGGGTCCGGTCCGCACGGAAATGGGACACATGGCGACCAGCGATTCATCTGGCAGTTCGTTTGTTGCCGCGAGATAGCGGCGCATTGCGCCACCACAGACAGCAATTGCCACATCATTCACTGAGGCGCGCTCCACCAGCTTTTTGATATGCCTGAAATCATCCAGTTTGAAGTCGACCGCTTCAAAGACGCGGTAAGGCGAGACCTCTTTGTTGAAACGGGTCATGGGCGCCGACGGCGCGCTTGCCACATTGTTTTCAGACTTCAGCCGTCGGGCTTTCAGTTCGCCCCTCACCAACGAGAGCGCCGACTGCGCTGTTGTCAAAGGTTGCCGTGCGAGCGAGGGCAGCGACTTGGTAATCATCGTCATGTCACCTGGCAGCGGCTTAACGCTGCTGGTGTCCCTCACCGGGGCGCGGGGTGGTGCTGCGACCTTTGTATCTGAGTGAAGTGCCTGCAGCAGCGACACTGTCCCCATTCCGTCGACCACCATGTGATGGAGTTTCACCAACACAGCGAAGCTACCCTTTGGCAGTCCCTCAACTTTGTCCAGGCCCTCAATGACGTTCACCTCCCAAAGGGGGCGGTTCATGTCCAGAGGGCGCGAGTAAAGACGCGATGCGAGAATACAAAGCTGACGCCAATCACCCGGTTTCGGCAATGACAGGTGGCGGACATGGAATTCCACATCAAAATTCGGATCTTCAGCGAGGTAAGGCAAATCAAGATCGAATGGCACACGTACCAGGCGCTGCGTGAACGGTCCCCAAAGATGGAGACGATCCTCTATCCAGGAAAGGATCTCCTTAAAGCGTACTTTTCCACGGCCAGCCGTCGATTGATCGTAGATCATCAACCCACCCACGACACTCGGTGTGCGCTGGGTGTCTGCGTAGAAAAACGAAGCGTCTGTATTTGATATGCGCCGCATGGAGCCCTTCCTTCAGGCGTGTTCTTGTCGTCCCCAGCAAGATCAGCTCCCCACAACTGACAATTCGTCAATCGCTTGCCCGTCTTGCCTTTGATCGTACACAGAGAGACTTACCTTATGCCAGTGCAACTTCCCGTATTTACGACATTTTTCCGCCCCCGACCGCCTTACCTCGGTTGGCAGAGCCTGTGACTTACGCTTAACATCCTTAAAAACAAGTTGGTAAAGGGAGACGCCATCCATATGAACGACCAGATCCGCAATCGCCAAGAGCGCAATAACCCGATGCATCTCAAAGTCAGCGTGCTAGGGGGCGGGTCCTGGGGCACAACCGTTGCCGCGCTTGTCGCCCGCAATGCAGAGACCAAGCTCTGGCTGCGGAACCCTGATGCCGCCACCGAGGTCAATGTTCTCAATACCAACCGGAAATATCTGCCCGACGCCAAACTACCGGAAACGTTGAGCGCCACCACGTCATTGGAAGAAGCCGTGTCAGATGCTGACGTCATCGTGATGGGCATACCCTCCCAACAATTCAGAAAAGTGCTGGAAGACGCGAAGCCGTTCATCCGCCCTTGGGTACCGGTAATCAGTCTCTCCAAGGGACTCGAACAAGGCACGTCGCTGCGCATGACCCAGATCATTTCCGAGGTCCTGCCCGGTCACCCACCAGGTGTGCTTACCGGACCCAACCTCGCGCGCGAGATTATGGCAGGGTCTGCAGCGGCAAGTGTGCTCGCCATGGAAGACGAAACCGTCTGTAACTCTCTTCGATCGGTATTTCAGTCCGGTCTCTTCCGTGTCTACACCAATAATGACCTGATCGGTTGCGAACTGGGCGGCGCCTTAAAGAATATCATCGCGATTGCCGTGGGCATGGGCGATGGATTGGGCGCAGGCGACAATACCCGCGCCGCCGTCATCACCCGCGGCCTCGCAGAACTTACCCGACTTGGGGAAGCGCTCGGCGGACGGGCTGAGACCTTTGCAGGCCTTGCAGGCATGGGAGATCTTGTTGCGACTTGCACCAGTCCGCAAAGCCGGAACCGTCATGTCGGGGAAAAACTCGGTAAGGGCCAATCGCTTGAGCAGATTATCGACGAGATGCACATGGTCGCCGAAGGCGTAAAGAGTGCGCCGGTGGTGATGAAGATTGCCGAGGAAGCCGGCGTCACCATGCCGATCGCCGAAGAAGTCTTCAACGTGGTGCAGAATGGCGCGACGCCTCAACGAGCCTTCCGAGGTTTGCTCAGAATGGCCGCTGGTTCAGAAGCAGATCCCGGCTAACTCAAAGCAAGTTAAGCGACTGCTTTGGTGCCGACAGGGGTGGCCGTTGGCCGATAGAGGCCAACCACGTCGCCTTCGATTTCCTCAAGCAGATTGTCCAGCGTGTGGCTGATCATGCTGCAATTGCGGATCATCTCAACCTGGGGCCAGGTCGCAGCCTCGCCTTCCGCGATCAGATACTCCATCTCTTCGCGGTCGAGCGGGGCCAGCAGTTTGCGCGGGTCCCAGAAACGGCGACGCGGGATGATGTTGATGTCTGCGGTGTATTCCTGAAGCGCCACAGAGTGGAACATGTTGAGCGCTGAGTTCACACTTGGCAGGCTGCGCGTCATCTGATCAGAGAAATTGCGGGTGGCGCGGAACCATTCTTTGGTGGCCCTGCTGCCCAGATTCCAAAGGTGACCAAACAAGCCGCTTTCGCCATTCGGGTTTTGAATGGTCCAAAGGATGATCGGATTGGTCTGGCTGGCAATGAAGTGGTTCACTCCATAGAGACGTGCCAGACGTTTTGCCGGCATATCGTCGGTGACGGACCCATCGATCCAACGCATGTCCGAGAGATAAGGCTGCTTTTCACCATCAGCGTCGCGCGCCATCAGCATGACTGGCGGAAACACGCCCGGCACTGCGCAAGATGCCATTACGGCCTCGCGCACCAGTACGTTTGGCGACGTGATTGCGTTTAAGAGGCGCGATGCCTGCATCTTCTTGGTCGGTGCTACAGAAACATTGATGTGGCGACCGGTCAGCTGAAAGGCCTCTGCAAAGGTGAGGTCCGGTATCCAGGCCTCAACCATCTCCCGCAGATCCTCTGTCTGGATGCGATCACGCCACCCCAGCACGGAGGTCACATGCGCTTCCTCTATTGTCGCTTCCAGCTCTATGTCCGCTTCAAAGAAGGGAACAAGCTCTTCATCAGAATGGGTCCCGATTACCGCTGCGGTCAAAGCGCCCGCACTTGATCCGGAAATCACGCGCGGCAGCAGGCCTTCCTGCGCCAGCGTTTTGATCACACCGATATGGAACGGCCCAAGGGCACCTGCCCCACTTAGCATCAGGGCAGACCGCCCGAAGCAATGGCTCGCTCTGTGGAAGAAGTCGAGCTTCTCCGCCTTGGTAATAACGTTAGAGCGCACCTTAGAAATGTGAATGAGGGAGCGCGTCACCTCATCTACATAGTCCGTGATGAGGCGCTTGGTGCCCACTTTCGAACGTGTATAGAGCGAGGCTTTGCCCATGCCGCCCAGGTTGCCGTGAATGCCCTCATTCAAGGCAAAGAGCAGAGCGCGATCATCGCCTGTGTCGCGGGCTTTGCGGATCTCCCGAAGACGTTCGCGGATCGTCGCATAGTCATACCGGCTTGTGTGTTCCTGACGCTTCCAATCTTCGGCGCCCGAAAGCACATCATGTTCATGTGCTGCTTCTTTCCACTCAGCATAACTGGTGGCGTCGTCCATCCTCTTTTGCGCGTTCTTCATCTGGAATGGGCCTCCGACTGTTTACATCTGCAACAATTGTGCAGTGCGAATAGAGCGCATGCTAGCCCCAATTGGCACGCATCATGTAAATTACGCGTCAAATATGTTAATCAAACGGCGCATTTTACGTCCATGCGGCCTGATTTCTGGGCCAAATACCCAGCAAAAATGGGGAGATTTCTGCGATTTACCAGGGATGGGCCTGGAAATTAGAATTCTCAGCCTAACCCGGCAGATTTTTTGGCCCAAGCCACAAAATCAGAGGTCACCTCCGCACGATTCGTCTCATTGAACAGCTCATGGCGGGCATTTTCGTAGAGCTTTAGGTCTAATTTTCGAATCCCCGCATCGCGATATCGCTCTGCAACAAGACGAACCAATTCACCATTGAGGCCCACCGGATCGAGGTCACCGGAGAAAATGTACAGTGGCAGGTCCTTACGAACCCTGCCAATGGCTTCCGGCGTTGAATAGGCGATCCCCGCCTCACCGAGCGAGGCGGAGGAGGCATCAGACACCGTAAATCCACACAGAGGGTCAGCGACATATTTGTCCACCTCGGCATCATCCCGGCTCAACCAATCCGAGTCTGTGCGCGTCGGCGCGAACGCAGCGTTCAATGTTTCAAAAACATTCGCATCTGGATCAGCCACTGCGGCAGCCATCACGTCTACGGCTGTGGTCCCACTCAGCGCAGCCGCTTCGATCAGCTCACTGGCTTCGGTCAGCAGGTGCTGCACCACCATGGACCCCATTGAGTGCCCCATCAGAACGACTGGCAATCCAGGGAAGTCTTTTTTTGCGCGTGCAACTACTTCCTTTTCGTCATCCACAAGACCGCGCCAACCTGCCTCCCCATATTCGCCTAATTTTGAGGCATCAGGCACGGTTGCGCCGTGACCGCGATGGTCATTGGCATAAACAACGAAGCCGGCAGCATTCATCGCCTCGGCCAACCGTGCGTAACGCAGCGCGTGCTCACCCATGCCGTGAGCAATCACGAGAATGGCGCGCGGCGTTTCTTCGCCCTGCCAGCGATGAACCACCGGACACTGATCATTTGGAGATGTCGGCAATGTGAAGTGGTCGTAGGTCAAAGTAACGCGTTCCCAAATAAGTGTGATTTGACGGTCATACTGACATCCCCTCCAATGATCCGACAAGACACCAGATTGTGTCTGGGGACATAAGAGCGCTGGGAGGCATTCATGACTGCTGAAAACACCGAAACAAGCTGGGTCAAAGTGGCTGAAATCGATGACCTCGCCGAAGGCCGCGTGATGACCGTCACGGCCGGAACGCTCTCTCTCGCGCTGACACACTTTTCGGGTCAATACGCTGCCATGGACAATCGCTGCCCTCATCAGGGCGGACCACTCGGCGAAGGATCGATTGAAGACGGCATTGACGGACAATGCTGGCTGCGCTGTCCCTGGCACGGCTGGGACTTTGACCCCCTTACCGGCAAACCTCCTGGTGGGCATGAAGATAGTGGCCAGCAAATGTATTCTGTCGATGTGCGCGACGACGGGATTTACGTGGAGGTTCCTGCGGAACCTGAAAGCCCACGCACGATCTCGCATGTCATGGCCGACACGATGGTCAATTGGGGCGTGAAACGCGTCTTCGGCATGGTTGGCCACTCCAATCTTGGTGTCGCCGAAGCTTTGCGGATGAAAGAGCGGGACGGCGAGCTCGGCTATATCGGCATTCGCCATGAGGGCGCTGCCGCCTTTGCTTGCTCAGGCTATGCGAAACTCTCGGGCAGACCTGCTGCCTGTCTTGCCATCGCAGGCCCGGGCGCCACCAACCTTCTCACCGGCCTTTGGGATGCAAAGGTCGACCGGGCCCCTGCACTCGCGCTGACGGGACAAGTGAATGTCCAGGTGCTGGGCCCAGGCTCCTTCCAGGAAATCGATCTGGCATCCGCGTTTGAGAGCGTCGCCCATTTCTCGCAAACAGTTTTGCACTCGTCTAAACATGCGGAACTGATGACCCTTGCCTGTCGCAGCGCGATTGTTAATCGAGACGTGTCCCATCTCATCTTCCCGGACGATGTGCAGACGATCCCTGCCGATGAAAGTGTCGAAGCCGGGAGCCCGGACGGTCGTCTTGGTGATATGGCCGTGACGCCTTCAGATGCATCTATTGCCCAGGCAATTGACCTCATTTCAAAGGCCAAGCGCCCCGTGATCATTGCAGGCTATGGTGCTCGCGATGCGTCTGACGCGGTCATTGCCTTTGCTGAGCGTCTCAATGCGCCAGTGCTCACGACATTCAAGGCCAAAGGGCTGATCTCCGACAAGCATCCCTGTGGTGCTGGTGTCTTGGGACGCTCCGGCACGCCGATTGCCAGCTGGTTCATGAATGAAGCAGACCTACTGATCGCCCTTGGCAGTTCATTCTCCGATCATACGGGCATTGAAAAATCGAAGCCCATTGTCCAAGTGGACTTTGATCCCATGCATCTTGGCAAGACACACCCTGTCGATTGCCCAGTCCTTGGCGACATTGGGCAAGCACTTGCCGCTTTTGAGAAAGGTCTGCCAAAGACCATTGCCGCAGACGACCAGACTGGCGAGGTCGCCGAACGCTGGAAAATCTGGCGCGACGAAAAGAAGAGCCGCGCCCAGGATGACCGAGGCGATGGCCTAAACTCGGCCAGCATTTTTGCCTCGCTTACAGAGCTTGTTCCCGAAAACGCCGTCATCGCGGTAGATGTGGGGAACAACACCTACTCTTTCGGGCGCTATTTTGAGTGCACAGACCAGGACGTCCTCATGTCTGGATATCTGGGGTCCATTGGCTTCTCATTTCCGGCCGCCATGGGCGCCTGGGCAGCCGTTCAGGATTTCCCTGAATATGCGGGCCGTCCAGTCGTCTCCGTGTCTGGTGACGGTGGATTTGGACAGTACATGGCGGAATTCACCACAGCGGTGAAATACGGCATGAACATCACTCACATCCTGCTTAACAATTCCGAGCTCGGAAAGATTTCCAAGGAGCAAAAAGCAGGTGAATGGCCGGTCTGGCAGACCACGCTGCACAACCCCAGTTTCGCCGCGTATGCGCGGCTTTGTGGGGGGCACGGCGTCAAGGTGACAGATAAGGCGGAGCTCGCGCAGGCGATCCAGGAGGCCCTGGCGTACGACGGCCCTGCTTTGGTCGAGATCATCTCAGACTCGGATTTGCTCTGACCCCTGAGCATACAAAACACAGAATATAGGAAAATATTGGAGATTCTCTCGGATCAGGAACGATTTGACGGGCCAAATAGAAACCGGGTTTTACCTTTTTTAACCTTGTACTGACTAAATACACCCCTGAATTCTCGGGGGAGTGAGATGGTCGAGGCCGTTGCAAAACACAGCGCCAGTTCTAGCGCCAGCGATATTGAAGCGCTGTTTTCGGAAGCCATTGAGGCTCTGGACGATGGCTTCGCCATCTATGACAGTGAATTCCGCGTGCTCTACGCCAATGCTCAAGCTCGAACAGACTTCAAAGACTGGTACGACGTCATTGAAGCTGGCGGCACGTTCAAAGATGCGATGCATGCCTCCCTCATCAGCCTCACAAAATACTCTGAAAATGATGACTTGGATGAGCTCGCAGATGCCGCAGTAAATATGCTGCTAGCCGGCGACCCTCTGAAGACCGCCATGCCCGATGGGCGCACCCTCCTCATTACGCACCGTCGGGTGAGTGGTGATCGTTGGGTCGGTACATCTATCGACATGACCGAAGAGCTGGTGCGCCAGCAAGAGCTTAAAGACATGAAGAAAGAGGCGGAGGCCGCCTCGCGCGCCAAGTCGCAGTTTCTTGCGAATATGAGCCATGAGATCCGCACACCGCTTAATGCTGTGTTGGGGTTTGCGAGCCTCATTAAGGACACCGAGCTTGATGAGCGGCAGTCGGATTATGTCGAGACCATTGCCGAAAGCGGCGAGTCTCTACTTTCGATCCTGAACGATGTTCTGGACGTCTCGAAGATTGAAGCCGGCGCGCTCGACCTGGACGAAACCGAAGTCAATATTGAACGGCTCATTCGTAGCGTCATGGCTTTGATGTCCGTGCGCGCTCAGTCGAAAGACCTTGAGATTGCGTCCTATGTGGACCCGAACATCCCCGTCTCTCTGATCGGAGACCAGGGGCGCATCCGGCAGATCCTCGTCAACCTTATTGGCAATGCGATCAAGTTTACGGAAGAAGGTGGCATTTCCCTTGAGGTACGCCTGGAAGACCGTCTTCCAGGAGATAAGGTCGCCATTCTTTTCAGTGTCAGCGACACAGGCATGGGGATCTCACCCGAACAACAGGCCCAACTTTTTGAACGTTTCACGCAAGCCGACGTGTCCACCACGCGCGAGTTTGGCGGCACCGGCCTCGGCCTTTCTATCTGCCACGACCTTGTGGAGCTCATGGAAGGAACGCTTGAGGTTCAGAGCGAGGTTGGCGAAGGCAGTACGTTCAAGGCCCGTATCGTCCTAGAAGCAGATGATGGTGATGAGCGCTATCTCGACTCCGACGATGCCCAGACGTTGCGCGGACGTCGACTCCTTGTCGTAGACGACAACCAGGTCAATCTGCGTGTTATCGGTCTTATGCTGGCAGCCTATGGGTGCCGCGTGGAAACGATCGACGACCCCCTCGGCGCCCGTGATGTCATTCTTGCAGCCCAGGAAAAGGGCAAACCGTTTGAGACGATCATTATCGATCATATGATGCCCGGCATGGATGGCGTACAGCTGGCCGCTCAGCTTCAGGATGATGCTGAGGTTAAGCCTGTGAAACTCATTCTCTCGTCTTCCGGCATTGCCACGGCAAGCCAGGCAGAGGAATGGGGCTTTGATGCAATTGCGCCCAAGCCCATAAGCCAGCGACGCCTGATCAATACGCTCAACCGGTTCTTCGAAAACCTGCCGACAAAGGCAAAAGCAAAGGCTCCCAAGAAGGTCCAGAAAAAAGCACCGGCGCCCAAGAGACCATCTGGCGACGGCGCAGGCTGCCGCATTCTCCTTGCAGATGACAATCCAACCAACCTGAAATTTATCCAGAGCGCCCTGGAGAAGCACCCGGTGACCGTGGATACGGTTGGCGATGGCCGCGAGGCTGTAAGCGCGGCGCGTTCGCTTCCTTATGATTTGGTGCTCATGGACGTGCAGATGGTTCACATGGATGGCATCGAGGCGACCAAACGCATTCGCAAACTCGGTGGAGAGATTGCCAATGTGCCAATCATCGCCATTACCGCGAGCGCCATGGCTGGTGACCGTGAGCGCTGTATTGATGCGGGCATGAACGATTATCTCGCCAAACCTGTCGCTATTGATCAGCTACTCGACAAAATCCGCTATTGGACCGAAGAAGCTGTTCGCGAGGCCTAGAGCTAACACCTTTCCAAAAAGGGAAGCTGTGATATAATCGCAGCTTCTCTTAGGAGTGCTCTGACAGTGATCAAGTAACCACCAGAAAATTCGCAAAGACGGGCCTCGCATCTGGGCGGCCCGCATTTCTGGCACTTTGATCTTTGGAGCTTTCATGCAACCGATTATTTATGACGTCGCCGTTTCGGCGGACGGTTTCATCTGTGGTGCGTCCGATGACGTATCTCTTTTTCCCCATTCCGGCCCAGTTGCTGACGACTATCTTGAACGGATGGCGACCTATTCATGTGCATTGATGGGGCGGCGAACCTATGAGTTTGGCTACGCCCATGGGCTGCCACCAGGCGCCAACCCCTATCCGGCCATGCAATCCCTGGTTTTTTCAGAAAGTATCGTTCTTCCGGAGAATTCAGAGGTTGAGACTGTTGGGCGTGCTCCGCTCGACCGGATTGACGAGCTGAGGCGAACCAGCCCCGGTCCCATCTATCTGTGCGGTGGGGGCGATTTTGCGGGTTGGCTCCTATCGCACGGCCGCATTGATCTGCTGCGATTGAAGCGGGCACCGGTATTCTATGGATCCGGGGTGAGGCTGTTTGGACACCACCCCCAGCCAATCTCCGCCCGGTTAACCTTGTCGAAGCTCTATGATGGCGGGGTGCTTTTCCAGGAGTTCACCCTAGCTTCTTGAGGTCTATGCTCTGACAAACCAAGAGACGGGGCACAGAGTGGAAAAATATCCACATGTGACCCGCTCTTTTGCTCGATCTCGTTGTTTTTGCTCGCAATTCCGGGTATCGATGGGAAAACGAAAACCTGGGGAGGTTTCCAGCCTATGTATAAAGAATTGGATGCTGCGTGGACTGAATTGACGCAGCCAGGACAAATGTTCGAAGTCGATACCGTTGACGCGCTCGGCCGGACCATCAAAACGTTCAAACATGCGCCCGCAAGCCTGCGGGATATCTGGTTGCTCACCGCTGCCCATGGCGACAAGGACCATCTTGTTTACCAGGACGAGCGGTGGACATATACCGAAGCCCACAATGAAGTGGCTGCGATTGCTGCATGGCTGACTGCTCAAGGCATTGGACAACATGACCGCGTCGCCATTGCAATGCGCAACTATCCAGAGTGGATGCTTGCCTATTGGGCAATCATTTCAATCGGCGCTGTAGCTGTCGGCATGAATGCTTGGTGGGTGCCGGATGAAATGAAATACGGCCTTGAAGATTCAGACGTAAAGGTCTTGATCGCAGATGGCGAACGCCTTGAGCGCTTCCTGCAGGTCCGCGACGCGTTCCCTGATATGAAGGTCGCTGGCGTTCGCTTGCCAGAATCACTTCAAGGAACTGAAGGCGTGACGCCATGGTCGGAGGTCAAAGCGACCACACCAAGCATGCCCGATGTTACCATCGCGCCAGATGATGATGCCTGCATCTTCTATACATCCGGCACGACAGGTCGCCCAAAGGGTGCCCAGCTTACCCATCGTGGGTGCGTGAACAATATCATGAACATTGCCTTCTCTGCCCAGTGTCAGGGACTTGCCCTTGCCATGGTCGAAGGCGAGGCAGCGGTCAAAGAACTCCAGGCTGCTGAGCCTGCGGCCATGACAGCGCTAGTCGCGACACCACTCTTCCACGTCACAGCCAATAACTGCGTGGCGCACGCAGCAACGGTCACCGGCGGGAAGCTCGTGCATATGTATCGCTGGGACGCGGGCGAAGCACTTCGTCTGATCGAAGCAGAAAAGATCACCCATCTGAGTGGTGTGCCTGTGATGTCTCGAGAGATCATCGCACATCCTGACTTTGCAACAACCGACACCTCGACCATGGTTTCCATTGGCGGCGGTGGCGCTCAGCTGCAGCCAGACCTGGTCGGCAAGCTCGATACCACAATGGAAAATGCGCGGCCCTCAACCGGCTATGGCATGACGGAAACCTGCGGCATCATCACATCTGTAGGTGCCGACTATTTCGTCGACAAGCCTGCAAGTGCGGGGCGGGCCATGCCTGTTTTCGAAACCAAGTGCATTGATGCCAATGGTGACGAAGTGAAGCCTGGTGAAGCAGGCGAGCTGTGTGTCCGTGGCGCGCCGGTTATCAAGGGCTACCTCAACCGGGAAGAAGCGACAGCTGAAGCGATTCAGGACGGATGGCTGCGGACTGGCGACATTGTAAAAATCGACGAAGACGGGTTCATCTTCATCGTTGATCGCGCCAAAGACATGGTGCTGCGCGGCGGTGAAAACGTGTTCTGTTCTGAAGTTGAGAGCGCGATTTTCGAGCATGAGGCAGTTGCTGAATGCGTCGTCTTTGGGGTGCCTGATGATCGTCTGGGCGAAGAAGTGGGGGCTGTCATCGTTCCTGCAAAAGGCAAGACTGTTTCAGCAGAAGAACTCCGGGCGTTCTGCAAAGAGAAGCTCGCCGCCTACAAGATCCCGCGCTACATCTGGACGCAGGCTGAAAATCTGCCACGCAATGCGAGCGGCAAATTCCTCAAGAAGGAATTGCGCAACACAATGGACGTGAAGCTTGCAAGCTAGTCTTTGAGAAAATCGACAATGAGGTCGGCCACTTTTTCCGGTGCTTCCAGCTGGGGAAAGTGGCCGATGTCGTTTAGGGCTTCGAATTGATAGCCCCCGGTGAAAGCTGGTTCTGCAAGAGCGTAACGCTCAATTGACACGGCGCCATCAGCATCACCGGCGATCACCAAAGTCGGAACAATGATTTCTGACTCCGCTGAAGACACGCGCCCTTCATTCAGATCGCCGTCGAAGAGCGCCCAATAATATCCAAGGATCCCATCCAGGGCACCAGGCTCCCCCATTGTCGCTTTGATGTCTGCAAGCTCCGCTTTCGGCACATCGAAGGTGGGTGCCCAAGCCTGATAGATCCCATCAATGTGGGAAAAGTCGTTCATGGCCACCCATTCGCGAATAAAGGGCAGCTGGTAGTAGAGAAAATGCGGGGCCTCGAGAAATATCGCCGGATCGTCCGCGACCGCCCTTGCATGGGGGACGGAGAGGGCAACCAGCTTCGTAACCTTCGAGGGGTTGGCAGTGGTCGCCTCGTAAACCGTTGAAGCTCCCCAATCATGCCCGATCAGAATTGCGCTCTCTTCTCCCAGGGCATCAATCAGCGCCAACGCGTCCTGCCCTAAGGCACGAACACTATAGTCTCCCGTATCGCTCGCGGTTGTGGGCGGATAGCCCCGCGTGAACGGTGCGACAACGCGGTAGCCCGCCCCGGCAATGCGCGATTGCACGGAATCCCAACTGCGGGCGGTTTCTGGATATCCATGAAACAAGAGTACGAGCGGACCTTCGCCTTCTTCCAGATAGGCGAAGGTGATACCATTTGCCTCCACATATTTCAGTTCTTCCGCACCGGCCGTAGTGGCGCCAAATATACCTGCCAAAAAGAACATCAACGTCAAATAGGCAGGCGTCCGGACACATATCATTTTGAATTGTTGAATCATCTTGCGCCCTCCCGGCCAGCTTTCGCCCATGGTAGGCAGTGTGCGGCCGAGAAACAAATTGCCCCGGCAGCCGTCACACTGGCGTATGGGTGGCAACTGCTTTTTGCGCTTTCGCTGGCGTGAGCCCACAAAGGCGCAATATGCCCTCACAGGTCCTGGCCGTTTTGACAGAGTCGGCGCCGGTCTCGATTTGAGTCCGGATGCTGACAATGATCAGGCTTGCGATCTGGTCTAAGAAAAACTCATCTAGTTCAATGTCGAACATTCCCTGGTCAACACCAAGCTGCAGATCTGCTCTGAGAAACTGCAGGATGTTTCCGCGCACTGGGGGCAGGTGCTGAAGCGCGCCAATGATCACGGCGCCCCAAGCAGACTCACTAACCGCCATGCGGATGGCACGCGTTGTCGCCGTAACCATCCGAGCAACCGCGCTGTCCACAGCCCTCATCTCATTGTCGATCTCGCGCGCCATCTCAACCGCGACACGTTGAGCTGCTTCGGTCAGGATTTCATCCTTATCCGCGAAGTGATTGTAAAAGGTCCCATTTGCGAGCCCCGCATGTTCCGTGATGTCGCTGATCTTTGCGAGATCCATGCCCTTCTGCGCAACCACCTCCACCGTGCTGTCAATCAGCGCTAACCGCGTGCGGTCCCGCTTGGGCAAGCCCTTGCTCTGATCTCGAAATAGCGCCTGTGACGACACGTGCGACTCTCCTTTCCGGTCAATTGGGTCCTATTAGACCCCAGAAATGCTCATGATTTGACTCATTTCCATTTTTGACATATCTCTCATTTTTGAGAGCTCTCTCATTTATGGAGACGTTATGTTGGAAACGCAAGTTCTTATTGTTGGCGCCGGTCCGGTCGGACAAATGGCCGCGCTTCTACTGGCACGCCAGGGCGTCCAGTCCATCATTGTTGATCGTCGTGAAACACGCCTGACGGCTCCCAAGGCACATGCGGTGAATTCACGGACACTCGAGATCTGCGAGTCTGTTGGGGTTTCCGCAGAGAAAATCCGCAGCACAGGTGCACCAGCTGATGAAGCCGGGTGGGTCCGGTTCGCCTCAACGCTCACCGGAACTCACTTTGGGCACCTGCCCTATGAACGGCAGCAGGACGATGTCAAAGACCTCACACCCTTCCCGCTCTCCAATATCGCGCAGCCTGATTTTGAGGAACTGCTGGAGGCTGAATTGCTCCGCTGCCCGCAGGTGACGTTCCTTCGGGGAACTGAATGTTTAAACGTAGCGGAAGTGGCTGATGGGGTGACGGCCTCCATAACTTCCACCAAAACTGAGACACAGAAAATTTCCTGTCGCTATGTGATTGCCGCCGATGGCGCTAATTCGCCCATCCGCTCGGCTCTCGGGATCGATTTAGAAGGCCCCGAGGGTCTTCAGCATAACATGATGATCCATTTTGAATCTGACCTCAGCAACTTGGTGGCTGACAAGCCCGGCATTCTCTATTTCCTGTTTGAGCCGGAAGCGCAAGGCGCACTGATTGCCTATGACCTTGGCAAAACATGGGTTCTTATGCACGGGTTTGATCCATCGACCGCCTTACCAGAATCATTTGATGATGCGACATGCAGAGGTCTGGTCGAGAAAGCCGTCGGTGCCTCCCTGACTGACCTAAAGATCAAGAATGTTGGCCCCTGGACGATGTGCGCCCAAGTGGCGGAACGCTACCGCGCTGGTCGGATCTTCTTGGCGGGCGATGCAGCCCATCGCTTTCCGCCAACCGGCGGACTTGGCCTCAATACCGGTATTGGAGACGCACAGAACATCGCCTGGAAAATCGCCGCCGTTGAAAATGGGTGGGCCGGTGACGCGCTGCTGGACAGTTATGAAACCGAACGCCGCCCGGTCGCCCAAATCAATACGGAACAGAGTCTTGAGAATGCGGGGAAGATGTTCGACCTCTTTGCCGCCCTCTACGGCGCTGACCCAGAGAAGACGCGGGAGCGGTTTGACGCAATGTGTCAGGACCCTGCGGCTTTTCCTGAACTCGCCCCTGCTATCGAGCTTCAACGACCGCACTTTGACAGCCTTAATCTCCAGCTTGGCTATCGATACGCGTCGGAAGCCATCATAGATGCAGAGCCGCTCGACAAAGAAGCGGTCATAGATATCAGTCGCTACATCCCGTCCACACAGACTGGCGCAATTCTTCCGCATCAATGGGTCCAGGAGGATGGCGAAACAAGGTCTCTGCTGTCCCTGGTTCCCATGGACCGTTTCACCCTGCTGGCGGGGCCTGACGGTGGTGAGTGGACAGACCGAGTCGGGGCACCTTCGGTGCCCATCGAGTTACTGGTCGACGGACTTCACTTTGAGACAGACGCGGGGTGGCACGCGTGTTCCGGCCTGCCAGATCAGGGGGCCCTTCTCATACGGCCTGATCGACATATTGCTCAACGATATGAGTCGGTTTGTTCAGCTGAGCAACTCTCAAACGATCTGACATCCCTTCTCTCACACACTCAAAAGGAGCTCCTCCATGGATCTCGGGCTTAAAGGAAAAACAGCCATCGTCTGCGCGTCTTCGCGGGGTCTTGGTAAAGCCTGCGCAGCTTCGCTCGCGCGCGAAGGCGTAAACGTCGTGATCAATGGCCGAGCAGAACATACGTTGGCCAATGCTAAATCTGAAATTGAGGCGGTCGGGTCTGGTACAGTGACCGCCATCGCCGGTGACCTCAACACAGAAGAAGGCCGGGCCAAGCTTATCGCCGTTGCGCCTAACGCGGATATTCTGGTCAACAATAATGAAGGCCCGCCCCCCGGCGCATTCGAACAATGGGAGCTGGAAGACTGGCAGGCGGCCCTGGATGCCAACTTCCTGGCACCTGTCTTTATGATCAAGTCTCTCATTGGCGGCATGAAAGAGCGCCGCTTTGGGCGGATCGTCAACATCACCTCTGCCATGGTGAAGTCGCCCCATAGCGCCATGGGTCTTTCCACCGCGGCCCGATCCGGCCTGACGGCTCTCTCAAAAGGTCTGTCAAAAGACGTCGCGCAATTCAACGTCACCCTCAACAATATGCTGCCTGAGCGGTTTGATACAGACCGGCAGGAGCAAATGGCGCAGCTCGCCATGCAATTCAAAGGCATTACACGCGACGAAGCCCGCGCGGAAATGGCGGAGACCATTGCCGCAAAGCGTCTCGGTGACCCTGCCGAGTTCGGTGATGCCTGCGCCTTCCTTTGCAGTGCGCAGGCCGGATTCATCTCCGGACAAAACCTTCAACTCGACGGCGGTTCCTACGCCGGTCTTATCTAACCCTTTTTTTACCGCATTTCCGGACGGTGAACGATTTTCTCCTTCACCTGGAAATACTCTGGAGGAACACATCATGGACCCGATCTTTGTTGCTCGTATTATTTTCTCGCTGATCGCTGTCGCCATCAGTGTCGGCCCGATGGTCGCAGACTTTAACAAGACCCACGCAACCAATCCCTTGTGGACACCGCACGCGCGCTTCCACGTTGTCTGGCAGGTGCTCACTCAAGCGGGCGTATCGATCATCATACTGGCGCTGCTCTGGATGCCGGCGCCAGACCAGTCAACCCACACCTGGATTGCGGTTTGCCTGCTTTATGTCTGGTTTATCGCCTTCTATGCGACACTTGGATCAATGAGCCTGTTTGAAGGATCGCTGAAAGACGTGAATGGGATCAAACCCTGGCACTGGAAGCTCTTCGGCAAAACCTATTTGGTGGACACCAACCTTGGCGGAGGTACCATCCTGTTCATTATCAATAGTGTTGGCGTTTATCTGCTCATTGCCTGATCCCGTTATTCCTAAATCCAGAAAGCTCATGCCAGATGAAACCTTTCTTCTCGCCTCTCCTGTTTGGTTTTGCCGCTGCCGTCCTCGGCACACAAGTTTCCACTGCAGGGACAGCGTCAGCCGCGCCTGCAACCGTCGAGATTGCGGCACCCGCCGACGCTCTGACGCTCGCACGCGTCAATATTGACGGGACACCAAAGCTGATCTCAGTCAGCAGCTATGAGGACGGGGCAGTATCCGGTGTCGTGCTAACCGGTGCGCCAGATGATCCTATCACCGCTTTTCAGGCTCTGGGGTTTGAGGGCCTCGACGCCTTGATCGCTGCATCCGTTGCCCGGTTTGAGGCACAGGCGTCAGATCTGCTGATGCCGGTCGCGCTGACGGATCGACATATCGCGGCGGGCACAAACTTCCCAGAGCACGCGGAAGAAGCGACAGTCGAAGATGGGCCCTTTCTCTTCACCAAGGCAGTTCAGCCAACCCGGAGCGGCGCGCTCACCTATTCTGATGCGTGGTTGCTGGATTTTGAAGTCGAGCTCTGTTTCGTTGGTTTTGAAGCGATTGACTTGAATGTTCCGCCGGAACATGTGGGGCTCTTTCTCTGCAATGATTTTACAGATCGCGCAGCACTTCTCCGTCATCTCGATCCCTTCGATCCCGCCTCAGGCAATGGCTTCACCACGGGAAAAAGCGCACCCGGCTTCATGCCGATTGGGGACCTGTTTGTCATTCCCCGCGACCGGAAGAGTTTTGTGCCTGACATTGAGCTGACGCTTTCTGTTGACGGCCAAGAGCGACAACGCGCCTTCCAGCGACAGGCGGTCTGGGACTTTGAGGAGATGCTCGCTCAGATCGACCAGCGTCGCGATGTGGTCTGGGACTATCGAGGTACACCGATCATGCTGCCCCTAGACAATGGCACCATCCCACTGCGCACCGCCCTGCTCGGCGGCACGCCAAGCGGAACCATCTTTCAGGGCGAAATCGGACTCTCTGTCTATGTTCGTGCGGTCATTAATTGGCTTTTGGGTGGGTGGGATCGCTCCGTTGTTCAATGGGTCATTGAAACCGTTGTTGAAGATGCAAAAGCGAGCGGTGCTTTCCTTAAGCCTGGCAATCAGGTTGTGCTGCAGGCAGCCAAGCTTGGCAGGGTCACAACGGAAATCGTCGCACCGGAGTGACCCTCAGGTAGCCGCAGCAGTGCCGCTGCGCAACACCTGACGATGCCAGAGATACAGGATTGGCATGCCGACCAGCTCGGCGACAAGTGAGCCCATGATGTCCTGTGCAAAAGCTATTTCCGGATTGTCCGAGAGCAATCGCATGACGCCGCCAAAGAAAATGAGAGCGAAGACCAATCGTAGTGTTTGTGCGAACCGGGTCGGGTTCCAGACACCGGCGCAAAGCGCCAGACCCACGCCCAGCCAGACACCACCCAAGAATTTTACGTGGTTGTCCTGAACCGCATAGGCATGTGTATCGGTGACTGCCAAAAAGTCGCTTGAGCCCAACCAGCCGCGTGTGGTGATGCCGCCCAGACCAATGTCGAGTCCCAACAGCACAACGAATCCTCCGGCCAAAAAGAGGATGGCTCTGAAGATTATCGGTGATGCCTCATGCATGGCATGCTTTCCTTGAATATTTTTTACTACGCGTTATATTTAATTATGACACTCAGCCAATCAAGGGCTCTCCATGAATGAAATGAAACGCCGTGGACGACCGCTCAGGGCTGAGACAGATATTGAAGACGAACGGGCCCGGGTTGCTGCCATCGCAGGCACGCTTTTTCAACATGAAGGGGTAGAAGCGATCTCCATGCGCCGTCTTGCAAAAGAAGCCGGGGTCACGCCGAAAACCCTCTATGCCTATTTCGCTGACAAGCGGGACATTCTGCAGCACGTCTGGGCGACATTTTTTGTGGAGCTCTTCGATCAGATTGACCAGATTGCAACGTCAAACAAAGGTCCCAGGGCACGCCTGCGCGCGGCCTGTCTCCACTACCTCGCTTATTGGATCGACCAGCCGGAGCGGTACCGCATGGTATTCATGTCAGGCGGTGTCTCACAGTCAGATGTCAGTATTTTTCTAGATGCGAGCCCGATTATTGAACGGTATGCGGTCTTTGGTGCGCTGATGGACGCTCTTGCAGAACCGTGGGAGCCCACTCAAGCGACAGCCAATCTTAATGCTCTGATATGCGCGCTCAATGGCATTGCCCACAATAAAATCACGATCAGCAATTATGATTGGGGGAAGTCCGAGGCACTGCTCGACACCCTGCTTCCAGGCATTATCGGCTCTTAAGAGGCCTTCAAACTAAGACGCATTCAGGCGCGCTGTGACCCGCAACAAGGACTTGATGCGCTCGTGTTCCGGCAGATCAATGGCCTGTCCAATGCGTAAAAGCAGATCTGCTTCAAGATCGTGCAGCTCGCCGTCTGCCAGCGCGACTTCCCACAGATAGGTCATGAGCTCGCCGCGTTCAGCAAGGTCAAAATTTTCCTTGATCGTCTTTGTGAAAATCCAATTCGCGTAGGCCTCTTCGTGCCGCTCTTCTGCCACGGAGAGCAGTTCTTCGATCTGGTCAGGCTGCAATTCCAGACGGTTGCGGATGATGTCGATGATATGTTTGCGCTCGCTGTCATCGAAGTCGGTGTCGAGATTGGCAAGTTCCACCATTAAAGTGGCGGCTGCTATAACGGTGCGGTCAAATTCCTGATGAGCCGACTGCTCTTTCTTCCCAGCACCCATTGCCTTCAGTGCGGCCTGCCTAAATCCTTTGAGCATGATCAGTCCCCCTTCCGCTGGCCTGTCGCGGCCTTTGAGGTGCCGATTGTTCACACATGACCGACCAAACGCAATTGCCAATAGTCATTTAAATCCATGCGCCGTCTGATCGCGTTCTGGCCCCCTTCCTCTTGCTGGGCGCCCTGGTTGCTGTCATTCTCCCACCCACTGATCCGCCGTGGCAGGCGTTGGAGATGACCAACTTTTGGGGAAGCTGCCAAGGCGAGTGATGGGTGGGGGAAGCTGATGGTTAAGGCGTTCGAAGAATTCATTTTTCGGTTTCGGTTCGCGATATTGATCGTCATGGCGATCTTTACGATCGCCACTGGGTATTTCGCGACCGGCCTTAAACTGGAAGCAGGGTTCCTGAAACAGGTTCCGACCGAACATCCCTATCTTCAGACCTATTTTGAGTATCAGCAGGAAATGCCAGGCGCTAACCTGGTGCTTGTGGCCCTCAAGGCGAAGGAGGGCACCATATGGAACAAGGAAATCCTGCAGCGGCTGCACAAGATCACGGAAGAAATTTCCTACCTTCCCGGCGTCGATCGCTCGCGTCTCTATTCTCTTTGGTACCCAACTACTCGGGCGCTGACGATTGACGAGTTTGGTTTCCAGATGGAAGACCTGATCCCCGGGACGATCACGCCCGAACGCCTCACAGACGAAGACATTGCAGGCATCCGCGCGCGGACGATCGCCGGAGACTGGATTGGTGCCATTGTTTCAGAAGACGAGACATCTGTTCTTGTTGCCTTTGAGATAAAGGCGCCCGGTGGCGCATCGGGCGACATTGAAAGCGCACAGTCGACCGCCCTTGACGTGGCGAGCCTGTTGGAAACCAAAATCCGTGCACCCTTTAGCGATGACGTCAGCGATGTCGCCATCATCGGGTTCCCAAAATTCATCGGTGACATTGCCGAAGGCGCCATCATTGCAACGAGTTTCTTCTTACTCGCCTTTGTGATCACCGGCGTTGCAGTCTTTGCCTATGTCCGGTCTTTCATTCTGACCGCCCTTGCGATCGGCAGTTCATTGGTCTCTGTTGTCTGGCAATTGGGCGTGCTCAATCTGATCGGCATGGGACTTGACCCGCTCGCCATACTCGTCCCCTTCCTTGTCTATGCGATTGGGGTGAGCCACGGCATGCAACAGGTCAACCTGATCGCTACCCAGATTGCCAAAGGGTCCGATGGCCTCAACGCTGCGAGACAAACCTTTAGACGGCTGCTGGTGCCGGGCTCCATGGCGCTGATCACTGACCTTGTGGGCTTCATCACGCTCTATCTGATCCCTGTGGGAGTTGTGCGCGACATCGCCATCATCGCAACCATTGGCGTTGGGCTTAAAATCATCTCCAACCTCATCATGTTGCCACTGCTGGCCTCCTACATTCGCCGGGATGAGAAGCAGGTACGCCTTTTCATCAAGGCCCGCGTTTTCCGTGAACGGATCATGACCTGGATTGCAGGCGTCGCCAAACCAGGGACTGCTCCGGTAATTGCAGCGGGGCTGGTTGTCGTGCTTGTCGGGTCTGCTATCGGCGCTCAATACAGACATGTGGGCGACCTCACGCCGGCTGCCTCTGAACTGCGACCGGATTCCAAATACAATCAGGACACAGCCTTCATCACGTCGAATTTCGATGTAGGAACGGACGTCCTCGTCCTTGTCCTCGAGACACCTCAGGATGCCTGTATCAACCCAGGCTACATGAAATATCTGGATGCGATGACGCGGGATCTCTCGTCAATCAATGGTGTCTTGAAGGTTGATTCACTCGCGTCGACCGCTCGTGCGACCTCCTCTATCTCGGCACTAGGCAACCTGAAATGGCGCAATCTTCCAGGAACTGAACGGCAGCTTATTTCTGCAACGGCACAAGTCGATCCCGCACTCGGACTGCTGAACGATACCTGTACAATCCTGCCTCTCTTTATTTACACCGTGGATCACAAGGCAGAGACCATTGATCGTTTGATTGATGAGATCACCGCCTATGCGGCGGCACACCCACTTGAGGGGGTGAACGCGCGGATTGGCCTTGGCGGCGTCAGTGTCATTGCCGCGACCAACCAGGTTGTGGAGGCATCAGAAGCGCCACTTCTGATTTATGTATTCCTCACCATCATCATTCTGGTCCTGATCGCCTATGTAGACTGGCGCGCCATCATTTGCTGCTGCGTGCCGCTCCTGCTTGCAACTTCGCTCGGCTATGTCTTTATGGTTGTGTTCGGGATCGGGCTCAAGGTCACCACCCTGCCCGTCCTTGTGCTCGCCACAGGCATTGGCGTTGACTATGCGTTCTACCTCTACAGCCAGATCCGCATTTTCCAGCGTGAAGGGTTCGCCATTGCTGATGCCTATCATGGCGCTTTGCTGAGCACCGGCATGGCGGTCGTGTACGCATCGATCATGCTTGCAGGCGGCGTAGGGACATGGGTCTTCTCGCCCTTGCAATTTCAAGCGGACATGGGTGCGCTGCTCGCCTTCATGTTCATTGCCAATATGATCTGCGCCATTGTCGGGCTGCCAGCGCTTGCTGCGCTCCTGGAACGGATTGCCCCGCCGAAACATCTTCGAACTGCATGAGCTTGGTCTTCCCCCCTACAGAAAAACTGCTAGGGTTATCGAGTTAAATTTCTCGGGGGGAGAATTATGGTCGACGCTACCGTTCAGGGACGGAGCCATGCCGGACGCCATCTGGCACTTGGTCTGCTCGTCGTTGTTTACACGTTCAACTTTATTGACCGGCAAATCTTGTCGATCCTGATTGAGCCCATCAAATTGGAGCTCGGTCTCAATGACACTCAGATGGGACTTTTGACAGGGTTTGCGTTTGCGCTGTTTTACGCGACGCTTGGCATCCCTATTGCCCGGTACGCTGACCGTGGCAACCGCCGGAACCTTATCGCGCTGGCGCTTGGCGTCTGGAGCTTCATGACGGCGATCTCCGGTCTGGCGCTCAATTTCTGGCACCTGCTGATCGCACGCATCGGTGTTGGCATCGGCGAAGCAGGCTGCAGCCCGCCTGCCCACTCCATGATCTCCGATTATTTCCCTGCCGAAAACCGCGCAACGGCGCTGGGTATTTATTCGCTCGGCATTCCCGTTGGCATCATGTTCGGGCTTTTTGCGGGCGGTTGGATCAATGAGTTTTTTGGCTGGCGGATGGCATTCTTTGTCGTTGGCATTCCAGGCATTCTGCTTGCGTTTCTGGTGAGGTTTGCCATCAAAGAACCTGAGCGCGGCATGGCCGAGGGGCGGGTTGCGTCAGAGGAACAACCCTCTATCTCCGAAACCCTTTCCTATCTTTGGAAAAAACCCTCTTTCCGCCATCTGGCTTTCGCAGCTGGTCTTACTGCTTTTGTCGGATATGGCGTCGTGACATGGGTGCCGACCTTCCTCATCCGGTCCTTCGGTTTGGGAACAGGTGAGATCGGCACTTGGTTCGGGCTCATTTTGGGTATTCCAGGCGGTCTTGGGATTGCTCTGGGAGGATATTTCGCCGATAAGTTTGGCGCTAAGGATACACGCTGGTACCTCTGGACTACGGCTGTAGCGCTGGTGATTTCCATTCCCTTTAGCGTCTATGCCTATCTGGCAGGGACAGCGACCATTGCCTTTATCGCGATGATCATTCCGATCTTTCTCGGCAACTTCTATCAGGCCACCACCTTCAGCCAGACCCAAGGCTTGGTTGAGCTGAAAATGCGCGCCGTTGCGGCAGGCATCTTGCTTTTCATCATCAACATTATTGGCCTTGGCCTCGGGCCGACGCTTGTGGGCGTGGTGACGGACTTGCTTGAACCCACTTATGGACAGGAAGCGCTGCGCTACAGCCTGGTTATCTTCACCTTTGTGAATATCTGGGCGGCGTTCCACTATTATGTTGCTGGGAAACATCTGAAGAAAGACCTGGTTCTTTCCGGCAGCTAAAGGTTCACCCGCTACCGCCGAAATGTTGAGCGTGCAATCGACACGCTCAACATGATGGTGGGGATGAGACCGAGGGCCACGATGAGCAAGGCGGCGGTGGATGCCTCCGCCAGCCTCTCATCAGATGCCAGTCTGTATGTGCGCGTCGCAAGTGTTTCGAAGTTAAAGGGACGCAGCAGGAGTGTGGCGGGCAGTTCCTTCATCACATCGATAAAGACCAGCAAAAAACCAGCGAGCAGCGGTCCCCGCAACAAAGGTAGATGGATTGCGGACAATACGCGGCCGGGTCCTGCGCCCAGCATGCGGGCGGCATCATCCAGGGTGCCGTGAATTTTCTCCAGCCCCGCCTGGGTGCTGTTGAAAGCGGCCGTTAGAAAACGCGCGACATAAGCGAAGAGAAGACCTGCAATCGTTCCCGTCAGCAGCAATCGTGGCTCCATCCCCAAACTATCACGCATAAAGATCGCGAGCTTTGTATCAAGCGTACCTGCAAGAGCGAGAATCCCAATCGCGATCATGGCGCCCGGCAGGGCGTAACCAAGTGTCGCCAAACGAATGAGTAGCTGGTTCTGCATTGATGCATCTCTGCGTTCCGCATAGGCGAGGAACAGCGCGATGCCTGTGGCAATGAGTGCTGCGCCTGCAGCAACGGTGAGCGAATTCCCGGCAAAGGCAAGGAACTGGGAGCCCAAGAGCGGATCACCCACATTGATCGCGTAGCGAACGAGCACGAAGGCAGGCACGAGGAAGCCAAAAGTCACCGGCAGTGCGCAGGCCAGAAAGGCTGCGAGGCTTTTCAGCGGGGGTAAGACGATGCGCGCCGCGGCCACGTCGCGCCCGAGCGGGTTGGCCACAGTGCCCTGACGGTTCAAGCGTTCCAACACAACAAGCGCGCCTGCAAATAGAAAGAGGACTGCTGCGATCTGCGCTGCAGCAACCGGCTCTCCCATACCAAGCCAGGTGCGGAAAATCCCCGCTGTGAGTGTCGACACGCCGAAATAGTCAGCCACACCATAGTCGGCAATGGTCTCCATAAGGGCGAGCGCCACGCCACCGGCAATGGCCGGACGGGCGCACGGCAGCGCGACGCGCAAGAAGGCTTGGGTGGGCGACACGCCCAGCACGCGGGTTGCCTCCACCAGGGCAACTGACTGCCGCTGAAAGGACGTCCGGGTGAGGAGATAGACATAAGGATAAAGCACGAGGCTCAACATCAGCGCTGCGCCGCCCAGAGAGCGGATTGGCGGAAAGGCATAATCGCCCACCTGCCAGCCGGTGATGTCTCTGAGCAGAGATTGTACGGGCCCGGCAAACTCCAAGAGGTCGGTATAGACATAGGCGATGATGTAGCCCGGCATGGCGAGTGGCAGGACGAGCGCCCAACTCAAGATGCGTTGGCCTGGAAACTCAAAGGAGACGATGAGCCAGGCGCTGCCGACTCCCAACAGGATGGTCATGGTACCGACCAGCACCATCAAGAGGAGCGTGTTACCCACATAGCCAGGCAGCACTGTTGTCCCGAGATGTGCCCAGGCGTCCCCGCTTGTCTGGGTGAGGCTCCACAACACGGCCAAAATGGGGGCCGCGACAAGAAGTGCCACGACGGCTGTCGCCACAGGCCAGCCGAGCATCGATATAAATCGAGGGCGGCCAGCATGGGGTATTCCTGAAGAGCCGTGATCTTTTTGGGTGACTGACATTCTACACTTGATACAAATAGCGCTCGCCTGCGCAAAGTAATTTTGCGCCTCAATCGCAATTCTAACCTCAATCGAGCCAATTAGTCGCGCATGCCCCTGGATTTCAACAATATCGCCCATGCCTATGGCAGCGAAAAAGTGCTGACCGACATCAGCCTGTCGGCGGCGGATGGCGAAATACTCTGTCTTCTGGGAGCGTCTGGCAGCGGTAAAACGACCCTTCTGCGACTGGCAGCAGGGCTTGAGGCCCTTCAAGCGGGCACCATCACACTCAACGGGAATGTGCTTTCGCAACCTGGTCGGGATGTCCGAACAGAGGACCGCAAGATCGGCATGGTTTTTCAAGACCATGCCCTCTTTCCTCATTTGTCGATCGCAGAAAATGTCGCGTTCGGTCTTCCCCGCGTCACATCTGATCGCCATGAGATTGTTGAGCGCACACTCGCTGATGTAGGACTTGAAGGGCTTGGCGAGCGCTACCCGCACACCCTGTCAGGTGGTCAACAGCAACGGGTCGCGCTTGCGCGCGCGCTCGCGCCCGCACCTTCTGTGATCCTGTTGGATGAACCCTTTGCCAGCATTGATGTGACACGACGTCGACAACTCCGCGAACATGCCCGTCTCGCCCTCAAGCAGTCGGGCGCGATCACCATCATGGTGACACACGACCCTGACGAAGCACTGGACATGGCGGACAAAATTGCCGTGATGGATGACGGCCACATCCTGCAATGCGGTGAGCCGATTGAGCTCTACAACGCGCCTGCAACAGCGCTTGTCGCTTCTCTGTTTGGCGACGCCCAGACGTTCCGGGCAAAAATCTATGGTGCCGAAGCGCTTTTCGACTATGGGACCTACCCTGTTGGCTCGTCGGCAATCGGGCTCGCTGACGGGAACGTCGCAGACCTCGTGGTGCGTCCGAGCAGTGTGACGCTGACGCCAACATCAGAGGGCGACGGACTTCATGTCCTTGATACGCGGTTTCGCGGAAGTCATTGGCTTGTGCTTGTTGGCACCCGCAATGCAAACGACGCTCCGCTCCGGGTTCACATGGCTGATGCATCGGCATTTGAAGAAGGCACGCCGGTTCGCGCGTCCTTTGAAGGCGCGGGCATCTTCCTGTTTCCCGCGGCGAACTGACCCATCGTGCAATATCCCTTGTTTTGCTCCAGTGGCCGCCCTACATTTCTCAGAATTGATAGTCATTCTTAAAAAGGTGCCCATCCCGTGTCCAAAACAATCGGCAAAGCTCTGATCCCCATTATCGGCGTATTTCTGGTCATTTTTGCCGTTTCAAATGGACAGGCATCTGAAGAACTCAACATCTATTCCGCCCGTCACTACGACACAGACCTGATGCTCTACGAGCGGTTCACAGAAGAGACAGGTATCAAACTCAATCTGATTGAAGGCAAAAGCGAAGAGCTTTTGGCGCGCCTGACACAAGAAGGCGAGTTCAGCCCTGGCGACGTTCTCCTCACCGTTGATGCGGGTCGCCTGTGGCGCGCGGAAGAAGCTGGGCTCTTTGCTCCTATCGCATCGAAATTGATTGAAGAGCGTGTGCCGGCTCATCTCAGGCATCCAGACGGTTTGTGGTTTGGCATTTCAAAACGCGCACGTGTGGTGATTTACAATAAGGACGCGGGCGCACCTGAGGGCCTTACGACTTATGACGATCTGGCGGACCCTTCTCTTGTCGGACAGGTCTGCGTTCGGTCCTCCAGTAATATTTACAACATTTCCCTGCTTGCCTCGATTGTGGCCCATGACGGTGCTGAGGCAGCTGAAGCCTGGACCGAGGGTGTTGTCGCCAATTTCGCTCGCGCGCCTCAGGGCAATGACACGGCGCAGATCCGTGCGGTTGCAGCAGGAGAGTGCCGCGTGGGCATTGCCAACACTTATTATGTTGCACGCCTCATGCGATCAGAAGACGAGGCGGACCAAGCTGTCGCTCAAAAGATCGGTGTGATCTTCCCGGAACAAGAGACGCGGGGAACCCATGTTAATATTTCCGGTGCCGGGCTGCTCGCCCATGCTCCCAACAAGGACAATGCGGTACGGTTTCTCGAATTTCTGACCAGTGACTGGGCGCAGAAGGTACTCGCCGACGGTAATAATGAATATCCCGCTGTTGCCAGCGTTGATGCGGAAGGCCCCGTGACCGCGCTTGGCACCTTCAAAGAGGATGAGATTAACGCCTCTGCCCTTGGGGAAAATCAGTCGCTAGCGATTAGAATTTATGACCGGGCGGGCTGGCGTTAAATCACGGACAAACGGTCAAAACACCGCGCTTTTCTGCTACAAAGAGCCCGCAAATGCATTGTTGAAAGCGGGTTATGAGTGAATTTCCAAATTGGGTAAGCAGCGCGCCACCAAAGCCGGACACAGCGGCCGAGGCCCGGGCGCAGGCACGCCAAGCGCGGCTGACGAAACCCGCTGGGTCCCTGGGGCAGCTGGAAGACATTGCGATCCAGCTTGCAAGTCTCAGCAACACGGATCGGCCCTCTGTCTCCACCCCTCATATTTTGATCTTCGCAGCTGATCACGGCATTACCGCAGAAGGTGTTTCTGCGTATCCGTCTGAAGTCACCGGCCAGATGCTTGCCAATTTTGTTACCGGCGGTGCAGCCATCTCTGTTCTTGCGCGCGAACAAGGCGCGGGTCTGCAGGTAGTCGATGTCGGCACCCTGGCGCACGACGTGCCGCATGGCGTGCATTCTGACAAGATTGCCCACGGCACTGATAATTTTCGGCGCTTTGAGGCCATGAGCGAAGATGAACTGTTCCACGCACTGGGTGCCGGGCGGAACGCAGCCGCACGTGCTATTGGCGAAGGGGCCGACCTGCTTCTCCTCGGTGAGATGGGCATTGGGAACACCAGCGCAGCAAGTGCGGTCGCAGCAGCCCTCACGGACGGAAATGTTGCTGCCCTTGCTGGTGCGGGAACCGGCCTTAGTGCTGAAGGCATCTCTCACAAAACCCGCGTCATTGCTGAGAGCCTTGCCTTCCACAAGCTGGATGCAGGGAGCGCTGACGCAGCACAAGCCCTTCGTAAAGTGGGTGGACATGAAATTGCCGCTCTCGCAGGTGCTGCGATTACCGCCGCACAGGCCCGTGTGCCTGTCTTGGTTGATGGGTTCATTTGTACAGCAGCCATGCTCGCTGCTGTCAGCGCAAACCCGTCTATTCGTCCCTGGCTTCTTTTCTCTCACCGGTCTGCGGAAAGCGGCCATGCAAGGGTGCTTGACGCACTTGATGCCAATCCGCTTTTTGATCTGGGTCTTCGCCTTGGAGAAGGCAGCGGCGCCGCGCTCGCCCTGCCCCTTCTTCGGCTCGCCTGCTCTCTTCATAATGAGATGGCGACGTTTGACAGTGCAGGCGTATCGTCGATCTCATGAACAGTCCGGCTCGTATCACCATCTTGCGTCACGGCGAGACTCCGCTCACCGGTCTTTTTTGCGGCAGCAGCGACCCGGAGCTCACAGGCGCCGGATGGGAGTCGCTTGTGGCCCGTACCACAGACAGGTCTTGGGACCGGGTCATCACATCACCGCTTAAGCGCTGTCATGCCTTTGCCCAAAACCTTGGGCTTCCGTTAGATGTTGATGCGCGGGTTAGAGAAATGGATTTCGGAGACTGGGAAGGAAAGTCGACGGAAGACGTCTGGAATGCGGATCAAAAAGCGCTCACCGCTTTCTGGGATGATCCAACCGCGAACCCGGCACCGGGTGGTGAACCCTGGGCCGTGATGTGCGCCCGTACAGCAGAGGCATTTGAGGAAATCGGACGGGAAGCCCAAGGGCAGCGCCTGCTTCTAATCACCCATGCTGGTGTCATGCGGTCTCTGCTCGTTACTCAGCTTGGTCTTCCCTTCGCGTCTGCCTGGAAGGTCTCTCTGCCGACCGCAAGCGTGCTTGAGATGACTGCACACCACGATCCAGACAACGCAAGTTTAGACGTCCAGCTGACGGCGTTGAAGGGGGATGAATGACCGCACCTCTCACTTCCTTCATTCTCGCGGTTCAGTTTTTGACCCGCCTGCCGACACCGCAGATCAGCGAATTCGAGCCAGCAGCGCTCAGCCGTGCCTCAAGCTTCTTCCCTGCCGTCGGCCTTATCGTTGGCACTCTTTTGGCTCTGGTGCTCTGGAGCGGATCGCTGATTGATCCTTGGTTGGGTGCCGTGCTGACGCTTGGCGCGTGGGCCCTCGTCACCGGCGCACTTCACCTTGATGGTCTGTCAGACCTTGCTGATGCGCTTGGCGCTGCGCACGCAGATGAAACACGCTTCCACGAGGTCCTGAAAGATCCCCATATCGGCACGTTTGGCGTCGTAAGCCTGATCGTGCAACTAGCAGTGAAGCTTGTGCTCCTGATGCTGATCGCGGAGCAAGAGCTCTTTTGGGTTTTGATCCCGCTCTGCGCCTGGGCGCGGCTTGGCCCGCTTTTCTGGGCCCATTACCTGCCGGTCCTGCGTCCGCCATCCAATGAAGCAGAAGGCATGGGGGAACGGTTTGCCTGGGAGATCAACCCGCTCACACCCTGGACATGGGCAGCCTTGCTTCTCCTGAGCGCCTGGAGCGCGCCCGCCTTTCTGGCAGCACCGTTCTTCCTTCTGGTTTGGGGGGCATACTTACAGATACGATTGAAGGGTCAGACCGGTGATAGCCTGGGCGCAGGGATTGAAGTCTCAGAGAGTCTGTTGCTTCTGGCCTGTGTAATTTTTGCTTGAGGATGTTCCCGTGACCAACACGTTCCATCTGCCAGACGCGGGACCATTCGCGGCTCTCATCCTTGGCGGCGCACGATCAGGCAAAAGCCGCTATGGGGAAGGTCTAATCACGGGAGCCACCGGCAACTTTGTCTATGTGGCAACAGCCGAAGGCCGTGATGAGGAGATGGCGGAGCGCATCACCCACCACCAAAACCGGCGTGGAGCCAACTGGCGATTGATCGAAGAACCGCTCAACCTACCGGGCGTATTACGCAATCAGGTGAGTGAAAATGACGTCGTATTGATTGATTGCCTCACGCTTTGGCTTGCCAATCTGATGGAAGCGCAAGAAGACATTGCTTCTGCCACATCCGACCTGTTGGCGGCGATCAAAGCCTGCCCCGCGCGGCTTGTGTTCATTTCTAACGAAGTGGGCCAGGGCATCGTGCCGGACAATGCCCTCGCACGGCAGTTTCGGGACGAAGCGGGTTGGCTGCATCAATCATTGGCTGCAGAGATTGATGCTGTCCTTGTGGTGATGGCGGGTCTTCCTCTTATCTTGAAGGCAACGCCGCAAGACTAAGCAGCTCCTCCATATCCAAGGCCTCTTCCATCGCATCGGCCAGACTATCCAGCGCACGGTCAATTTTCTCGTCGTGATTTTGACCATCGCTGGCGACCCCCAGCTGGCTCAAGAAGGCCTTACGAAACGCGCCGCTCTCAAACAGCCCATGAACATATGCGCCCATGATGCGCCCATCTTCGCTGATGGCACCATGGGGGATGCCTTCGACTTCCAGGAAGGGGCGTTCTAGATCCTGCCCTTTGGTCTGACCAATATGGATCTCGTACCCGGAAAAAGCTGCGCCTGAGATCGCAGCCCTTCCGTTGACCGTTCGCACCTGCTTCTCTGGCTGCATAATGGTCGCCACATCCAGAAGCCCGAGACCCGGCGTTTTTGTCGCCGAGCCTTCAATGCCCTCAGGGTCGTCTATCTGCGTCCCCAGCATTTGATAGCCGCCGCAAAGCCCGAGTACCCATCCGCCGCGGCGGATATGCGCCTGAAGGTCGATGTCCCACCCTTGTGCTCTAAAGAAATCCAGATCTGCAATCGTTGATTTCGTGCCCGGCAAGATGACCAAGTCTGCATCACCCGGAAGCGGCTTTCCTGGCGGGATGAATTGCAAGTCCACGCTCTCTTCCTGAGAAAGGGGGTCGACATCGTCGAAATTCGCAATACGCGAGAGCATGGGCACAGCTATTTTGAGTTGGCCTGCCGCGTGCGTCTGGCTGCGCTCCAGCACCACCGCATCTTCAGCAGGAAGATCAGCAACCGCACGTACCCAGGGCAATACGCCGAAACTCGGCCACCCCGTGCGCCGCTCGATCTCTTTCAGACCATCGTCAAATAGCGAAACATCGCCCCTGAATTTGTTGATAAGGAAGCCTTTGATCATCTCCTGGTCGGCAGGGTCCAGCACTGCATGGGTGCCAACAAGGCTCGCGATGACCCCACCCCGGTCAATGTCGCCAATGAGGACCACCGGCGTCCCGGTTTCCGTCGCAAAGCCCATATTGGCGATGTCCCCTGCGCGCAGATTGGTTTCCGCAGGACTGCCTGCGCCTTCTACGAGGATGAGATCTGCATGCCCCTTTAGCGCCTCAAAGCTTTCAACAACCGACGCCAGCAACTGCTTCTTACGGATCTGATAATCCCGGGCTTCCGCCGTCCCCCAGACCTTTCCCTGCACAACCACCTGTGCTCCGACATCGCTTTGGGGTTTGAGAAGAACCGGGTTCATGTGAATGCTCGGCGGCACTTTGCAGGCACGCGCCTGGAGCCATTGTGCCCGACCGATCTCGCCACCCTCAACGGTAACCGCTGCGTTGTTCGACATGTTTTGCGGTTTGAAAGGACGGACCGTCAGGCCCCGATTTACAGCAGCCCTGGCCAGCCCCGCAACAAGCACGGACTTGCCGACATCGGACCCTGTGCCCTGAAGCATGAGCGCCTTCGTCATGGGGCGTCGCTCAGGCGCCGATCAACAACCACATCTCCACGATCATCCCGGCGCACACCGATGCGGTAAACACGGGCGAGATTTTCGTCACTCAACACCTGGTCGGGCGCTCCATCTGCGACAACCTTCCCCTCATGCATCAGACACAGGCGGTCACAATAGCGGCCAGCCAGATTGAGATCATGCAGCACGACCCCGACAGCGGTTCCATCGCGTGCAGTCGCTTTCAGGGCTTCCATGGTTGTCAGCTGATGGTAGGGGTCGAGGGACGCGGTGGGTTCATCCACCAGCAGGACCGCCGCCTGCACCGCAAGAGCACGTGCAAGAAGGACCCGGCTCCGCTCACCTCCTGATAGCTCTGTCACAGGGCGATCGGCAAATGAGTCAACGTCAGTTGCCTTCAAGGCCGCGGCAATTGCCTGTTCATCTTCAGGCTTCAGGGTTTCCCATGTTGAGCGATGTGGCACACGGCCAAGCGCCACCAGACGCCGGGCGGTCAATGGCCAAGCAACGCTCTGACCCTGCGGGAGATAAGCAATGGCTTGCGCATGTTTGTGAGGCGCGTCAGCGGTTATATCGGTGCCACCTAACAAAACAGAACCACTGTCCACCGGCACGAGACGCAAGAGGGCTCGCAGCAGGCTGGTCTTGCCAGCACCGTTTGGCCCAACAAACCCGACAATCTCGCCAGGTTTTATCTCCATGGAGACATTGCGGACCGCGGCATGAGTACCCAGCGACACAGATATGTTCTGAGCGGCGATCATCGCATGGACCGCCGTGTATAGATGATAAGCCAGAGGAAAAACGGTGCCCCCAGCAGCGCGGTCACCACACCCAGTTTGAGTTCCGCATCTCCCGGAATTGTGCGCACACCAATATCTGCCAGAACCAGCAGGAGTGCGCCCGCCAACGCGCTCGGCACCAGCAGGCGGCCTGGGTCATGTCCAACCAAAGGGCGAACAAGGTGAGGCGCCACAAGGCCCACAAAGCCAATGGCGCCACTTACCGCCACGCCGCCTCCTACTGCGAAGGCTGCACCAAAAACTGTTTGCAAACGTACCCGTCGCAGATCGACACCCAATGACGCTGCCGCATCTTCTCCCAAGCTAAGGGACGGAAGAGCGCGCGCCGTCGCGAGAAGAAGGACCCAGCCCACGACCATGAAAGGGCCCGCAATCCAGAGTTCGGTAAAACTTCGATTGGCAAGTGACCCCAAGAGCCACAGGATAATGTCGTTCAGCGAAAACGGATTGGGCGAAAGGTTCATTGCCAGAGAGGTTAAGGCGGCGGCGAGGCTTGAAATAGCCACGCCCGCCAGGATGAGCGTCAAGATACTGGCGTCTTTTCCAGCAAGCCACACCAAAACCAACATGGCGGCGATGGCAAAGCCGATTGCAAATACGGGAACAAAGATCGCTGACGAGGCCGCGAAGCCATAATAGATCGCCACGACAGCGCCGAGCCCGGCACTTGAGGACACACCAATCACGCTAGGGTCTGCCAGCGGATTTCTGAGAAGTCCCTGTATGGCAGCTCCGGCAAGCCCCAGAGAACCGCCCACCATTGCGCCTAATACAATGCGGGGGGCTCTGATGTCCTGCACAATGAAGACGTAGCGCTCGTCGCCAACACCTAAGAGCCCCTGAAAAACCTCGCCTATCCCTAAGGGCGCATAGCCCAAGAACAGGCTTGCGGCCATTGTTATCAGCAGCAGAGCAGCCAGAAGCATTGAGGCGGCGTATGGTGAGCGTCGGCTCATTAGTAGTCGATGCCCCGCTTTGCTTTAATCCCGGATTCGAAGGGGTGCTTAATCGGTGTCATCTCCGTAATGAGATCAGCTTCAGCGCGAAGTTCCTCTTTGGCATCCCGCCCGGTCACCATGACGCTTGTGCGCGGATGGCGGTTCATGAGACCCGCGAGGACTTCGTCCACCGGCAGGTAATCGTATCGCAGCACAATGTTCAGCTCATCGAGAACCACTAGGTCATAGTCGCCGGACGCCAACATTTTCGCGGATACATCCCAGGCCGCCCGCGACGCTTCAATGTCTTTTTCCCTGTCTTGGGTGTCCCAGGTAAAACCCTGACCCATTGTGTGCCAGGTGACGAGGTCGGGATATTTCTGGAAAAACTGACGTTCTCCGGTTTTCCAATTGCCCTTCACATATTGCACCACCCCGACGCTATGACCCCATCCGAGCGCGCGGATGATTGACCCAAAGGCTGAGCTCGACTTTCCCTTACCATCGCCGGTGAGGATCAAAAACAAGCCACGGTCCGCCTCTTTTTTCTCGGACATTTTCTCGCGATGTGCGGACTGAACCTTCTTCATTTCTTCTGTGTGTGTGGCGTTCTCATCTTTAGCACTCATTCTTGTGCTCCCATTCTGTCAAAGCGGTTTCGAGACGCTCCCACGCCCACGGCTCGCCCGGCAGGCCCAAGCGAAGATAGTTTTGCATATTCGGGAATGTGCGGACGAAAATTCCAAGATCAGCCAGTTGGGCCGCTTCTGCCCCGGCATCCACACAGTCCAGTAACATAAAAAGAGGTGTACGCCCTATTTCCGTCCCGAGCAGCGGGATCACCCGGGCCCGCAAACGGTCCATTTGCCCGCTCAGGTGTTTTCGGGTCTCCACAATCCAGGTCGCATCGCCATAGGCCTTCGCCGCGACGCGCAGCGCGGGCGTGCTCACGCCCCATGGCCCTAGGCGCTCTAGCAAAGGCGTCGCAATTTCGGCGGGTCCCAGAAGAAAGCCGAGGCGCAGACCTGCAAGGCCGAAGAACTTTCCGAAAGACCTCAAAATCAGAAGCCCGCCATCCTGGACTTCCGTGGTGACACTCAACTCAGGCGTGCAATCCACAAAGGCTTCATCGACGATCAGCCAACCGTCCCGTTCTCTTTGACGTGCCTGACAGGCGCGGAGCGCCTCTACATTGAAAACATACCCGTCGGGATTGTTGGGATTGGTGACAACAATGATATCAGCGTCTGCGGTTAAAACTTCCAACGCCGGGTATGTTGTGACCGTATGTCCCGCGGCCCGCCAGCTCGCTTCATGCTCCCCATAGGTTGGCGACAGCACGGCTACGCGTTTTTGGTGAAAGAGATACGGCATGCCTGAGATGATGGCCTGGGTGCCTGGCATCACATGCGCAAACGCCGGATCAACACCTGCATAGGTCGCGAAAGCGGCGCGGCACGTTTCTTCATCTGCATGGTTCGGGAGCCGGGTCATCCAGGCCCTGTCAACCGCTGGCTCGTAAGCGTGTGGATTGATGCCTGTGCTTAGATCTATCAAAGGCCTAGGTGCATTTGGGTACTGTCGGCCAAATGCCTCGAGATCACCGCCATGGAGCAGAGGACTCATATTCCCTGCCCCCCAAGCATGGCGACAAACAAGATCATGCTTGCAGCGAGCGTGAGCATTGTCAGATAGAGGCTTAGCGCCCGGCGAAGATCGCTTGCGTTGAGGTCTGGCGACCCGTCTCCAAGCCACACACCTTCGGTGATCTGCCCCTGATAGGTTCGCGGCCCGCCCAAACGACGCTCCAACGCGCCAGCCATTGCCGCTTCCGGCCAGCCCGCATTGAGCGACAGGTGGTTTGATGCATCGCGCTGCATCACCAGAAACGCTGCTCTGCTTCGCCCGGCGCCAAAAGCAGCCACACAAAACAGTGCGCCAGTGAGCCGCGCTGGGATCAGATTCAAAAAATCATCCAGACGCGCTGCCGTTTTACCGAACCATTCATATCGTTCGCTTCTATGGCCCCACATGCTGTCGGCTGTATTGACCAGCTTATACACTGCGATGCCCGGCAAGCCCGCAACCAGCCCCCAGAACAGCGGCGCGATGACACCATCAGAAGCATTCTCCGCGAGACTCTCAACCGCTGCGCGGGCAATGGCAGGCTCCTCCAATGTGTCAGTATTCCTTCCGACAATGAGGGACACTTTCTCGCGCGCTTCCTCAATATTGTTTCTGGAGAGAGCAGCGTACACGTCACGCACATGGGTATAGAGAGAACGGCTCGCGATCAGCGTCGCGAAAATGAGAAGCTCCCCTATCCATCCATAGGTCATTTGATTGAGTGTCATGCTCAAACACCACGTCATCCAACCAAGCAGCGCGACGCCAACAGCCAGCCAAACCATGCCGGCAATGAAGTCCCGCCTGGGGTGCAGACTATGGGTGTTCATCCAGGCATCCCCGACGCTCAAAAACCGCCCCATCCATGAAACAGGGTGGCCGATGTTGCGCCAGAAAACGGAGGGATACCCAAGCAACCCCTCAAGCGCGAGAGCCCCCAAAATCAGCCAGGGCGTATGAAGGGCGCCCAACATTCACTGCTCCACCGCATCCAATGATAGTGACCTGCGCGTGTCGGCAATTTCTTCAATGGCATCTACAACAAACCACGCGGCGCAGGCGATCTCCCGGCTCGGAATGCGCGCGACAGGCCGGGTCTCCGCTTGTCTTCGCAGAAACTCATGCCGAGAGAGAGACCAGTTGCTCAGCTTCCCCGACCTCAGGTCAAAAAATCCAGCGACAATCATGTCAGGCGGGCTGAGGGCCAAAGCTTCCAAATTCACCGGGTGCCAGGGTGATGTCCCAAGCCCTGCCGACATGTTGTCGACACCTGCAGTCGTCATCATCTCGTGGATGAAGGTGCCCCGCCCTGTCGTCGTGCCAGAGGGTGTTACATAAAGTGCCACCGGCCGTTTCTCGTCTCGAACAGCCTGAATTGCCGAAAGGCGCGCGTCCAAGTCAGCCGCAATTGCCTCTGCCCTGTCCAGATGTCCAAGAGCTTTTCCGACCGCCAGGAGATTTTCTCTGGTCTCTTCCAGAGTGACGGCGAGGGAGACCTGTACAACCGGAATGCCATAGCGCTCCAATGTATCCTTCGCGCCATAGCCACCGCCCCATAAGCGCACGACCATCTCTGGCTCAAGGACCAAAATCTCTTCTGCCGTTGGGCGGATTTTCGGGATACCCGCCGCCTTTTCCGCGAGGTATGAAAACTCAGTCTCGGCGTGGGGCGAGACCCCGATGACTTGATCGGGGTCTGCTAAGGCCAACACATATTGATCAGCACAAAAATCTAAAGAGGCAACCGACGGGCCAGCCGCCTGGCTAGCGGATACACCGCTGACCAGAAGACCAAACCCTAATCCGATTGCCGCTTGGTTCATCCCTTGACCCGAATACCGAAGAAACCAGAAATGCCTGGCGTGCCAAAGCCCAGGATATCCTGGTATTGCTCGTCCAGCAGGTTTTCTACACGTCCGAAGAGCTCCACCTGATCGTTCAACTGATAAGAGCTCCGCAGATCCACGCGAAACCAATCCTGCACCAGGCCTGCCGAATCCGTTTCGTCATCATTCCAAGTTACCGAACCGCCCACGGCCAGCGCCTCGGTCGGATAGGTCGTGATATTAAGCGTTGCGATGTTTGCTGGTGTTCGCACAAGCTGGCTACCCGTGGACACATCGATTGCGGACTGATGGGTGAAGTTCGCACTCAGATCAATCCAATCCGCCGGGCGTGCTGATGCAATAAACTCCCATCCTTCGGTTTCAACCTGGTCGATGTTCAAGTACCCACCAGCCGGGAAAGAAAAATCAATCTGATTTTCGACATCTTGCTGGAAATAATTCACCTGAACGTCTGCTTTCCCGTTCAAGAATTCCTGCTCCACACCCAGATCCCAGCCGCGAGATTCCTCTGGTTTCAGGTTGGTGTTCGGGCCTGCGGCGCCACAGCAGAAGAAAGTCAGTTGAAACGGCGTCGGCGACTTGAAACCCTCGCCCCATGATCCGCGGAATACAGTGCCGGTTTCGGCCAATTCATAAGCACTCGTGAAACGAAAAGTGGTTACGCCACCGGTGCTTTCATGATCATCATGACGAACACCACCAATGAGCGAAAGGCCCTCCAGCGGAAGCACCTGAACCTGGCCGAAAACACTATCGGTTCGGATTGACGAGCTGCCCCTTATCTCAGTGTCTTCAGTCTTCAAACCGACGATGGCGTTCCAGACGTCCGACGTGGTGACCTTACCCAGATACTCTAACGATGTGCGCTCCCCGGTTGCGCTAAAAGAACGAGCACCATTTGACTCATTGTCACGGTCAGTGAGGGAGTAACTGCCCGTCAGGCTGTTTTCAAGTTGGCCTGAAAATGTGCTCAGGTGAAGCGAGGCATTTGCCAGAAGCTCACGCGTGTGCCCTACACGGTCTCCGTCGCCGCCGACACCACCGCGGGCATCAAATTCGTTTCGGCTGTCAGAATAGCGAAGCCCACCCTCAGCCCGCAAAACTTCGGTCAGGTTTGACCCAACATTTCCGCTGAAGGTGTAGTTCTTGTAGCCATCTTCTTCCGTATTTCCATCATTCTCATCGGCCTTGGAGATACCGTTCGTGCGAATGCCGCTGAGAGAAAATCTGAAGTCCGTATCTTCCAGTCTTCCTGAGACGCTTCCGCCAGAACGAAGCGTGTCGAATGACCCCGCTTCGGCAAATGCACTGTAGGCAAACGGTTCTTCAGCGCGTTTTGTGATGATGTTGACGACACCACCAATTGCCTGCGAACCATACAGCGTACTCTGCGGCCCTCTCAGCAGCTCAATCCGCTCAATATCGTTTGGGTCGAGATTGGCAAAATTGAACCCTGCGCCTGGGCTTGCTGGATCGTTGACGATTACTCCGTCAACCAGAACCAGCGTCTGATCTGAAGACGCCCCCCGAATTCGCACGGACGCTGATCCGCCGAATGGACCATTCTGGTTGATGATGACGCCTGGTAGGGAGCGAATAGCATCAACCGTGAAGGCATATTGGCGCTCTTCGATTTCTTCGGCAGTCAGAACCGAAATAGAGCTGCCAACCTGCGATGTCGCAATTTCTGTCCGCGTTGCTGTTACAACGATTTCAGGCGCCTGTTCAGCAGCAAGCACAGGTTGTGCGATGGCCCAAACGGGCGCAGTAGATAAAAGAATCTTCTTTAGCAATGACATTTCAATGTCCCCTTTAATGGAAGGACATTGGTGCCGCGGCCCACAACAATGCGTGGAGCACGGAACCAACCGTCCTTCATCCAAACATTGTCGTCACTGCGAGAACCGCTCCCATGGACATGACCCGGTCCGGGGACGGACGACGCAATGGCAGGTTTCCTGACTTGTGGATCGACGTTTGCTGCCTGTCTTCCCAAAGTGCCGAAGGCGCTTCAGTGACATTTACTGGCGGCAGAAAACTTCCCACTTACAGTTGCGGGTACAGTTCCGGGTTTTCACCGGATTCCCTTTTACCCCCAAGAACGGGGCACCATTGCGGGTGGGTGTAGCGCATACGCCAGTTGGCGGCAAGGGACAGGCAGCCTCGCTAGCGGCGCAAAAACACCTTCGATCGGTCTATCCGCTCCTGCCATCCATGCCGCACAAGCTCTGGATCGTCATGATTTTCAATGGGATAGCCGAGGCAGAGGTAGCCAACAAAGTGCCAATTGGCTGGCACATTTAGTGTGCGCGTGATCACTTTTGGGTCGAGAATCGACACCCAACCAACACCCACACCTCTGGTTCTGGCGGCCAGCCAGAGTGTGTGGATGGCGCAGACCGTCGAATAGACGAGCGTCTCGGGCATGGTTTGACGCCCAAGTCCACTTCCAAGCGGCGTTTCAGTGTCTGAGAAGACAGCCAGATGGACCGGGGCTTCCCTTAGCCCCGCGAGCTTCAGCTCGGAATAAAGCTGCGCTTGCTCGTCTTTGTAGAGTCTGGCCGCCGCCGCGTTTTCGTTTGCAAAGCTCTCCGCCACCACATCCCGGTTATCAGGGCTCTCTACCGAGACGAAACGCCAAGGTTGCGCGTTTCCGACACTGGGTGCGAGACAAGCGCGATCAATCAGTTCTTCAAGAAGGCCCGGTTCCAACGGATCTGTTTTGAAGCGGCGCACATCGCGCCGCCAGGCAAGCAGACTGTCAAACTGGGCAGCAAAACCATCTGTGGTGTGAAATGCATCTGTCATGCGCCGCACTCAAACAGGTTTGGACGCAAATGTCAGGCGAAGAGATAGGAGTTTCCAAACAAAAGTAGTCCCGCGCACGCACATTCGAACACAACACTTAGACTGTTGAACTTTAAATGCGTTTCATCAGCTACCATGGAGACAAGCCGCCCGACGGCTGCCCCCATCCAAGCGAGCCCCGCTACCAAAAACAAACCGGGCTCAGGCCAAATGAGGGGTGCTGCTCCCAGTGCCACAAACAGCCCGCCATAGGTCGCACGAAACTCCGCAAACCCTTCTGGGCTGGTTGGCCCAAGCCGGACAAGCTTTGACGCCATTTTGGGCGTCAAGAGGCCCAAACCGCCCATACCCATGGTCACGAGTGCTCCAGCTATGTTGACGATTTCAGGCCCTGTCATGGCTTATCCTCCATGCCGCCCGCCTGGGCGATAGCTTTCGGCAATGGTTGGTTCAAACGCTTCCCAATCCAACAAAACGGGCGTCGTCTTTTCTTCTGCAAATAGGGGGACCTGGTCGGCAAAATGCGGCGATGTTTCGTCAATCGTCGCGGAGCCAAATTGGTGGACGCTTTCTGAGGACACGTTGCCGTCTTCATCCCACTCCACAAACATGATGTAGGTGTCGCCCCCTTCGGCACCAAGGCGCCCATCTTCATCAGATTTCCGACCATAGACCGCGCGCAGAATGTCCGGCCCGCCCTGAATAGGTATGTCGATGCTGCCCCGAACGATCCGGTTCACCTCGCCCCATTTGGGATCGAGACGTCCAAAATGTTCTTTCAAATGCGCAATGGCTTCTTGCAGGCTATCTAATGACGCGGGCGGTTCCTTGCCACCCAGTCGGGCCCTTACTACTGGCTCTCCCATCAACACACCCAACGCAGCGCCACGACTTTCATAATCGGTCCGAAGATCCCAATCCCGCAGGATATTCTGGGCCTGCGTCAGGTCTTCATCGCTGCCCGCATCGACCGCAAGCACCTCCGCGATCAGCGACGCGAGTTCTGACTCGGGCGAGTAGGCGTGATCATATTTATAGGCACGGAACTCTTCTGCGGTGATGGAGGGATCTGGCCCAAGCAGCTCCAAGGCGCGAAAGGCACGGTTGGTCATTTGCGTTTCGATGCCAAGCGTTGCGGCGAAATCTTCCGGCTTCAAATCATCTTCCTGTGCGGTCGCTCTGAAAGGTGTGCTGTTTGCTTCCGTAATGAAACCTGCTTTTGGATTAAGCAGCAAAGGCACCTGGTCAAATGGCAAATACTCCCTCCAGATCAGGTCAGATCGGTCACCGGGCAGATATTCCTGCCAATCGAAACCTTCCACCCGCTTTGGCATCTGGCCATTATAAAGGAGCGCGATGTTTCCATCAGCATCGGCATAAATGTAGTTGATGGACGGCAGAGCTTGCATGGCCATGGCCGCCAGCCACTCCTCCAGAGAGCCCGCCTTGTTCATGGCGAGACGCTGGTCGAGGTTGCCGACTTCGCCCATGCCTGCATAGCGCACTGCGTAGGTGCCATGTTCTTGGCGAATGACAGGTCCATGCTCGGAATATTCAACGTCGCGCGAGACGGTCCACCAGAACGGCCCCCAGAGCTTTACCTTTATATCGACGCTGGTCTTCTCGAAATCGCGCCATTCGTCGTCTAATCGATACTGATCAGGATTGTCGGGGTTCACCGTGAGGACATAGGTGTCGACAAGGTCGGGCTTATTGACGGTTGAGGCCCACCCGACCCGGCGGTTATGCCCATGGAGCATGAGAGGCGATCCCGGGAAAACCCCGCCGACGGCGTCCCACCCCTCTTCGCTTTTCAAGCGCGCTTCATACCAGGCAACCGGCCCTTTGTACGGTTGGTGCGAATTAACAAGCAGTCGGGTTTTTCCATCTGCTGACCTTGACGGTGCAACAGCAAATCCGTTGGACCCTGCATGGGCAAACGCTTCATCGGTCAGCAGGAATGCATTTTCCGGGCCCATCGAAATTTCACGTTTTCGCTCTGGTTCGAAAAGTTCGAGGATGTGGTTCTGCATACCGTAGAAGAACGGCGCCTTAAAAGTGAAGCCTGCGACCACATCCTTGCCGGTCATTGGCAAAAGACCCGCCTCAACCTCATCGGGGTTAAGTGCTGCATAATAATTCACACCGTCTGCATAGGCTTCCGCCAATGCGCGGGCTTCAGGCGATACATGCGTGTAATATTTGGCGTTGACCGCTTCCCACACGCGCAATAGATGCACGAGATAGTCCGTGACAGCAGCGTCGATCCCCTTGATTGCCGCCAGCTGTCCTCTAGAGGCAATCGCAACCTCCTGGATGGTCGCGAAGTCATCTTCCGCATGCGCAAAGGCCAAGCCGAAAGCCACATCCGGATCTGTCTTGCCGTAGATATGGGGAATGCCAAAGCCATCACGATGGATCGTGACTTCGTACTTGTCTGCCTGCGCGATCAAGGGAGCGGTATCAGCTGGGGGCGGTGCGTCTGCTTCAGCGCGCAGAAGAATGACAGAAAAGGCGGCCAACAATACCACCGCCAACAGGCTTCCAATTGTCGCTAGAACAGTTCGCATCTATCATCTATCTCCCAAAGTGTGGCGCGGTCGCGGCCACATTTATTTCTAACTCAATCCCCGCGGGGGAGCGGTTCGGGCTTAACCGCCTGTACATGCAGCCGCTCCATGCCCGACCGCATGTCACCTGCGGCCTGCTCCGTCAAACGCATCCGATCACGTTGACGGATGTCGGCAATGATCTCCCCGGCCTCTTCCGTCGTCGTTCCGAGCGCCTCCAATGCGAAGGACCCCATCCGTAGGGCAGATTCGAATGTCTCACGTACGGCGAAGTCCACCTCATTTCGCCGGAGCTCAATCGAGTGCGCACGATCCCACGAACGCACGAAGAGCTTCGCATGCGGGAATGCGGACTTTGCCAGATCCACGATCTGATTTGCAGACGCCGCATTGTCTATACAGACCAGAATGATGTCTGCCTTCCCAGCTCCAGCTGCACGCAAGACATCGCGCCTTGTCCCATCGCCAAAGTGAACGGCGAACCCGAACTTCTTCGCCTCATTAACCCGGTGCACGTCCGCATCGAGGATCGTGACGTTGCACCCTCTTCCAAAGAGTGGTTGCGCAACGATCTGCCCAAACCTGCCAAATCCGATCATCAGTATATTGGCTGATGCGCTGGAATAGTCCTCATCCATCTCCTCTGGGGGCTGTTCCCTCATGAACAAAAGCCCCAATTTCTCAAAAAGCGGCGACGCCGCCATGGATACGGTCACAATTGCAATCAGGATTGAGGCGAGTTCGTCGGTAAACAGGCCCGCCGTCGAAGCCGCGGCAAACAGGACAAATCCAAACTCGCCATGTTGTGGCAGGATGAAAGCTGTCTTGATCGACGTTGAATGATCGCTGCCTGTGCCGCGCGCCAGGGAATAAATCACAGCAGCCTTGGCCGCCATTGTCAGCGGTACAGCGCCAAAAATAATCCATATGTTGGCGGCCACCGCACCAAGGTCCAGCGAAAGTCCCACGGCCATAAAAAAGAGACCGAGGAAGAGTCCGCGAAAAGGCTCAATGTCTGCCTCAATCTCGTGCCTGTACTCCGATTCCGCCAGCATGACGCCGGCTATGAAGGCGCCCATCGCATAGGACATACCCACCAGGTCCATCAGCAGCGCTGCCATAATGACAACGCCCAGAGCCCCAGCAGTTGTGATTTCTGGCATGCCGGTTTGGGCAAGCAGTCGGAACATTGGGTTGAGCAAATACCGGCCCAGGACAATGAGCCCGGCAATCGCCAAGAAGGCAAACAGAAGACGGGTGAGGCTTTCCTGAACCCCCAGTTCAGTGCTGGCAGGTGCCAGGACCGCCACAAGGAGTAGAAGTGGCACGATGGCCAAATCCTGAAACAGGAGAATCGAGAAGCTCTTCCTCCCATAGGTCGTGCTTCTGTCCCCGCGTTCTTCCAGCAGTTGCATCACGAGGGCGGTTGACGAAAGCGCCAGACCCAGGCCGATTGCCACGGCCACGGGCACAGAAAACCCCAGCAACAAGGCTGGAACGGCCAATACCGCTCCACAGCCCAGCATTTGAAACAGACCTAGTCCAAATATGTCTCGGCGCATGTCCCAGAGCGTTGAGGGTTTGAGCTCCAAGCCGATGACAAAGAGAAACAGAACGACGCCAAACTCGGCAAAATGGAGAAGGTCTTCAGGGTGGGCGGAGAAGCTTAGAGACAGCGTTACCTGAACAGCTAAGCCAGCCGCCAAATAGCCTAAAATGGCGCCCAGTTTCAGAGCGCGAAAAAGAGGCGCGAAGACGCAGGCTGCCACGATCAGTGCCAGTGCTTCCCAAAACAGAATTTCGATTGATGTCGGCTCAAAAACCGGCATGAGGCGCTCCCCGACCACTCCACCTGAAGGTTTCAAACCTCCCATGGTTCCGGGTTCTGCCGCAAGCACTCACCGACAGCAAAAACGTGTTTAGACTGCGGCAGCGAGATAGCTTGCCTGGTTGATTGCACGCTTCGCATCCAGCTCCATGGCTTCATAAGCACCGCCCACGAGGCTCACTTTTGCGCCTGTCGCTTCCAGTTCATCAAAGAGTGTCCGCAGCGGTTCCTGCCCTGCGCAGACGATGACCGTATCCACATCCAGCGTCTGTGGATCATTTTGAATGAGCACATGCAGGCCCTCATCGTCGATGCGCAAATATTCCACGCCGTTCATCATTTTCACGCCTCGACGCGCCAGTGTCAGTCGATGTGTCCATCCCGTTGTTTTGCCTAGGCCCCGCCCAACGGAGGAAGTCTTGCGCTGAAGAAGCATAACTTCGCGGTCTGACTTCGTAATGACAGGCTCCACGCCAGTTACCCCCCCACGGGGATGGTTCTCAAAATCGACACCCCATTCCTTCGCGAAGACATCAATATCAAGTGCGCTGGATTTTCCTTCATGGGTGATGAGCTCTGCGACATCAAACCCAATACCACCAGCGCCCATGATCGCGACCTTCTTGCCCACCTTGGCCTTACCGGTAATGACATCCACATAGCGCACGACTTTGGGATGATCGATGCCTTCTACATCAGGGGTGCGCGGTTCAATGCCCGTCGCTACAACGATTTCGTCGTAGTTTTCGTTCTGAAGCATGCCGGTCGAGACACGCGTGTTGAGACGCAGATCAATGCCATGTACGTCGATCATCTTGCTGTAATAGCGAAGCGTCTCGTAAAACTCTTCCTTGCCGGGAATGCGTTTCGCCAAATTGAACTGTCCACCAATCTCCGAAGCTGAATCATAGAGTGTCACTTTGTGCCCGCGTTCAGCCGCCACCGTCGCATAGCCAAGTCCTGCAGGTCCGGCACCTACAATCGCAATGTTCTTTTGCGCTTTTGCCGGTTCGTATTTCAGTAGCGTTTCATGACAGGCTCGCGGATTCACCAGACAGGACACTTCCTGATTGCCACCGAAGGTGTGATCCAGACAGGCCTGATTGCAGCCAATGCAGGTGTTGATTTCATCTTCCCGGCCTTCAGCGGCTTTTTTAACAAGCTCTGCATCCGCCAACATAGGACGGGCCATGGAGACGATGTCTGCATCGCCGTTCACAAGAACTTCCTCAGCGACATCGGGCATGTTGATGCGGTTAGACGTGATGCACGGCACGTTGACTTCCTTGCGGAGGCGGCCCGTCACACTGGTGAAGGCCGCGCGCGGCACCATTGTCGCAATTGTCGGCACGGCGCTTTCATGCCAGGTGAAGTGGGTGGAAATGATACTGACGCCTGCTTTCTCCAACTCTTTGGCGAGTTGAACGACCTCTTCCCATGACATCCCGCCTTGCAGCATATCCATGGCGGCAATTCTGAAGATCAGAATGAAGTCGTCACCTACAGTCGCGCGGATGCGGCGAACGACTTCCAGCGGGAAGCGCATTCGATTTTCATATGTGCCGCCCCACTGATCGGTGCGCAGGTTGGTTTTTTCTACGAGAAAGGTCGAGAGCAGATATCCGGCCGAGCCGATCACTTCAACACCGTCATAACCGGCTTCTTTGGCGCGTGCTGCACAGTTCGCGTGGTCTGCGATCTGCTTTTCGATGCCTTCCTCGTCAAGTTCGTTGGGCACAAAGCGGGCAATGCGAGAACGGACAGGCGATGGCGCGACACACCTGTCATGTGGCGCCAAGGGACCGGTATGCAGGATTTGCATGCAGATTTTGGTGTCCGGGTCTGCTGCATGCACCGCGTCAGTAATCACTTTGTGGCGCGCTGCTTCTTCCGACGTTGAGAGCTTCGCACCCAGCCCCCCCTCTTCATTGGGTGAGATGCCGCCGGTGATGATCATGCCAACACCACCGCGGGCGCGTTCGGCGAAGAACGCTGCCATGCGCAGATGCCCATCTTCGCGTTCCTCAAGCCCGGTATGCATCGACCCCATGAGGGCCCGGTTCTTAATCTTGGTGAAGCCCAGATCAAGCGGTGCAAAAAGATGTGGATAGCGGTCAGTGCCGGACATGATGTTCCTCCCTTATCGCGCCCCCAGGTGGCGCCCATTCCTTATAGAAATGGACCAAGGAACCTCATCCGGCAACCAACATTGACGTGCAAATTCGTGCAGCATCCTGCCCGCGGCTGAACATGCCCAGAAACGCTACGTCAATGCGGAAGCCGCCTATTGAAGAAGCAGGTCTGCGAGCTTCGCCCGCTGATAGGCAGCGTCGCCGTGCTGGTTTTCGCACCAGAGCGAGCGACGGCGATAGAGTTGTGCATCGCAATCATGGGTGAAGCCAAAACCACCGTGGAACTGGATGGCTCGATCGGCTGCAAAGGAGAGCGCATCGCCAGCCTGGGCTTTCGCGATCCGTGTTGCGACTTCCCCTTCGCCCTGTTGCGTGAAGTTAAACGCTGCGCAATAGAGATGGGAGCGCGCCTGTTCATACCCCACATGGGCATCCACGATCGGATGTTTCAACGCCTGATAAGATCCGATCTTCTTGCCAAACTGCTTACGCGTCTGAAGATAGTCGACCGTGTAGTCGATACAGCTGGCTGCAGCGCCGCACATTTCAGCAGAGAGCAATAGTGAGGCACAAAGATCCACATGCGTAAGCGCGGCACTGGTGAGTGCGGGATCCAGCAGCCCATCAGTGGAAACCTCGACACCATCAAAGGTCACTTGATAGGAGCGGCGTGTTTCGTCAATCACCACCTCGCGGCGGAGCGCACCTTCAGGAAGAGCAGATCGCTCGACTACCACAAGTGCTGGTGCGCCATCGAGAGATACTGAAACGAGAAGAAGGTCTGCAGTCTCCGCGTTTTCCACGAAGGTTTTACGCCCTGAGAGCTTGAGCGTATCTCCTGTGCGCTCTGCTGCGCATTCGACATGCCCGAGATCCCAGTCACCATGGGGTTCACTCAGCGCAAGGGTGGCCTTCGTCCCCGCACAAAGATCGGCCAGATGTTTTTGTTTCTGGCCGTCTGTTCCGGCTAACAGAATTGCTTGTGCAGCGAGTGTCGTGCTCACAAATGGTCCCGCCATCATGGTCCGGCCCATTTGTTCAACAACAGGCACGACTTCGGCCATCCCCAGACCAATGCCGCCAAATTCTTCCGGCACGGCAATCGCGAGCCAGCCGAGTTCCGCCATCTCTGACCAGATCGCCTCGTCATATCCCCGCTCGTCTTCCAGCAAGGAGCGGACTTTTTCGATCGGTGACTTATCGCGACAGAAAGTCGTCGCTACGTCGAGTAGCTGTGCCTGCTCTTCACTAAAACCGATGGTTGCCCGTTTTGTCATATTATTGTTCCTTCAACCCGGTTCAGCTTTTTGGCAGGCCGAGCACATGCTCACCGATAATGTTGCGCTGGATTTGCGAGGTGCCGCCCCCGATAGTCGCAGAGAATGAGTTAAGATAGGCACGCTGCCAGAGACCTTTGTCATAGGCATCCGGTTCACCCACATAGTAGGCACCACGTTGGCCTTGCAAGGTGATCGCAAATTCATTCAGTCGGCGCATAAATTCCGTCGCCATAAGCTTGCTTGAGAGCGCAAGAGACGCAGGTTTGTCTTGAACCAGAGGCTGAATGTGCCCGCGTTTGGAGTTCAGCTGAAGCGCCCGCGCTTCAATCATCAGTTGGATGAGTTGATCTTTGATAACAGGATCTTCCAAGGCAGGCTTGCCGCCGCGTGTTGCCTTTCGCGCAAGCTCTACAATCTCAAACGGGTCTGACGCGCGCATGACATACCCACCGGGCTGCCCACCCCTTACACCACGCTCATATTCCAGTGTGCGCATGGCAACACGCCATCCTTCACCCTCTTCGCCCATGAGGCAGTCGCCGGGTATGCGCGCGTCGGTAAAGAAGGTTTGTGTGAAGCCATACTCACCGGTGAGCTTACGAATAGGTACAGTCTCAACCCCATCAACATGCATAGGCGACAGGAAGAAGCTAAGCCCCGCATATTTGTTCGGCGCATCTGGGTTGGTTCGTGCCAGCAGGATCATGTACTTGGCGTAGTTGCCTTGGGTCGTCCAGATTTTTGAACCGTTCAGCACCCAGTCATCACCATCGCGCACGGCTTTGGTTTGGGCGTTACCGAGGTCAGATCCGTTTTCCGGCTCTGAGAAACCCTGACACCAGATGTCCTCTGCGGACAGAATGCCTTTGATGTAACGGTTGCGCTCTTCTTCGGTACCCATGTCCAGGATGAGGGGGCCAGCCCAATTGAGGCCGATGGCGTTTAGCATGATGGGCCCGTTGGCCTTTGCCATTTCTTCCGTCGCAATGGTCTGGAACTTCTGGTCGAGGCCGCCACCGCCATATGCTTTTGGCCAGGCAGCACCCAGATAGCCTGCCTCATAGACTTTGTTCTGCCATTCACGCAGGAACTCAAATTGCTGGTCTGTTCCTACTTCCATGAAGGTAAGCGGGAGCATGAAGCCGGGATCGGCAATTGTATTCTCTGCAAACCAGGCAGCGGCTTCGTTGCGGTAGTCGCTTAGTTCTTTTTCACTGATCGCGCTCATGACAGATCCTTGCTTCTCTATAGTTCGATGGCACGTTTGAACGCGGGGCGCTCAGTCAGACGGGCGTAGTATTCTTCTGTGTTGGCCTTGAAGCCGTCGCGGAAGCCCAAAGTGTCTGCCAGGTAGAGGGCATAGCCCACACAAATATCAGCAATGGTAAACCGACCGGCACACAGGTACTCGCGATCTGCGGTCGCCAGCTCTACCGACTTGAGGCGCGAGAAGAACCATTGCGCATAATCGTCTGCGGCTTGCTTGATCCGGCGTTCCTCCGGTTCCAGCTGCGTGTAGCGCAACACAATTGTCTGCGGGAATGTCAGCGTTGCATCGCTTCGATGGAGCCAGTTGAGATAGGCTCCATAGTCTTTGTCGCCGGGCTTCAGGCCGATGTCCGATGGTCCATGCACATCTACAAGGTATTGCGAGATGCCTGCGGACTCTGTCATCTCAACATCGCCGTCAACGAAGTAGGGCACAGTTCCGATGGGGTTGAGGTCTGTGTAGCCATCACGCAGGAACCGAGGCGGGAATTTCATCGACTCCAATTCATAGTTGAGGCCCATTTCCTCCAATGTCCAGAGCGGACGAACCGATCGTGCGCCCTTGCAATGGTAGAGTTTCATGTACCTGCCTCCGACTTTCCTGCCGCCGCCCATCGCGACGCGGGCGGAGTTCATCACAAGAGATTGGACAATTCAAACGCGCCTTCAAAGGCCCAAGCTTCCGTAGCGGCATCGCTTCATCAGCTCACTCATTTCGCTCTCACACCACCGCAAAAGACCTCTGCAAAGCGTGCTCGAATCGAGGTTTTTCGGGTCCAAGTCGAGCGCTGCATCTCAAAAACCGCTCATTTCGGTCATTTTTGACCCCTTGCTTCAACACCCTAGATTCGTGCTATGGTCCGCCAAACTGATAATTTGTCATTTTATAGGAATGCGCACGAATGGAACATATTGATGTTGTAGTGGTCGGTGCTGGAATTTCCGGAATTGGCGCGGGCTATCACCTGCAAAAGGACTGCCCGAACAAGGATTATGTCATTCTCGAAGGCCGCCATACGATGGGCGGCACCTGGGATTTGTTTAAGTATCCTGGCATCCGCTCAGACTCCGACATGTACACGCTGGGCTACTCCTTCAAACCCTGGCGCGACGCCGAGGCAATTGCTGATGGCCCGTCCATTCTGAAATACCTGGAAGAAACGGCGACTGAAAACGGCATCGACAAAAAGATCCGTTACAACCACATGGTGAAAAACGCCGCGTGGTCGACAGCAGATGCTCAATGGACGCTGGATGTTGAACGCGACGGCGAGATGATCCAGATGAGCTGCAACTTCCTGTTCATGTGCAGCGGTTATTACAGCTACAAAGAAGGCTACACGCCGGACTTCGCTGGGGTAGATGATTTCAAAGGGCGTTTTGTTCACCCGCAAAAGTGGACTGACGACATTGTCTACAAAGACAAAAACGTGGTGGTGATCGGGTCGGGGGCAACTGCCGTTACACTCATCCCGGAGATGGCTGGGGAAGCGAAGCATGTCACCATGCTTCAACGTTCGCCAACCTATATGGCTGCACGTCCTTCACAGGATGCGATTGCAAACTTCCTGCGTCGCAACCTGCCAGCAAAGCTCGCCTACGGGATAACACGCTGGAAGAATGTGCTTCTGGGTATGTATTTCTTCAATCTCTGCAAGAGAGCCCCTGGCAAAGTCAAAGACCTGTTGCTTGGCCAGGTCCGCGAAGCGCTTGGGCCAGACTATGATGTGGAGAAACACTTCACACCAACATACAATCCCTGGGATCAGCGTCTTTGCCTGGTCCCCAATGGGGACATGTTCGATGCCATTAATGCAGGTACCGCGTCGGTCGTCACAGACACAATCGATACGTTTACCGAAACAGGTATCAAGCTTTCATCTGGCGAAGAACTTGAAGCGGATCTTGTTGTCTCCGCCACAGGTCTGAAGCTCGAAGTTCTGGGTGGCATGACAGTGAGCGTCGATGGCAAGCCCGTGAACTTCGCCGATACGATCAGCTATAAAGGCATCATGTATTCCAATGTGCCAAACCTGGCTTCATCCTTCGGGTACACGAACGCATCCTGGACATTGAAGTGTGACCTCACTTGCGGCTACGTCGCACGTCTGATCAACCACATGGATAAAACAGGCACGCAGCAGTGCATGCCAGTGCTGGAAGATGACAGCATGGAAGAAGAACCATGGCTGAACCTCTCTTCAGGCTATATTCAACGCGCTCAGGGCATTCTTCCAAAGCAGGGCGCCAACGCGCCTTGGAAACAGCACCAGAACTATGCGCTTGATATCGTGACGCTTGGATATGGCAAGGTGGAAGACGGAACGATGACGTTCTCTCGTGCGACAGGGTCGGCTGCAAAACAAGAGACAGCAAAAGAAGCTGCTTAAGCTTGAAACCTAACATCAAGCGTCAAAGTGACAAAAAGGCTGTTCCTGAGGAACAGCCTTTTTTATGAGCATTCCGCTCCCAAAACACCCTGCAAACACTGTTTCCCACAGGTTTGCGAGAAAATGTGATCAGGCACCCCCACCGTCGTGATTTCGCGGCCCGTCCTATCCGTGTAGCCTGTTTGCTCTAGTTTGATGAGGGTCTGCGCCCTCGCAGACTTTCTGGGGGGTATATGACTTCGGTGCTCTTGATCGCTGCCGTCTTTACGATGGGCTATACGATGATCGCCAAGCGGTTGACGACCACCGTCATCACGGCACCGATGGTCTTTTTGAGCTTTGGCTTCCTCCTCTCTCATTCAGGCATGATGCTTCATGGAGATGCGGAAGAAACTCTTCACCTCGTCGCTGAAATTGCGTTGGTTATTCTGCTCTTCCTCGATGCCTCGCAAATCGATCTCGAGGCCTTGAAAGAAAGGCATGTCTGGCCGCAGCGCATGTTGTTGATCGGATTGCCCCTCACCATTGCCTTGGGCACGCTCGCGGCGGCGCCGTTTCTGCCCGGATGGCCACTTGTGGCGCTTGTTCTCATGGCTGCCATACTGGCGCCGACCGATGCAGCTCTTGGTCAGGCCGTTGTCACCAATCCGGATGTGCCAGAACGCCCCCGCCGCGCGCTCACCGTTGAGAGCGGACTAAATGACGGTATTGCACTGCCGGCGATCCTCCTCTTTGCGAGCCTGACGGCGGAAGCCATGGACCAGAACGGCGTCGACTGGGCTCTTTTCGGCGCCAAACAGCTGGTCCTTGGGCCGCTTGTCGGGATCGCTATGGGGTATCTCGGTGGACGGGTCTTGATTTGGGCGAAATCCCATGACTTCACCTCTGATACCTATGAAGGCGTCGGGGCCATCGCTCTGGCAGGCGCTGCCTATCTCGCGGCGACACTCGTCGATGGCAATGGTTTCATCTCCGCGTTCGTCGCGGGGCTCTGCTTCGGCAATGTGGTGAAGGGACGCTGTAAGTTCATCTATGAATTTACAGAAAGCGAAGGCCAACTCCTGACATGGGCGGCTTTCTTCCTGCTCGGTGCTGCGCTCGTACCAGAAGCAATCCAACACCTTACCTGGTCTACACTCGCTCTTATCCTCGTCAGTCTATTTGTCGTGCGTCCGCTTGCCATTTGGCTTTCACTCATCGGCACTGACGCGTCGACGACCACACGCTTGTTCTTTGGCTGGTTCGGCCCCCGAGGTCTCGCCACGGCGCTTTTTGCGCTCTTGATTGTCCAGCAGATCGATATGGAACTAGGCGAACCTATTCTCTACATCGCGATCAATGCAGTATGGATCAGCGCTTTTCTTCATGGCCTCTCCGCCTTGCCCGCCGCGCGATGGTACGGCGCTCATGTTGGATCTAAGGGCAAATGTCCCGAGGCCGAACCCATTACTCACTCAGCCAAGCCGCTGGTAACCGACGATACCTAACTCACTGACAGGACCCGTGATGAAAAAAGTAGCGATCGCCAAACTTGATGATTTGAAAGACCGGGAACCGCATTATGCGCTTGTGGACACAGTTGATCTTGTGATCGTTCGGTTCGACAAAGAAATCTCGGTTTTTTACGGACGGTGTCTCCACCGTGGCGCTCTCATGTCCGATGGTTTTGTCGATGACAATGACAACCTCATATGCGGCGTTCACAACTGGGACTATCGGCTCGACACAGGCGTTTCCGAATACAACAATTCTGAAGCTCTTGAAAAATTCACCTCCTGGGTGAAAGGCGGCAAAGTCTATGTTGATGAGGAAGAAGTCACCGCCTGGGCGGAAAAGAACCCTCAGCCGTTCAACCGTGATGAATATCTCGGCCTCTATGCCGATACCAGCCATGGCACGCAAGAGGAGCCCTATAACGGGCTCATTCAACAATATGCAAAAGATGGGCTGTCCAAAACCGGTCATCATGGGGTCGTCGATGCCATGGGCGTGCCCCGCGTTGAGCTTCCTGACTGGGATGACATCCAACTGCTCACAGCACAACTTCACAAGCCGCCATTGCTGGACGAAGACGAAGTCGGAACAGAGGTGGTCATCGGTCCTAACGCGCAGAAACCGCTGACGCTCGAGATCCCTTTGATGGTTTCCGACATGAGTTTTGGTGCGCTTTCTGAGCCCGCCAAAGTAGCGCTTGCACGCGGAGCCGAACTTGCCGGGACAGGGATCTGCTCTGGTGAGGGCGGCATGTTACCTGAAGAGCAACAGGCCAATTCCCGCTATTTCTACGAACTGGCTTCGGCCCGCTTCGGCTTTGAGTGGGACAAGCTCAATAAAGTTCAGGCCTTCCACTTCAAAGGTGGCCAGGGGGCGAAAACCGGCACTGGTGGCCATCTTCCTGGAAATAAGGTGAAGGGGAAAATTGCGGAAGTCAGGGGCCTCAATGAAGGCGTGTCTGCCATTTCCCCTCCGCGGTTTCCTGACTGGACAGAAGTTTCGCAAATCAAAGAATTTGCAGACGAAGTACGGTCACGAACCGGCGGCATTCCGATCGGCTACAAACTTTCTGCACAACACATCGAAAACGATATTGATGCGGCACTTGAGGTCGGCGTGGACTATGTGATCCTCGATGGTCGTGGTGGTGGCACCGGTGCAGCCCCCATCATCTTCCGCGACAATATTTCTGTGCCGACCATTCCGGCACTCGCCCGGGCCCGCAAACACCTTGATCAGGCCGGGCGTAGGAATGTGACATTGGTGATCACGGGTGGGCTTCGGAAGCCGGCGGACTTTGTGAAGGCGCTGGCGCTTGGAGCAGACGCAATTGCCATCTCCAATTCCGCCATGCAGGCGATTGGCTGCATAGCTATGCGGGCGTGCCATACGAATAATTGTCCCGTCGGCATAGCAACGCAAAAGCCCCACCTCGTAAATCGTCTCGTCATTGAGAAATCAGCGCATCAACTCAAAAATTTCTTCGACGCTTCCACAGAGCTCATGAAGGTGATGGCACGCGCCTGCGGTCACTCTCACCTGTCGCAATTTTCTCAGGAAGATCTGACCACCTGGAAACGTGAAATGTCCGATCTCTCTGGTGTTGCCTATGGCGGAGTGAAATAGACCATGTCCAATGAGCCCATACTCAGAACGACGCAGCCAACCGAACTTTCTTCTGCCCGTGCTGTTGCCCACGCCGCTGCACAGCTTCTGACAAAAGCAGCCCGGGCCAATCTGACAGCATCGCCCGATGACAGCCACTCCAATCTTAGCTGGGATGGTGAGGCACAAGGGTTTGTGAGCCAGCCCCTTCCCGGCGCCAATGGCGAAGTTTATGTTGGCCTCTCGCTCGTTCCCTTCGAACTCAGCCTTATCGACAGTGCAACGGGCGCGTCGGCGTACCCACTCACCGGCCACACCCTTGCCGAAGCTGCGGCCTGGCTTGACGATGCACTTAACAGCGTCGCTCTAAAGCCCGCCGCCGATGTGACACTCCCGTATGACCTTCCGGGCGATGTCGCGGCGATCTCAAAAATTCCCGACACGCTCCCGGATGGCCTCAGATCGATTGCCGCTTGGTTCGAGCTGGCCGACAGTGCCTTCAAAAGGCTCGCGGCAGACCATGCCGAATTGAAGCCAGGCCCCAGTCCTGTGCGGTGTTGGCCTCATCATTTCGACATAGCCACCTATGTCAGCCTGGAAGACGGTGATTCCGAAACAGCCAAAGGCATTGGTGTGGGCATGTCACCGGGAGATGAGAACTACGACCAACCCTATTTCTACGTAAATCCGTGGCCTCATCTGGATTCCACAACCCTGCCTGAGGCACCAATACCGGGGCATTGGCACACGCAGGGTTTTGTTGGGGCAATTGCAACCGGCGAGGAAGTATTGAGCGCGTCCCAAACAGAGAAGGCGCTTTCCGGTTTCCTGGAAAACGCCTTTTCTATTGGCTATAGACAATTGATGCGATAGCCATCTGCGGCTATCTGGTCAGAATTTTAGCGACCCCGTTTTGATGCGATCATAGTCTGCTCGCACCATCATGTCGGTGAGCTCATCGAGTTGGACCGTTGGTTCCCAGCCAAGCTTGTTTTTTGCTTTCGTGGCGTCGCCTAATAGAAGTTCGACTTCTGCCGGACGGAAGAATTGCGGATCAACCTTGACAATCACCTTGCCAGACTTGGTGTCTCTGGCCGTCGTCTTTTCACCTTCGCCGTCCCACTCCAGACTAAGATCAAGAGCCTTTGCCGCAGCGGTGATGAAATCCCGCACCTTTGTTTTATGTCCTGTCGCCAAGACAAAATCATCAGCTGTGTCCTGCTGAAGCATGCGCCACATGCCCTCGACATAATCTCCCGCGAATCCCCAATCTCGTTCCGCCTCAACATTGCCCACACTAAGAACATCTTGTTCTCCCAACACGATGCGTGCGAGGGCAAGCGTCACTTTGCGGGTCACAAATTCGGCTCCACGCAGAGGAGACTCATGATTGAACAGGATCCCAGACGCAGCGAACATGTCGTAGCTCTCGCGATAGTTCACCACAATCCAGTGCGCATAAAGCTTGGCAACAGCATAGGGGCTTCTTGGATGGAAAGGCGTTTCCTCGTTCTGAGGTGTCTCTTTCACCTTGCCGAACATCTCAGACGTCGAGGCCTGGTAGAAACGCGCCTTGCTTCCCATAGAGCGTAAAACTTCCAGCATTCGAAGGACGCCCATCCCATCGACATCACCTGTGTACAATGGCTGGTCAAAAGATGTTCCTACAAAGCTCTGAGCCGCCAAATTGTAAACTTCGTCAGGCGCGACCTGGTTCAGAACGCTTGAAATATTTGCGTATTCCAACAACTCAAAAGGGACGACTTCGATATCGTCCAAAACACCCAGCTCTTCAAGGCGCGCTGTATTGAGGCTCGCGCCTCGGCGCTGCGCCCCATAAACCTTGTACCCCTTATCCACGAGCAGGCGTGCAAGATATGCCCCATCCTGTCCCGAGATGCCGGTGATCAATGCCGACTTGCCCATTCTTCTTCCTTCGTGCGGCGCCGCGCGTGCGGCCAAGTGGCCTCTCATAGCAGGGAAATTATGGCCGCAACAGACCTATATCGGCAAAAGAGAGACGCGGTGCCAGGCCTGTGGGTGGCACCGCGCCGATCTCTTGTTAACCAACTCTCAGAAGCTGCGGCTTAATGCTTGTGCGCGACCCCTGCACCGGTCGGCATGCGGATATCGTCAACGAGGTCCTGAATGTAAGCTGGCGGCGCACTCGTCACACGACTGACGGAGAAGGCAACAAGGAAGTTCAACACCATTCCGATGGTTCCGATCCCTTCCGGCGAAATGCCAAACAGCCAGTTTTCGGAGCTATTGAGCTCTGGCGACACGAATTTGAAGAACACGATATAGGCGAAGGTGAACAAGAGACCGGTCAGCATGCCGGCGATCACCCCCTCCTTATTCATCCTCTTCACGAAGATGCCAAGGAGGATTGCCGGGAACAGGGACGCGGCCGCCAGACCAAAAGCAAACGCCACCACCTGAGCCACAAATCCCGGCGGATTAATTCCCAGATATCCCGCAACACCGATCGCCACCGCCGCGGCAATGCGGGCATAGAGTAGCTCCTGGCGTTCTGTAATGTCTGGCATCAGCGTTTTCTTTAGCAGGTCGTGAGATATCGATGTCGAGACGACAAGGAGAAGCCCCGCCGCAGTCGACAAGGCTGCGGCGAGACCACCAGCCGCAACAAGTGCAATGACCCAGCCCGGCAGGCTTGCGATCTCCGGATTGGCGAGAACAAAGATATCTCTGTCAGCGTAGACTTCATTGGTGCTGTCTGTCGGTGCATTGGTCAAACGACGTTCACCATTCGCGCCGTTTTCGTCGCTGTACGTTGGGCTGCCCGCAAAAGCGGCGCCCGCTGCATATTGAATAACCCCGTCTTCATTTTTATCGATCCAACCGATAAGGCCGATCTCTTCCCAGTTTTTGAACCAGCCGGGTGCTTCTGCATAGCTTGTATTGTTGATGGTCTCGACGAAGTTGAGGCGGGCGAAGGCAGCCACAGCCGGCGCCGTCGTATAGAGAAGCGCAATAAAAATGAGTGCATAGCCCGCGGACAGGCGAGCATCTGACACTTTCGGTACCGTGAAAAACCGCACGATGACGTGAGGCAGACCGGCCGTCCCCACCATAAGCGCCATGGTGATGGCGAATACGTCGATGGTCGCCTTTGAGCCCTCCGTATAGGGACCGAAACCTAAGTCCAGTAAGGTTTTATCCAGCTTTGCGAGTACAGAGAGCCCTGACCCATCGGCTACTGTTGCACCAAGCCCCAATTGTGGCACGGGATTTCCGGTGATCAGGAGTGAGATAAAGATTGCAGGCACCATGTAGGCGAAAATCAGCACACAATATTGCGCAACTTGCGTATAGGTGATGCCTTTCATCCCGCCGAGCACCGCATAGACAAAGACAACCCCCATTCCCACGATCACGCCCACAGTGATGTCGACTTCGAGAAAGCGCGAAAACACAATTCCAACGCCGCGCATCTGTCCAGCGACATAGGTGAATGAGATAAAGATCAGGCAGATGACAGCCACGATCCGGGCGGCCTTGGAATAGTAGCGCTCTCCGATGAAATCCGGGACGGTGAATTGTCCGAACTTGCGAAGGTAGGGGGCGAGGAGAAGTGCAAGAAGCACATAACCTCCTGTCCAGCCCAAGAGGTAAACTGACCCATCATATCCTAGGAAAGCAATGATACCTGCCATGGAAATGAAGGACGCAGCACTCATCCAGTCGGCCGCCGTCGCCATACCATTTGCGATCGGATGCACGCCGCCGCCAGCGACGTAGAATTCCTTCGTTGTTCCGGCCCGCGACCAAATGGCGATGCCGATATAGAGCGTGAAAGACGCGCCCACGAAAAGATAGGTCAACATTGCTGTGCTCATGATCGTCCCCTAGTCGTCGTCGACGCCAAAGCGGCGTTCAATGCGTTTCATCTGCACGACATAGACAAAAATCAATGCCACGAACACGTAGATGGACCCCTGCTGAGCCCACCAGAAGCCGAGCTTAAATCCGAAGAGGGAATATTGATTGAGTGCATCTACGAAGAGGATGGAAAAACCAAACGAAACGACAAACCAAATGACGAGCAAGCCGCCAAGGAGTCTCAGATTCGCACGCCAATAAAGCCGAACGACGTCTTCTTTAAGCGTTTCCTCATCATGGTGTCCATGGGTCGGGAGGTTTTCCCCCTCGTGATGGAAGACTTTTCCCTGGGCATTCTTCTCAGATGACCCGTTTTTCTGCTCGTCCACGAAAAACCCTCCCCCGCGATTCGATCCACGGAGGAGGGTAAACCGGATAGACCATAATCTCATATAGGTCTTTCTAAGACGGCGATGCCGCTTTACTTGTAGTCGAAGATTGGATCATCCAGATCAATCTTTGGCAGCTCATCCTTCTCCGCCCAATAGTCCTGGGTATGCTGCCATTCTGCCTTGTTGCCCCGTTTCGGCAGGAGATGCATTGAGCGCATCAGATAGCCAGGATTGAAGTTTTCCGGGTCCATCCACGGCAAAAGCTCCATATCCTCGTCCTCTTCGCGCAAGACAGGCGTAACGCTCTTAACACCTTTTTTCTTCATGTGATTGAGCAGGCGGGCAACAAAATCACCCAGAATATCCACACGCAATGTCCAGCTCGCGCGAAAATAACCGAAGATCCAAACTAGGTTGGGTACGCCCGTAAACATCATGCCGCGATAGGTCACCGTGTCGGCGAAGTTAAGCGGCTTGTCATCAATGCTGAAGTCGATATCTCCCAGCACTGAGAGATTGAAGCCCGTCGCCGTCACAATAATATCTGCTTCAAGTTCTTTGCCCGATTTCAGCAGAATGCCCTTCTTGGTGAACCGATCAATTTCATCCGTCACAATAGAGGCTTTGCCAGATTTGACGCCTTCAAAGATGTCGCCATCCGGCACAAAGGCAATCCGCTGACGCCAGGGCAGATATTTCGGCGTGAAGTGGGTATCCATGTCGAAGTCAGGACCGAGATATTCCCGGACACCTGCCAACAGTTCTTCTTTCACCACTTCTGGCTCGTCGAAAGCACGTCTGGTGAACTCTGCCTGATTGTACAATATCGCCCTGCGGGTGATCTCGTGGATCCAGCTTTCGTCAATGTCCAGCACCCGCAACATGTCTGCGACCTCGTTCTCATTGCGGCCCGGAATGAAATAGGTAGGTGAGCGTTGAAGGAGGGTTACGTGATTGCAATCACCGGCGATCGCGGGAACAAGGGTCGCGGCAGTTGCCCCAGAGCCAATGACAAGGACGTTCTTCCCCTTATAGTCGAGGTCTTCCGGCCAGGTTTGCGGGTGAACGATCTCGCCTGAAAAGTCATCCATGCCTTCCCAGTCTGGCGTATAGCCTTCTGAGTGGCGATAGTAGCCTTGGCACATCCAGAGGAAGTTTGCGGTGAAGTGAACTGTCTCACCGGTGTCTGCCCGCACGCCTTCAAGCTCGTAGACTTGATCTTTCGACGACCAGTTTGCTGACGTAATTTTGTGACCATAGCGGATGTGGTTATCAAGGTTGTTCTCCTCGATCACTTCCCCCATGTAATTCAAGATTTCTTCTGCACTGGCGATCGGCGCGCCCGTCCATGGTTTGAATCTGTATCCGAAGGTATAGAGGTCGCTATCTGAGCGAATGCCGGGATAGCGGTGCATGTGCCAGGTGCCGCCAAAGCTCTCAAGACTTTCCAACACGACAAAGCTCTTGTCGGGGCACTGCTCTTTCAGGTGGTACGCCGCGCCAACGCCCGAGATCCCAGCGCCCACGATCAGGACGTCGAAATGCTCTGTTTTCTGGTCGGCCGGTTTTTCCAGCGTCTGTGTGTCCGCCATTCTCGTGCTTCCTCTTTTTTGGTTATTTGTGTTGGCGCAGATAATAAACTGACAAAACGTCAGATCACATGAGATATGTCAAAAACCGGCTCATTCTTGCGCCGTAAGTCATTGGCCTGCTGAGTGGAAAACGGGTTTATGAAGCCGAAAAACCACCTCAAATAGGTACATTTTCCTATGCGCCAGCGTCAATCCAGCTGCGCGGGCTTGAACAAGCAATTGTCATCAAAAGCGAGGGTCTCGTGAACGCCTATGGCGGCCTCACATGCTAGAAACCGGGCAATGTTCCCCCATTTATTCAATAACTAGGATCATCTCGGAGACCCTATGGCTTCGACAATTGAAAAACATGTTGGCTCCCGGCTTGCCCATGCCCGCAATGCAAAGGGGTATTCGGCGCTTGAACTGGCATCTCTGCTGTCGGTCACGCAGCCTCATATTGAGGAGATGGAGGCGGGAGAGGCTGGTCTCAGCCTTAAGCTCATTGCGGCGGCGGCAGGTGTACTCGACGTGCCACCCAGTTTCTTTCTGGAGGGATTTCAAGCCGACATTATGGACAATACGGATACCGCGCGGCGGCGATCAGAGATCTCAGCGATAGCGGCCCGCATCGGCGAGCGACGCGTTCCGCTTCTCCTGAAATTATCTCAAGCTTTAGAAGATTCTCCAGGGCTTTGACCGCGGTCGCGGCTGCCTTACTTCCTCCACAAATCCTCGCGATACCGGGCAGCTCATGTCTAAGAGAATTAGAAATATCGCGTTTGTCCTCGCAGTCGCATTGGCGACAGCCCTCAGCGTGCCGTTTGCCCAGCGAGGGTTTGCTGACAGTGCTGACATTGTCGGCACACCCTTGCCGCGACCTATGGCGCCATTCACGCACGAAAGCCTCGTCCAGCACGCAAAATATCTTTCAGAACGCGCATATGAGCCCGCCATCCCGACAAGTGAGCGCTGGGCGTCACTGACGTTTGATCAACACCGAGCAATCCGGTTCAAATCTGACCTTTCCCTGCCTCTTTCCCCCAATGAGTCCGTGACGGCCCAGCTGCTCCCGCCTGGGCGGGCTCTCAACAATCCTGTGCGCATCAATCTCATCGACGACGGCAAGGTCGTCCCTGTTCCCTTTGATCCAGCCTTCTTCTCCCTAGGGAAAGCCGCACCAGAAAACCTCTCTGAGGTTGGCGGCGACTATTCCGGGTTTCGCCTTCATGGCTCGCTCAATTCACCCGATACACTTGATGAGTTTCTCGTCTTTCAAGGCGCTTCCTACTTCAGAGCGATTGCCAAAGGCCATGTATACGGTCTCTCAGCACGGGGGCTCGCCATTGATATTGGTGAGGAGCGCGGCGAAGAGTTTCCGATTTTTACTGATTTCTGGATTCAACGAAATGCGGAGGCGGGTCAGCCCATCACGCTTTACGCGCTCATGGACTCACCCGGTATTACCGGCATCTACACCTTTCAGACTCGACCCGGCGCCACAACCGATATGGATGTCTCGGCGGTTTTGTTTCCTCGCCGCGATCTCACCAATTTTGGGTTGGCGCCGCTGACCAGCATGTTCCTGTTTGACGAGACGAACCGACATCGTTTCGACGACTTCCGCTCCGGCGCGCACGATTCAGATGGCCTGGCGGTCAACAATGGCGCGGGAGAATGGCTATGGCGACCACTCGCCAACCCCTTAGGAGTTCAGGAGAGTGCCTTTGTGGATCGAAACCCTAAAGGCTTTGGACTGGTTCAGCGGTCCCGTGACTTCGAAGATTTTGGCGATCTGTCTCTCGACTATAATGATCGCCCCTCTGCGTGGGTGACACCGCATGGCGATTGGGGCAAAGGCTCTGTCACTCTAGTGGAACTGCCAACAGAGACAGAAACGTTTGACAATATTGTCGCTTATTGGCGGCCCGCTGCGCCCTTCCTCAAAGGAGAGCGTTACGAGTTCTCCTATACGCTCTCTTGGCGAGACAGCGCGCCTGTCACAAACAGTCTCCTGAAAGTGATCAATACCCGTATTGGCGCACGGCCAGAAGGCGGTAAAATCGTTGTCATCGACTATGCACGTCAAGACGGTCTGAATGGTCTTGCCATGGCACAGACTGTAGATAAATTTGTCCCAGAAATTTTTACCAGCAAAGGCCTCGCTCAATTTCCTGTTCTTGAAGCCAACCCTTATACCGGAGGGCTTCGCTTGACCTTCCAATATGATCCGCAAGAAGAGAATTCATCAGAGCTTCGCATAGCGCTGCGACAGGATGGGAAACAGGCCAGCGAGAAGTGGTTATATCGATGGACGCGTCAGTGACCGCATCAGAAACATATTTGCCGCCTGAGGCACCACTGGCAATGCCGGCTCAGTGTTTTGATGCCCCGTTCACAGACCCGGCTGCGGCAGAGCAAAACCAAGCTGAAAACCGTGCGCTCCTCTCACTGAGACGTATCAGTGTCTTTTTCATTGCAACCCTCACAACACTCTGGCTGCTGTACGAAACACTTGCGGCGTTCTCTGTGGGCGGCATTACGCCATCTGAAATCGGCATTGCCAGCCTCTTTGCTGCGAACTTCTTCTGGATTTCACTTTCCGGCGTAAACGTGATCCTTGGCTTTCTTAGGCGCAACCGCGACACGATTCCAGCGCCTCGCCCCGCGAATTCAATGAAAGTCGCTCTTCTCGTACCCGCCTATAATGAAGACCCGGGTCGCGTCTTTGCAAATGCCACCGCTATGCTGAAAAGCCTAAATGAAACGGACAGCAATCATGCATATTCCTTCTTTGTTTTAAGCGACACGCGCGACAGCGCCGCTGCAGCAGATGAACTCGCGATGTTCAAAAGAGCGAAGCAACTCATGCCCGATGCGTCTCTGTTCTATCGACGTCGTGCAGACAATGTGGGTCGCAAGGCTGGGAACATCGAAGAGTGGGTGCGGCGCTGGGGTGGCGCTTATGACGCGATGGTCGTGCTCGATGCAGACAGCGTCATGGAGGGCGGCACCATCCGTCATTTGGCCGACGAGATGGCCTCGGACCCAACAGTGGGCCTTATTCAAACGGTGCCTCGCCTCATCAAAACCAACACGCTTTTCGGGCGCCTTCAGCAGTTTGCGACGGCTGCCTATGGACAAACTCTTGCAAGAGGATTCGCATCCTGGTTCTCCGGCGAAAGCAATTATTGGGGACACAACGCGATCATTCGCACGCGCGCTTTTGCCACTTCCGCAGGCCTTCCAAATCTAAAAGGCACCGGACCTTTTGGGGGCGTTGTGATGAGCCACGACTTTGTTGAAGCTGCATTGCTACGACGCGCAGGATGGCAAGTTCGTCTCATGACCGAGCTGGGCGGGAGCTACGAAGAAACACCCCCGACACTGATCGACCATGTCGTGCGAGATCAACGATGGTGCCAAGGAAATCTCCAGCATGTCGGTGTGGTTGGCGCCGCTGGGCTGCATCCCATTAGTCGTTTCCATCTCCTTCACGGCATCATGGCCTATATGGCAGCGCCCATGTGGCTCATGTTCATCTGTCTGGGTCTCTTCACAACTGTGGATCCTATGGCGTCGATCTTTGCTGTAGACCATTGGCAGAGTGTGAGCCGCAGCCTGACCATCAACTCCGACGTCACGCCTATGCAATTGATCTTTGCGGTGACCATTGGCGTTCTCTTTTTGCCAAAAGTGCTGGGTTTTTTGAGCCAGATTCTACGCCGCAACAGTGCGCAAGCATGGGGCGGACGTGTTCGCGCAGCAACCTCTTTCACCCTTGAAGTGCTTCTGTCCGCAGCAGTTGCGCCAGTTCTTATGGTCCAACAGACGCTGGCGGTTGTAAAAACACTGGCAGGTCAGGAACAGGGTTGGAATGCCCAACGTCGGTCCGCTGCTCGCGATGACTTCGGTGATCTGCTTCGGATCCACTCAGTTGAAACGATCTTGGGCCTCGGGCTCCTCTATGGGATCGTAGCGGGTGCTATTACGCTTTGGCTCATTCCTGTGGTCACCGGACTTGTGCTAGCCGCCCCGCTTTCTAGCCTGCTGGCACAGCGTCCTGGAGTGCTGTTAGACCGGTTTGATCTTCTTGTCGCGCCGGAGCAGCTCACGACGCCTCCCATTGTCAGGTTAGCTGATCAATATCACCGCCAGCTGTCTCCCTCAAAGGCCATGGTGCTGCCGAAAGACAAAGATGCATTGGCGCTTCCAGTGCCTGACACCGTTCCGTCTTCAGCCTGATTGAGCTTTGGGATCAGGCTTTTGGTGCTTTCGGTGCCAGCTTCCAAGGCTGCCCCTTGAACCACCCAACAGAGTAGGCAATCCCGATCAACAGAACAAAGCCGCCCAGGTTTACAACTGCCGCGGAACCAAAGTTCCGGCCCATCTGATCAAGCAGGAAGCCACCAAAACGCGCAGCAACGAGGCTCACAAGGAAGACGGCCAAGGATTGCTGCCCCACCTTTTGCACGATCGTGACAAAGCGATTCCAGACCGCGCCACCTTGGAGGCGCTTTCCGCCCTCCCCGGCTGCAACCCATGCCAAATACGCAAGGGAGAGGAAATGCACATAGCGGAAAAACCCAAAGCGCGTTTTGTTGATGAGGAAAGAAATCTCGCCTCTCCATTCGGCAAAGAAGGGGAGCGCGTTGTAGGCGCGATACCAGGCAAAGGGGATGGTGAGAACAACAAACAGGGCGGCAAGGATGATGAGTGTCTTGTTGACAGGGGGGGCCGGTAGCCAGCGCAACCCAAACGCAAATCCAGTGAAAAAAACAAGCTGCCAGGCAAAAGGATTGAAAAACCAGGTGCGATCAGACCAAGGCTCTGCCGGTAAATCCAGAAGATGAAAATTCGCAGCAAGCCAGAGACCTGCGACCAGCAGACCTGCCAGGGCAGGGTGGCGCATGCCTAAGGCCATCACAAGCGGGACCAGAGCTAGGATACCCAAATACATAGGCAGGATATCAAACAGGTTAGGGACATAGGTCAGGGTTAGATAGCCCACCAAGTTCTCAGCTGGCCGCGCAAAGAAGTGCTGCAGGTTGAGTTTTCGGACATAGAGACCATCAAAGCCGCCCAGGTGATCAATGGTCACGAGCATGGCGGCTATCGTCAGGAACACAGCGATGTGGGACCAATAGACCTGCCAGATCCGATGGAGAATGCGGGCGGTCCCCATGGACCAGGAGTGTTCGTTGAACACGCGGCCAAAGGCAATGGCAGAGGCCATGCCCGAACAGAAGACAAAGATCTCAGTAGCATCAGAGAACCCAAAGCGCGCCGGTATCCACAAGGTCCAGGAGTTTCCGGGAACATGGGCAATGAAAATGATGAACATTCCGAGCCCGCGGAAAAAGTCGAGACGCGGGTCTCTTGGCCGTTTCTGAATTTCTGTCACGTGAAAAAAGTCCCCATGTCGAACCACCTGAAGCGGTCCTCATACCCCTTTAGAGAGCCGCTTAATACCCATTTGTGGGGCCATACACCTGGGGCCCACAGAGTAGAATTGCCGAAGAGTAGTGGCTATTTTTAGGCAAGCAGCGGTGCTGAAACACCCATCACCAGTGGTTCTTCGTCTATAGACCTTGCGTCGGAAGACTTCAGGCGCGTGGTGGAAAACGCATCCGGTGCGCCTCGATTCTTTTCGCGGTCCTGCAAAACCAACATTGCATCGTTCGAAAGCTCCGCGCGCATTGCAGCATCTACCGTCAGTCGCTCAAAGACATCTCTCTGCGCATGGCTGCCACCCACGCTCTGCATAGAGGAACGCGCTGCCGCCAAATGACGGTAGGCCTCGCGATAATTGCCACTATAATATGAGAGGATACCCCGCGCAGCCGGCACGCCCGCAGCGCTGGCAACAGAGCTCATATCTCCATGCACATTCGTCGCGCTCTTTATGAGGGTCTCAATGAGCGCCCTTGCTGCATCTGAGCGGCCTAAGCGCGCGAGCGGCATCATGTAGTGCAGGTCGGCGAAGACAACACACCCATCCTGAGCTCTCTTCTCACAGATATCTGCGAGCTCTTCCCAGCGGTTTCCAACCGACACACCTTCGATTTCCAGGCGGACGAGCATTGAGGCTGCGTTTGAAATATCCCGGTAATCATCGGTGTGCTCTGCACGAATCTTATGATCATAAAGATCAAGAACTTCGTCCGTCGCACCAATTGCAAGCAAAAAGAGCGCGAGGTGCCACCAGACATGGAATCCAAAATTGTTGCAATGGGCCCATCGCTCTGTTTGACCTCCAAGCCATCCAGCACCTGCCATAGGCTGTCCGGTCATATCAAAGACGTGCGCAATGGCATGGAGCCCCCAGGCGTCGTCTGGCGCCATTTCCAAACCTTTTCGACCTTGGGCTTCAGCAAGTTCATAGTCACCGGTCTCTTCTGCTGAAAAGGCGTGACAGCCCAATACGTATCCCGTTGCCGGGTGTGCTTGGTCATAGACAGGCAGAACTGTTTCAATGGAGCGCCGCATGCCTTTTGCATCACCTAAGATAAAGCGAATGGCGTGCCCCAGCTTGAGCGCCATGGCATCGCCTGGTGCCTCCGACAATATATTGTCCATTATGACAGCTGCCTGGAGCGGCTGACCTACCAGCCATGCTTCCAGCGCTTGAATGTATTGCCCTTCTCTTCTGGTACACCCAACGGCAGCAGCAGCCTGCTTCGCGTTTTCCAGAGCGGTGCGCGCATTTTCAATCAGTTCTCTGCGACCCAATGACAGATAGGAAATACCTTGAAACGCGTGAGCGAGCGCAAATGTCGGCGCTTCTTCCAGGACCGCTGCAAGATGGTTTGGGGTGGATGACGAATGGGCGAGGAACGCGCGGGATGTCTTATTCCAATGGTCAAGCGTTGTCCGCTTGTCCATGGTTACATCTGATCCGAATGCGTCTGTATGTGTCATTGGTCACTCTCAGTTTTATGCCGCGTACCCAGCACTAGCCGTAGCACCAATCAGAAGTTGATTTCTACACACTTGAGCCGTTGTTCACTTGCATTTGAGAGTACGCGATGAGCTTCCCGCTTTTTGCGATCAACCGCACACGGATTTGTGATCGAGCGGCGCACAATGCCTGCTAAATAGGCGATGTCTGCCTAAAAAGCGCCATCATACGCGCGCCGCCCAATACGACAGGCAAGCAGGGTGAAGGTGTCGCGGCTCAATGCCGCTGTTGCCTCTCGTCCCAGCGTCTCAACATCATCAATCCAGAAGCCTTTGCCACCCATAGCGGCTGCTACTGCAGGGAAATCGGTTCCGTCAAAGTCCACCCCCGCATTGGCGCGCCCCATTGCCCGTTGCTTCATTTCAATGAGACCAAGGCTTTCGTCCACCATCACGGTGATAATGAGTGGGAGCCTAAGATCGCGGATAGTGGCGAGCTCACCCAAGATCATTTCAAGGCCCGCATCACCCAAGACAGTTGCTACAGGCACGTCAGGCGCACAAAGCTTATATCCAGCTGCGATCGGCACCGCACAGCCCATTGTGCAAAGCGCGGAAGATTGCAGGAGCGTGCGAGGCGCGTGGGTTATCCATTTTTGCGACAGCAGGATGCGATGCGCCCCACTATCCGTCGTCATCACGGTGTTGGCCGGGAGCGCCTTTCGCAAAGTGTCGTAGACATGGCCCGGGGAAAAACTTTCGCCTACGGTGGCGAACGCGGTCGCCAGATCGGTCCTTGCCGAGGCCGCTTCACCATTCGTCCATGTCTCACGCGCCGTTGCTTCAGAAAATGCAGAGAGAGTGTCCGCTATTGGCGACAAGAAGCTCTCGCTCACCCTGTGCATGCCGTGGGTCCGAACGACAGGCGTTATCTCCACTACCTGTTTCTCAGGCCCCCATGGATCGCGCCAGCCCACCCGCATTTCAATCGGGTCATATCCAATCAGGAAGATTAGATCAGACCGTTCTATGAATGGCATCAACACATTGTCGGCCTTGGGCGACAGCCCCGCCCCGCCAATAACCAAGGGATGGGTTTCGTCGATCAACCCCTTGCCTTTGTAGCTGGTAACGAGAGGAACACCATATCGCTCGCAAAAAGCCTGAATGGCGGGCCCGGCCTCTTCATTGACCGCGTCAACGCCTGCGATTGCCAGGGGACGTTCCGCTGCCTCCAAACTAGCGATTGCACATTCAAGCGCAACGCCCTGCGGCACGCCAAGGGCCGGTGCTGACGAAAAAGGCCGGTCTTCCTCAGGCACCACTCCCTCCGCGACCCCAATCGGCACATCAATATGGACCGGACCTGGTTGACCTTCGGTGGCTATGAGAAGCGCCTTCTCAATCATCGCGCCGACAGCCCCAGGTGCGGCACAAAAGCTCGCTTTAACAATGGGCCGCAACAGAGCCTGATGATCAAAGACCTGGTGGGTATAGGTTTCAGCCTCAGCTGCATCAACGCGGCCGGTCAGGAAGATGAGCGGCACCTTGTCCTGATGGGCGTTAGCCACGACATTTACCGCATTGGCGACGCCGGGTCCCAGAGTTGCGACAAGAATACCGGGCGCGCCGGTTGCATGCCATGCACCTTCCGCCATAAAACCCGCAGGGTTTTCGTGTTTCGTCAGCACGAACTGGATACCACTTTGGGTCAGTGCATCAACCAGCGCGAGCACTTCGCCTCCGGGAATACCAAAGGCTGTCCGACACCCTGCGTCATGCAGATGGTCGGCAATAATCTGCGCGCCGGTTTTCATATTTTTCTGTCCTCTATCACGCCTGCTTCTGCAAGCCCGGCCATCTCCTCATCTGAGAGTTGGAGCTTACTTGCCAGAACATTGTTCGTGTCCGCACCTCGCACCGGAGGCGGCCGGTTATACTGAACAGGCGTCTCACTTAGTTTGAGTGGATTGCCAATGAGCGGAACAGTCCCGCTGCCTGAGGTTGAGTGAGACATTTCCACTTTCATTTCTCGGTGCTGAATCTGAGGATCTGCAAAGACGTCTGGAATGGTGTTAATCGGCCCACAAGGCACGCCAGCCCCTTCCAACAGCTCAATCCATTCTGCTGCTGACTTTTGCCGGGTCAGGTCCTGCAATAATGGGATCAGCACATCACGGTTGTGTACGCGATCAACATTCTTTGCGAAACGTTCATCGGCCGACAGGTGCTCAGCACCGGCAGCAGAACAGAACTTCGAAAACTGTCCATCATTTCCAACAGCAAGGATGAAGGCCTTGTCAGAGGCGGGAAAGGTTTCATAAGGCACAATGGTCGGGTGACCATTTCCCAGAGGGACCGGTGTGTCTCCCGAGACAAGATAGGAGGTACCCTGATTGACCAACCAGGCCACCTGGCTGTCCAGAAGCGATATGTCTATGTGCTGACCAGTGCCCGATTTGTGGCGCGCTTCCAACGCTGCCAGAATTCCGACCGTCGCATACATGCCGCACATGACGTCTGCGATGCCGACCCCTACCTTCATCGGCCCTGTGCTTTGCGGGTGATCCAGAGGGTCGCCTGTGATGCTCATGATCCCTCCCATGCCCTGAATGAGAAAGTCATATCCGGCGCGGGGGGCATAAGGCCCCGTCTGACCGAAACCTGAAATCGAACAATAGATCAGCCGAGGATTTCGTTGAGAGAGCGTCTCATAGTCCAGCTCATAGCGCGCCAGATCTCCCACTTTGAAATTCTCAACCAGAATGTCCGCACCATCCGCCAGCTGACGGATGAGCTCTCGGCCTTCCTCACTGGCCAAATTGATGGCAACGGATTGCTTGTTGCGGTTTGAGGATAGGTAGTAAGCACTTTCTTCGGTGTCTTTGCCTTCCCTGTCTTTCAGGAAGGGAGGTCCCCAGGCGCGGGTGTCATCCCCTTTGCCGGGCCGCTCAATTTTGATGATTTCCGCGCCCAAATCGCCGAGCAATTGAGTTGCCGTTGGTCCGGCGAGGATCCTCGACAGGTCCAGCACAGTAAGGCCAGACAGCGCGCCGGTCCGTTTTTGGTGATTTTCAGTGGTCATGATTGTTTCTCTATGGTCGACGCGCCACTCTACCAACCTTTAAGGCCGGACAGAATTTCCCAGCTGCGCTCAATCCAGGCAGCACGATAAATGTGGCCGCCTTCATGGAGGCAAAGCTCCAAAACGCTGCCGCCGCATCCCGATCTGCGTTCGCAACGCAAAGGTCCTGTTTCTAGGACCTCTGGCTCTTCCTTTTCACACTGGCCTTGGGAGTGCCAGATATCAAAACTCTCATATGTGTTGCCCTGACGATAGAGGCCGCCAGCGATCGCCCGCCCGGCCAATGGAAAGGTTCCGTCTTTTTGCCCGTGATAGTGCATGAGGTTCGGCAGATCGCTTGGACAGTTTTCTGGCAGCGGGTTCCATAGTGTGCCCGCGACAGGTGCAAAACCCGCAAACTCATCCCCCATGTAGCAGGATAAGCTCCAGACCATCGAGGCACCTAAGGAAAAACCAGAGGCCAGGATTTTGTCCCTTGGCACTTGGAACCGGACCTCAACATCTTCCAGCACCTCTCCCACATAGGCGAGCTCGTTTCTGGCTCTTGCTGGCGCCCCTTGAAATGACCAACCGCCACGAAGCCCATTTGCTGCAATGAGAGCTAATTGCAAGCGATCGCTCATCTCCTGCAGGCTCACATTGCGCATCACCCCCTCAGAGGAGCCCTTCCACCCATGAAAAAAGAGAACCGCTCCCGCGGGCGGCTCACCCGCCAAATTGTCAGGCAGATAGATCCGATAGTCCCCTGATGGCACGACACAATCCGTGTCACTCGTTCCACACGCCGCTGCAGGCAGCGCAAGGAAACTCGCAAGTGCACAAACTATGAGCAGATTGATTGAAAAAACCCGGGACACCTGACCCTCAATAAAGCTCTCGCCACTGCGAAATGAGTAGCGGAAATTCCGTTCACGAACACATGACGAATTTGAGAGCGAAACTGATCACAATGTTGCACTTGTGTATTGCACATCGGAAGCAAGACTCAATAGTCTTTGAAGCTCTACGAGCCGGTATCGTAGGTCAAATTCTGGGGGGAATATGGATTTTGCTGAAATGGCCCTGGCCGCCTTGCGCATGTACGCCTTGGTGGGTGTCGGGGTTAGCGCCTTGTTTCTCTTGATCGGCATTGACCGCATTGATGAAGACGCTCGCGGCGCTTATCTGTTCCGCCCCTTGCTCATCCCGGCCATTGTTAGCCTGTGGCCTTTGGTCGTTCTGCGATGGATCCGCCTTGAACTTAAAACCAGCTAGGGGCCGCCCATGAAAAGACGACATAGAACTGCCCATTTTGCGATCTGGCGCGGATTGGCATTCCTCCTGCCGCTGCTTTTTGCCATCGCTGGCATCATTCACTATCAGCAAAGTTCTGATCACGCGCCAATCCAGCTCTCACCTCCCGCTGCTAGCCCGGGAGAGCCCCAATGAGCGTCAAATACACTCCAGTTCAGTGGAACCCGAATAAATACGTATATGACCTCGTAGCGCTTGCGGGCATCGTGCTTTACATCGTGCTGTTCCTCAAGTTCGCGCCTATGGAAATCGAACGATCACAACAGGTGAACTATCCCATTCTGCGCATGCGCGCCTTTGGCACTTGCGCGTTCCTGCTGCTCTCGATCATCTTATGTATTGGTCCGCTTGCCCGGCTTGATAAGCGCTTTCTTCCATTGCTGTATAACCGTCGACACCTTGGTGTTTTGACGTTCGCTGTCGCGCTGACCCACGCTAGCTATGTCATTGATTGGTATTACGTCTTTTCACCAACTGACAGGTATGTGGCCCTTCTCACCAGCAATGTCGACTATGGACAGTTCCTGGGCTTCCCCTTTGAAGCTTTCGGAATTTTCTCGCTGTTTGTGCTGCTGGCGCTTGCCGTTACAAGCCATGATTTCTGGTTGAAGTTTTTTACGCCACCCTTCTGGAAAACGCTCCACATGATGATTTATGTGGGCTACGCCTCCCTGGTGGCACATGTGCTTTTTGGTTACATGCAGGGCGCGACAGACCCCATCTTCCCTGTTCTTGTGCTCTTCTTTTCCGCTGCCGTTTTGCTTCTCCATGTCGCAGCTGGAAAGCGCGAGACGGAAGCAGACCGGACCACCTCTGCCACAGTTGAGTGCGACTGGGTTAAGGTCGCACGACTGGAAGACCTTGAAGATGAGCATGGCCATGTTGTGCCCCTGCCAGGCGGCGAACGCATAGCGATATTTCGATATGGCGGGAAGCTCTCAGCTACATCAAATGCGTGTGCACACCAGAACGGTCCCTTGGGCGAAGGACGAATTATCGATGGTTGCATCACCTGCCCGTGGCACGGGTTTCAATACCGACCTGAAGATGGGTGTGCACCTGCTCCCTTTACCGAGAAAATCGCCACGTACCAGCTGCTTCTTAAAGACGGTGACATTCTTGTTGACCCAACACCCAACCCACCTGGAACACATGTAGATCCGGTCCTTATTGGGGAGAGCGTCTAATGGCCAAGACACATGACGACTTTTTTGTAGGCTATATACGCGGTGTGCCGCGGGGTAGCCGCTCTCTCATGATCTTGGTCATTCTGGCGTTTGTCGGAGCGATGTCGGGTGCCGGGTATTTTATCTCTGCAACGCAACCAGACCCTGGGCCAGGGCGGTTTTTCTTTCAGCACAAAACATTCACCGGGATTCTGGAGACGGCACCCTATCCTCTCGTCCGTGTTGCTCCGAATGAAACCTACCCAGAAGGGCACACTCTTCTCCTTGCCGGGCAAGGGAAACGAGGAGTGCAGGTGAAGGCTGCAGCGCTCGCAGGGCAGGTTGTTGATGTAGGCGGCGTGCTGTTGAAACGGGGCACGATCGACATGTTGCAGGTGGGCCGTCGTGTCCCTCTACAAGCATCAGTTGATGGGCTGGGTGACGATGCACGCGAAGCGATTGATCTCTCCGTGACAGATCTCGGCACCTGGCGCCTCACAGGGGAGATTTGCGACGGCAAGTGTTATGTCGGTGCCATGCGACCTGGCACAGGTATCGCGCACAAGGCCTGCGCCAATTTGTGTCTCAATGGTGGTATCCCGGCAGTTTTCGTCAGCACTGCCCCCGTGGAGGGAGCAGAATTTTTCCTCCTTTCCGATCAGGACGGGAACCCAATTGACGAAGAGCTTCAACGCTTTGTCGCTGCACGGGTGCAGGTTGACGGCCAGATTGAGCGGCGGGGCGACCTGATGGTCTTCAAAGTCGACCTCAACAGTGTGGAGGTCCTGTAATGCTCGTCCGAGTGATTTGGCATGTGATCGGCCTCGCGATGGCTGCTGGCATCTGCTATGGCGTCTATTTTGCGTGGGGCCAGTTTCCTGCCTGGGCCAAAGGGACCGACTTTAATGATCTGCGCATCGTCGCGGTTTTGCTCATTTTTGTTGTTGCACTCAGTCTGGCGGAAGCTGTCTGGAGTCGCTTGCCTTCGCGCCCGAAAGACGGGATCGCAGGCGGGAAGTGACAATGCTTCACCGCAAATGGTCACTTCTGACAATCACTGCTTCCTCACCGCGAATTGACCGACAAATGATCTCCGTGAGCGGAGAACGCCTATAGTCTCTCTTTTTGCCAAGGCTTCTGAGCGACAAAATAAGGGGTGAACGTTATGAGGAAAGTACTAGGTCGCTCATTGCTGAGCGATAGGGTTCGCACAAAATCGACAGCCTTTTCGCGGGAAGAACGCGACGCGCTCGGCCTACGCGGTCTGCTACCCCACAACATTTCCAACCTCGACACACAGAAGATGCGTGTTCTGGCGAACATGCGCCGTAAGGCTTACGATATCGAGAGATACATTTTTTTGACGGCTCTTCAGGAGCGCAACCAAACACTCTTCTATCGAACGCTGATCGATCATATCGAAGAAATCATGCCTCTGATCTACACGCCGACCGTGGGGCAAGCCTGCAAAGAGTTCGCACACATTTTTAGAAAACCTCAGGGTTTCTACATCACTCCGGAAGACAGCGGCCACATCTCCTCAATGCTCGATAACTGGCCAGAAAAAGACATTCGCGTGATCGTGATTACCGATGGTCAGCGCATCCTTGGCCTTGGTGATCTTGGTGCAAACGGCATGGGCATCCCCATTGGGAAGCTCGCGCTTTACGTCGCCTGCGCTGGTATTCAGCCCCACCAATGCCTGCCTGTCATGCTTGATGTTGGCACAGCGAATGAAGAGCTTCGCGGAGATCCTCTTTATCTTGGCTATCCCTACCCACGCGTGAGCGGTGACGAATATGATGCGCTAGTGGCGGAGTTTGTCGATGCTGTTCAGGTGAAGTTCCCGAAGGCACTTATTCAGTTTGAGGATTTTCAAACGCCCAATGCCTATCGACTGCTGAACACCTATCGAGATCAGGTGCTTTGTTTCAACGACGACATTCAAGGCACCGCTGCTGTTGCACTTGCTGGCGTGTATGCCTCCACGCGAATATCAGACAAGAAGTTCGAAGATCTGAAGATCATGTTTCTCGGTGCAGGATCCGCTGCGACGGGCATTGCCGATCTAATTTGCGCTGCGTTTCAGCAAAAAGGCCTGTCCTATGACGAAGCCCGAGCGCGGCTTTGGTTTGTCGATGTTGAGGGTCTTGTTGTTAAGAGCCGCGCGGATTTGATGCCGCACAACCTACCTTATGCACATGACCATCCAGAATTGGACTTTCTCTCTGCGATCCGAACTATTAGACCCGATGTGTTGATCGGTGCAACGGGCGCACCTGGTACGTTCACCGAAGAGGTTGTCCGAACGATGGCGGAGATCAACGACCGGCCGACCATCTTTGCGTTGTCCAATCCGACTTCGAGTGCTGAGTGCACGGCTGAGCAAGCCTATGAATGGAGCGACGGCAGGGCGATTTTTGCCAGTGGCAGCCCCTTTGAAACAGTTGCCCTCAACGGCCACACGCACCGCCCGGCGCAGGGCAACAATGCCTATATTTTCCCGGGCATTGGATTGGGAGCCATTGTCGCGGACGCGACGGTCATTTCGGAAAACATGTTTCTAGCTGCGGCGGAAGCACTCTCTGATGAGGTGTCTAATGAAGACATTTCGGAAGGTGCTATCTACCCAAGACTGCCCACAATCCGCGATGTCTCAGCAAAGATCGCAGAGCGTGTCGCCGACACAGCTTGTCGCGAAGGTGTCGCGCAGGCCTTATATTCAGAAGGATATGCGCAAGTCATACAGGACTATATGTATGACCCGGTCTATTCTGATTGATGCTGACCGAAGAGGGTGTTGTACCTAGGCTTCTCGCGGAAGAGTGAAAGATGCGCGCAAACCACCTTCCCTTCTGTTATGGAGATCTAGTTCCGAGCCATGCGCCTGAATTATCGACTGAGCGATCGACAATCCTAATCCGGATCCACCGGTGTCCTTATTACGCGAGGTTTCCAGTCTGACAAAGGGCTTAAGGACATCGCGCAGATCTTCTTCTGAAATGCCCGGTCCTTCGTCGTCTATGCAAACTCGAACCGATTCGACGTCAGAAACAAGCGAGATATTGACCTCTCGCCCATATTTCAGACCATTGTCGATGAGATTTCGGAGAGCTCGCCGCAAGGAGACGCGCCGACACAGCACAATGATGGGAACCCCCTCCTCATAGCTCACGTTTTCCCTTACATCTTGATAGTCATCGCTCAAGCTGGTCAGTAACGCATTAAGGTCAACCCGATGAAGTTCTTCTATACCTGAGGCATCTTCCGCCCAGGTCAGGATTTCCTCCATCATTGTCTTCATTTCATCTAAGGTCGCGATGACCTTTGCACGCTCGGCTTCCGGCTCCATGATCTCGGCTCGTATGCGCAGAGACGTAAGCGGCGTCCTTAAATCATGACCGACAGATCGAAGCATCGTCCGTTGTGTTTCAATCATGCGGGTGAGCCGTTCCTGCATGGCATTGAATGCAGCGATGGCCGACCGGAGATCGGTTGGTCCCTCTTCTTTCAGCGATATTCCATGCCCACCACGGCCCAGCTGATCTGCAGCCTCAGCCAGATTGGTCAGGGGGCGCGTTATCCGCCTCGCAAAAAAGATCACGACAAAAACCGTTACCAAGACCATGCCGCCAGTTGCCAAAAATACACGAGGCGTCATGTTTTCCAGCGGATAGTGACCGGTGATGCCGTTAATCCACCGACCATCCGATAAATGGACCGACATAACCATGCTTTCGAAACCGGGGCCCGGCGGGCCTCTCGGATCGGGTGGAGGAGGGCGGTGCCCTGGCGGGGGCGGACGCATGCCTCGCTCGCGATCCCGACGCATATCCTCGTGGGGCGGCCGCAGGCCTGTCGGACCAGATTGACGCTCTGGTCGCTGCAGCCTGTCTCCTCGGCAGACACGTACAGCTTCAAACTTCACATTTCGACTTTGCAACAGGTTACTGAGCTGCGCCTCATAAGAAGAGAGACATTCGATCGCAGAGAGACTGTCAATCGCTGAGGATGAGGCTACCTCTAAACGCAGTGGGGCGCCCCGACTGTTTCTCGGCCCAGGTCCAGGTCTTCGGCCGGGAAACTCGAGAACTTGAGCTGTCCCTTCGGCCATCTTTTCAATAGCGGAGAGATAGAGCGTAGAACGCGCTTGCAGCCGACGCTCGTCGACTACCAGCAAGACATTGACGATCTGAGAGACGAGAAGAACAAAAACGAACAGCGCAATGAGCTGCCCGGGAAGAGTACGAAGTCGAAGCAAATCGGTCACAGTGAATCAGACTGCGCGATAAACCGGTACCCGCCGCCCCAGACCGTCCTGATGTAGATCGGTTCTTTCGGGTTGGGCTCTATCTTGCGGCGTAACCTGCTGATCATATTGTCCACGCTCCGCTCGAACGGCAACGCATCACGCCCTTTTGTCAGGTCTATCAGTTCATCACGGGTCAGAACGTTATCGTGATTGTCCAGAAACACCGTGAGCAATTGTATCTCGCCCGCACTCAAGGGAACAATGGTGCCATCCTTGTCAGTCAGCTCGCCTTTATGCAGGTTCAACACCCATGTCCCAAACCGTTTTAGGTGGGCATTCTGGGTGACGTCCGTTGGATTTTGGGTTCGCCGAAGAACCGCCTTAATCCGCGCTACCAACTCTCTGGGGTTAAATGGCTTGGTTACATAATCGTCGGCGCCAAGCTCAAGCCCAACGATACGGTCAGTGTCATCTGTCAAAGCTGTCAGAAGAATAACTGGCAGCTGCAGCGTTTCGCGCAAATGCCGACAAAGGCTCAACCCATCCTCTCCCGGCATCATGATGTCGAGCACAACGAGGTCTATTGTATCTTGGTCAATTAGTGAGCGCGCTTCGCTGGCATTTTGCGCGAGCGCAACGGAGAACCCGCTTCGCTCCAAATGCGCGCCGAGTGCTTCACGTATATCTGGCTGATCATCTACAACCAGAATGCGAGCGAACCGCTCCATTCGTCGACAACCCCTATCTTTTGTCGAACCTTCTGTACTGTCGGCACGAGACGCGCAAGCATTGTCTCGCGCCGACTAGCCTATCTTAGAAACTATATCGCAATGACACGATAGCCTTTGTTTCCTGCGCATCGTTAAAACTGATCCCATTTACACTTATGGGAGCATAGCTGTAATTGACACCAAAATTGGCAGACAAGCCACGGGCGATGTCGTAGGCAGCGCCAAATGAGGCCGCAACCTCTTCTTCGCCTTCCACCTCACCATAATGGCCTTCAAGTGATAGACTGGTGACACCTATCTTGGTCTGCGCACCGGTTGATACGTACCATCGATCAACATCTACAGCCGTGGAAGCAAAGTCTTCGTAGCCCACGCCGAGATCAAATATTGAGCTGCCATACACGAATTCAGCCACCGCGCCCACAGCTTGTGTATCGAAGACGATTGAGCCATCTGCGGATGTGTAAGTCCCCTCAGAGTACCGGCCTGTAAACCGGTAGTCCTTATTGCCAAGCGGCCGTTGGAACATGAAGCCAACGTCAACATTTGCATCTTCATCAATGGTACCGCTGAGCACGACCGGGCCATAGCGACCGACGTAGGACCCACCCAGATCATCCAAGACACCATAGGTCGCATCGAATGCCAACTCAGCATTCCCGACACCGCGCGCGCGCCTTGTCTCTTCGCGGACAATGCCAGAGACGTTGCCGCCAATGATCGTGCCCCAGACGCCGCCGACATAGCCAGCCACGTTGTCTGTGTAGTGGTCATCGCTATCTGCGGTCGCATATTGACCAAAATAGGCGGCCCCCAGCGTCAGCTGATTGGCTGTCTGTGTTTCTGCGCTGACCTGAAAGTTGCCTGTGAAGTTGTAATCTTCCCTGTCATCACTCTCTAGTTCGACTGATACAGGCAGATCTACTGTTCCTCTGAGTTCCAGCGTTACATCACCAACTTCTGTCGCGAGAGGCTCCTCAAAGAAGGAGAGCCTTTCATAATTGAGAGACACGCCATCTGCATATGCAGCCGTCGCAACGCCCAGCAAGGCAGTTATCGAGGCGGTGGAGAGCAAGAGTTTCTGATTGTTCTTAGTCATGCCTCAAGCCCTCTTCACAAAAAGTGTTTGATAGGCTTGTCGCGCAATAGCGCGGCCGGCTTTCATGGCCTGAACATGATCAAGCTCCCAGTGAACGCCGCCATAAAGGCGGGATAGACCATTTTCCTCAGCGGCCTGGCTCAAACTCGTCCAGCGTCTCGTTACGCCGGTCAATTCCGGCCAAAGCACCTGGTCCGGCGACCTTCCTGAGAAGGTCACGTCATCGCGCCCTAGAAAGTGAGCGATCATCTCAGCACCCGCAGCACCGAAGGTCGAATGACCCGATGTGTAAGCTGGAAATTCTGGTGTGGGAATGTAGCTCTGCCAATCAGATTGTGCGGTCACACGCGGATCCGGGTTGTGGAACTTGGGCGCTCTGACCCGAATGGCGCTTTCAGGTCGCACAATGTCGTGGTGATATTTGCTATCCCACGCACTGATTGAAGCATCGGCCTGGGTCATACCCATCAAAGCGAAGGCCCTGGCCAGCTCTATGAAACTCATGCCTTTGTCTTGCAGGAGCTGAATGCCGATATAGATGAAGTGGCCTGGTGGCGTGATGCCCCAAGGGCCATCTTCCCAGAAGAGGGCAATCTGAGACTGATCTGCCGTCCGTATCGTGCTGTCGCCTCCGCCAAGAGCTTTAATGGTCGCAAACTCATTCGCGAATTCCGGACTTTTGGGGTCGTAAAAATCAACCGCGCGAAACTGAGATCCAGACGTCATGGTCCAAGGTTTGATTTTCCCTTGTCCGGGAAAAAGACCACGGGCGAAGGAACCGAATGCAGGCCCAGGCGACGCCGAGTAGAATGGACCGGTGGGGCTCCAGCGTAGCTCATCTGGACGCCTCTGATAGCGGTCCAAATAGAAGTTGGCTTCGCTTGGCTCTGAGCCATCATCGGTTCGCATGTCCACAACGAAACTACCGACGCGCTCCCCCCATTCGATGCCCCGCTGTTTCGCATCACCATCCGGGAACCTGTCCAGAAAGGCTCGTCGTTCGAATATGAATGGCTGTTGAAAAGCTTCGGCCGCAGCAATTGCAAAGGCGACGCCATAAGCAACTTCAGGATCAGCACCAGCCGGTCCTGCACCTACTCCAAAGGGTTCGTCATATGCTTGCTCTATCCCATTGGCTGCGAGGAACCCTGCAGCCAGGGGAAGAGAAAAATTGTATGCCGCGCGCGGTGGCGGCACACGTTGATCTCGCACCTGCTGCATCACGATATCGGTCCAATGGAAAACCGTGTTCTGATTTGCAGGTTCGAGGATCTGTGTCAGGTATGAAGATGAGGACCCAAAGGACCCCACACAGCCAGCCGTGGCCAGCACAGAAGTTGCAGCCGCGCCCATCAATACTTGGCGCCTTGATGCATGCATATCGATATTCTCCCAGTTCGACGCAAGCAACAGAAGACTAGGTGCCAACGCGGGCCAACGTGTCCCGAAGGCACCCCTTCTTCTGCGAAATTGTATCAGTACTGATACAATTAGCGATCTGCCCAGAAATTAGGCTTTTCACGTTAAAAAACCCCTCACCAGCCTGGGGCTCGCAAGGGGTTTCCTACATTTCCTGTCGAAAATCGGCTTTGAGCCGGGCTCCGATCTATCTCACCACAAGTCGTATTTCTGCAGTTCCGCACGCCCTACAACCATGTGATGCACTTCATCCGGACCGTCAGCGAAGCGCAGATGGCGCATGTCGGTGTAAAGACCTGCCAGCGGTGTCCATTGAGATATGCCCGCGGCGCCATGCATCTGAATGGCCTGGTCGATGATCAAACAGACTTTCTCCGGCACCATCGCCTTCACTGCGCTCACGTAGACGCGGGCTTCCTTATTGCCGAGCACGTCCATGGCCTTGGCAGCCTGCAATACCGCCAAGCGCATGGCGTTGATCTCGATACGCGCGCGCGAAATGACTTCAACGTTTTTGCCCAGCTTCGCAATCGGCTTGCCGAATGCTTCGCGAGAGCCTGCCCGCTTGACCATCAATTCCAGCGCCTTTTCTGCTTTCCCGATGGACCGCATACAGTGATGGATGCGACCGGGGCCCAGACGCACCTGAGAGATTTCAAAACCACGTCCTTCGCCTAGGAGCATGTTTTCTTTTGGCACGCGCACATTTGTAAATCTGATGTGCATATGCCCGCGCGGTGCATGGTCTTCACCAAACACCTGCATGCCTTCGAGAACCTCAACACCTGGTGTATCCATCGGCACGAGAATCTGAGACTGCTGCTTGCTCGGTGCCGCATTAGGGCTTGTTTTCACCATGGTGATCATGATCTTGCAACGAGGGTCGCCTGCACCTGAGATGTAGAACTTCTCCCCATTGATGACCCATTCGTCACCCTCCAGCACTGCACTTGTGCTGATATTCTTTGCGTCCGAAGAAGGGAGATTTGGTTCCGTCATGGCATAAGCTGAACGGATTTCACCGTCTAAGAGTGGTTTCAGCCACTGTTCTTTCTGTGCTTCGGTGCCTACGCGTTCCAACACTTCCATGTTGCCGGTGTCTGGCGCGCTGCAGTTCAGCGACTCGGACGCGAGCGGCGATTTGCCGAGCTCTGCGGCAATGTAAGCGTAGTCCAGGTTGCTGAGGCCCGCCCCTGATTCATCATCAGGCAAAAAGAAGTTCCAAAGGCCAGCTTCCTTCGCTTTGTCTTTGGCGCCTTCCAAAAGCTCCAGCTGGCGCGGGTGCCAGCTCCAGCGGTCCTCTTTCTCATCGTTGAGTTTGATAAACTCTTCGGTGATCGGGTCAACATTTTCAACAATGTGCTTTTGCACTGCATCCATGAGAGGCCGAGCCTCTTCGGACATTGCGAGCTGAAATAGGTCTGCATCGACGTCTGACATGTATTTCCTCCTGTTCAGAAGATTTTCTTTTTTTGAGTTGGTTTATGCCAACAAGTTACACGTTTGGGGCCAGAAACGAACCAGGAATCTCAGCACAGTTAGAGACAGGCAATCACTGAAGCTCATCAAGCCGGTTTTTCAATGAGATAGGCGACAGATGCCTTGAATGCTTCACCCGGCAGTAGCACATGCATTTGGTTGGGTTCACCGGGGCGGTTGAGCGCATCGGGCATATGGGACACGGGTTCTGCACAGAAAAAGTCTGTGCCACTCGGCGCATAGACATGGAGCAGACCCAGCTCGTCAGATGCGGTCAGGCTGACACGCAAATTTTCGCGTTCTATTACTAACTTGCCACCCCAATGGGTAAAACAATGATCGAGTGAGACATCGGCCGGGAGCTGTTGCCCTGGCCAGTAGATCTCAGAACCGCCCCTTTCGTGATCCGTGGGCAGCAGGTCAGTCGACACGTTCCACTTACCGCCAACCTGGGCTCTGAACCCATCTCCTGGTTGCCGCGGGAAATAGGGATGAAAGCCCAGTCCTGCCGGCATCGGCTGATCCGAGGTATTTTGGATCTCCAAACGATGGACAAAGCGATTGGCCGATAGACCATAGTGTTGCGTGGCTTCAAAGGCCCACGGCCATGTGCCGTCGGTCGGTCTGTGGCCAAAAGAGAGTTCTACTGTTTGCTCGTCATGAGCTTTGACCTCCCATTCTGATAGCCACCCTTCGCCATGCAGCGCGTGGGGTTCTCCGGCAAGCGGCGGCGTGAGCTGGAGGGACTGATTGCCAAAGCTCACGCGCCCATGAGCGATGCGGTTGCAATAGGGCAGGAGAACAAATGCAGCAGGATCGGTCGGTCTAGAAATTGGATCGGGCGCCGGTTTCAGAACAGGTTCACCAAAGGCCTCAAATGAAATGATCCCGCCTCCATGCAAAGGCGAGATCATCAAATCCAAAACAGTATTGTGAAGGCGCAGATGCGTCACTCAGCCCGCCACCTTCTATTCGGCAGCCTGAACTGCATCCGACTCTTTACTGTCTGCTATCAATCGATATTCCGAAAAATCAGGGTCATGCATATCGTTCAGATAGCGGTCTGGCGAAAAGGGATAGAGATTGGGCACACCTGACTTGTCGAAATACCAGCTGTCACAACCGCCACTTGCCCAAACCGTTGTTGGCACACGGGCCTGCATCTCTGCATTATAAGCATCAAAGGATGATTGTTTTGGTGCAATTCCCTCCAGGCCTTCATCCCGCATTTTGTCGAGCATGGAAATCACGTAGTCGACCTGGTGTTCTGTAATGGTAATGAGGGACAGGTTGCCGACAGGGCCGGTCGGGCCTTCCAGCATCCAAAAATTTGGAAAACCCGGCATCCCAACTGCACGGTGTGCGCGCGGAGAACCATCCCAAGCTTCGCCAAGATCGCGACCGTTCTCTCCAGTAACTTTGGTTGGCAGAATAAATGACGTCGCATCGAAACCTGTCGCCAGAACAAGAACATCTAGTTCATGGGTCTTGCCGTCTACTGTCTTAATACCTTCGGGGACGATGCACTCAATGCCTTCTGTGATGAGATTGGCATTGTCGCTCGTGATTGCGGGATAGAACTCAGAACAGAAAATAAGGCGCTTACATGCAGCCTGATAGTCAGGCGTCAGCTTGGCTCGGAGTTCGGGGTCCGCCACCTCATCTTCCAAGTGCTTTGTGCAAGCCTCTTGTATCTTCGCCAATTCCTTTTGATCGCCAACAGTGGCCTGACCAAAATGCTTCACCATCGATTTAAAGTAGAAATTGTAGGTGAGCTTCTGCAGCGCCGGAAAGGTGCGCATCAACCACTTGGTGACTCCCGTATATTCTACCTGTGGCAGAGGGATCATCCATTGAGGCGTCCGCTGGAACACATTCATCGTGCCAACTTTGCTCGTGATTGCGCCGATGATCTGCGCAGCGGTCGAGCCAGTTCCGATAATGCCGACTTTACGGCCCTCAAGGGGGACCGAGTGATTCCACCTGGCTGTGTGGAACATGTCGCCTTCGAAACTGTCCAGCCCTTCAATATTTGGCAGAACCGGATTGTGCAAAACACCGGTTGCCGAAATGACGATGTCAAATTGTTCGACTTGGCCTTCACCAGTGGTTAGCCGCCAGTGCGGGGCCTCATAAGTCAGGTCTGTGACAGGGGTATTGAATTTCACAATATCAGTGACGCCGAAATCTTTTGCCGTCTTTTCCATATAGGCCTGAATTTCAGGGCCATAGGAAAAGCGGTGCGTCCAATCCGGATTGAGCGCGAAGGAAAATGAATACCAGCGTGAGGGCACATCACAGGAAAGGCCGGGATACTGGTTTTCACGCCACGTACCGCCAACTTTGTCTGTCTTTTCATAAACGGTGAGATCCGTGTAGCCCGCTTGGCGCAGCTTCACCACTGCGGCAATGCCCGACATGCCCGCGCCGATGATCGCGACCCGAGGTTGTGTCCCTGCCTTCGCCCAGCTTGCGCCCTGCTCACCAGACATTTCATTCACATGCATGTTCATACAGGCGTCCTCTTCGTCGCTTCTGTCACCTCGATAGTACATTAAGAATGATCCACTATTGACGGCCTGTCAATAAGCCTCATAGACTGCCCCACCAGGAAAAGGCATACCCTTCCCTGATACAAAGACCGCAGAAATGAGCCAAAAATGTCAGGCAAACCCCAGAGACGCCGCCGCACACCGGAAATGGCCCGTGAGGAGATTATCGATGCGACCGTCGCGGCATTAGCAGACGCCGACTTCGGATCCCTGACAGTGGACGTCATTATGCGGCACACTGAGATGACCCGCTCATCCTTTTATCACTACTTTAAAAGTGTAGATGAGCTGGCTTTGGGCTTTATGGATCGGTTTGAGGACGCCATTCGAGTCCCGGTCGATGGCTGGCTCGACGGCAATGGCAGCGACAACTACATGGCCGATACGCAAACTCACTTGACCGACATGTTTGTCGCGATGGAGGTGCACCATACTGCTATGCGCGCTTTGGAACAGGCATCCAATAACAGCGCACAGGTCTATAGCGAGTGGCGAGAGCGCATCATCGACTATTTCATCGAGAAGACAGCCCGCTTCATTCGTCAGCAGATTATGCTCGGACGGTCGAAAGTAACTGATCCCGACCGCACAGCCCGTGCCCTCATTCTCATGAACAATGCACTCGCGAATGACAATATGCTTCGCACGGAACCAGATGATGCCAGCGCGATAGGCAAAACGTCCGCCGATATCTGGAACGCAACAATTTACGGCCGATAGTTTCGCGCCTGCGAGGGCGAAGCCCTTGTACATCTTCCAAAGACGTATCACGATGTCAGTGTAGCGACATTGAAGGATACCCAATGCCCCGATTTGTGAGCGTTTATGTGCGCACGGTCGACGCCATCAACTATCGCATCGGGCGCGTGATGATGTATGGCATTTTTGTCATGATGGGCATTCTGCTCTGGTCATCCATTTCCAAGACCTTCTTCCTGCCATCGCTATGGACTCTCGAAGTCGCCCAGTTCGCCATGGTCACCTATTACATTCTGGGTGGTCCATACTCGATCCAACTTGGCTCGAATGTGCGCATGGATCTTTTCTATGGCAATTGGTCAGTTCGCAAGAAAGCCTGGTTCGACAGCTTCACCGTACTGCTGCTCATTTTCTATCTGGGCGTCCTGCTCTATGGCGCGATCGATAGCACCAGCTATTCACTGCAATATGGTGAACGTAATCCCACCGCATGGCGGCCATATCTTTGGCCGATCAAGAGCATTATGACGGTTGGCTTCTTCCTCATGCTGTTACAAGCGATCTCCGAGCTTTTTAAGGACATTGCGAAAATCCGCGAGGTTGAGCTCTGATGTCCTATGAGCTGATCGCCATCTTAATGTTTTCCTCCATGATGCTGATGCTCATGACCGGGCAACGCGTCTTTGGCGCTATCGGTGCCGTCGCTGCCATCGCAGCGCTGACACTTTGGGGAACAGGCGGCTCACTCATTCCCTTTTCCTCCGCCATGAAACTGATGAAGTGGTACCCGCTCCTCACCCTGCCCATGTTTATTTTCATGGGCTATGTGCTGTCTGAATCCAAAATCGCCGATGACTTGTACAAGATGTTCCACGTCTGGATGGGACCGGTGAATGGCGGGCTTGCCATTGGCACCATCAGCCTCATGGTGCTCATCTCTGCAATGAATGGGCTTTCTGTTGCCGGCATGGCGATTGGCGCAACCATTGCCCTGCCCGAGCTATTGCGGCGAGGGTATGACAAACGAATGGTGACAGGGGTTGTGCAAGCGGGCTCTTCGCTCGGCATTCTCGTCCCTCCCTCTGTTGTTCTTGTCCTTTATGCGATGATTGCACGGCAGCCGGTCGGACAACTCTGGCTCGCAGGCGTTCTTCCCGGGCTCATGATGGCAGCAATGTTCATTGCCTATATCTACATTCGCTGCCGCATCAATCCGGCCCTGGGCCCTGCCCTGCCGGAAGACGAGCGTGACGTGCCAATAGCCGAAAAAATCCGGCTCTTGCGTGCTGGTCTGCTCCCAGTTGGCATTTTCGCCGCGATGATGGTTCCCTTTGTGAACGGCTGGACGTCACTCGTGGAAAGTTCCGCAATCGGGGCACTTGCCGCTTTCTTTGCAGCCATCATCAAAAGACGCATGACACGGGACGTCTTTGAGACCTCTGTGCGCCAGACACTCGCGATCTCCTGCATGTTCATGTGGATCATCTTGGCCGCCATGGGGTTTGGCGCGGTGTTTGATGGTCTTGGTGCCGTTCGCGCAATCGACAATCTGTTCACAGATCAGCTGGGCCTCAATCCGTGGATGATCCTCATTCTGATGCAACTCAGTTTTTTGCTGATGGGAACATTCCTGGACGACACAGCGATGCTCGTTATTGTTGCACCTCTCTATGTTCCGCTTGTCGGCGCACTTGGCTTTGATCTGGTTTGGTACGGAATTCTCTACACGATCACCACACAGATTGCCTATATGACGCCGCCCTTTGGATACAATTTGTTCCTTATGCGCGCCATGGCACCGCCAGAAATCAGTCTCCGCGACATTTATGGTTCCATCTTTCCTTTCGTTATGGTGATGTTATTGGCCCTGACATTGATCATGGCCTTTCCGCAGATCGCCCTCTGGCTACCGGAGGCTGTTTACGGAAAATAGGGAGAGTTTCTAAAGGAGCGGCCTGCGTATCACTGCCCAATACCCTGAGCGAGTATCCAATCGACTAACAAGGAGACGAGATATGACGACCAGACGTAAATTTCTCACCACCGCCGGTGTTGCCGGTGCCGCCACACTGGCTGCTCCTGCTGTTCACGCGGACACAACCATCCGTTGGCGCATGCAGACTTATGCGGGACCTGCCCTTGCAGAACATGTGATCAAGCCTGCCATCGACAGTTTCAACAAAATTGCTGGCGATGAGATGCAGATCGAACTTTTCTTTGCTGACCAGCTTGTCCCTACCGGCGAACTATTCCGGGCCATGCAGAGTGGCACCATCGATGCCGTACAATCTGACGACGACTCGATGGCGTCACCTACCGAAGTGACCGTGTTTGGCGGCTACTTCCCCTTTGCCTCTCGCTATTCGCTCGACGTGCCTGTCTTATTCAATCAGTACGGCCTCAACGAAATCTGGGATGAAGAATATTCAAAAGTCGGTGTGAAACATCTCTCCGCTGGGGCATGGGACCCGTGCCACTTTGCGACCAAAGACCCGATCCGAAGCCTGGATGATTTGAAGGGCAAGCGCGTCTTTACCTTCCCGACGGCTGGACGTTTCCTCAGTCAGTTTGGTGTCGTGCCGGTGACGCTTCCCTGGGAGGATATTGAGGTTGCGGTGCAGACCGGTGAACTGGATGGTGTCGCCTGGTCTGGCATCACCGAGGACTACACAGTCGGCTGGGCAGATGTCACCGACTATTTCCTCACCAACAATATTTCGGGCGCCTGGGCGGGTTCCTTCTTTGCCAATATGGATCGCTACAACGAGCTGCCCGATCATCTGAAAGAGCTCTTAAAGATTACGATGGATAGCTCCCACTATTACCGTCAGTGGTGGTACTGGGGCGGCGAAGCATCGCTGCGTGTCGACGGCACAAAGATGCAGCTCACATCTATTCCGGATGAAGAATGGGCAACGGTGGAAGCGGCAGCTCTCGTCTTCTGGGATGAGATCGCGGCAGAGTCGCCCACCAAGGCGAAGGTTGTTGAGATCTTCAAGAAATATAATGCGGATATGCAAAAGGCCGGACGCCCTTACCGCTACAGCTAAACCTATCTCAGGGGCACCTTTTGGGCGCCCCTGAAGATTGCTGGCGCCTTACATTGCTGCCAGCGTCTTCTTCTTGATCTTTTTGGCGAGCGACCATTTGTGGACTTCAGTCGGCCCGTCATAGATGCGGAAAGCCCGTACCTCCCGGAAGAGTTGTTCAACGATGGTGTCACCGGTCACGCCCATACCACCCATCACCTGAACGCATCGGTCCGCGACGCGGAAGAGTGCTTCTGAGACGGACACTTTGGTCATCGAACTTTCGACATTCCCGTCTTCACCCCTGTCGAGCGTCGCGGCACACCAATCAATCATTAGCTCTGACTGTTTCAAATCGATCTGATTTTCCGCAAGCATAAATCCCACACCTTCATGATCGATCAGAAGCTTGCCAAACGCTTCGCGGCGGCAGGCATATTCCGTTGCAATTTCCTGTGCCCTAACAGCGACGCCATACCAGCGCATGCAATGGGAGAGCCTCGCTGGCGCCAACCGGACCTGTGCAAAGCGGAATCCTTGCCCCGGCTGCCCTAGCATCTGATCAGATGGCACCCGTAGATTGTCGATGGTGATTTCTGCATGTCCGCCCGGCATGGAGCTATCAATCGTCTCCAGCACGCGGGTTATTTTGATCGCCGGGTCCGGCAAATCCACCAGGAACATACAAGCGCCCTCAGCGGAGTTTGCCATGACGATGCCGACCTTGGCGCCTTCTGCGCCCGTAATGTAGGTTTTCTTGCCGTTGACCACCCAATGATTGCCATCGAGCTTGGCTTCTGTTTGCATCATGGACGGATCGGACCCGGCACCGCCATCAGCCGACGGCTCTGTCATGAAGAAGGCCGACCTTGCTTCGCCGCTCACCAACGGCGCCAGGAAACGTGCTTTCTGTTCTTCGCTTCCGGCTTTTCCGAGCAAGAACATGTTTCCCTCATCCGGCGCCATGGTGTTGCACGCAACGGGCCCCAGCGGAGACAAACCAGATTTCTTGAGAATGTAAGCGGTCTCAAGCTGGCTGTAGTGCCCACCGTCTTTCCTGATGTGTGGGGTCATAACACCCGCTTTGATTGCTTTGTCCCGCATCTCTCGAACGAGCTCTTCTGTAGGTCCATGGGAGCCGGCGCGGGGATCGTGTTCGTAGGGTGCAATTTCTTGCCGTACGAAGGTCTCCACGCGGTCACCAATTTCGCGCGCGGCGTCTGAGATAGGGTCAGTCATTCTGATCGATACCTGTTTTTTAGTGTTCGTTTGAAATGGTTTGTACAGCGGCACCCAAGGCTAAAGGTCTCCGGCAATTCAATAGCATCGCTGCCTCATCGCTTTTTCCCTGCCGGGCAAGGGCACCTGCCATGGCGAGCTCAATCAGGTCGCGTTGGGCACGGCTACCGCCGATCCGCGCATGGTCCGACATGGCTTTTGTTAGATGCTCGGTTGTGAGCTGCCAATTCTGCTTTGCAAATGCCTGAAAGGCTTGCGCCAAGCCCCGCACAAGATCTTCAGCGGGGCCATTTGCATTTTCGACAATTATTGCAACACCTTCTGCGTTGCCTGCCATCGCGTGCGCCAGTGCGGCATGAACATCTGCGAAGCCGAGCCGCGGTTTTGCAAACCGGGCTGTCGCATAGTCGCTGATGGCCTGCCACCGTTCCGGCGCCACTTCCACGCCCGCAAGCTCCGCGCGATAGAGAAGCGCTGGCATGTCGGTTACGATATTGAGGGCAGGCCCTGAGCTCGTTTTCGGATCAATGGCAGTGTCCGCTACCTCCCACATGGTCTTCACGTCACCCTCGGCCAATGCCCAGAGTGCGATGTGCCAGGACAGATGGCAGTGCATGACGCCTTGGGTGTCATAGTCCTCTATCCAGTCTTTCAGATAAGCAAGACCAGCAGCGGTCTCTCCTACTTCATAGTAGAGGTGTGCCCTATGGTGAGAGCCATTTGCATTTCGTGGGTTGATCGCGAGAGAGCGCTCAATGGACCGCGCCGCCGGCTCCAGCTGCCCGGCTTCCATCTGAGAGAACGCGTGGGTGGACAGAAACCACCAATCATCGCCATAGTGAGGCGCCAGCATTGACGACAGAGCAAGGTTCTCCGCTTCCCGTCCCGGCTGCCCTCCAAACCCAATCAGGCTGAACACACCGAGGCAGGCCTGGGCAATCATGACATCGCGGGGGAACTCCTGAAGATGGGCACGGGCTTTCTCATAGACGCCTTCGCTCTTTCCCTCCAGAAGCGATCCAATGATCGCCAAATGCCCCTGCTCTCGGGGACTCAATCCCTCCGCACACGCCTTCGCGGCAGCATAGGGCTCCCGCCCGCTGACGCCGCGCCCTTCAACCTGCCGGTTGCGGGCAATGGCCAGATGCGCCAGAGCAAAGTTTTCGTCTTCGGCAACAGCTTCCTGAAACGCCTCTTCAGCTCCGGGAGCGGCGGCAAGATTGCACTCAAGTCCGCGGACATAGGCGTCCCGCGCCTTTACTGAACTGGTCGTCAGCGGATTTCCATATTGATCTTTTTGCATGCACCACTCCCAATGTGCGCCACCGTCGCGCGATATGGGTGATACATACCATAAAGCCGCGCCACCACCGATATGATGACATCACATCAGAAGAAGATGCGTTGAGATCTGACTAGGCGGTCGCTTTACCGTCGGGGTTCGCTGATGATTTTCTCGTTGCTAGTGCCAAAGCACAAACCAACCCGACACCTAGCTCAAATACCGTTACCGCCATAAGGTTTGACGACGGCAGCCCGTCGATCACCATGCTCACCAAACGGGAAGCACCGTAGGAGAGAAAAAGAACTGTCGACAGCAAAAGCGCAGTGAAGGTAAGCCGCGAGAAGAATGCGCCAGCCAAGACAATAAGAGCACACGCGAGGAGAGCGCCGCCTGCAGCCCGCATTTCGCTCAACAGGTTTTCATTGCTGCCTACAACTATCCCGCTGGTTGCATGAAATTCGGCGGGTATAAACAGGATGGCGCCCCCAATGCCGATACCGATAAGGCCCGTTACAAAGAGAAGTGCTTTCAGTCGCAAAGTGCTTTCCATCATCATAATCCTTTCGAGAGTTACTTCCGTTAGGCCTGCGCAAGTTGCAGGCAGGCGTTGAGGTAAAGGACAGCGGCGACAGCCGCGGCGATACCGCGCACCCAGTTCCAGAATGTCCAACGGGGGTAATAGACGTCTGTCCAATAGGCAGCCCCTTCAGGACTTTCATAGGCCTTCGTCGCCAGCTTGGTGTTCATGGGCACATTGAAGACAAGTGTGACTCCAGCAACGCCCACCGAATAGATAATCGCCGCCGAGAGAATTGAGGTGCCACCGGTTTCCAACACACCAAGGTAAGCGGCGGCGCCCAGGGCAGCTGAGACCGCCCACATGCCAACCAACAAAACCATGAAGACTGTTTTGAAAACCTCGCGGTTGATCCCCTGCATCACTTCTACGCTTGCACTTGTTCTGGCACCATTCAAAGATCTCATGACAAAGTCGGAGAATGTCAGAAAAACGCCTGCAACCAGAGCGCAGGAAATCAGAGAAATTTCGTATGTAAGAAGAAGCCAAGTCTGCGTCATAACACGCTCCCTTCACCGGCTGAGTTAGTAGGAAAGCCCGGGCGATTTATGCAGATAGGTGTCTGTGGCCAGTTGCTGCAGCATGACGCTGGCAACATCTGCCCGAGATATCTTGAGCGCCAAGCTGCTTTCAGACGGCGGAAAGCCAAGCTTGTAGTCGCCGGTCACAGGACCGTCCGTAAAAGCGGCGGGACGAACAGTGATCCAATCAAGCTTGCTTTGCCTGATGAAGACTTCCTGCTCTTCGTGATCGGCCATGGCCTGTTTCAGCAACCAGCCAAACATGATGTGCTTCCAGAAGAAGTTGAGATGTTTATGGCTGTCGCCAGCTCCCAGTGTGGTTTGGCAGACAAGGCGGCGCACATTGTGACGTTCCATCGCCTCAATAATGTGCTTCGTGCCCTGAGCACGGACGCCGCCCTTCCGGCCCGCGCCGAGGGCGATCAGTACTGCGTCGTGCCCTTTGACCGCTGCATCGACCGCCGCGGGATTAAGAACGTCGCCCTCTATCAAACGCAAGTTTTGATGATCTCGGTCCAACTTGGAGGCATCGCGTAGAAACGCGGTCACGTCCTCGCCCTGAGCAAGCGCCTGCTCGACCAGATGACGGCCGACCGAGCCTGTCGCGCCAAAAATAATGAGTTTCATCGTCAGCTCCTAACTTGACACCGTGTCAATTGACACAATGACAAGTAGGCGGTACTAGACACCATGTCAAGAGGTGCAAAATCGACTCGGGAAAAAATCCTGTCTGCCAGCCTGGAATTGCTGGAAACCGGCCAAGGAAACAGCGTCCGAATGTCGGATATTGCGGCCAAGGTCGGCATTACCCGGCAAGCGCTCTACCTTCATTTTCGGACACGTGGGGACCTGCTCATCGCGACGACGCATTATGTGGATGAGCTTCACGGGGGCGATGAACGGCTCATCCCGAGCCGAACGGCCAAAACCGGAATAGAGCGGCTGGACGCTTTTATCAGCGCCTGGGCAGGTTTCCTGCCAGAGATCTATGGGATCGGAAAAGCACTGCTTGCCATGCGCGACACGGACCCGGAGGCCGCCGCCGCCTGGGACAAACGGATGCAGGATATGCGCGAAGGCTGCGAGGCTGCCATCCTTGCGTTGGCGCGCGACAAGACACTCACAACTGACTATTCCCCAGAACAGGCCACGGACGTTTTATGGACACTGCTGTCTCTCAGAAACTGGGAGCAGCTCACCGTCGAGTGTGACTGGTCGCGGTCTGACTATGCCGAGCGCATGCAGTCTATGGCGCGCCGCCTATTCGTTGCCGAGACACGCTGACCAGCTAGAAACCCAGCAGACGTGCGTAGCGGTCCCGGTGATAGGACTGATTGCCGTAAAGAGTCTCGAGAACACGCGCCCGCTTGAGGTATAGACCTGCATCAAACTCGTCGGTCATGCCAATGCCACCATGAATCTGGATCAGCTGATTGGACATGGTGTGGAGAAAGTCTCCAACCTTTGCCTTTGAAAGAGAACAGGCTTTCGCAACAGAGTTGCTCTGAGCGTCGATCTCCTGAAGCGCCGCCTCTCCACAAGAGCGCGCCAGTTCCATCGCCGCAAACAGTTCCGCTGCCCGATGGCCCAACGCCTGAAAAGATCCGATGACTGCGCCAAACTGTTTGCGCGTCTTCAGATAGTCGAGGGTCATGGCGAATGCCTGCGACCCCACACCCTGCATCTCTGCCCCAACGCCTGCACGCGCGCGATCCAGGATCTCGTCCAACACTTCCCCAGCCTGGCCAGCCGGTCCCATGAGGTCGGCATCTGAAACCTCGACACCGTCAAAACTCAATTCTGCGTAACCGCGGCTGTCCATGGTTTTCATTGGACGCCGAGATAGTCCCGCCGCGTCCGCTGAAACAATGAAGAGAGAGAGGCCTTGTGCCTCTCCCACCTTTCCGGTGGAGCGCGCAACGACTATGAAATGCGTCGCCGACATGCCTTCTAATACCAGCGTCTTTGATCCGGTGAGAACATGTTTGCCTCCTTCGGACTTCGCTTCCATCGCTGTACGCGCGGGGGCATGGCGCGGCCCCTCGTCGACGGCGAGCGTCACTATTTCTGTGCCATCCACGATACGCGGCAGATGGCTCGACTTTTGTTCGTCTGTACCTGCAAGAAGAAGCGCTGTCGCGCCGACATAGGCCGAAGCGAAAAGTGGAGACGCCGCCAACTGCTTACCCAGTTCTTCCAGAACCAGCCCGAAGGTCAGATAGCCAAGATCTGATCCGCCATATTCTTCCGGCACCAGAATGCCGGTCCAGCCCATCTCCACCATGGAATCCCAAGTGGGCTTTGCGAATCCGACTTCGGTTCCTTCGTTCCGCATCGCGCGGAACTTTGAGACCGGCGCTTCGGCGCTTGCCCAAGAGGTTGCCTGATCTTTGATGAGCGTTTGTTCTTCTGTAAGTGCAGCCATGATCTTTTCTTAAGCCCCGTTAGCCTTGCTGTGTCGTTTCTGGGAGGCCCAGAATGTTTTTGGAGATGATGTTGTTTTGAATCTCAGCGGATCCACCATAGATCGACATGGCTTTGCCCATGAGCCAATCGCGGACGCTCCGCAACTCTTCTTCCGAGAATTGCTCGCCTTCCCAACCGATGCCCTGATTGCCCATCATCTCCAATGTCAGTTCTGCTTTGGTCTGTGCGACCCTGGTCATTGAGTTTTTGAGGATCGATGCCGCTGCGCTTACCTTCACCTGACCCTTTGCCTCTGCGGTGATGCGGGAGACCGTCAGCTTGTGGGCTTCCGCATCCATGAGGTTTTCCACCACGCGCAGGCGCAGGTCCGGATCGGCCAGCGTTCCGTCTTCCAGCGTTCCCACATAGCGCTTCGCTTGTTCCTGCAAAGGCTCCTGGTCAATTTTTACTGCAGCAGGCGCCGACGTCTGGCTTTGACGCTCGTGTTGCAGCAGGCGCTTCACAACACTCCACCCGTCATTGAGATCGCCCAGCAGATCGCTCTTGTCTGCGCGTGCGTCATTGAAGAAGGTCTCACAGAACGGAGAGGCACCGGAAATCAGTTTAATGAGGCGTGTTTCAACACCCTTTTGATCCATCGGCAACATGACAAAACTGATGCCGTCTCGCTTCTTCGCCTTTGGGTCAGTTCGCACGACAGCACCGCACCATTGCGAAATGTGTGCGCCCGAGGTCCAGATTTTCTGGCCGTTGAGAATGAAGGCATCGCCTTCATCCACAGCCTTCGTGCTCAGCGATGCCAGGTCAGACCCCGCATTGGGTTCCGACAGTCCCAGACACCAGCGCACTTCGCCACTTGCAATGCCTGGAAGGTGCTTTGCTTTCTGCTCATCGGTTCCATATTCAAGGATGGTTGGGCCAACCATGGTTACACCCATGCCTGTCATCGGCGGAATTGGATTGAAGGCACCGGCTTTGGCGATCTCCTGACGAATGACTTTCGCTTCAGGGTCGCTTCGTCCTGCGCCACCATATTCTTTGGGCCAGGTGGGCGTGCCCCATCCTTTGTCAGCAAGCGCCTGGCGCCACGCTCGGAACTCACCGCTCACTCCTTTTTCGCTGGGGCTGTCTGCCCCAAGGTCAAAGCCCTTAAGTGCGGATGGAAAATTGCTCTGCACCCAATCTGAAACTTCTGCGCGGAAGCCATCCAGGTCAGCCGATTTGGTCATTATTTGCCCCTTGATATGTCTGTGGCGAGCATTTGGTTTGCGCCACCATATCAAAGTCTGGCCAATAGTTTAGCGTCTCGTGCAAATGACCGATGCCGCTGCGTCAAATCAGAGGCCAGTTGCGGCACTCTTACGGATTGTCGATTTACACGTTCTCGCGACGATCAATCGTCGACCGCGCAGACCCTGACAGCGCGACACTGTGTGGAGCGGACCTGTGTAATAATGGACGTGAGGTCAGCCGGGTAATCTTCCCATGCCGTTCTCGAACAGACATAGGAGCCGTGTGATTCCAAATAGCTCTTGATGGTGTGCTGCCAATGGGTGCCAAGCGCCGCGAGTTGTTCGGCTGTGTAGAGAAAATGCTCCAGATAGGCTTCATAGGTCAGACGTTCTTTTTCAGTGTCCAAGTCACAATAGTCTGCATAGGCTAGTGTCGGGTTTTGAATGGCAAGTGAGAGGTGCTCACGGTACATGTCACGGGCTGATTGCTCGCGCTGCAATTTGTCGGAAGCATCTATTTGTAGCTTGATTGCCGCTAGTGCGACGATAGCGAAGACTACCGTCAGAATTGCGCCAAGGGCTTGTAGTGCATCTGTGTTTTCTTTTAGCCAATTCATGCTCACCCCAAAAACATATCCAACCAGACCATCAGTAGTTAGCGTTTGGACCGCCTTCCATAATCTGTACACTACCTGTCTGGCAGGCGGAATACCCACCCTGCCAATGCTTGGAGGACTGCATGAAAAGCTTCGCGAACTGTCTCACCGCCTTACAAAGAGTGTTTGGTGGCCTTTTGTTTCTCACCACCCTTTCGCTGCCGCTCCAAGCAGAGACCACCCTTTCAGACACTGAGATCATTGCGAAAGCGGAGGCAATCCACGCGGGCGCGCTGGTGCTTGACGCTCATGCAGATATCGTCATCCCGTCGACTTCGCTCAGCTATCTTGGGGAGGGCGGTGTTTCAAAAGTCAGCCCTGAGAAACTGACCATCGGCGGCGTCAATGCTGTGGTCATGTCGGTTGCCGTCGGACCGGGTCCCCGCACACCTGAAGGCGACGCCGACGCCCGCACGGTTGCAGATGAGAAGCTCACCGCTGCGCAGCAGCTCGTTGAAGATTCCAATGGCGGCCTCGTACTTGCTACGTCGGCCGCGGAAATTGAAGCTGCCAAAGCTGCTGGGAGCGCCGCGATCATCTTAGGATTCCAGAATGCCCGATCCCTTGAAGGCAATGTCGGCGCACTCGACTACTTCCATGATGCCGGTGTTCGCGTGTTTGGGCTCAATCATCTGGGCCACAATGATTTCTCAGACTCCTCACGCCCCATCTATGACGGATCCTCTAAGTCATACGAACCCACTGAAGAACATGGCGGTCTTTCGCCTCTCGGCATTGCTGCCATTGAGCGGATCAATGCGCTTGGCGCGGTGGTCGATATCTCGCAAATGTCGAAGACCGCTGCATTGCAGGCGATCTCTTTGTCCCGGTCGCCGGTGATCGCCAGTCATTCCAATGTGCAGGCTATCTCCAACGTGACCCGCAATCTATCAGACGAAGAAATAGATCTTGTCGGCGAGAAGGGCGGCGTCATTCACGTCGCTGCCTTCGGAGCCTACCTGGTCGCGCTCTCAGATCCCGACACCCTTGAAGCAGTCAAAGCCGTCCGCGTGAAAGCTGGCCTTCCAGAAGAGTATTCCTACCCCTATGAACTTTATTGGGAGTTGGAAGACCCAACGGCTCAACGTGCCTTTCTGGTTGAAATGCGCTCAACCATCGGGCGCGGGAGTGTTTCGGATATGATTGCTCACATTGACTATATCGTCGACCGCATTGGCACCGACCATGTCGGCATTGGGAACGACTTTAACCATGGCAGCAGCATTGAGGGCTATGCAGACGCCAGCGAGGCGCTGAATGTCACCATTGCGTTGGTGCGGGCTGGCTACTCAGCTGAGGATATTCAGAAAATCTGGGGTGGCAATTTTCTTCGGGTTCTTGAGGAAGCAGAGCGTGGGGCGACTATCGACTGACCCCGCATCCGTCTGGGTGAGAGAGCAGGTCGCGCATTAATCTGGTGTTCAGCTTGCGCCTGTTCTGTTGCGCGCCCAGACTGTAGACTGGGCCATCGATATTTGAGTGCCGCAGAGGCGGTGCAGGCTGGAGGCGTTACATGGATAGCTCTTGGATTTTTCTCATCATTATCGGTGTGGTCGCGGCAATCGGCTACTCCCTGTACGTATCGGTTATTCAAAAGCGGAACCGCGCGCGCAACGCGTTTTCTACAATTGATGTTCAGCTGAAGAAGCGGCATGACCTGATCCCCAATGTCCTCAAGATCGCAAAAGAGACGATGAAGCAGGAGATGGCCCTTATCGAAGAGGTGACCCGTCTGCGGACTGCTACTGAGGCCCCCACCGACACTGACGATCCCGACGCCATAAAAGGCCGTCTAGAAGCTGAATCCGGTCTTGCGCAAAGCATGCGCCAATTGTTCGCCGTCGCAGAAAATTATCCGGAACCTCGCTTCGTTGAGGCGATGAAAAACGCGCAGGAAACTTATCAGGAAGTAGAGGGGCATATCTCTGCTGCCCGCCGCTTCTACAATTCAGCAGTTGAAGATCTTCAGAATGCTGTGGAAATCTGGCCATCGTCGACAATTGCTGCCTTTGCTGGCGTCAAAGCAATGCCGTTCTTTGAGATAGATGAAGTGGAGCGGAAACCTATTGACGCAGACGACATCCTGTCAGGTTAAATCTGGACCAACACCCCTCCTGTAAACTTCCAGGCCGAAGCCATGAGCCCCTATAGTTTCGAACCGCACCTGTTCGACGAGCTGGAACGAGAGCGACTGGAAGCCTTGAGCTGGCGCAAGAAGGTCTGGCTGTTTGGCGTGCCGATTGTCGCGGTGGTATCCATCATTTCTGCGATGCTTTTTGGCCCTGAAGGCCTAATCGTTGCCGTGATAGGGGCGGGCCTCACCTACATGATTGCTGAGTTCAAACTGCACGAACTCAAAGAGCGGATGAAGACCGATATCCTGTCGCACATGGCAGAGGCCCGTGGCTGGAGATTCAATGCAGACGGACCATCTGAAAGCGCCGTAGATGTCTTTAGCAATCTCGGCCTCCTCAAGTCGCACAATGAGCTAGACGTTGAAGACCTGTTTGAAGGGGAGCTCAATGGCGTTCAATTTGAGCTTTTCGAAGCGCTCGCCAAGATGCGGACCAAGAACCAGAAGTCCGAAAGCGTCAGGACCGTCTTTTCTGGTCTCCTCGCCCGTTTCAGTTTCCCAAAAGATTTTCAAGGATCAACTGTCGTTCTCACCGATTCCGGCTTTTTCAACTGGGCAGCAGGTTTCTCCCAAAAGGGCGAACGGGTGACGCTCGAGGATCCTGTGTTTGAAAAGCAGTTTCAAGTCTATAGCAGCGACCAGGTAGAGGCTCGCTATCTGCTAACACCGAGCTTCATGCAGCGTTTGCTTGATATTCGCAATGTATTTCCTGATGCGCAGATACAAGCGGCCTTCGAACGAAGCCATCTCTATCTCGCGATAGACACGAAGTCCTCAAGTCGCGATGAGTTGGGCTTTTTTGACGTAAAGGACATGAGCAAACCAATCTCGCAGCAGGGCGCTATCCAGCTCTTTGAAAAGGAACTCCAGGTGTTCGAGGACATTGTTGATGGCCTGAACCTGGACACATCCACGAAAATCTAGAGTGTCAGATGCCGTGCCTCGCGCGGATCATGAATCGTCACCGGACTCGTATTGCTCCGCGATTTGCGCGCCAAACTGAGAACCCAATTCGAAGAGCTTCTCCGGGTCGGAATGGCGCAGTTTTGCCAGGTCCAGTTCCATGCCGCTGGCAAAGATCAGTTCTGGAACGTTGCTATCCACGGCTTCAAGGATCGCTTTTGCGCAATCCATCGGGTCATCCCCGCCCTCAATCGCAGAATCCGATTTTCCACGAATTGAGCCGCTGGCGGTGAAGGCGTTACGGGACACATTGGTTGCAACGGATCCAGGTAGGACATTCGTAACATTGATATTGTGGCGCGCTGACACTTCAGTGCGCAGCGCATCCATGTACCCGATCAGTCCATGCTTCGCTGCAGCGTAAGCGGTTCGAAGTGGCGGACCGAAGCGCCCCGCTACTGAACTGATGGCGATGATATGGGCACCGCCTGCCTCAACCATCCGCGGCAATTGCAACTGGGTCAGCCATATCGGCGCGATCAAGTCAATATTGATGAGGTCCGTATAGACTTGCGGCGTTGTGTGAATTGCCAAGCTCCGTTGGCTCACCCCCGCATTGTTGACGAGCACATCCACCCGGCCTTTCCAGTCCCATGCTTTCGCAACAATAGCCTCAAGCTCGCTATAGTCTGTTACCTCAAAGGGAAGCACGAGCGTTTCTGTTGGCAGCTGATCAGCCACTGCCTGCAACGCGTCTACGCGGCGGCCTGACAAAATTATGTCTGCACCGTTGGCAGCAAAAGTTTTCGCCAGCGCCTCACCAATTCCTGATGATGCCCCGGTGATCCAAACGATTTTGTCAGAATATGTCGTCACGATTTATCCAATTCTTTATGTGATTCATTAAAGCGGTAGGAATTATCTCGCACCGTATACCGATATAAGATTGGAGAAACGCGAAAAGAAGACACCGAACATCAATCATTTTCGACTGAAAAGAACTGATCTTCATCAGAGATTAGCAACCGTAAACCCTCAATGTCATTGATATCAACGCGTCCGTAGCGCAGCTTTATCAAGTGGTTCCCCTCCAACACTTTAAGTGCCTTGCCAGTGGCAACCCTTGAGACCCCCAACATGAAGGCCAGATCTTCCTGGCGACATTCGATGGTGGATTGGTGTTCATCAGTGTCCAAAGCCGCCAGCAGCAAGCGCGCGACACGTGCTTTCAAGGAGAATCGGCGTTGTGAATCGATGAAGTCCATCATCTCATAATTGCGTTGAACCATTAGTGTGAGCAGTGCCTGAGCAAGAGACGGTTCTTCTTCGAACAGCTGGAAAAATGCTTTTCCACGCACGAATGTGATTTCTGCGGGTCCAAGTGCCCACAAAGTGTGGGTACGCCGCAGGTCTGAGAAGAGCGTTTGTTCACCAAAGGTTTCGCCCGGACGCAGCACCGCTGACGTAAGAAACGATCCGTCGTGTCCTACATTGCCCGCGACCACTTCGCCGGCTTTGACGATTGTCAGCCCCACACGCCTGTCGCCGCGGTCCTGGATGACCTGGCCATCGACATACCGTTTCGTTGACCCCATTGAGAGCAGGCGGCCCATCGTCTCCGCTGGCAGCAGATCTCTAAGTGTTTTGGTCCTCGGACGCAGGACTTTCACAAATTGTCCTCAAATGTAACTTTTTAGCATTCTACGCCGATACCGCTGGCTAGTGTCAATCTGTCTCGCCTGGCGGGAATGACTTCAAGGAGAAAAGACAATGAAAATCTGGGGTGTTTCAGTTTCCTACTATACCGGCAAGCTCGAGGCTTATCTGCGATATAAGGGCATCGCTTATGACATGGAGCACCCTTTCGCGAAGCAGAAATATATCCGTGAACGTGCTGGTGCGATCCAGGTGCCTATCGTGGAGCGACCGGATGGACGATGGATGTCTGACAGCACGCCTATCATTCAACAGCTGGAATCCGAGTATCCCGACCGCCCTGTGATGCCCAGCGATCCAGTGGTTCGATTTATTGCCCTTCTTATCGAAGATTATGGGGACGAGTGGTTGTGGCGATCCGCGATGCACTATCGGTGGAGCTATGAGCATGACCGTGAATTGCTTTCCCGCGTCCTGGCGGATGAACTCACCAACCACTTGCCGCTCCCGCGCTTCATTCGCAGGCATATGGTGAAGCATAGACAGCATACGCGATTTGTCGCACGCGACGGGGTCACCAGAGACACCTGGGATCATGTAGAAGCGGGCTTCTTCAATGCCATGCGCGGTATGCTTTCCATGCTCGAAAACAGGCCCTACTTGCTTGGAGACACCCCATCGATTGCTGACATCGGTATGATGGGCCCTATGCTGCGTCATTTCGGACAGGATCCGACACCTGCCGCGATCATGCGGAACGATTGGCCAGCCATGGCGGAGTGGGTTGCGCGGGTTTGGAATGCGCATACAACCACCGGCGAGACATCACTCCTCGACGTGGTCCCCGACGATGCCGGCCCTCTGCTTAAAGAGATTGCCGAGACCCACCTGGTTCAGTTGAAAGAAAATGCGCTTGCCTATGGCGCGGGTCGAGAACAGTTTGAGATGACTGTACAAGGCTGTGCCTACAACGAGATGCCTGTGTCGCGATACCGAGTCTATTGCCTTGAGCGGTTACGCGAAGAATTCGCAAATCTCAGCGATGGTAACCAGCAGAAAGTGAAGTCCTTGCTCCCACAGCAAGAGTACACATTGATTTGGGATCATTCTGTTGAAGCCAACTCGGGATATGACACAGAGCGAGCAGCACCCTTCAACAAAGGCATCAATGTCCTGGAAACCGGTTAGAGCCTCTACAGCTGTTGCAGCACAACAGAAGCGACCAAACAGGTGGAAAGACCGGCCCAAACTCTCAAGCTCATTCTAGACTGTCAGACGATTTTGGACGGATCGTCAGCGTGTTGCAGAAGAGCTTGAAAATACCCGTCGGGGCGACCCGGAACGGGGAATTCGACAGATGGACCGGAGCTGACTATTCTGCTCGCAAACAGGCCCGCAATGCTTCGGTAAATCTGCACGCCGTGACCACCCTCCGCCTGCCCGAGAAAAACCTGCACCCATGAAGCTAGTTTCAAAATTGAGAGCTCGTTTTGGACGCTCTTCGGGACAGCCAGAAATCCCGGATGGAACGATTGCTTACGCTATTGGCGACATTCACGGTCGCGCCGATTTGCTCGAAGACCTTCTGTCTCAGATCGTATCTCATTCTCAAGGCGCTCCAGCTACGCGACGAGTGATCGTGTTTTTGGGAGATTATGTGGATCGTGGGTGGCAGTCTAACGCGGTCCTAGAGCGACTTTCGAACCTCCGTCTTGATGGCTTTGAGACGGTTTTCCTGAAGGGAAATCATGAAGAAGCACTCCTCTCCTTCCTGGACGACCCCCATTTTCTGGATAGCTGGCGCCAATATGGCGGGCTAGAGACGCTTCACGCCTATGGACTAAAAGATCTGAATTTTCGCGCCGACGACGACTACCTCAAAGAAGTTCATACCTCCTTCGTTAAGACCTTTCCAAGAAATCAGATGACCTTTCTTGAGGGACTCCCTAGCAGCTATGAGTTGGGTGACTACTTATTCGTTCACGCTGGCGTTCGCCCAGGCGTCCCCCTTGACCAACAGAATGAACGCGATCTCCGATGGATCCGCGATGAGTTTCTGGAGTCACGGGTGGATTTTGGAAAGCGCGTGGTGCATGGCCATTGCCCTGAGGAAGAACCACAAGTTCGGCCCAACAGAATTGGCGTGGATACGGGCGCCTACATCACAGGTGTACTAACTGCAGTTGTCTTACACAGTACGAGTGTGTCTTTCCTTCATACCTAAGAAAAAGGCTCACCATTTTGGTGAGCCTTATCAAAGTTCCAAAAGAAATATCTCTGCTTCTTACATTTTCAGAATCAGCGAGAGTCCAACAACACTCTTGTCATAGTCCTGACCAGCAGCACTGGAATCACGGCTTGTGTAGTCATAACCAAGCGCCAGCTCAGCATTTCGGTTCACAAGATATTGTACGCCGACGCCGGCAGAGATGGTCTCATCGTCACGTGTAATGCCTTCAAACTCCACATCAAGATAAGATGCATCAGCTGTCAGGATAATGTTGCGTTGAAGCTCGTGCGCGATGCCAATTTGGTAGTTGGTATCCAAGTGACCAGATGATCCTGCAGAAGACGATTCTTCCACTGTTCGGTTGACGCCTGCGGTTACAGTCGTGAGCTCACTTGCGTACCATTCACCACTCAATCCAAAGTCGATGCCATCTACTTTCTGGAACCCGACCTGGTCATATTCCTGCTCGAGGTAGCCGACAAACGCCTCGCCGCGAACGAGATTGGTGAAGTCAAAAGATGCACCAACGCCGATATCATAACCGTCGGAGTCCCGCGTTACCGCGACGGTTGGAGGCTGCTGATCATACTCGCGGGTGTTATAGCTACCAGCAACAAAAATGCTTGTGTCTGCAGACACGTCGTAGCTCAACCGAACCGGGATCTCTAGCTTGTCGTAATCACGAAAATCCTGATCAATAACTCCGCCGCCGATCGCCGCGTCATCGTCATAATCGTTTTCCGTGTAGCGTGCGCCAACAGATGCCGTCAGACGATTGAAGCGTTGATAGAAGGTAACACCGGCATTGAAGACGTCATACTCGGTTGGCTCGACACCGCCAGCAACACGGTTCGTCGAGGTTCGGTCTTCGGTCAGCTCATCATAACCAATATTCGCAACGACCTGCGTGAACTGGCTGATGTCCAGCACACCGTCGGCGGCGACACCCCAATCAAACCTGTCTTCAGAAGTGTCCGACGAATAAAAGCGCGAGTCAGTGTACCCATTGAAGTTCAAGGCATGACGACCGAAATCACTTTCAATCGAAACACTTGGCCTCACGCCATAGTAGATGTCGCCTTCGGTATTGTTCTGCGTGCCAAAAACATTGTCATCAAAAGTGACACCGAGTTCCACCTCTGGGTAGAACATGAATGATCCGGCGCGAACACCCACCGCATCAAACTCTGGACGCTCACGATCCAACACGTGTGTGCCCCGCTGATCAGCAATCTCCGGGAACCCATCATCTGCCAGAGCGGAAGAAGAGATCACGACGGTCGTCGCAAAAAAACCAGCGATTAAGGTTAGTGTTGAAACCCGATTAGAAATATTCATTACGCCCTCTATCGTCCCCTGAGCTATGCAACGCCCACAGGGATCCCCTGTCTTATTTCTCTAGGACTATCAATCCATTCCTACACCCGCAGAATAGCTCTGCTGGTGTCACGGGCTGGACGCATCGTTTGTGCTGCCTGTATTCCCGGCACCCAGGCCGACACCAAGACCAAGACCAACGCCGCCACCAAGACCAAGACCAAGACCGTCGCCACCAAGACCGTCGCCACCAAGACCGTCGCCGCCATCACCACCTGTTCCGCCGCCAGAACCAGTATTATCTCCACCGGTTGTTCCTGTCGTGAAGCTAGTCTGCAGGGCTGGCAGTGCTGAACTATTTGCCGCATTTGTCACAGCGGTAGCGGCAGTCGGGTTCGTAGATTGAAGCGCAGTAGTTTGCGCCGCCAGAGCAGACCCGATCGCAGCCTGAACAGCGGGACTGGCAGATGCGGCAGCAGCAATGGCTGCCTGAGCAGCTGCGAGCTCCTGCCCTGCGGCAGCCCCGGTCAAAATTGCCGCCAATGCCGCTTCAAGCGCCGGGCCTCCGCTCGAGTTTGCGGCGATCGCTGCTGCAATATCGCCTGCCACATCAGCTTTCGCCGGCACAACTGCAAAAGAAACAAAAGTTAGTGCTGTCAATGCAGCAATAAACGTACGTCTGAACATCATACAATCCCCAGTTTTGCGCGTGCCCTACAACCTACGTCATGGTCACGAAATGGGTTTTCATACCCAACCCATTGCCAGAAAGTCTGGCTTTGGAAAACACCTTATCTTTGAATCACTTAGCTGGGAATCCGGAACTTCCCAGTCACAATAAATTCTTCATTCTGATACCCAACCGCCACACAGACAGATCGGTTACATTTGCGTTAACCATGCCCTTGATTAGAAAAAGCGCTCAGGGATGCGAATTACGTCGCCAGGAAAAATCGCCGTCCCTTGCGAAGCGGGCATTTCAATCTCCTCTGCGGTCCCTTTGCGGGTAATCATCACCTTTTGAGTATTAGCCCGATAGGTGTATCCCCCAGCAATGGCCACCGCCTTTACAGCATGCATGCCGCTTACGTAGGGGAATTCGCCGCCATCTTTGACCTCACCGACAATATAAAAGGGGCGATAGTTTAAAACCTCGACGTTTACCCGCGGGTCAATCAGATACCCTTCTGTCAACCTTGCAGCGATTGCCTTTTCAAGCTCAACCACGGTCAACTGGAACGCATCCAACTGGCCGATCAGAGGCATAGAAAAGGCGCCCGATCCGTCAATCTCGAACTCACCAGAGAGGTCCGGCTCGCCAAAAACGATGACCCGGAGCTCATCGCCAGCCCCGAGACGGTAGGCTTCGGCAAAATTCTGGCCCACCGGCTGAACATCAGCTTGCGCCATAGGGACCGGTCCCTGTCCAGCACATGCGGCAAGGGCCATCATCACCACGCTGGTGGCCAGGACCACCCCACATCGCGTCAGCCGCGCATAAAGTCCCTGAAAGCCTCTGTTTTCGTCCAACATTGGGCAACCCTCGTCGATACTGAACTCGTGAATTACAAAGCAGCAGACTATCCCTTACACGCTTGGCAGCGGCAAGTCATGAGCCTGTTTGCGCCACACTTTTCCAAACTTATCCCTAACATCCCCCACACCTGCATCCCTGAGTTTGTCCAACGCCGATGACTGTTGTCGATCATTAAAATACGACACAAATTTGAGGAAAATAAGTATAGTTATTTCTTCTTATTGTATTAAAACACACTACTCAAGTCTTATTAAATATAAATTCCCATCTGTCCTAATGACCACCATTCGATCAACTCGACATTGGTGGAAGACATGGGAAAGAATACTTGGATAGCTGTTTGCGTGGCGATCACCGCCTTGGGGGCCTGCGCACAAAACGACATCAGGCCAACGGTGGGGGTCAGCCCCGCGATTGCCCCCGAAAGCACAAGAATGGCGGAGGCAAGCGTCACAATGCCCCCCTCAGGATATCTTGATTATTGCTTGCGCAATCCAGCTGAATGTCCATCAATCGGCCGCGATTCAACGCAGCCTGAACCGCTGACCCCACTACGCTGGGCCGAGCTCGACCAGGTAAACACGATGGTCAACGCTTCGGTACGCTACGTGACCGACGCGACGCTCTATAACCGCAATGAATACTGGACGTACCCAAATGGCCAGGGTGATTGCGAAGACTATGTCCTAGCAAAACGCAAAATGCTCCTCGACAGGGGCTGGCGCGCCGAAACCCTCCTCATCGGCGTCGCTCTCGACCTTGAGGGACTAAGGCATGCGGTTCTCATTGCCTCGACGAACAGGGGCGACTTTGTGCTCGACAATCAGCTTGAGCGGGTCGTCGCGTGGCATGAGACTGGATATACATGGGAGAAACGCCAGACAGCATCCAACCCCAATATCTGGGTTGCATTGACTGGTGGAGCCGCTGTCCCCGAACCATTTGAGGCACCTGTTGTGAACCTCGCAACGGCAGCTCCGTCGCTCCAAACGACCGCGGACACTCAACCGGACCTGAATGTTTTGGCAACCGCTGGCTCACTCACAGTTGGGGCAGACAACCCGACTCCAACGGCTCTTTCAAACACCATTCCTACCCCCCGCTTCCGCCCAAGCCTGGACCAAGACATAGCGGCTGGCAGCAACAACACCCTCACAGATGCCCTCAGCGCTGAGCCTTTGGGAGTTGACGTGGGTGACGGCACCGCAACCTAAACGACGATGCCCCGCCCCACACTGAACGGACATTCCAGGACGGGCCGGTTTTGAGACAAGGTTGGCTCCCCCAACCTTGTTAACGCCTCTTGATAGAAGCCTCGATCGTCGGTGTTAATGAAGTTATTATTCTAGTGCTGCCTTCTGAGTGACACGAGTTTCGAAATAGCGTCAAGTTTGGTAGACAAACATGCCCCTTCGATAGGCGCACTGTTGATCTGAGGTATAGGCTCGATAGGAATCATCTTTTTCGAGTATTACTGCCTGCGTAACTGGGGAAGATATACGCTTATGGCTTCTAACAAACTGAGGGTATTGTCCATATTCGGCACACGCCCTGAGGCAATAAAAATGGCGCCGGTCGTGAACCTGCTCGCCAAGGACGATAAAATCGACGCCCGCGTCTGTGTAACGGCGCAGCACCGACAGATGCTTGATCAGGTTCTGCACCTCTTTCAGATCGAGCCGGACTTCGACCTTGATGTCATGAAGCCCGGCCAAGGATTGACCGACATCACAGCAGCCGTCCTCTCCGGACTTACGCCTGTTCTTATGTCTTTCAAACCTCACCTTGTCCTTGTCCATGGCGATACCACGACGACACTTGCCTCATCTCTAGCTGCTTACTATCAGCAAATTCCTGTTGGACATGTGGAAGCAGGCCTGCGTACTGGAAATATCTATTCGCCATGGCCAGAAGAGATAAACCGCAAGGTGACAGGAGCAATTGCCAGCCTGCATTTTACGCCGACAGAACGTTCGCAAGCAAACCTACTGGCGGAAGGTGTTGCCAACACCCAAATCTTCGTGACCGGCAATACAGTTATTGACGCACTCCAAGAAGCCGTTGAAGTTCTCGCTCAAGACAATGCGATCCAAGAGCAGATTCAAAGCTCCTTTCGCCTTGATACTGCATTGCGAACCGTCCTCGTGACCGGGCACCGGAGGGAAAGCTTTGGGGACGGGTTCGATCAGATATGTGCTGCGCTTGCATCCCTCGCCAAACGCGATGACATCCAGATTGTCTACCCAGTTCATCTCAACCCAAATGTAAGGGGGCCTGTAGAAGCACAACTTGGCAACTTGCCTCGTGTACATCTTGTACCACCGCAAGACTACCTTCCATTTGTCCACCTGATGAACCAAGCCGACATCATCTTGACCGACTCTGGGGGAGTTCAGGAGGAAGCTCCCTCGCTCGGCAAGCCGGTCCTAGTGATGCGCGATACAACCGAGCGCCCAGAGGCTGTTGACGCTGGCACTGTCAAGATTGTCGGGACAGATAGGAACGCAATTGTCGGGAATGTCATCACATTGCTGGATAATAAACATGCATATGACGCGATGAGCATTGCGCACAATCCATATGGCGACGGCAGGGCTGCTTCTCGGATCATCGAGGCCATTGGGGAGTGGTCACGCACCTCACCCGACCTGGAAAGAGAGTTGAACAAAGCGCAATGAATCGTGCCCCTAAAAGAACCATATCCGTTGTTGGCCTGGGCTACATCGGACTACCGACAGCAGCCATGTTTGCCTCTCGAAAGGTTCAAGTTGTCGGCGTCGATGTCAATCAAGCCGCAGTTGACAAGATCAATCGCGGCGAGATTCATATCGTCGAGCCAGATCTGGATATTGTCGTCCAGTCAGTCGTGGCAGGCGGATATCTTAGAGCCACAACACAACCCGAACCCGCAGATGCTTTCTTGATGGCTGTGCCAACACCGTTTAAGGGCGACAATCACGAGCCCGATCTCACCTACATCGAAGCAGCGTGTAAAAGCATCGCGCCTGTGCTTAAGCCTGGTGACTTGATCGTACTGGAATCCACATCCCCTGTCGGGGCCACTGAACAAATGGCCGACTGGTTTGCTGTTGAACGGCCTGACCTGAGTTTCCCCCAAACCCATGGTGAACAATCTGACATTCGTGTTGCTCACTGCCCCGAACGCGTTCTGCCCGGAAAAGTTATGCAGGAGCTTGTTTCTAACGATCGCGTAATCGGTGGCATGACACAACGCTGCTCTGAGGCTGCAAGCTCTCTCTACAAACTCTTTGTTCAAGGCGACTGCATTGTTACCAATGCGCGCACAGCAGAGATGGCCAAGCTAACGGAGAACAGTTTTCGGGATGTAAATATCGCTTTCGCAAACGAACTCTCAGTGATCTGCGATCGGCTCAAGATCAATGTTTGGGAGTTAATCACGCTCGCTAACCGGCACCCGCGGGTGAACATTCTTCAGCCGGGCCCAGGCGTAGGCGGGCACTGTATTGCAGTTGACCCCTGGTTTATTGTCTCCAGCGCGCCAGACGATGCAAAACTCATTCGTGCTGCACGCAAAGTGAATGATGCGAAACCCCATTGGGTGATTGAGAAAGTGCATACCGCCGTTGGCCGCCACCTCATGAACCATCCGGATCAGACGGCAGCAGACGTAACCCTCGCGTGCTATGGGCTGGCTTTCAAACCCGATATTGATGATCTCCGTGAGAGTCCTGCACTCGATATCGTCCGCAACCTTTCGAGCACCTATGGAGGAAAACTACTTGTGGTAGAGCCCAACATTAGCATGCTCCCCAAGGACCTGGGCACAGCAACACTTGCTACACTTGATGATGCGTTATTAGACGCAGATGTGCATGTTATGCTGGTCGATCATCGCGAGTTCAAGGCGGTACCTGCACCTGAGGGACATATCGTCGATACTCGCGGGGTTTGGGCGTGACGGACGCCATGTCAGCTACATTTATCAAGCCAAGTGCCCCGTTATGAAACCATCCATCTTAAGTGGAGGTGTGAATGCGGGACTAATTGTCATTCTCTTTGTCGCTCTGCGCGCAACACGCGAACTCAACGGTGTTGCTGATGCACTCTATATTTCGAATTTCTATCTTTTTGGTATCGTGTGTACGATACTAGCAACACTTAAAATCGAGTACTCCGATTGGGCAAAAACGTTCGCTCCACTGGAGTTCTTGCCAATTCTGTACCTACTATCATTTTGCATCGCAGTTGCTGTAGGCCTTTCAGCAACCCTCTATAAATTCACGAGCCCAACACAATTCACCTGGGAGACCATGCTGGCGATTTCCCTAGTAGTCGCCAACGCTTCTCTGTACGCATTCTTCCTAATCTCAAAACGCATGGTACTCGCGTCAACATTTCGCACTGCCCCATTTGTCATTGTTACCTGCACAACCCTAGCTACATCGCTGACGATCTCAGAATCTTTGATCTTGGTCGAGGGCACTATTGCGATTGCAGCACTGGTAGTGGTTCTCCCCAGAACAACTCAAATTGGCTGGAAGACTATAAAGAACCTCAGCCATGCAATTCGCAGAAAATGGGCTGCTTCAGTTTCCGATGCTCTTAACTTTTTTTCCGCTAACTCGCTGTTCTACTTCTTCCAATTTTTCCTCACAGCAGAAATGGCACAAAACGTTTTTGAATATAGCCGCCTTGTCGGAGCTCCGTGGAACCTACTTCTGTTTCCCATCGCACAGCGAGTGATTTTTCAAAACATCACAAGCACACCAAAACATGCATTGAGCAACAATAGTCATGTTGTTATCAAAAAGCTGGCACCATTTGCATTGATGTACACGACACTTGCTTTATTGGGTTTTTTCGTACTTGCCAAACTGGGCGATCAGGTTTCCGCGCCATTAGTTGAGACATTTGATTTGCTTATGTTTGCAGTTGTCGCGATGTTGACAATCCCGCGGGCGACAATTGGAGTGGCAATACCGAATTTGTTTTTGGACCCCAGAAAATCCCGATTGTTGTTCATTTTTCTAGTTTTGAGAATATCAGCTTGGGTCTTGGTGTTTCCTTTTCTTTCTGATCAAAGTCTATTAGGTCTCATGACGTCTATCGCGCTTATAGAATTTTTCTACTTAGTTAGCATTTATCTTTTACTAAGAAAATCAGGTCAGGAAAGTCCCCGTGTTAAGCGCCCTTCTACATAGACCGCTTGTGTGGCCAATTCTCGTATACTACTTGTTCGGATATCTGGTCCTCTCACTCCTCGGCCTTATCAATCATGAAGCAGCTCCAACGTATCTCTTGACGATAGGCATCGCCGTCATCGTCAGCTGGTATAGCTTCGACGTTTCTAGCAAGAGCACAGAAAAAAAGCTCATCAACCAATACCAGTCATTCGACTTGTTTGTCCTATCACTCATTCTTCTGGCCGTTTTGGCAGCACTAGCACTCGTGGACTTTGATCAATTCAAATTGCGGGCGGGGCTGATCCGCGAACACAGCATTTTGTATGACATTATAAACATGAATGTTGTTGCCGCGTGGATTGCATCATACCTCGCGTTTAATTCCACAAGAAAGGGGATGGGCCGCCTGCATATTGTTCTTTGCATTTTTTCAGTCGGGCTTGCAGTTACAATCGGTGTGCTGGAAGGCAGGCGCACTGTCGTCGTTCTTCCAATAGCGTTCTTGTTTATAAACTTTGTTATTTCTCAACCTACATTAGGAATACGTGGGGGAATTTGGGGCTCCGTAGCGCTTGTTTTTCTGGGTTTTGCATTTTTTTTGGTAACACAGAGTCGACTGGACGGCGGCTCATCCGGCATGGACATTCAAGTTTTAGCATCAAGGATTTTTTGGCCCTGCTTAGCACTGTCGCACTATCTCAACTCCACATACGCATTCAATCCCGAAACGCTTGCGCAAACCTGGAGCTTGATCCAGGCAAATTTCGGAGTTGGTGCATATCAAACAGCTACAGAGTTTTTCGGGGTAGAAGCTGGATATACGTCGCGCATCGGGCAGGCGAAGATAAACTTCGGCATCATCCTGGAAGCTCTTTTGTTTTCTGGGTTTCCTTACTTTCTACTCATGCTGATTTTCCTCAATGGCTTGGTCATCATCTGCTTCAGAGTAGCCAAACGCGCACCTATGAATTTTCATGTTCTGATACTCATGCTCTTTCTACATGGATATCAGATGGAAATTCCCTACACGGCAGTCGCGATTCTAAAGCTGACCACCATGAGCGTGATCATTCAATATGCGAAAAAGTCTTACATTCAACTACTGCTCCCTCGAATTCGTAGAGCGCGATCAAGAGAGGAGCGATAAAGTCTCCAATGTCTATCGAACGCAGAAAAGTAGAAGTTAGTGGCCTCCCTATACAGACCTTCCGCTCTGTGGCCGACGCCGCGAATTGGGCCCTCAATGAACAAGGTGGGGTGTTTCAGGGTGCGGCAGTCGCCCTTAATGCCGAGAAAATTGCGCGAAGTTACAAGAAGAAGAACTATTTTGGAGAATTGCAGAAGTTCTGCTTCTTCTATGCAGATGGTGCGCCTGTCGCGTGGATCACACGCCGTGAGAACCCTGAGAGCAACCGTGTCCCAGGCGTTGAGTTGTGGGAAGAGGTTATGAAGATTTCTGCGCAGCGCGATTTGCGCGTCTATCTGTTGGGCGCGGATGAGGACACCAATCGACAAACAGCTGAGCTTCTGGAAAGTAGGTTTGGGCTAAAGAAGTTGCTGCGAAGAAACGGTTTCTTTGACGACCAAACGACCATCCTTGAGGAGTTAAAGGCATTTAGGCCGGACGTTGTTACCGTCGCCATGGGCTCCCCGCGCCAAGAAAGATTCATCGAAGAAGCCTTTGCTGCACACCCACACACTTTCTATATGGGGGTTGGTGGAACCTACGATGTCTTTACTGGCAAAGTCGCGAGAGCACCTGCCTGGATGCAACAACTTTCGCTCGAGTGGCTTTACAGATTGGCGCGCGCGCCCTCTCGCCTGGGGCGGTACACAATCTTGCTCAAGTTTCTTTTTCTCTGGGCCCTTCGGAAAATCTGAACTCAGTCTAGTCAGTAGGTTTCTGATACCTCAGAGGCATCGGCCACAACCACGCAATAAAGACGTGTGCAATTGCTCATATTGCTAGATGGAGGTGGATTGGAAAATGCGCCACACTTCAACTCTAGGCCAATATCAATGAGTTACGCAGTCGTCGACATCATTCTAGCGGCACGAACCTTGTTGAAGCGCCATTTTACGAATTCTTTCCCTCCGACATAAGTCCCAACGAACAGAAATACATAGATGACCAAGAGTACCGCACACATCAAAGGATTATTCCAGAAGACGACACCAGTAACGATAGGGATAGCAATGAAAGGCATCATCACAAGTGTGGCCAATGGATTGGCAATATGCCGCCGCTTTCTTCCAAGCCAAAGAATCTCAATTGATCGCATGATGAGCTGATGAAAATGCAACCGATCTGGCTGTCCAAGTTTACGGCCCGCCCTGGTCCGACGATAAATCGCAAACAACGTGTCCGCAACTGGCCAAAAGAAAACGAGAAGAACAGCCCACGTCGCGACCTCTGGTTTCCGAGTAACCAACAAAATTGCAAACCATGCGAGAATGTGACCTAAGGAATAAGCTCCCGCATCACCCAGGAAAAGCTTTCCAAACGGAAAATTAAAAACCAAAAACCCGGCAAGAGCTGCGACTAAAAGCATACTCAACATTAGGAAATCCGAATTTCCTGCATTGAAGCCAATAGCTGCTATTCCAACCGCAACCATCACACCGGTTCCAGCGGAGAGCCCGTTTAGCCCATCAATAAGGTTAAATGCATTGCACACACCAGACGTCGCAAAAACAGTCAACAGAATACCAACTGGCGCATAGGCAACGACCGCATCAACATAGGGAATATCAACACGCGGGATCCACATCTGCAACAATGTGATCGCCATGATGCTCGAAAGGGCCGCAGCCAAAAGCCGGGACCAAGGCGGAACGTCATATCCCAAATCATCGGCAAGTCCAGCAAGGAAAACCGGCGTTAGGGAGATGACAAAGGGACCATAATTGTCCAGCATGGATGCAGGAGCGAAAAACAGCGACACCAAAAGTGCACCGCCAATCGCTACCCCTCCGATGCGGGGAGTCGGGTTTCTATGTGCGCTTTGTACCGCCGCGCCCGAATGCCCGCGCGCGGACCGCCCAAGATGAAAACTCTTGGTCCAATAGAGGAGCAAACATCCTGCTAGAGAGCACAGGAAGACAATCACCCCTTCATGTCCAATTGTCATGACTTAGCTTTGACCCCAACCATTTATAATCTTGAACGTCTTATCGAAAAAAAACAGCAATACAGAAACTCGGTAGCATCAAACCTACTATATGCAAAGTACCTGGTCCCGCTTTATCCTCGGTGGAGCTATGCTTGTGCTAAACAGTGTTAACTACCCTTCGGGACAAACCCGATGCTTGGGTGCGCTAAAACAATAGCTCACACGGACGCGCCGCTTTATAAATCATCCTATCCACACCAGTATTTGTGAACATCGACGCCTGAGAGGCGATCCGGACTTCAAACCAACATCAACCCTGCTTCATACTTGTGACAAGACCGGTAAATATTCACGTCAACTGGCCTGTTTACCTAAATCTCCGAATAGGCTTCTATCACTGATCCGACTTATTGTCATAGAGCATGGCCAAGGATACTATTTTCACCAGTTTTTGAAATATTGAAACAGCACGGCTCCCTGTGCTCTTCCCCCCTAGAAAGACGACAGAATTTATGAGCGAAGATCACGAAGTTGACCTGATCGACTTGCGGCAAGTGATGCTTACACTGCGCCGGAATGTGAGACTGATCTCAGCGGTTATGGTGTCGATTACACTCATCACCCTGGTTATCACACTTCAACTCACACCCCTTTACACTGCGACTGCCAAGGTACTGATCGACTCCAGGCAGTCAAACGTTGTTGACGTGGAAGCCGTACTGTCAGGGTTGTCAGCAGACAGCTCTACCGTCGACAGCCAGGTGGAAATTATCCGGTCTCAAGCATTGGCATTCAGGGTGATCGACACGCTCGACCTGATGTCCGATCCCGAGTTCAACGACACGTTGCGTGAAAAAAGTTGGCTCTCAGCACTCAACCCGCTCAGTTTCGTACGTAGCCTGTTTCCAGGGGTAGAGCGAGATGAGGAGGAGCAAGCGCAAGCGGAGAGAATTGGGACCGTCAAAAGCTTCGCCAGCCGTCTTTCTGTCCGACGCACAGCACGAACACAAGTCATCTCCATCGACTTCACCTCTGAAGTCCCCCGAAAAGCGGAGCGGATTGCCAATGCCGTTGCAGATGCGTATCTGGTTGATCAACTAGAAGCGAAGTACGAAGCCGCTCGACGTGCAACAGAATGGTTGGACGGACGCCTTCAAGACCTTCGCGAGCAGGTCAAGACAACTGAAGAGACAGCCGAGTTGTTTCGTGCAGCTCACGGGCTGATCGACGCAGATGGCTCAACACTGACCGAACAACAACTCAAGGAGATCAACAGCCAGCTATTGTTGGCCCGCGCAGAACTGGATGGAAATCGCGCGCGGCTCTCTCGGGTTCGCGAGCTTGTCAGCCGTGGAACCGGTTTTGACTCGATTGCTGAGGTTCTTTCGTCAGACGTCATCCGTGATCTACGCCGTGAACAGTCTGAATTGATACGTAAAGAAGCCCAGCTTCGCGCGCGATATGGGGAGCGGCATCCAAGTATTATTGAGATAAAGGATGAACGGCGCGACCTCGACCGACAAATCCAATCAGAAGTGAGCCGAATAGTTGTCGGGCTGGAAAACCAAGTGGCTGTTGCCAGTACGCGCGTCAAGTCTCTCGAACGCAGCTTAGCCGCAACAACCGCGACGGCTGGTGAACGTGAACATGACCGCGTTCGCCTTCGCGAACTGCAGCGTGAAGCAAATTCCAACCGGACGCTGTATGAAAGTTTCCTCGGGCGATTTAAGGAAACACGACAACAGGAGGACCTGCAAGAAGCAGATGCGCGGATCATTTCTCGCGCTACGCTTCCAGTTTTCAAAAGCTCTCCAAGAACCACATTGAACATCGCCCTTGCTCTCGTTGCTTCGACCCTGCTGGGTGTCGGTGCGGCATTTGTTAGAGAGTATTTGGACGACCGTTTTCGGACACCCCGCGAACTTGAAGAGCATTTGGACCTTCCGGTCCTAGCAACTGTTCCGTTGCTGAAAGACAAAGACTTGAGCGGTGCCCAAGCGGGGAAAAGCCCACACCGTTTTGTCAAAGCGAAACCTTTGTCCGCCTATTCTGAGAGCTTTCGCGAGTTGCAGGCTGCGCTTGCTCTCTCCGACGTTGACAACCCACCCAAATCAATTCTGATTACATCGGCTTTGCCCAACGAAGGCAAAACAACGACAGCGGTGAGCTTTGCCACGTCGTTGGTGCGAGCAGGCCTCAATGTCGTTTTGGTGGATGCTGACCTTCGACGTCCATCAGTGCAGAAAATTATTGGCGCTGAACGCGCCGAGTTCGACATGATCGATTTCCTGACTCATTCATGCACACTCGATGACGCGCTGCAAACAAGTGAAGATGGCGGGTTTGAGTATCTTGCGACCACTCGCCAGCCCGCCAATCCAGCTGACTTGCTTGCCTCTGATGCGATGAAGGACCTGCTTGTGAAACTTCGTCAACGCTTTGACATGGTGATTGTTGACTCGCCGCCGGTCCTTCCCGTCTCTGACTCAAAGGCGTTGTCGTCACAATTGGATAAAGTGATCTTTGTTGTTAAATGGCAGGATACGCCTAAAACCGCTGCGGAGCAGTCGGTTGCAAAGTTGAGAGACTTTGGAGCTGACCTGGCAGGCGTTATATTCGAACAAGTCGATATGGAGAAACAGACACGATACGGATATGGCGATGCTACCTACTATTATGGTCGCTATAGCGACTATTATTTGAGCTGATCATTGGGCATTCTAAAAACCCTTATGTCCTTTTTGCGAACCAAAGGTGTCGGCATCGCCGTTCTCGCGGTCGGCGCGCTACTGGCACTCGCGTCCGGACAGAGATCCGCAGCTGCGTTCTTGTCCCTTTCTGCTCCAATCAGCATTTTCCAGCTTGAACAAGGCAGAGAGGTCACGACGCAACAGCTTGCCAAGGTTGAAAAGGATGTTAGAGCTGCCCTTGCCTATGGCGTGAACGAAGCAGAATTGAGTGGTCAACTCAGCTACATCTCCCTCCGACGCCTGCTACGCGGTGCTCAAACCACAGCTGCACGAGAAGAATTCCAAAAAGTGCTCACCGACGTGGAGAGAGCACTCAAAAGCCGCCCCCTCGACGCCCATCTTTGGACTCGTTACACCCATCTTAGTTATCTACTTGATGGTCTCTCCCCATACACAGTGACCGCGCTCGACAGATCATTTCTCTATGGTTCGCAAGAATGGGAACTCTTTGAGTTCCGAATGATCTTGTGCCTGTTAGAATGGGACAGGCTTCCAAGTAGCCTTAAAGACAAGGCTCGTGAGCAGATTGAATTTGGCGCAACAAATCCTACAATATGGGGACATATCCTTGCTGACCTGCCACAAAGCGCTAGGGAAAGGCTCTTGGGATTCTTGACAGCTGTATCAGCAGATACAAAAACAGCTCTATATATTGAAGGCACTCTGCGGCGCAGACGAGAGACGAACTAGCGTCTAGCGCTGCTTTGAACTGAATGACTGAGCAACAGCGATCCCCAAGAGAAACATGTAGGCAACAGCGATTGCTGGTATCTGAAGACTGAAATCAACGAGCGCATGTAGCGACACCAAGATGCTCGCAGCAAATCCCATCGCAGGAAAGTGTCCGTCGCGGGATCTCGTGGACATTCCCCGCCAGCATTGCCAAGACAGCAATCCAATCGCCAAAGCAAGACAAATAGCGGCGGGCAACCCCAGCTCAAGCGCACTTTCTAAATATGTGTTGTGCAACTTGGCAATGTGCCGGTCCCGTAGAGCCTCTGAGTCCCTGTACAACGGAAAGATCTGGGGGAAACTGCCAAGTCCAGATCCGATGAACGCATGATCCTCTATCGCAACCACGGCTCGTGGGAAATTTTCTGCGCGTAGTACGTCGCCTCCGCTTGCGAGGCGGGCGCCCAGAAAGCCCCCACTAAAGCTGACAATGCCAACTACGACAGCGAGGAAGATCGTGAAGCCTACAATGTTTGGCTTTGCCTTCGCCCGCACTCTGCGGGTTAGTCCCCAGACAAGCACAAGAAATGCTGCAAACGTGCTGAGAGCTCCAGCACGCGACCCCGTCAACAGCAACGCGGTGGCAGCGAGGAAAAACGAGAGATATCCAAATGTAATCAACGTAAAACCGTGCGACAGTAGATCGTACAAACGCTCCCTCGAAAACAATGCTGGAACACCCTGGCGCGAACGAGAGCTCATGATGAGTGCTGTAGCAGCGATAACACCAAGGCCCGCGAAGGTTGCATATGAATTTCTATTCACAAAGGTACTCGTTGCTGCTCCTTTGCTCGCCCATTTTTCATAGAATAATAGAGTGTCACCCAATGCAAAAAGAGCAACCAGTCCATATAGCGCATATGCAGCGGCAACTGCTGTAAACGCGCTCAACGCGATTTTTGCTGCGGCTCGATCTCTGCCCAGTTGCAAAGCCAACCAGAAAATTCCCGCATAGGCAAACCATCGCAGCAGGAACATCATGGTTTGGTCCGGATCAATAGTGATCCGCTCGGGCATATCAGACCCAAAGAAGACATTAAGTTCCTGCCATGCAGGGTGTGCGAGACCAAACGGGATATTGGGGATGAGCTGGATCAACACCCACGCGCAGGTCACCCCAAACAACACCAGAGGAACCCTGATGCGTTTCACGCTTACCGGCAGTGCCTGCCCAGCCCAGAGATGATGGATCGCCCAGAGTACCAGCAGGACACCAACTTCAAGCGATAGCAGAGACCAGCCGAGTGGTCTGTTGCTGCCCAAGGGAAGCGGTGCGACCGCCACGATGGCGATGAGAGACCAAAGGAAGAATCTTGGCATTCGTTTGTTCCGAATTGGACAAACCTCTATTCATGAGGACGTCACAAGGTGCCGCCAATAGCAGGGATTTTGAACACCACGCTCTAGCCCCCATCGAGGCCTATTCTACATTCGTCGTTTGACGGAGCAAGAAAGCAAGTACACTTCTCGCGCCTGTCGGACCCGGAACTCAAACTAGCCGTCAGACGAATACCTTTTTGCGCCCGCCTAGTCGTCGAACCCGACGAATATAGAGGCCTCCTCTACGCTCTTGCGTTCTGACACCACTTCATTGGCCGGGAAGGCTTCATCAGGCCAGCCAAGTGCAACGGCCTTCATGATGACTTGATCGTCGGCAATTCCGGCATGCTCCCGCACGACGGGAGACTGCATGATGCCCTGGCTATTGATAACGGCCCCAAGTCCACGAGACCAAGCCGCATTTACCAACGCAGTTGTCACGGCGCCGCAGTCAAACGCCGTATCATCGCTTTCAGCCAACGCGCGGTCGTAGGTCACTATCACGCACACTGGAGCATCAAATTGGCGGAAACCGCGTAACACCCAATCCTGGCGTGCTTCTTTGTCTTCGCGGGCGATACCCATAGCTGAAAACAATTGCTTGGCAACGCCAATCTGCCTTTCCCGGTGCTTGCCGTCGAAGGGCTGACCGATGCGGAATTCACGGGAGTGCGGAACACCGGCCAGGTTCCGTTCGGTATTGCCTGCGCGAATCCGGTCCAGTGGTTCGCCGGAAATGATGTAGAAGCTCCAAGGTTGTGTGTTCATCGACGATGGTGCGCGCATGGCCAGAGCAAGAATTTCTTCGATTAGAGCCTTCGGAACAGGGTCGGATTTATAGCCCCGGATGCTCCGGCGGCCACGGATTACGTCATCAAACAGCATGGGTGGTCCTCAAGATTGTTTTATCTCGAAGAAGTATCGGCAATTGGGCGGAAGAACAAGCCTGCTTACCCAACGACCCTCTCCCCAACAACCAATGCACTTGCGCCTATTCAGACTTTGATGGACCCTACAGGGAAGACGCAGTGCAAGGTACATGCTGGCGGGAGGAACCGTGAAACTTTGGCTCAAAATCCTAATTGGTGTTGGCGCAGTGGCGGTTTTTCTTACCGCCGTCGGCTATTGGTACTTTGTCACCAGAGATAGCCGGGAACCATCATTTGTCGGCTGGAACCAAAACTGTGCCAGCTGCCATGGACCGACCCTCACGGGAACAAGCTTGGGACCGCCCCTGGTTGATGGAGACCTCCAGCATGGCGACACAGTCCCTGAAATCATCAAAGTCATTGCCGAAGGCATTCCAAATACGACGATGATGGCGTGGGACAATGAGCTATCTCCAGAGCTCATCAAAGGATTGGCTTTATACATAAGCGAACGCCGTCAAAACTATCCGGCCATCTCAGATTCCTACGAGGCTGAACCCAGGGAGAGCAGAGATGTTCAATCGATCCATCATGACTTCCGACTTGAGCAGTTTGCCACCTTGGAAAGCAGACCCTACTCCCTCGCATATATGCCAAACGGCAACATCCTGGTTGCCGAAAAAACTAGAGGCCTCTCGCTTGTCGATCCTCAGGGTAGGCAAAGTCCGCTGATCATCGACACGCCCCCTGTGTGGGAGACATTGCTTAGCGTAGAGGGCGCCTGGCTCAACTATGGCATCGTGCTGGACGTTGAGCTACATCCTGAGTTTGAAGAGAATGGCTGGATATATCTTTCCCATACTGATCGGTGCCAGTGGTCTTGTGGATGGTTGGTGCCTGCTACAATGGTCCGCGTTGTCCGTGGGCGGATCAGAGATGGACGGTGGGTAGATCAGGAAACCATCTGGTCAGTCCATAAGGATCACTACACACCCGTGCCTGACGGTGTCGCTGCCGGGCGGTTGGCTTTTGACGGTCGTGGGCATCTGTACATTTCGATCGGTGGCAAAAACACATATGACAAACTCCACCAGCTAGACACGCCGTTCGGCAAAATCCACCGGGTCCGAGACGATGGGACCGTTCCCAAAGACAACCCGTTTTGGATTGCCGAAGATGAACGCTCCGAAGCGTCTACAATCCACACAGTTTGGAGTTACGGTCATCGGACAGGCCAAGGATTGGATGCGCATCCAGAAAGCGGCGCGATCTGGAACACTGAGATGGGGCCGCGCGGCGGAGACGAAATCAACCAGATTCTGTCCGGACAGAACTATGGATGGCCCCTCTACACCAATGGTCTCGACTATAATGGTGAAGAAGTTTCCATCGGAATGGATCTCGGGCTGGACTTCCCGATTGAAGACACAGTCTTGCCTATTGTCGACTTTACGCCAGCACCTGCGATTTCTAATTTCACCTTCCATAACGGATCGCAATTCCCCGCCTGGAAAAACGACCTGCTCGTCGGAAGCCTCAAAGCAGTTTCGCTGTACCGTCTGCGCATCGAAACCGGCACACTGCTCGAGCAAGAGACGTTGATTGACAATTTTGGGCGCATTCGTGATGTCGAAATGGGCGATGATGGACTTGTCTATATTGCCCTTGAGCATTATGACGCCGGTTCTCTCTGGCGACTTGTTCCCAAATAGTCGATTTTGCAACCCATCCAGTGAACTGACGGTGGTCCATGATCGGCATACGGATACCAATACGTCCAATGAATTGATGGAGTTGGAATATTTGGCTTTTCCTTTCTTATGTGGAAAGGCACAAACTGTTTCATTTGGGCGGGCTTCATGACTACCTATCGCATTGAGCCTGCTTTGGTTGACGGGCTACGCGAATGTCGTGGTCAAGCTGATTGGAGCTGCGATAAACCACATCCTGCCCGGATATCGCATGTATAAAACGCCTGTCGGCGCTAGACTTTTATGCCATCGTCACCTGACGAGCATGGCACATCATCGCTTCAGCCTAGCTATCGCGTTGGCACTACGAAGCGTCGAGGTAAAAATTGATGAGAGATCAGGAAACACCGCAAAAAATTTTCGGTATTATCGGCTGGAAAAACGCCGGAAAGACGACACTCGTGGTGAGGCTGGTTGAGTATTTCTGTACTCGTGGCTTGACCGTATCGACGGTGAAACATGCCCATCATGATTTCGACATCGATCACCCTGGCAAAGACAGCTATCTGCATCGACAGGCAGGTGCTGCTCAGGTTGTCATCGCCTCAGACAAGCGCATTGCCATGCTGCAGGAAAACAGGGAGCCAGTAGCGCCAACGTTGGAGGAGACACTTTCGTGGGTTGATCCCTGCGATCTCGTTCTGGTCGAAGGTTTCAAACGCCACCCACACCCCAAAATCGAAGTCATTCGAGGAACCCCGGCAGACGAGCCTGTTGCTTTGACTGATACCAGCGTTAAAGCTATCGCGACCGAGCGGGAACGGAACATCGGGACGCAGCCGGAATTCAACATAGAGGATGTTGAGGCTATCGCTGAGTTTATACTGCAGGATATCGGGATCAAGTCGGACAATGCTTAGGCGCGCCTGTCAGATTACAAACCTTCTTCAGGTGCAGATCTCACACTCCCGCAGCACATGCTGGGCGGACTCCTATCGCATTGCGCCCCGTTCCGAGCGCAAGCGGTGCGATGGCCCGCCATTTGACCGGTGTCAGCGGCAATGCTCATTCCATAAACTACTTTGAAGCCTACGATTCCAAAACCTCCATCCCTACTTTCTAACAAACAAAGGAAATGGCCATGACGGACAAACTGAACATCAATCGTCGTCACCTCATCGCAAGCGCAGGGATTGCCATGACTGCAGCACTTGCACAAAAAGCTCACAGTGAGACAAGCCAGCCTGATCTCAGCGGCAAATCGATTTTAATCACGGGCACATCATCAGGCTTTGGACGCCTCGGCGCAGAATACTATGCCCGGTTGGGAGCAAAAGTCGTCGCGACAATGCGTAACCTGCCGCGTGCGGAAGCTGATGAACTTACTGCGCTCGCCGATCAGGAAAATCTGGACATCACCGTGATCCAAATTGATGTCACCAAGGATGATCAGGTTGAAGCAGGCGTCGCAAAAGCGCTTTCAGCGACAAACGGAAAATTGGATATTCTTATCAACAACGCAGGCATAGCATTTTCCGGGCCTATTGAAGTTCAGGACCTAGAAGCTACGCAGCTGATATTTGACACCAATGTTTTTGGTCCTCAGAGAATGATCCGTGCTGTTCTTCCTTCAATGCGGAAAGCGAGCAGTGGCCACATTATCAACATTACATCTCAGCTTGGCCGCGTGATTATTCCTGGAATCGGGCAATATTCGCCAACCAAATTCGCCCTAGAAGCACTGAGCGAACAACTCGCCTATGAGACAGCCTCACAAGGCATTGAAGTAACCGCCATTCAACCAGGAGGTTATCCAACAGAGATATGGGAGAACCAGAGTCTGTTGTCAGCGGCGCTAAAAGCGCGTTCTTCGCAAGAGCTATTAGCCGCCTACCCACAAATGACGGCGAACATGGGTGCGCCTGGCGGTGGCACCAGCGACACGGACCCAATGGACATTCCCCATGCCATCGCCGAGATTATCGCCATGCCAGCAGGTACAAGACCATTGAGACGTGCCCTCCACCCTGTTTCCCGCCCTCAAGAAGCAATTAACGCCGTCTCTGCCGAGCAGCAACTCGCCATGCTCGGAAACTCGCCCTATGGCCCACTGATCAAGGCCGTGTTGGACTGACTTCTGGATTAAACTACACGGCACTTAAAGCCATCCCTCGTCCTGTGGGATGGCTTTTTTCTTTCAAAAAGCTCCGGGCGCATAGAAATGCCTCCATTCTACGCCTTGATGATTTGCCCCATCCATACGGTCGGATCTAAGTTTGGCGGGGACTGGTTGTTTGTGCTGAGAGTGGAAACCAATCCATGACCTTCAGGCTATGAGCCAACACGAGCCGCACTTATCACATTGCTTTAGATGATTTATTCGAAACCAAACATGTAGCTGCGTAGAAAACGTGTGGTTTATGTCTCTTTCACGGCAGTCATTATTTTGATCAAATGACAAGAAGTCGAGAAACCCACCACTTTCTATGCGAGGCTTCTTTGAAAAGCGCGCCAACCGCTAAACTCCGTGATGTCGCTGGCGTCTTTTAGGCCCCATGGCTCGCAGACAAAACCTTTGACCCATCGACCGTCTCGGAGTTCTACATTACCTATCGCGAGAGGTGCGGGCACATCAGCGGTAAATTGACCAAATGCCTCACCCGAGAGTGCCCAGACTTCGACCTCAATCATTGCGCCACCTTCTGACTGGCGGACAAGGCCAGGCTTGGGTGGCTCTGTGTCAGCCAGGGCGTAGAGGCCATAACTCGCAGCTGTCTGAGTGGACGCCACCAGTTTGGCACCGCGGTCAGCCAATTGCCAATTGAGTGGTTGGCCAGACAAATGAGCGCCAACAACGGCGAGCTCGATGCCTTGCGTCCGATCAGCAAGAGCGGCAGACAGGAGATACCCCGTTGCCCCCGCTTTCAATCCATCCCCAAGCATCCTATGCAACCGATCGCCCAGCGCGAGCAGCCCATTATCTGTGAAGGCCGGCCCAATCAACGTGACCCCTGCTGGCAGCCCGTCACAAAATCCAGCGGGGACAGCAACGGCCGCACAATCTGTCAAATTCACGAAATTTGTATAGAGCCCAAGACTGGCGTTTAGCGTGACAGGATCATTCGCGATCTCATCAGTTCGGTAAGTCGTCGGTGTAGTCGGCAACAGCAGAAGATCAATGCGGTTCCAAACCTCATCGATCACGCGCCTATAGTCCGCAAGCCTATATTGACCGGAGAAAGCATCAACGGCAGATGCCGCCTTACCGCCGAGCACAATCTTCGCAACTGTCGGGTCTACATCTTCATGCCCCTGCTCAATATGCACGCCAACGGCCGCATATCGTTCAGCAACCCAGGGGCCCACATAGAGAAGTTCGGCAGCCTTTCGAAACGGCGTGTAATCAATCGGAACCGGCGCACCACCAAGGTCGCGCAGGTGTTCGATGGCCGCGTCGTAGAGTGCTTCTACGCCCGCATCTCCCTTGAAGTCCCGGCTCTGCTCATCAAGTACACCGAAATGAAAGACTGCACCCGCTAAGGGACGGTCAATGAGATGACGCGAAAATGGGTCATCCTCATCAAACCCTTCAATAACGTGCTTGACGAGAGAGGCATCGCCGCATGACGCCGTAAACACGCTCACGCAATCCAACGTCCGACAGGCAGGCACCACGCCTTTGGTGCTTCCAAGACCACAGGTGGGCTTATATCCAACAAGATTGTTGAAGGCCGCTGGCACGCGGCCAGACCCGGCTGTATCCGTGCCGAGCGCAAAAGAGACAAGTCCCCGCGCCACCGCTACAGCAGAGCCGCTGCTGGATCCGCCGGAAATATAGTTTTCATGAAAGGCAGAGTGCGGCGCGCCGTAGGGCGAACGCGTTCCTACAAGCCCCGTGGCAAACTGATCCAGATTTGTCTTACCAATCAAGATCGCTCCCGCTGCACGCAGACGCGCCACAACCGTCGCATCCTCCTGCGGGGAATATGCAAAAGATGGACACCCCGCCGTCGTCGGTAGCTCCCGGCAATCAATGTTGTCTTTCACCGCGAAAGGAACACCATAAAGCGGCAAATCGCTATTCGTGACATCCTTCTCCGCAAGAGCACGCGCAGCAGCCAATGCATCCGCACGCGGTAGCAGCGAAATCCAGATTGCTTTGTCTGAGCAGGCCTCTATCCGGTCATAGACCATTTCAATTACGGTCTCAGGGTCAATCGAAGCTTGAGCATAGGCATCGAGCAGAGCGTGTATCTGCAGATCGAGCTCAACCATTTCAGTTAGCCTCCGTAGCGGCAGCCATCACCAAAACTGCCTGTCCCGGGTCAACAGTCTGGCCAGGTTTACAAAGCACCTCATGCACGACACCACCTCGTGGTGCTGCAACTTCCAGCTCCATTTTCATACTTTCCAGGATCACGACTGCATCACCCTCCTCAATAGACTGACCGGGCTCTACCAACACTTTCCATACGCTGCCTGGAAGAGTGGCTTCCACGATTGACCCACCCTCTGGAACATCGACGTCGGGCTCATCAAGGGCAAAGGCTTCTTCGATCACCTCAGCATTGATCCCTTGTTCGCGCCATCGCAGCCTTTCAGCTTCGAACGCTTCCTGCTGCATCTCTTTGAATTGAAGAATGGATTGCGTTTCTTTTGCGAGCATGGCGTCATGCTCAGCCAGATTGAAACTGCTTTCTTCCACTTCAATCTGATACGCACCATGAGGGAAGGCATCCCGCGCTTCAGCCAGCTCCTCAGGTGAGACAGAGAAAAACTTGATCCGGTCAAAGAAACGGAGAAGCCAGGGCTTACCTGCAGTAAAGCTCCCTCTTTGTTGCCAAGTACTCCAGACCTGAAGTGTTCGACCAAATAGTTGGTAGCCGCCGGGACCCTCCATCCCATAGATACACATATAGGCGCCACCAATGCCCACCGCGTTCTCTGGCGTCCATGTGCGTGCCGGATTGTATTTCGTGGTGACGAGACGGTGGCGCGGATCGATGGGCGTGGCGACGGGCGCGCCCAGATAGACATCACCCAATCCCAGAACAAGGTAATCCGCATCAAAGATGATGTCCTTGACCGCCTGTTCATCGGGCAGCCCGTTGATGCGGCGAATAAACTCAACATTTGAGGGACACCACGGGGCATCCTCGCGGACAAGCTCCTGATATTTTTGCATTGCGAGTTCCGCTTGTTCATCTCTCCAGCTAAGCGGCAAGTGAACCACGCGGCTCGGCACAGTGAGATCTTCCGCGCGCTGCATTTCTTCTTCGGCGCGACGCAACATGTCGAGCAACCGCTTATTCGATAGCGATGCGGGGTCGTAATGCACCTGCAAAGATCGAATACCCGGGGTGAGATCAATGATTCCCTCGGGTGCTTCCTGCTCCAGCCAAGACATCAAGGCGGTCACCTGCAGACGCAGTTTGAGATCCAGAACCAGCGCGCCCATTTCCACCAGCAGGTAGGAGTCCCCAGCCCGCCGATAAACAATCTCGATGCCATTAGTCTGCCCCCGCGCAAGAATGGCCGATGGGCGCTCCATCACATCCGGCTTCCTTTTTGGCGTCATCCCCGCAATCGAATGATCCACCTGCGGCGCCTCAAACACCCGTTTCCGATCCTCTTGCAGCGACGCAGCCTCCTCAGCCGAAAGGGCGACGAACCGCACCGTGTCGCCCGGCCGAAGCTGCCCCATCTTCCAGCGTTCCGCATCTGCGATGGTCGCCGGGCACACAAACCCACCAAGGCTCGGGCCATCGGGCCCGAGAATGATGGGCATATCACCAGTAAAATCGATCGTGCCGATCGCATAAGCGTTATCGTGAATGTTGGACGGATGCAGACCCGCCTCGCCGCCATCCTCCCGCGCCCATTCCGGCTTCGGGCCGATCAACCGCACCCCGGTGCGCGCGCTATTGAAATGCACTTCGTAGGAAGACCGAAACAGAGTCTCGATATCACCTTCGGTGAAAAAATCCGGCGCGCCATGAGGACCATAGAGAACGCCGATCTCCCATTCTTTGCAGAGAGCTGGACGGTTCGAAAATTCCACCATTGAAAGCGGCACATCAATAGCGCCCGCTCGATTGACGCGCAAAACATCACCAGTCTTCAGTGGACCCGTCGCATGGCCACCAAATCCACCCAAGATGAAAGTGGAACGACTGCCAAGATGCAGCGGCACGTCAATCCCATGCCGGACAGCAAGATAAGTACGGTTGCCAGCCCCTTCCACAGACCCCAAATGCAGCGTCTCTCCTGCTGCGACTTCGATGGGTTCCCAGTAAGGCACCAGACGACCTTCAAGTGTCGCCTTCATCTCCGCTCCGGTGAGCGCAATCACCGCAGGTGAATAGAAGCGCAGGCTTGGCCCAACCACAGCGCATTCGAGCCCCGCCGCATCGCCAGGGTTCCCCACCAAGCGATTGGCCAGTTGGAAAGAAAAATCATCCATGGGTCCGCTGGGTGGCACACCGACCGCCCAATAGCCAACACGCCCGGGAAAGTCCTGAACACTCGATTGCGCACCGGGCGTCAAGACCTCAATCCGGGGTGGACAATAATCAAAATCGGCCAACACCTGGGTGCTCACGCGCCCTTCGGCGAACATCTCAGTGTCAGCAATAGCCGCCAAGTAATCCAGATTGGTCTCAATGCCATAGAGGGAGGTGTCAGCGAGGGCGTCGCGAAGCCGCTCCAAAGCTTCGTTTCTATCGCGTCCTTTCACGATGAGCTTGGCAATCAGCGAGTCATAGTGGGAGGTGATAATCGTTCCGGTTTCGATCCATCCATCCACCCGCGCGCGCTCGTCAAAAGACACCTCCGTCAGGCGCCCGGCACTTGGTTGGAAGTTGCGCGCGGGATCTTCCGCATTGATCCGCACCTCAATGGCCGCGCCACTCGACACGAGATCAATGTCCTGTAGGGGCGGCATCGTACCGCCGGCCTGCCTGACCATCCATTCGACCAGGTCAACGCCAAACGCCTCCTCAGTGACACCATGCTCCACCTGCAGCCTTGTGTTCACTTCAAGGAAGTAGAATTTTCCCTCCTGAATGTCATAGATGAATTCGACGGTGCCTGCAGATGCGTAAGCCACCACTTCTCCGAGGCGTCGAGCCGCATCAGCAAGCGCCCGCCGCTGTTCATCTGACAGGCCCGGCGCAGGCGTTTCTTCGACGACTTTCTGGTTGCGACGCTGAAGAGAACAATCGCGCTCTCCAAGGGTGAGTACATTGCCCGCGCCATCACCGAATATCTGCACCTCAATATGGCGGGCATTGGACACAAACTTCTCAAGGAACACGCCCGCATTGGCAAAATTGTTCTCGCCCATTCGCCGAACAGTGTCGAAGGCCTTTTCCAGTTCCTCGTCAGACGCACAAAGCTGCAGTCCAATGCCGCCACCGCCTGCCGTACTCTTCAACATGACAGGATAGCCTATCTCTGCCGCAGCGGAGAGCGCCGCGGACAGATCAGACAGCAGGCCCGTCCCTGGCAGGAGCGGCACGCCCGCTTTTTCCGCAAGAGCACGGGCGGTATGTTTCGTGCCAAACTCGCTGAGCTGCTGAGGTGTCGGTCCGATAAAGGCAACGCCTTTTTCGTCAAGACGTTCGGCGAATTCAGCACTTTCACTCAAAAACCCGTAGCCTGGATGAACAGCGTCGGCGCCACTTTCCTCACATGCGGCAAGAATTTTTTCGATATTGAGGTAGCTATCAGACACAGCGGCAGGACCCACGCAATAGGCCTCGTCTGCACCACGCACATGCAGCGAGTGCTGATCAGCTTCTGAGTAGATCGCAACGGACTTCAATCCCAAATCTTTGAGCGTTCTGATGATCCGACACGCTATTTCGCCTCTGTTGGCGACAAGAACTGTTTTGAACATGAGCAGGGTACTTCTTTACTTCGTAAGACCGTCAATCAGATACGCCATCCCAGATCAGGACCTCGATCGGAGTTGGGTTGTAGGCGTTGCAGGGATTGTTCAGCTGCGGGCAATTAGAAATCAGGACAAGAACATCCATTTCAGCGCGCATCTCGACATATTTGCCCGGCGCACTAATCCCATCCGCGAAGGTCAATCCTCCGTCTGGCGTCACGGGAACATTCATGAAGAAGTTGATATTATGCGTGATGTCGCGCTTCGACATGCCATATTGATCGTTTTCCGCCACCGCAAGAAGCCAGCTATCCCGACAGGCATGCATACATTTCGTGTCGTGGGCATAGCGGACAGTGTTGGATTCGGTTGCGCAGGCACCGCCCAACGTGTCATGGCGCCCACACGTATCGGCGACAATCTCGAGCATAACAGAGCCTTCCGTCGAGCGAAGCTTCGTCCCGGCGGTTAGATAAACATTTCCCTGCTCACGGATCGTATCAACAGCGCTGTAACGCTCAGCAGGGTCTTGGGCGTTGTAGAAAAGCGTGTCGGCAGCCTGGTTTCCCTCAAGGTCAAGAATGCGAAAGACCTCGCCGCGCTTAACCGTATGCATCCAGTAGTCACCAGCATCGACAATCTCGCGAAGTTTTGCGTTTGCCGCGTCAAATTCACTTTCTCTGATCATTTTTCCCTCCTACCAATCACGCACTTGCCAAAGACATGCGGCGGTAACGCACTGTATTTTCAAAGCCTCGACCGTTTTCCCGTCGGAAGGTGCGGCAATAGTCATCGTCCGCTACCGGCTCGGCAGCGAAGACATCGAACTTTACGGGCTTAGGCGCGTAGGTTGGCGACGGATCCAGTGGATGCGGGCAGGTATGAAAAAGAATCAGCGTGTCCATCTCGAAACGAAGGTCGACGTGAGCGCCGGGACTGGCCGCAGCGGGCACAAAGGCGAGGTCTCCATCAGCGTTCGGCACAACCTTGCTGAACCAATTTACGTTCGCAGCAAGGTCCTTTTTCCCGAGCCCATATTTCGCAGCCTCGACGAGAAAACTATCCAACCCATTTTGCGTCCGCTCGTTGCGCGCCGCCTGGTAGCTGGTTACTCCCCACCGGTCTTCAATGATCTCACGCGTGCTATTGCCGCAGACCGTGTCATGCCAACCAAACGTGTCTTCCACGACCGAGCAGAAGATGCGCGCCATGTCCGAATAGAGACAGTTCCCCTTAGTCAGCTTGAAGGTGTGCTGGCATTTCAAACTGTCTGGCGCGTTATACCGCTCCAAAAGACTGAGTGGGTTATAGAAGAGCATGCCCACATTGGCACCGCCCTCCACATCCGTCAGCCGAAGTGTGAGTCCTGCTTTCATGGTCAAAGACCAATGCGCCCCTCCGGGAATTACCTCACTCGACAAAATCTCTGGTTCGGGTCTCATGGACATCTCCATCTGGCAGAGGCCGGTCTTTTCGCCGCCTCCCTACGCTCCAGGTCGTCCTGGGCCATGTCTCATCAGCTGGCTCAAGGCCAGCTGCCGGGCCGTCCCGGCGAGAAATGAACATCATGCCGCAACACCCTTTGCAGCCAGTTCTTTCACGAACGGCGCAGGATCTGACGGCGTATCAAACGCAATGGTTGCGCCATAGCGCTCCAATTCTTCTTCCCTCTTGCGCACACGATCAAAAGCGATGACGCGGGTGCCGAGATAAAAGGCCTCGCGCAGGTCATGGGTCACCATGAAGATCGTCATCTTGGTTTCCCACCACAGGCGCAACATCAGGTCATGAACCTCTGACCGGATACCAGGGTCGAGGGCGCCGAAGGGCTCATCAAGCAAAAGAATACGTGGCTTCTTGATCAAGGCTTGCGCGATAGCAAGGCGCTGCTGCATGCCACCAGACAGCGCAGAAGGATATTTGGACGCCGCAGCGGCTAACCCAACCCCGCCAAGATACTCCATGGCCTCTTCACGCGCACGGCGCCTGGCTCGTCCATACAGGCGCCCCGAAAAACCGCCGCGATCCAACTCAAGGCCGAGCATGACATTCTCCAAAGCCGTCAGATGTGGAAAGACGGAATATTTCTGAAAGACAACACCCCGATCAGGCTCTGGGTTGGGTGGCAGCTCTTCACCATCAATAAGAATTTTCCCGCGGGTCGCCTGCTCTTGGCTCAGAAGCAGGCGCAGAAATGTCGACTTCCCGCACCCCGACGGTCCAACAAGCGAAACGAAGGAGTGAGATGCCACATCAAAATTGATACGCTCCAGGACAATCTGGTCCCCATACTCCATCCAGATGTTACGCACGCTGACTTCGGTCATGACTGCGCCCTCTCTGCAACGAACCAGGGGTAGGCCCAGATCTGATAGCGTCTCAGAAGGAAGTCGAAGATGACTGCTAAGAGCGTTATCCAGAACACGTAAGGCAGGATCACATCCATCGCCAGGTAACGGCGAAGTAGAAAGATCCGATAGCCGAGACCGCTTTGAGCGGCAATCGCTTCTGCGGCGATCAAAAACAACCAAGCTGATCCGAGCGAGAGTCGTAGTGCATCAATAATCCGCGGCATCATCTGCGGCAGCACAATGCGCCAGGCGATATGCCAGGTAGAGGCCCCAAGCGTCTGCGCCTTCACAATCTGCTCAGACGGCAGTTCGGAAACGCGCAACGCCAGGTCACGCATCATGAAGGGCGCAATCCCGAAAACAATGAGCGCAATTTTGGAAGTCTCACCAAGTCCAAAGGTAATGAAGAGGATCGGCAGAACCGCCAATGGCGGGATCATCGCGAAGACGGCAATGAAGGCCGACATGGTCCATCTGGCATAAGGTATGAGACCTACTGTGATGCCAATCCCTGCCCCAAGAAGGGTCGCAAGCAACACGCCGCCGCCCAAACGCGACAGGCTGGCGATTGTATCTACCCACAAAAGATAATCCCCAGTGCGCTTGTCAGGTTCAAACGCCATGCGCTCAACGGCGTCACCTAACGACGTGAAGCTGGGAAGCAGCTTATCGTTGGGGTTTTCAGAAAGTCTGATGTCTGAACCGACAGCATAAGCGAGCAGCAGCAGCGCAAAAGGAAGCATTGCAAGCAGCCGCCCAGCCGCCGGTCCAGGGTGTTTGTTGATGAGCCGTCCGCTACGAGACAGAGCCATACGTGTGCCTGACTTTTTTTGTTTTGTGTGGGTCTGTTGCGGAAAGATCAGCGGTCACGGATTACAGAGATCCGTCTGCGGCCATGCTCATATAGTCGGCGTTGAAGCGAAACTTCACGTTCCCTTCATCACCCAAAACAGATCCGTCAGGAAATGCAATTCCCACAATGTCCGGGCTGGATGCCCCTTCACCAAGCAAACCTCTCTCAAATAGGAACGTCCGAACGGATTCCATGGTCGACGTCACACTCTCAGACGTCGTGAATGTGACTGCGTCAGAGGCAGTGGCAAACATCTGTGTAGAGGCAAGTTGCATATCGTAGCCAGCAAGGTCAGTTCCGGAAGCTTCGCCCATGGCCGCGCGAGCCGCTGCTCCTTCAGGCGTGTCGGAGAGCATGATCGACATGGTCTCATACCAGGCACCAGCGAGCGCTTTCCCGAAAGCAGGATTATCGGCAAGCGTCTCCGTATTGACCACAGTCAGGTCCATGATTTCGCCCGGAATGTCAGAGGAATCGAAAACCTTGTTTGAGCCAGGTGTCTCGAGAATTTCCGCGACCAAAGGGTTCCAGGTGACAACCGCTGTCACATCGTCGGTCTGATAGGCAGCGATCATATCTGCGTCAGATGTATTGACCACGGTGACATCTTTTTCAGCTTTCCCAAGCGTCTCAAGAGCCCGCGCCAACAGGTAATGCGATACAGAAAGCTCGACAAGATTGACATTCTGTCCAAGAACCGCATCAAGCGAGTCAGCGCCCTTGAGGATCAGGGCATCATTGCCGTTTGAAAAGTCACCGACGATCAGAGCCGTCGTATCCACGCCACCAACTGAGGGAATGGCAAGCGTGTCCATATTAGTTGCTGTCACGCCATCAAAGGCACCAGCTGTGTATTGATTGATCGACTCTATGTAATCGTTGAATTGTACGACTTCGATTTCGATGTCGTACTTGTCCGCCCACTTATCGACAATCCCTTGATCCGCAGCCCAGCCCCACGGCATCCAGCCAACATAAATTGACCAAGCAAGTTTGAACTCTGTCTTCTCTTCTGCATTCACAGAAGAGGCGCCAGCAATCATTAGACTCATTGACGTCGCTAGCGCGACCAGTGTTTTGGAAAATAACTTCATAACCAGTACTCCATTGTCGGTCTTGGAGTCTGGTGGTCACGGCGGTACGGACGCTGTTTTTACCAAACGCGCTAGACCTCCCGGGCTTTTATCCCGCCGTGTACTCTGCCGCTGTAAACCGACAGAGCCGCAGCTCTCGGACCAGTCACCAGATGATCCGATAAATCGGACACCAGCCGGAACCCTAGCTGCTAATGCTCCCTTACAAATCAAGAAGCGTGCCAGTTCACATGTACTGTTTTTGGTTGGTTATCTCAGGCACCTTTCGATCGATGCCTGCTGATTAGTCACAATGCCAAAAAGCTGCCTTCGATATGAGCGATCCAACTCACCAGTAGGCATTGTCGAAATGAGTTGGGGGTGTGGTGGTAAAAAGTCACGAAACGCAAAACCAACACTTGAACAAGTGTGTCGGTTATCTGGTTGATTTGCTGTCTCACTTCGGATGGGAGAGGTGACGGTGCAACGAAGTGTGTAAATTATGTGCCCTGATCGCTGAGCACCGCGCACTCGTTTCAATAAATGCGTCAGCCGGCCTTCTGGTCAGCCGCCTTAAGCTTCGCGAAGATACCAAGCACTTCATTTCGGAGCCAAGAATGCGCCGGATCATCATCATTGTCTTTGTGCCAGATCATGTACCACTGATGCGCTGGGCGGACGATCGGGGGTTTAAAAAGTTTAAGATTGAGGTCATCGGCAACGGTCTCTGCCATTCGCCGGGCCAACGCGCCCGCAAGGTCTGTCCGCGCAACAATAAAGGGAATAGACCACATGCGGGTCACCGTCGAGATAATGCGCCGCTGCACATTACTGGTACGCATTTCATATTCCAAATGTGTGTACCCACGCATTTCTGCAATGAGTGAGACAAGCCCAACCTTCCCCATATCCTCCTGGGTAAAGACGTCACGCTCACCATACACCGGGTGATCTGCCCGGACAGCAATGCACGTTTCGTCGTCAATGAGATAGGTCGAATTCAACTGCTCCTCATGGCTCGGCAGAGCCATAAATCCAAGATCGACCTGTTTGGAGAGGAGCGCCTGATTGAAATCCACACCATAAAACGACTGCACCTCAAAGCGGATGCCGGGGCTTTGGGTCAGCGTTGTCTGAAGTAACGGATTAAGGACAATCGGCTCAATCGCGTCCGGCACGATCATGGAAAAACAGCGGTCGCTCTGTCCCGGGTCAAAACCGTCCGTTAAGGAGAGACCCTGCTCAATGGACCTCAGCGCCTCGTGAATGATAGGCGCCAGACGGTCGGCCTCCGGCGTCGGCACGAACTGCTTGCCCACCCGCTCAAAAAGCGGGTCATCCAGGTGCTCCCGCAACCGTTTCAGCGCATTGCTAATGGCAGGTTGAGTGAGCCGCAGCTTCTCAGCCGCAGCGGTGATACCGCCAGCCGTATACACCGCGTCAAACACCTGCAGAAGATTGAGATCAAGCTTCATTCATTCACATCCTGAATGCATATCATCGCGAGTTTGAATTTCCATCCCAGAAACTACCGCGCTCTACTCCAAAACATCAAGAAAAGTAACGGTTTTCTTAACCATATTGGCGGGTCGGAGCAGGGGTATATCACGATGGTGAATGCATATCATTCATGTGAGTTATGGACAAAGAGCGTTCGGACGGTCGCGCGGGGAGCAGCGGTCCTGTTTCCAGCGTTTTCGCTGCTGATGCTCAGCATTGCCGGCGTTGCCCTGCCCAGCACACCGGCGCTGGCCATGACCATCAATTGCACCGGAGCGCCGGCCACGGTTACCCATCCGGCCCTAGCAAGGGTGTTCGTGGATGTTTCTGCGGGTACATGTGCCATCAACGGCCCCATAGCAGGACCCGGCTTAGGCGATGTGGAGGTAAGAATTCAGCCGGACCTCGGACTTGGCCGAGTTATTGGCGCCAGGTATCTCGCCGGCGGCAGCAGTCTTTTTAGCCGCTTTCAGATGTGCGATTTCGGTGACGGCGCCGGTGATAAGGGCACAGGAGGGTGCAACTCAGCCAATCCACCGCTCAACACAAACCTGACTGGGATATTCGAATGGGATTCAACAAGCACAAATGCCCCATTTTTCACTGATCGACGCCTAACCATGAACTACTCCGTCGCTGCAAATGGTGGCACCATTACATCCGCCCAGCTCACAATCCTAACCCCCGAGATCAACGTGACGGGCAATGGACAGTCCATCGCCAGCGGCGATGTAACGCCAGATGCGGCAGATCACACATCATTCGGTGCCGCAGCGGTAACCGGCGGAACGGTCGCGCGCACATTCACGATCGAGAACTCTGGTGATGGAGACCTAGAACTTGGCAGCACCGCCGTCTCCCTGGCCGGCGCCCATGCCGGCGATTTCAGCGTCACGGCGCAACCCCCAATTGTTGTCGGCCCGGCAGACACCCGCACATTCACAATCACCTTCGACCCCAGCGCCGTCGGTAACCGGGAAGCCACTGTCAGCATCGCCAACAATGATGCCGACGAAGCGCCTTATACTTTTGCCATCAGCGGCAGCGGTGTCACGTCCACACCAGAGATCAACGTCACCGGCAACGGCACCAACATAACGACAGGCGACGTAACGCCAGATTCATCCGATCACACACTGTTCTCAGGCGATGTGGGCCTCGGACCTTTTACCCGCACTTTCACGATCAATAATACGGGCACAGGTGATCTGACATTGGGCGCGAATGCTGTCTCGGTCACAGGAGCCAGCGCCTTTGCAATTTCCGCCCAACCGGCAACCAGTGTTACGTCAGGCAACTCCACCACCTTCGACGTGACCTTTACTCCCCTTGTGGTGGGTGTTCAGACAGCAACGGTCTCCATCGCCAACAATGACGCAGATGAAGCGCCCTTCACGTTCAACATTGCTGGAGATCCTCGCGGACCTCTCGGCGGCACGTTAGCGGCCAATGGATTTAACTCCATCACGAACAATGACCTCACCCCTGACGCGGCAGACGCCACGGACTTTGGCAATCAAGATGTTGCGGCAGGTACCGCGACACGCACCTATATTCTTAGTGTCAACGGCTTTGGTGCGAGCATTTTCGGGGCCAATGCGGTGACCCTTACCGGCAGCAGCGCCTTTTCAGTAACGCAACAATTGCCGCTACAGGGGCCAAACCCAGGCGGGCTTGCTTTTGCCCAAACCTCTTTCCAGATCGCCTTTGATCCAAGTGTGAATGGACTTCAAACGGCAACCGTCACCATGAATTCCAATATTCCCGGCATGAACCCCATGGTCTTTGCGGTGCAAGGCACGGGTACCGGTGGGACAACGCCAACACCGGAGATCGAGGTGCGGGGAAACAGTGTGGACATCGTCTCAGGCGATACGACCCCCGCCCTCACAGATCACACCAACTTTGACAGTATCGACGTTGCAGGCGCCACACAGGACCGCACCTTCACTATCGCAAACACTGGATCGGCTACACTCACTCTGGGCGCAAATGCAGTATCCTTGGCAGGGGCGAATGCGGCTGATTTCATTGTCACCGCTCAACCAGCAACGACTGTCGCGGCCGCCGCATCAACCAGCTTCACCATCCGGTTTGACCCTTCCGCTGTGGGTGCGCGCACAGCAACGATCACCATCAATAATGATGATGCCGACGAGGCGCCTTACACCTTCGCGATCCAGGGCACAGGGGAAGTCGTAGCACCGGAGATCGCTGTTGAGGGAAACGGCATCGAAATCTCGTCGGGCGACACTAACCCGAGTACCATCGATGACACAGACTTTGGCAAGGTCGATCAAACCGCTGGCGCCCTCACCCGGTCCTTTACCATCCAAAACACCGGCAATGGCGTGCTTACACTGGGGGCGAACGCTGTTTCCCTCACGGGCTCAGGTGATTTCACCATCTCCACACAACCCCCCACAAGTATCGCGGCTAGTGGGTCAACCACATTTGCTCTCACCTTTGACCCATCAAGTCTGGGCGCGCGCACGGCCACCGTCTCCATCGCCAATGATGATGCTGATGAAGCACCCTATACCTTTGCCGTGTCCGGGACAGGCGTAGACGGAGGCAACATCACATTGGTCCAAAACATCACTGGACCCGATGTGACAACAGAGTTCTCATCGCCCACCGCGTCCCTCACGACCTCTCTGAGAACGGCCAACGGCACCGCGTCTTTGCTCATTCCGAATGTGTTGCCAGGGACGCACACGGTGACAGCGGCCAATCTTACAAATCTCGGCTATGGCATCACAGACATCAGTTGCAATGACACGGACTCGACAGGCGACATAGCGACCGCCACGGCAACCATCACACTTGCGGCAGGCGAAGATGTCACCTGTACCTTCACAGCCATTGAGAGCCGAGAGGCAACATCAACTCTCATCGCGGATTTCCTCGGCGCCCGGAATACTTTCCTGCTGGCAAACCAGCCAGGCTCAGGCCGCCGTATCGGACGCTTCTCCTCAGTTGCCTCCCAAACCACGACCGGATCTGCCTCCGGCTTCGGCCTTTCAGGCGCGATCCCCGTTCCTGTTCAGGCCTCCCTTACAGCAACCACGCTGTCATTTGCTTCTCACTATGCCTGGTCAGGACCGTCCGGCCTGAACGCGGGAGAGGCGAGCGACGAAGATCGCAAAGCCCATGAACGCGGTGTTTGGATAGAAGGCCAGATTGCCGGTTTCAATGATGCCAATGCAAACGGTACATTTGGCGTGGTCTATGCTGGCGCAGACCAACTCATCACGCCGGACATTCTGCTTGGCGCCCTGGTTCAATATGACTGGTTCTCGCAGGATGGCGACACCGATGGATCTGAGGTAACAGGCACCGGCTGGATGGCCGGTCCCTATGCAACTTTCAAATTGGACGAAGGCTTCTTCGCTGACCTGCGCGCAGCATGGGGACAATCAAGCAATGACATAAACCCCACGGGTACCTACACAGACAGGTTCGATACAAACCGTTGGCTTGTGAGCGGCGCGCTCATTGGCAGCTATCAGGTTGATAGATGGACCATCCAACCAGCAGCATCCCTGAGCTATATCCGTGAAACACAGGAAAGCTACACAGATAGCCTCAACGTGGTTATCCCGGAACAATCTGTTTCCCAGGGTGAATTCCGAGCCGGACCAAAACTCTCATACGACATTGTGTTTGAGAGTGGTAATCGGTTGACGCCCTCGTTCAACTTCGATGGCGCTTACACGTTCGGCAATGACGGCCTCTATTCAAGCGGCTCTCTCGCACGCGAAGTTCAGGGCCTGCGCGGACGTGCCGGGTTCAGCCTGGACCTCGCGACAACCAGCGACCTTACCGTCTCGGTTGCTAGTCATTATGATGGCATTGGAACCAGCGCCGATCTTTTTGGTGCCACACTGAGATTTTCGATGCTGCTCAACTAGAACGCGCACTACCCAGCACGACTACCGCCGACGCCGGAGAAAGCACGTAAAATCAGCGGAATACCCGCTGTTGCTGTCGCAACTATGGCGAGCAGGGCCTGAAAAGACTCCGGTGTGGTAACAGCGAGGAACATTACGCCCAAGAGAATGACGGCAAAGAATGGGATACGGATCACCGACCAAAGCCCCATGCCAGCCTTCTCTTCCCAAGCAGCGATGGTTTTATCCGTTTCAGCGCGCCTTATGAATAGTTCGAAACTTGGAGTTACAATCTGAGGGTAAGGCGCCATTTTGACGAGACGGCTCTTAGCGAGAGACAAAAGAACACGCTCGTTGCTCATGTTTACCAGCCGACCACGCGATAGATGGACAAGCAACAACTTCTCTTCTCGTGCGAGGGCTAACCAGACACGCCGGTAGGCAGGCCAAGCTTTCGACGCCAGTTGTTCTTTGATTTCATGGGCAGTCGGCGTCTCAACCGGCGTGCCAGATGGCGGTATTAGTTCGTCTATTGCTTGTTTCAGTTCATCGTGCCAGGGGCCTCTATATTCACATTCAATGAGGTCTTTGACTTTCCGCTGACAAGTTTCTGTACCTCCCGGCGATGGCGCCACCATCAATCTATGGCCACCAACTACGTCAAAAGTCGACAGGAGATTGTTCCAACGATAGGGCAGCGTTTCAATGTTCCTTTTCTTTTTGGTCCCTTTACCCTCAGCCTCTGCTGCCTCTACGTCCTTATCTGCATCCACCCAAATGAGAGTTAGATAGGGTCGAGGATCAACCTCACAACACAGAACAATTTGGAGCTTCGCGTTACATGCAATTTCTTCGAGGAAGGAGACTGCCCTCTCGCTTGTTTCTTTGTCCCAAAAGCAACCTTCCAGGCCCGTGACAACGAGACGCCCATCCGTCGCATTTTGCAGCATGAGTTTCGACGGTTGCTTTTGTTGCTGCGCAGTCCCTTTTTCAGAGACATAAGCCGCCAAGTCGATCTGCTGTGCGCGCCCACCTGGAGCGACTTTCTTTTCGTCCAAACACGTTTCTAAATCTTTTGAACTTGCCGCCGCGATCAAAATACGGGTCTTTCCCTCCCCCAGCTTTGTCTCAACGACTGTGCCATCGGTTTCATAAGGACAGACAGGCATTGTCTTAAGCCCTAGAGAAACCTTCGCAAAAGACGTTGATAGTCTGAATAGGCTCCATAGGAACATGCCCAAGAAAAACACCAAAACCAGAAGCGCAAGCGGCGCTGGGGTTCGCAGTGCACTATCGTCTGACGAGGGCAAATAGGCTACGTGATAGAGCCCTTCTGTTCTTGGTTCAGCATCATCCTCGCTGAGCGTAGCGTCGATAGCCGACCAAGACCCATCCGCCGCCGCCTGTCCACGACTCGCACGCATCACACGAGCTTGATCGGTATAGGGCGGTGCCAGGTCATAAAGAGGGGCCACCATGCTTGTACTATTAAAATGCCCACTAGACTGATCTCGCGACGGCGTATGGCTAGAATCAAATCGAATGGCAACGTCAGGGCATTCTTTTGGGGCGGCGCTTCCATACTCGTCTGATGTCATCGAGAAGAAGCCGGAAGCGGAGCGTTCAACTGAATAAAGAGTCCGGCTACGTACACTCCCCTGTTTGGCGGGTAGATTTTCTGTAACGCACACCCTGCGATTGTGGAAACTCAGTGTCCATAAACGAACATCGGCGACAAGATCTTCAATTCGCACACCGCTCAACGCTTCTGGTTGCAGCCTTTTGAGATCCGCCAGGATTTCTGATTCACGTCTGTATGTTGCCTCCCCCGCGTGGACCAGTTCGTGCTTTTGCCGGATATCAGATGCAAGGCGCTCTGCGTCTATCCAAATCACAGATGCTGGCGCAATACCAAATAGGAAAATCAGCGCCATGAGAAAAAAGGCGAAGGAAAATTGTGTACTGGCATCCAGGGCAGCACCCTTGCCCCCATGATCAAATACCCCAAGCGCCAACCTCACGCATTTGGGTAGAACCATCGGCATTACGAGAGAGAGCACCAACTGAACGACGAGCACAACTTTAGCGAGAGGCTCGTTCGCCAGCGTAAGCTCAAAAAACGCCACGCCGACGCCGACAGCGAGCGGAAACAATGCCATTCCCAGGATCATCACAACAGACCCCGTCAGAAGTAGGCGAGACCCCATAATCACTTTCCAATACACGATGTCATCGGCTTTTTTTGGATCTGACTTCAGATGATATTGTTCCGGTGAGAAGAAGATGATGAGACCGCCGAGCACAGCCAACAGAACACCACCGAGTAAAAACCAGGCATAAGGGAAAGGCAGCTGTTCCATCACGCAAGCAATGAGGACGAGAGAAAGGCCGACAAGAACCAATACACCGGTTGCTGTGTAATAGGTCGACGTGCTTCTCGGCCGCGGCCAGATCCATGCCCACGCTTTGTACCCTGCCGCCAGACTTACCCCCGCACCCGCGATCAACGCCAAGAAAATGGCAAACACCATAAAGCTCATGGTGGCGGCTATGGCTGGCTCTGTCAGGGACAGATGTAGAATTGACTTGTCGTAGAAGACGATCAAGCTCCAAGGAAGACCGGCTAGCGGGTCGACATGGATCAGGTGCGGGCGACCCCGGTAAGGCACTTCAATGGTATCAGAGCGCCGGTTCTCAAGGGCTGCCTCAAGGTTTATATCATTGTCGGTCTCGCCCAAAAAATTCTCGATGAGGGAGCGGCTGTCATCTGAATGAAAAAGAACATCCCCCCTACGCCACGCCTGCCCGTCCAACAACTGGTCGCCCGTGCGGTCGCGTACAACTGCGAAACCAAACCCATAAGGCAAAACCGGACTCGCAAATGTTTGTATGCGCTTTACAATTGCCAATACGAATGACGAGGGGGCACGCTCTGCCGACATGGGGGTTCGGAGCACCGCCTCCTCGGCAAAACGGGACTTCTCCCAGAATGCCCGCGGCGACCCTGCACTATTTGGGCAGTCCTTATTCTCATTCTGATCTTGTGTTGCCTCTGAAAACACCGGGACAGCTATTGAGGAAAGTGTCCAACCAAAATCCCGAGTACGAATACGCTCAAGGGCAAATGTGCCGTTGGAGATCTCGCATCCATCAGCTTCCCTGTTTTGTGCCGCAGACAGTGCCTCACGGCGCCACCCCTCGCGATTTCTGGCTCTCTGAAAATACCCACGGTTTCCAAGCGCAACACGCCTCACCGCGGTTTCCCTCAAGGAAAGGTGTGGGCCAACATGCCTACCCTCAGCAGGGGACCCCGGCGTTCCGTCCATCATCCATGCAAACTCAAATGATTGGTACCCTCGTGTGAACTGTTCAAAGGTCTGCCTCTCATCAGCAGCAGCCGACTCTGCGGCCCACTGGCACCTCCAGTCCCATCTGTCGCCCTCACCGGTGGCATCGACTTTACTCCTGTTCATGAGCAATAAATTGCGACAGCGGTCGAAGGCCGAGAGCAGGTTTTCAGCGCTTTCAAGCAGCGCAAGCTGACCGAACGAAACTTCAGAAACAGTCTGATCATTTTCGTCAACAGAAGACGCATCTCCCACCATCATCTCCAGTGTCTCGTCGAGTTCATGAGAAAATGCAGCAGAGAGACTTTTTGAAATCGCCTTCGCCTCAACCACCACTTTGGTCTGCTCTAACTGATAGTGATAGAAAGCAAAGAGGAGCAATGACAAAAGCCCAAAGCCAACTGGCAACGAGATTGCCGTCACCGTCAGGTGGAGGCGACCAAGATTAAGACCTGATCCGGCAAATCGGAAAGTCAGATAGGGCCAAGTAAGCAACCCGAGAAAAACCAGGGGAACAGTCCACGCCACGACAAGAAAGGGAGGATTGCGGGTCTCACGGACGATTTTGTCATAAGGCGTCAAACCAACAACAAACCATGTTGCCTGGTTCTGAGGTGACTCGTTTTGAGGTGACTCGTTCTGAGGTGACTCGTTTGGGCTAGATGGGCGCGCAGACGCCGTTGGTTGATTCGACGGCTTTTGTTCACAGGATGGATCGCTTACACCGATGGGAAGTCGATAGGGCTGGATTGCGGCTTGGTACTGCTGCCCACCAAGGAAGATTGTTTCAACCCTCGAGTGTGCCAGCGCATCATCCTCAATTGATGCGTTGACTGTCGCCGTCGAGAAGAGTGCGAAAGGCCGTATCTCAGCATCCTTCTCACCGGTTTTAGCGGTACTTGGAGACAAGCCCAACCAATGTGAAAGGTTGTTAACGGTGGAACCACCGTCCAGGTTTCCAAAGACAATCCGACCATTGCAATCCGCTATGGCGAAGCGCATGTCCTGGCTGCTTCTTGCCGGCACGTCAATCAAATCGCCCAGTCGCACTGTTAGTATGTAACGGCCACCTGTCCAGCGTTTTTGTCGCCCGCTGAAGTTACTCAGATCATCGCCGGAGCATCTCAGACCACCGTCCACTACAGGCATGCCCCCCTCCGAAGTAAACCGGAGGAAGGTTTCCTCACCCACGCCACTTTCGTCACAGGAGAGAGTTTCGATCGCGCTTGAGTGCGTCTCCAATCGCCTGAACCATCTAGTCGTACGAAGAGTCGATGAAGTATCTACGTGTTTCATGATCTGATTTTGAGGCAGCACGCGTAAACTAGAGTCTAGTGCGTTTTCTCGGCTGGATTGATCCGCGACCAACACCCGAAATGGATTGCTGATACCTGCGAAGCGGTCTGTTTTAGGTTCGATCAATTCCTCAGATTTGGTTCTCTCTCGCTTTCCATCACCTACAGCGCTTCTGGTCACCCCTTCAACCCTGGCAATTTCTTCGATCGGAACCACCTCTGCGGATTTCGCTTTGGTCAAATTCTCAACTCTGGCCCTTGCTAACTTTTCAATCTCGAGCCTTTTGGGCTCTTCAACAATGGCAATTTTTTCAGCCCTAATTCTGTTCGAATTTTCAGTTCGGATTCTAGCGGCTCTTTCTATTGCCTGATTATCTTCATTTCCAATCAGGCACGGCGTAGCATCATGCAGCCTCCTGGTGTTGCCCTTCAAAACCTCAAGAAGGGTCTGCAGCGCAGATTCAGCTTGGATGATTTTCTGTCCTTCAGATGCGCACAAGAACTCAAGATAGAAGATGTGCGCGTCGCTCACGGACGCAAGGCGAAAAATTCCCTCTTCTAGTTCTGCCTGGGTGTGGGTTCCCAGCTCTTGCAAAGCTATTGCACGCTTGAGTATTTCTTCATGCAATGAGATCAGGCTGACAGTGCTGTTCACCAAAACTTCGTAGTCCGAGTTGTATGATGTCGTTTTGAGTTCAGACCCCAATTTCTCGACAAGCAGCTCCAAATTTCTGAGAGCCTCCGGCAGGTTATCGGTTTCGGTCTCTGGGCACGGTTTGGTTTCTGGCCGCACAAAGTGACTCACTACCTCTTCGAGCACGTCAGATTTACCCTCTTCGTTTGCAAAGCCATCTGCCGCCGCCCATGTCCGCGCAGCATTCAATGATCGGCAGGAGACATCAGGTGCGCCTGTGTCGACAATTGCTTGATAGAGAGGGGCACTCAGTGATGGAATGAATTCAGTTAGGCTATCCAAAAGTCGATATAGTTTACTCTGCCCATTCTCCTCAACTCGCCCACTTTCGCTCAAATGCCCGCGAACGAAATGGCACTGCCATTCCCACAGAGTAGTAAGGTCTCTCAATTTCCTCTGCATCCGGCTCAACGACGAACCCCATTTCGCAACCCGGCCAATTAGGGAGCAAGCGCCAGGCTCAACGAGGCGTTCTGTTGATAAAGTTTCCTCCTGGGTTCTATCGAGAGATTGCAAAGGTTTCGCCCGTGGGAGCATCGCGCCACCGGGTGATTCAAGTCGAACGTCGAGCGTAACCGGAAAAAAGCGCATAATCTGATGAAGCGCAGCGAAACGATCATTAAGCTGAACAGTTATTTCATGCACCGCACGCAGGCTCCTGCGTGTTTGGAAATCCTGCTGGCCAGTGACATAAAACAGGTAATACGCGGCGAGCGGAATGGCAACGATCCCCGCGACCATCAAAATGATCCCGACAACCCGAGAAGTGCTCGGCGCGTTCCCCATTGAATTCACCACTCCCCTTGGCAAAATCTTTTCTTTCCTCTATCGTGATACCGTCGTTTTTTTGAGTCAACTTCTATGTGCTCTCGTTTGAATTCGGTGATGTATTCTGAAGACAGAACATCTGTATAAAGATTGTTGAAGGGTGACATGCCTCCGCAGGTTTTCGCTTATTCGCATGCTGGTGGCCTGCCGCCCCCTAAAGATGGCAAGTTTGCGAAACGTTTTTGCGAGCACAGTGTCGGACCTGGTGACCTGACAACATAGGTGTCCTATTTGGGCTTTCTGCTCGTCGCGCAATCAACCTGCGGTTGACCCGACGATCTGTTTCGACTTCACAAGAGAGCTCATCTTTTTTTGTCCGGGATAGGAAGGTTTCTACGGGGATCCAAATCAGCAATCGCTCATAGAGTGCGCAGCTTCAACTCTCCCTTGAAAAAGCGCCAACACATCGGAGGACATAGTGATGAAACTGAACGGTGTAACCGTTGGCCCAATAATCGGCGAAACCACACCGACACGCGTTCGGATATGGGGTCGAGGACAAGGAGACGTTATTGACGGACTTCCAAGGAGGTGCTTTGGCGCGCTGCGTTATGCAAAAGCGGGTAGCGGCGACTGGCACAAACCGGTTCTCTTCAAAATGAACCCCAATTTCGATATGACGGGGATCGCAATCGTCGAGAAACTTGAGCCATCCACTCACTACGAATACCAGATGGGCTACTTTTTCTCCGATGCAGAGATATCCGATGCCGGATTTTCAGGTTCTGATTGGGGGAACATCGACATTGGAGCATTTCAAACAGCAAGTGATGATGATACAGAACCTCGCTCACTGGTCATTGGCTCCTGTCGCTATCTTCTAAAAACATTCCTTGGAGATTTTTTTGATGATCGCGGTGACAAGACATTCAGATCAATCCTGGAACAGATTGATAGCGGTAGCCCAGTCCACCAGCTCCTAATGATGGGAGATCAAATCTATGCGGATGATCTAAAGTTCGTCGGGCAAGATCGGTCAGTGGATAAATTCTACAAGAGGTATCGAAGCGCTTTTGGTCAACGATACATCCGCGACCTCATGAGCCGGACGCCAACCTACATGACCCTTGATGATCATGAGATAGAAGACAATTGGCCGACGAAAGCTTGTGATAAGGATTGGAAGACACTTTATCCAAATGCAATTCACGCCTATCAGAGCTACCAACTTTCACACAGCCCGAACATCCCCATAAAGAAGCGACGCCTTACGGGGACGCCCAACCATTTTTGGTATAAATACAGCGATGGGTGCTGCGATATCTTTGTCACCGACTCCAGAACAGAACGTGCCCATTTGGTGGATGGCACTTCCGAGATGATTAGCCAGGAACAAATGTCCGCTCTGAAGCGCTGGCTAAAAGACGCATCAGGTCGGGTGAAGATCGTGGTTACATCTGTTCCATTTGCCCCTGACTCTGCGCAATCGGAATCAAAAGACAAATGGTCAGGGTACCATGCACAGCGGGTTGAACTTCTTGAACATATTGAGACACACCAAATTGAGCGTGTTGTCTTTTTCTCAGGAGATATTCATGCGTCCCTTTCATTGGAACTGGTGTCACCAACCGGACTGAAGGTTCACTCGGTTGTATCTTCTTCCTTCTTCTGGCCCTATCCCCATCCGTCAGCACGACATTTTCGAACTAAGGGCACAATTGACGCGGGCCAAGCGGGCGTCTTTTCCCTTGCCAATCCCAGCAAAGTCGTGGGCGACGACAACTTCACCCGTGTTGAAGTTGCGCCACAAGGGATGGAAATTTCTGTCTATGGGCGCAAAGGCGAGCTAATGGATAGGAGCGTTCGCCAATTCTAGATACGCCCCTATCTCGATCAAACCACACCTGGAATCGGATACGTCGAGCGGCTCTGTCACCAACACATGCCGCGCGGTAGACCACAACAGAATCTCTGGGAAATCTAGAGGGTGGTGGAGCCAGGCGGAATCGAACCGCCGACCTCTTGCATGCCATGCAAGCGCTCTCCCAACTGAGCTATGGCCCCTTACCTTTTCGTCTGACCCTCATTCACCCGGATACAGGGTCAGTAATCACGCGCCTTGGGTGCGCGAACCGGGCAATGCCTGCTTCAGCTGCCCGGGTGCCGGAAACTAGGTCGGGTGCGCGATCGGATCAAGCAAAACTTGCCCCACCACGCCCGCCTTTCAACAGGCCACCGGCCTGTGACCTCACCGATCAGATGTCGTCGTCTTTCACACCTGGAATGAGAACCGACACATCGTCATCATCTTCATCATCGTCGCCGGGGAGGAAGGGGTCATCTTCCTCTTCATCATCAATGGCGAGAATATCATCTACCTCATCACCGTCAGCGTCATCGCCGCTCGCAGCCTTTTCCTCAGCTGCCAGTTCGTCGAGTGAGGTTTCCGCGCCAACAACAACGTCGCCCTCTTCTTCCTCATCGGGCTTCTCAGCGGGCGCCTCTTTAGGCGCCGCCGCAACCGGCTCAGGTGCTTTTCGTTTCGCGCGCGGCACAACGACTGCTTCCTCATGGCCGCATTTGGGGCAGACCGTGGGATTCTTGTTGAGGTCGTAGAACTTCGCTCCGCAATCGCTGCAAACGCGTTTTGTTCCTAAATCCTGCTTCACCTAGGCTCTCCCCCAAGGTTTTGTGACTGTAAAATTCCCATTGCCACGATCCGGCGCGCCTGTCAAAACCTATTCGCACACCAAACGTTTCTCGCCTTCATTATTTTGCGAGATGCCTCAAAAAGGATGAGAGATCGACCCGTGTAAACACACCCTCAGGATGGTTTGTTTATACTTGGATCGGCAACACGAAATGACCCTAACCGCCTCCCCTTCCAGGTCCCTTAGAGGACATATTACCGTTCCGGGCGACAAGTCCATTTCCCATCGGGCCCTTATTCTGGGGGCTCTGGCGGTCGGCACAAGCCATGTGACGGGCCTGCTTGAGGGCGAGGACGTTCTGGCCACGGCGGAGGCCATGCGGGCGCTTGGCGCCACCGTCACGCGCACCGGCGAGGGCGCCTGGGAAGTAACCGGCGTGGGCGTTGGTGGACTGTCAGAACCCGCCACGGCGCTTGATTTCGGCAATTCCGGTACCGGTGCGCGGCTTGTGATGGGGCTCGTTGCCGGGCACCCGATCACGGCAACTTTTGTTGGGGATGCATCGCTTTCAAAGCGCCCCATGGGCCGGGTCATCACACCCCTTACTGAGATGGGCGCTGAATTTCATGCCCGCGACGGTGGCCGCATGCCACTTACTGTGAAGGGTGCCGCGGTCGCTCTGCCCATCACTTATCCGTTGCCGGTCGCTTCTGCGCAGGTGAAATCAGCCGTGCTCCTTGCTGGCCTGAATGCGCCTGGCCAGACGACGGTCATCGAGCCTCACCCGACGCGGGATCACACGGAACGGATGCTTCGGGCATTCGGCGCCGAGGTGAGCGTTGAGCCAGGGCCCCAGGAAGTGACGGTCATCCGTGTCACTGGCCAAACAGAGCTCACACCATCAGATGTCATTGTCCCGGCGGACCCTTCGTCTGCGGCGTTTCCTATCGTGGCGGCGCTCACCACGCCAGATTCCGATGTCACTGTGACGGGCGTCATGATGAACCCGCATCGCATTGGGCTTTACACGACCCTTATCGAGATGGGTGCGAATATCGACATTCAAAACGAGCGCGAAGAGAGCGGCGAGCCGGTCGCAGACCTGCGGGTTCGAACCAGCACCCTTAAAGGCATTGAGGTGCCGCTTGATCGGGCACCGTCCATGATTGATGAGTATCCCGTGCTCGCCGTGGCCGCAGCACATGCCGAGGGCACCACTATCATGCGGGGTGCTGCAGAACTCCGGGTGAAAGAGAGTGATCGGGTGGCAGCTACTGTCGCGGGTCTTCAGGCAAACGGGGTGCAGGTGGAAGAATTTGACGATGGCATGGCCATTACTGGCGCACCTGGCGAGGTCGCAGGCGGCGGAACTGTCCTTACCCATATGGACCACCGTATCGCCATGTCCTTCCTGACATTGGGGTTTGGCGCCAAAAAACCGGTGATCATCGATGAGGGCGAGATGATCGCCACCAGCTTCCCGGACTATGTCGCGTTGATGCGAGGGCTTGGGGCCACCCTTTCGTCAGAGGCGAATTCATGATCATCGCTGTTGACGGGCCGGCCGCTGCAGGAAAAGGCACACTTGCGCGCGCCCTGGCAGAGCATTTCGGCTTCGCCTATCTCGACACAGGCTCTTTATATAGGGGTGTCGCCTATGCGGTGCTCATAAGCGGATCAGAGGCCCAGGACGAGGCAGCCGGGGTCATGGCGGCTGAAACCCTTGATCCGGACAAAATTGACCCTGTGGCCATCAGAACCCCTGAGGTGAGCGAAGCGGCGTCGGTTGTGGCGGCCATGCCACCGGTCCGGGCCGCCATTCTCGCATTTCAGCGCCGTTTTGCCGAAAATCCGCCGAATGGCGAGCCAGGTGCCATTTTGGATGGTCGGGATATTGGAACCGTGGTCTGCCCCGATGCAGATGTGAAACTTTATGTCACCGCAAGCGCAGAAATCCGCGCCCATAGGCGCTGGTTGGAACTCAAGGGGTCGGGGTCTGACCTCTCTGAGGCACAAGTTCTAGCGGATGTGAGGGACAGAGACGCCCGGGATACAGATCGAGCCACCTCTCCTATGCGTCCGGCTGACGACGCGCACTTGCTCGATACCTCCAATTTGTCTATAGAAGCGGCGTTCGGCGCTGCCGTCGCACTTATCGAGCAGTCAAGGGGTTAGGCGTTTTTCGGAACCTTCCGGAAGGCGACAGACGGCCCCGTTTTGGCGTTTCCAGTTTTGGGCCCGATTTTGTGGCGAGAGCATCGGCATAAACCCAATTTCCATGGGCAATGGGCGCCTCAATAGACCCGCTTGCCAAGACCCTCGGAGCCAACCGTCGGCAGGAATAGATAAGTCATTTTAGGAGAACCAATTTTGGTCGACTCACTTAACCCTACGCGCGACGAATTCGCCGCGCTTCTTGAAGAGAGCTTCTCAGCGAATGAAGGTGCTGAAGGTTCCGTCGTCAAAGGCAAAGTCGTTGCCATCGAAAACGATCTCGCCATTGTCGATGTTGGTCTGAAAACTGAAGGCCGCATTCCTCTCAAAGAATTTGCAACACCTGGCAAGCCAGCCGAAATGGCCGTTGGCGACGAAGTTGAGGTTTTCCTCGACCGGATCGAAAACGCGATGGGCGAAGCAGTTCTCAGCCGTGAAAAAGCGAAACGCGAAGAAAGCTGGGTTCGTCTTGAAACAGCCTTCGAAGCGAACGAACGCGTTGAAGGTCATATCTTCGGTCGCGTTAAAGGTGGCTTCACTGTTGACCTTGATGGCGCCGTGGCCTTCCTGCCAGGCAGCCAGGTAGACATTCGCCCTGTACGCGATGTAACGCCGCTTCTTAATATTCCACAACCATTCCAGATCCTGAAAATGGACAAGCGCCGCGGCAACATTGTTGTGTCTCGCCGGGCCGTTCTGGAAGAAACACGTGCCGAACAACGTCTTGAGCTTATCGAAACGCTTAAAGAAGGCGATGTGCGCGATGGCGTGGTTAAGAACATCACCGATTACGGTGCGTTCGTGGATCTTGGCGGCGTAGACGGTCTGTTGCACGTCACCGACATTGCATGGCGCCGTGTAAACCACCCAAGCGAAGTGCTCACCATTGGTGAGACTGTGAAAATTCAGGTCATCAAAGTGAACCCTGAAACACAGCGCATCTCGTTGGGCATGAAACAGCTTGAGGCTGATCCATGGGAAGGCGTCGAAGCCAAGTACCCGCTGGATTCCCGCTTCAAAGGCCGCGTGACAAACATCACGGATTACGGTGCATTTGTGGAACTGGAACCTGGCGTCGAAGGCCTTGTCCACGTTTCCGAGATGAGCTGGACCAAGAAGAACGTACACCCAGGCAAGATCGTTTCTACCTCTCAGGAAGTAGAAGTGCAGGTTCTGGAAGTCGATCCGGTGAAGCGTCGTATTTCGCTTGGCCTGAAGCAGTGCATGGACAACCCATGGGCCGCATTCGAAGATCGTTTCCCGCAAGGCACGAAGGTCGAAGGCGAGATCAAGAACATCACCGAGTTTGGTCTGTTTGTTGGTCTCGACGAAGATGTCGATGGCATGGTTCACCTTTCCGATCTGGACTGGAACCGGTCGGGCGAAGAAGCCCTTCAGGACTACCAGAAGGGTCAGGTGGTCAATGCGGTTGTCCTCGACGTGGATACGGAAAAAGAACGCATCTCCCTTGGCATCAAGCAGCTTGATGGCGATCCGTTCGAAAGTGTTGGTGGCCTTACCAAAGGTGCAACCATCACCTGTACCGTTACTGCGATCCAGGATTCCGGTATCGAAGTCAGTGTCGGCGAAGAAGACTTTACAGCCTTCATCCGCCGGGCAGACCTTAGCCGTGATCGTTCCGAACAGCGCCCAGAGCGGTATGCTGTTGGTGACAAGATCGATGCGCGCCTGACGAACATTGACCGTGCGTCACGTCGTCTGTCGCTCTCGATCAAATCGCTGGAAATCGCAGAAGAAAAAGAAGCCGTCGCACAGTATGGCTCTTCCGACAGCGGTGCGTCACTTGGCGACATCCTGGGCGCAGCCCTTAAGGGTGCTGACGGAAACGACGAAGGCGACAAGTAAATCCTATCCAGATATGATGGGGACAAATTAGTTCCCGTCTGTCTGGAGAGATTTTCATGTCACTCGACATCGAAACCATTATTGACAGGCGGCGCCTCAAGCGCCGCCTTTCTCTTTGGCGCATTGCCGCGCTCATCGCCCTTGGCCTCGCGATCATCGCTTTTCTGCCAAGTTCGGGCTTAAGCCCTGTCGGCGACCATGTTGCCCGCGTCACAGTAAGCGGCATCATTGTTGATGATCGCGCCCAACAGCAGCTCATTCGTGAAATCGGCGAAGATGACAGCGTCAAAGCCCTGATGCTCTACATTGACAGCCCTGGGGGCACGACGACCGGCTCAGAGGCTCTCTTTGAAACCGTGCGCGAAGTTTCGGAAACTAAGCCTGTTGTGGCGGTCCTTGGCACAGTCGCAGCGTCAGGTGGCTATATCGCAGCGCTCAGCGCTGATCATATCGTGTCGCGCGGCAACACAATCACTGGCTCTATCGGCGTCTTCTTTCAGCTCACACAGCTTACAGGCCTCATGGAAACCATCGGGGTGGATGTGGACTATGTGCGCTCAGGCGACCTGAAAGCGCAGCCCAATCCCTATGAAGACCCGCCCAAGGAGGCCATTGCCTCCACTCAGGCCATGGTAGATGCGTCTTATGACTGGTTCCTTGACCTCGTTATGGATCGGCGTGGGCTTGAGGAAGAAACCGCCCGGACACTGAGCGATGGCCGCATCTATACCGGCTTTCAGGCGCTAGAGAATGGGCTTGTGGATGCGATCGGCGGCGAAGAGGTCGCCCGCAACTGGCTCTTTGACGAACATGAAGTCGATCAGGACCTGCCAACCGAAGAGTGGGTGGTTTATGACGAGACAGGCTTCGGACTTATTTCAAGCGATGCCACGGCCAACTTTATTGTCTCTGTTTTATCGTCTGTAGGCGAAAAAACTATTGCAGCAAAGGGACTTACGCTTGACGGACTGGTCAGCGTTTGGCAACCTGACCGCCGTTAAAGAGATGCTGGCAGTTACGCATGCTGGCACAATCCGGGGTGTAGCAGGCCGGTCTCCCGTGTCACGGAGACTCAAAGCAGATCTCTCACAAGAGAGGTCTCAAGGTCAGAAGGGGCGATTGGCCATGATCAAATCCGAACTTGTCGCCAAGCTCGCCCAAGCTAACCCGCATCTCTATCAGCGCGACGTTGAGCGGATTGTCTCCACTATTTTTGATGAAATCGGGGAAGCGCTCGCGCGCGGTGATCGGGTCGAGTTGCGCGGCTTTGGCGCCTTCTCCGTCAAAAGCCGCCCTGCACGGGTCGGAAGAAATCCGCGGACGGGCCAACCCGTTGAAGTCGCAGAGAAATTTGTGCCGTTCTTCAAGACTGGCAAGGAACTGAGAGACCGGCTGAATAGCAGCGAGACAGAAACGACTGCCGCTCCTGTCCCGAGCGAACCTGTTTCAAGCTCCGACTAGATTTCTGATTCTGATGTTTCTGGCGATTGATCTGCTTGGTCTGTTCTCTACCGCCCGAGCTTCACTATATGTTTTGTGTGGCCTTCTAAACGAGGCCCCTACCTGGAGGAGATGCACATGACCGCGACACGAACCTGGACTGTTTACCTCTCCGGCGAAATCCATACGGATTGGCGCGAACAGATTGCGCAAGGGGTCCAGGAATTGAGCCTTCCGGTAAGCCTTGTCGCTCCAGTCACCGATCACGCGTCCAGCGATGATTGTGGTGTGACGATTTTAGGTGAAGAAGAAAACAGCTTCTGGAAAGACAATAAGGGCGCGAAAGTGAATGCCATTCGCACCCGTGCTTTGATCGAAGATGCCGACATTGCGGTTGTTCGCTTTGGCGACAAATACAAGCAGTGGAATGCGGCCTTTGACGCGGGCTATGCCGCCGCGCTTGGCAAATCCATCATCACCTTACACGACCCAAGCCTGACGCACCCGCTGAAGGAAGTAGACGGCGCTGCGATGGCTGTGGCTGAAGAGCCTTCCCAAGTGGTGCAGATCCTCGACTATGTCATCAATGGGCGCCTGCCGTCCTCACAGCGCGCTCAGGCAGCCGAGTAACAGGACAGGCATATGCGGATCCTACGTTGGCTGCTTCTCATTCCGATAGCGGGAGTTTCGCTCTACCTAGCGCTCGCCAATCGCCATGATGTGCTTTTTAGCCTCGACCCGTTCACGCCGGAAACGCCTGCGCTGGCGCTTCAGCTTCCCCTGATTTTGGTGATCTTTCTGAGTGTTTTGGTGGGATTGCTTTTGGGCGGCGCGTCCGCCTGGGCAAGGCAGGGCAAATGGCGCAAAGAAGCCCGCCAGCGCCGCCGCGACGTCAAACGGCTGTCTGACGAAATCGTGGAATCGTCTGAAAACCTGCCAGTTCCAACGACGACGCCTGATCGGACAGTCTGAAGACGTGTGCGCCAGCGCCTGACACTTGGTCCATCGCCTTCAATGCAGCCTTTTTATCACGCATTTTCGAACCGCCGCTGCACCCGCACGCTCGCTTGGTGCTTTGGCTGAAAATGCTCTATAACGGCGAAAATGGAGCATGCGATGACCGGCCCCCTCTCAAAAAACCCTGTATTCTGCGCCTTAGACACAACCTCTGTCACTCAAGCAGTGACGCTCGCCCAGTCCTTGATCGGCAAAGTTGGTGGCCTCAAAGTCGGCATGGAGTTTTTCTATGCCAACGGTCCAACCGGTTACCAAGCTGTCGCCGAGACCGGCATTCCCCTCTTTCTCGATCTGAAGCTTCACGACATACCAAACACTGTCGCAGGGGGTATTCGCGCAATCACCCCCCTCAAGCCAGCCATCTTGACCATCCATACGGCAGGCGGGATAGAAATGATGAAGGCGGCAAAGCAGGCTTCATTGGAAGCGGCAGGTCCTTCGCCAATCGTTGTTGGCGTAACCGTCCTTACCAGCCTGGACGAGAGCGATCTCAAGATGGCAGGTGTCGGTGACACCGCTGCAGATCAGGTCCGAAGACTAGCAGGCAACGCTCAGGAAGCCGGCCTAGACGGCGTGGTTTGTAGCCCGCTGGAAGTTGACCTCCTAAGGGCGGACTGTGGTCCAGACTTCAAGCTCATCGTTCCAGGCATTCGTCCGAGCGGTGCCGCCATCGGTGACCAAAAGCGGGTCATGGGCCCTGCAGAAGCTCTCGCCAAGGGTGCAGATGTTCTGGTGATCGGACGCCCGATCACCCAGGCCAATCATCCAGCGAATGCTGCGGATGCCATTCAGGCGGAAATTGCCGCCTCTGCATCATGACCAGCCCAATCGGCGTTAAAATCTGTGGGCTTTCGACGCCTGATATGGTTGATGTCGCTGTCGATGCTGGCGCCACACATATAGGCTTTATGTTCTTTGAGCGCAGCCCACGGAACGTGACGGCGGCCCAAGCTGCAGAATTGCGGGCTCTGGTTCCTGCGGGCGTTCAAGCTGTTGCCATTGTGGTGAACCCGGATGACGCGCTGGTGGACGAGATCGTGCAGACCGTAAAGCCAGACCTTTTACAGCTTCACGGGAGCGAAACTCCAGAGCGGGTTACCGCCATCAAAACCCGCACAGGCCTTCCGGTCATGAAGGTCATTTCTGTTGCCGACGCCGCTGACGTAGCGACAGCCGATATTTACGAAAAAGTGGCAGATTTGTTGCTGTTTGATGCCAAACCACCTAAATCTATGGCGAATGCGCTGCCCGGTGGTAACGCGGTCTCGTTCGACTGGTCGTTGATCGCGGATGCTGAACCACAGCTTCCATGGATGCTGTCCGGCGGGCTCACACCTGACAATGTGGCCGACGCAATTGCTCGGACTGGGGCGCGCATGGTGGATGTATCGTCCGGCGTCGAAGACGCTCCGGGCCAGAAGAATGAAGCGCTGATCCGCGCATTTGTGAAAGCAGCGCAGAGTGCCTGAACGCACCTGCAGCTGAATGAGGTAACTGGTGCCAGAACGCCAACAGGAACTTAACTCCTATCGGACAGGGCCAGACGAGAATGGCCATTTCGGTATTTTCGGTGGACGCTTTGTTGCCGAGACCTTGATGCCGCTCATTCTCGACCTGGAGCAGAACTACAAATCTGCCCAGCAAGACCCTGCCTTCTATGCAGAGCTTGATGACCTGGCCAAGCATTATACAGGCCGTCCAAGTCCGCTCTATTTTGCCGAGCGGCTTACCGAACATTGCGGCGGCGCGAAAATTTATTTCAAGCGCGATGAGCTGAACCATACAGGCAGCCACAAGATCAATAATTGCCTGGGACAAATCCAGCTCGCGCGGCGCATGGGCAAGACCCGCATCATCGCCGAAACAGGTGCTGGTCAGCATGGCGTTGCGACTGCAACGGTGGCCGCGCGCTTCGGTCTGCCCTGTGTTGTCTATATGGGCGCGAAGGACATTGAACGTCAGGCGCCCAACGTGTTCCGCATGAAGCTGCTGGGCGCGGAAGTGGTGCCAGTAACATCAGGCGCTGGCACCCTTAAAGATGCCATGAACGAAGCGCTCCGCGACTGGGTGACCAATGTAGATGAGACCTTCTATATTATCGGCACTGCTGCAGGCCCCCACCCCTATCCACAATTGGTTCGCGATTTCCAATCTGTGATTGGGCGCGAGACCAAGGAACAGATGCAGGAACGCGAAGGGCGTTTACCCGATAGTCTGGTTGCGTGTATTGGCGGCGGCTCCAACGCGATCGGCCTCTTCCATCCCTTCCTTGACGATAAGAGTGTCGACATAATCGGTGTGGAAGCCGGTGGTCACGGCCTTGAAACCGGTGAGCATTCCGCGTCTCTTGCAGGTGGTGCGCCCGGCGTGCTGCACGGCAATCGCACCTATTTGCTACAGGACGATGATGGGCAGATCGAAGAAGGCCACTCAATCTCTGCTGGCCTCGACTATCCAGGCATCGGGCCGGAACATGCGTGGCTTAAAGAAACAGGGCGCGTTCAATATGTGAACGCCACGGATAAACAAGCGCTCGACGCCTTCCAGCTTTGCACAAAACTCGAAGGCATCATCCCCGCACTCGAACCCTCTCATGCTCTTGCCCATGTACTAAAAATTGCACCAGATCTACCAAGCGATCATTTGCTGGTGATGAATATGTGCGGCCGTGGGGATAAAGATGTCTTCTCAGTTGCTGAACATCTTGGGGTGAAACTCACATGACCACCCGTATCGACAAACGTTTTGCAGAGCTCAAACAAGAAGGCCGTGCTGCCTTCGTCGCTTTCGTCACTGCGGGTGACCCGGACTTTGAGACGTCGCTCAGCATTCTCAAAGGCCTTCCAGGGACGGGAACTGACATCATAGAGATTGGCATGCCCTTCACCGATCCGATGGCGGAAGGACCACCCATCCAGGCCTCTTACCTGCGCGCGCTTGAAGCGGGCCAGACGATGAACAAGACGCTGGACCTGGTCCGCCAGTTTCGCGCAAGTGATGACACGACGCCGATCGTTTTGATGGGCTACTACAACCCGATTTATCATTACGGGGTAGAGAAGTTCCTGTCGGACGCGAAGATTGCGGGCGTCGACGGCTTTATCGTGGTGGACCTGCCTGCAGAAGAAGACGAAGAGATGTGCCTGCCAGCACTCGACGCAGGCCTCAATTTCATCCGCCTTGCCACACCAACAACTGACGAGCACCGGCTCCCTGCTGTTCTTAAGAACACCAGCGGCTTTGTTTACTATGTGTCGGTTAAGGGAATTACAGGAGCGGCGGCGGCCAACACAACAGATGTGTCTGCGGCTGTCGCCCGGATCAAAGCCGAAACGGATCTGCCAGTGGCCGTCGGATTCGGCATTAAGACACCGCAAAATGTTGCCGCAATTGCCGCCCATGCTGACGGCGCTGTCGTTGGCTCTGCCATCGTCGATTGCGTTAAGGACAATTTGGATGAGGCCGGGCGTCCCACTGCGGAGCTCGTTCCACATGTGTTAGAATTTGTGAAATCGCTGGCCGATGGCGTTCGAAGCGCCCGCTAGGCACCAGCAGCTGATTGATAGGCAGCGTCTTACCCTGGCGCGCCGCCATAGGAGAAGCCCATGAACTGGATTAACAGTGTTGTTCGACCAAAGATCCAGAACGTATTTAAGAAGCGCGATACGCCAGACAATCTTTGGCGGAAATGCGGTTCCTGTGGCGAGATGGTGTTTCACCGTGACCTGGTTGCTGCGTTCAATGTCTGTCCCAATTGCGACCATCACATCAAGCTGCCGACGGATGAGCGCCTCAAGCTTCTGTTTGACCGCGGAGAATACGAAACGATCTCCGTGCCGTCTGTGCCGTCCGATCCGCTCAAGTTTCGTGATCAGAAGAAATATACAGACCGCCTGAAAGATGCGCGTTCCAAGACCGGTAAAGAAGATGCTGTGACCGGTGCCGTCGGTCGCCTTGATGGCAGTGAGGTGGTTGTCGCGGTGCAGGACTTCGCGTTCATGGGCGGATCGCTTGGCATGGGTGCGGGCGAAGCGATTGTTAAATCAATTGAAGTTGCGCTCGATAAGAAATGTGCTTTCATCATGGTTGCCGCATCTGGCGGGGCGCGCATGCAGGAAGGCATTCTGTCGCTCATGCAAATGTCGCGGGTCACTGTTGGTGTGCAACGCCTGCGCGATGCGGGCTTGCCCTTCCTTGTTGTTCTCACGGACCCAACCACAGGTGGCGTGATGGCGTCCTATGCCATGCTGGGTGATGTGCACATTGCCGAACCCAAAGCACTTTTAGGTTTCTCTGGTCCACGGGTTATCGAGCAAACCATCCGTGAGAAGCTTCCCGAAGGGTTTCAGCGTGCGGAATATCTGCTTGAACATGGCATGGTCGATATGGTGGTCCACCGTCATAAGTTGAAAGAAACACTGGGGCGCCTCATTCGCCTGATGACGCATCAACCGAAAGCCCCCCAGTCCGCCTATCAGCTGCCAGCAGCCCCTACACCGCCTCAAGCTGCTGAATAGCGACAGTCCCATGAGCGACAATAGCTCCCCTCTCAAGAGTGATACATTGCTTGAGAGGCTGATGGGCCTTCACCCTAAACTGATTGACCTGACGCTTGAGCGAACCGAACGCCTGCTTGCGGCTCTGGGGCATCCGGAACAAAAGCTGCCGCCCATATTCCATATCGCGGGCACGAATGGAAAAGGTTCTACATCGGCCTTTCTGCAATCCATGCTTGAAGCAGCCGGTCTTACCGTCCACCGATATTCGTCGCCCCACCTTGTGAGTTTCCACGAACGCATTGTGCTTGGTGGCGAAAGCATCTCAGAAAACGCGCTCGCAGACATTCTCGAGGAATGCGAACGGGTGAATGAGGGCGCGAACATCACCTATTTTGAAATCACCACGGTTGCCGCCCTGCTTGCTTTTTCCCGAACGCCTGCAGACGCTCTTCTTCTCGAAGTCGGCATGGGCGGGCGCTATGACGCAACCAATGTTTTTGAGAAACCGGCAATCACCCTCATCACCCATATTGGCTATGACCATCAACACTTCTTAGGCGAAACCCTTCACGAGATTGCCGGTGAGAAAGCCGGTATTCTGAAACGGGACGTGCCGGCCATCATCGCGCCGCAGGCGGATGAGGCGTTTGATCGTATTGAGCGGGAAGCGGCTCTTGTTGGGGCGCCACTCTTTGTGGGTGGGCAAGACTGGACGGCCTATGAAGAACAGGGTCGTCTTGTCTACCAGGATACGGATGGCCTTTTGGACCTTCCCCTTCCCGGTCTCGTTGGCGCCCACCAGATTGAAAATGCCAGCATGGCCATCGCGGCTCTTAGACAGGCGCCCGGCTTGTCCATAGACGATGAGGCGATTGCGCAAGGGTTGGCTTCTGTTTCCTGGCCAGCCCGCATGCAGAGACTGAAGCAAGGCCCGCTGGTAACGGCGGCAGGAGAAGGTGCTGAAGTCTGGCTTGATGGGTGTCACAATCCATCCGGCGGACGGGTTGCGGCTGCCACCATGGCAGATCTTGATGACAAGCTGCCGCGCTCGCTTTATCTCATTTGCGCCATGCAGAACACGAAGGACGCGAGTGCGTTCTTTGCAAATTTCGGTGGGCTCGCGCGCCAGGTTTTCACGCTCACTGCGCCCGGCGCAGACGCGGCCATTCCTGCGGGAGAGTTGGCTGATATGGCCAAAGCAGGCGGGTTAGAAGCACAGCCTATGGAAAGCTTGGAGGCCGCCGTCGGCCGTGCCGTCGGACATGCAGACGCAGAGACCGGCGAGCCACCGCGTATTCTCATCTGCGGGACGCTTTACCTCGCAGGACACGTCCTAAGGGATCATTCCTGACCAGAAACGCTCCCACGCCTGTATACTGGGTTTGTCTTGTACCCTGGCAGGGTCATAGACTCTCGGTAACTGATAAGGAGGAGCCCCGACATGATGGAACCTTATGAAGCCGCAGTTGAAGGCGCACTTTCAACACTCCGCGCAGCCAGAACCTCCCTGATCAATGAGATTTCCGCCTATCCACGACCGATTTCAGGCTGTGACGCTCAGTTCAACCACCTGCTCAGCGACCGCACACGGATTTCTGATGCAATCAATGCGCTGCAGAACCGCCCGTTCGTTCCCACGCCCCGTGTAATGGAACCTGGGGCTGCTTCGGAAAGCCGATAGTCTGAGCTTAGACTTTCCGGCCAACCTTTTTCTCCGCGACCCCGCTATCCTTTTTTGGCGGAAAACCGCCCAGCACTTTTCCTGGGATCGCTTGATACAAAAAACCGGCGCCCCGAAAGGCACCGGCTTCAATTCTTAGAGACATTCAAGCAGACCTTGTTCGCGTTTTCGGACGGAAAACCGGCTAAGTCTGATCTTGGCACTTCTCCTGCGAACGCTTTTAGATTTCGCTTTCGATCCACTCTTTGATCTTGCCCTTTGGCAGTGCGCCAACCTTGGTTGCAGCGACCTGACCGTCTTTGAAAATCATCAGTGTTGGGATACCGCGCACGCCATATTTTGTTGGCACGTTCGGGTTCTCATCAATGTTGAGCTTCGCAATGGTGAGCTTGTCACCCAGGTCGCCAGCGATCTCTTCCAGAGCCGGGCTGATCTGCTTACACGGACCGCACCACTCTGCCCAGAAATCCACCAGCACAGGCTGGCTGGCATCGATCACATCTGCTTCGAAGCTGTCATCTGTTACTTTTGATGTGGCCATGAGTTGCGCCTTTCGTTGTATCCCGACTTATGCGCCGGTTGATGATGGTTGGGCCCGAAAGAGAATCCCTGAGCCCTGAAATATCGTTGGGAGGAATCTAGGTAGCCCCTCTTGCAGGGTCAAGGCATGGTCACGTGCCCGTGACACTAAAGCGCTTTTGCCAGCATTCCTGCGGGTATTTCCATCAGATTTGGGCCATCTGTCCACAAAAGCGCCGCCCGAATCGTGCGATCTGGATAAAGGTTGCCCATGAGTGCAGCATATCCTGCCATTTGGGCGATATAGGCGGGGCTCGCGTCTTCCACCCGACTTGGCGGCGGTCGGTTTGTTTTATAGTCGATGATGAGTACTTCTTTTTCGCTCACAAGAAGACGGTCGATCTGACCGCTTAAGAAAAGACGGTCACCGTCCCTCTCAATCTCTCCAACAAGCGATACTTCCGCCCGACTACTCGGTCCGAAGAGCGGGGCGAATGCCGGCACCGCCAAAACACTCTGTACCGCGTCTGCGATCTCTGCCTGCTCCTCGCCCGACAGTGCCAGGCCATCACTTGCCAGAAACTGCTGTGCAGCAGCCGCGCGTCTGTCTTCACTCAAGTCCGGGAGCGTTTCCAGAAGACGGTGAATGAGACGCCCGCGCTTAAACCTGTCCGCACCGCCGGTGCTCAGCGGTGAGGCAATCGTCGGCTCGTCGAAATCTTCCACAAGTTTAGACGGCGCAAGAGGTCTGGCGGGAACCGGCTCCGGCGGCGGGGGTTGAGACGCCCAAGATGGCAGGTCGGACGTTCGTTGTGGGACCGTTGCTGCTTCAGCCGGTTTGATGTCCCGCTTCTGATCGCCCTCGATCCGCTGGACGGGTTCACCATCCCAGGCAGTCAGTTCTTGCATCTCTCCAGCCAGACCGCGCTCCATCAGCTTGTACCAGCAGTCAGGGCTCGGCTCCCGGCTTCCCTCATAGCCGGAAATGTAGAGACGGTCTTTCGCCCGGGTCATCGCAACATAGAGAAGGCGACGATATTCATTCATCGCCTCAACGCGTAGGCGGTCTCTCGCCGCCCCTGCCACCGGGTCATCATTCGCCTTCCTGCCGGGAAACAACAACAGGTCGTCACCATCGGCGTCAGTCGCAATAAGCTTTGGATCGTGCTGCCCTCCCGGCACCGAGCAGGTGTCCGGTAAAAAGACGATGGGCGCTTCCAGCCCTTTGGCGCCGTGTACGGTCATGATCCTGACTTCATCACGCCCTTCCGCCATTTCGCGCTTTACTTCAGCTTCGCCCGCGTCAACCCAATGAAGGAAGCCTTGCAGTGACGGAGTGTGGGTGCGTTCATATCCGAGCGCCAGAGACAAAAACTCATCAACAGGGTCGTCAACATCGGCCCCAAGCCGTGCTCTCAGATTGCGGCGCCCGTTATCCGCAACCAACAGATGCGCAAAGAATTCATAGGGTCGCATCTGATCCACTCTTGCCCGCCAGGCCGACAAGAGCTCATACGCCTGTTGATGGGGGGCCTGTTCGTTCTTGCGGGCAGCCAGTGCCTGCCAGAGCGAACCTTTGCGGTCATGAGCCAGGTCAAACAGCGCGTCTTCCTCCAGGCCGATGAGGGGGCTTTTCAGAACAGTCGCCAGCGTCAGGTCATCCTCTGGCAATAACGCAAAGGCGGCAGCCGCCATAAGATCCATGACCGCAATCTGATCTGTCAGCACCATTCGGTCGGTGCCCGCGACTGGCACATCGCGACGCTTCAAGGCCCGGATCACTTCTTCGACAAAGATGTTGCGCCGACGCACAAGAATGAGCACGTCCTTGGCTTCAATCGGGCGGCCCTCACCTTTCAGAATTTCTTTTGAGGCGAGCCAGTGGGCGATGGTTGAGGCGATCCGGTCGGCAAGCCGCGCCTCGGGACTTTGTGACTTTGGATAATCAAGCGGCGCATCCCAGGGAAGTGCCTCTTCCTCCTCGTCCGGCACACATGTCGGCCACATCTCGACAAGGCCAGCATCAAGGTCGCGGAACGGATAGTGGGTTGGTGGTTCTGCGTCTGCGTTCAGACCGGCGGCGGTTTCTTCTGTCGCAAAGACCTGATCGACCGCGCCCAGGACCTCCCGGGTAGACCGGAAAGAGAGAAGCAGGTCCACTGGGTTCCATGCTTTTCCGGCACCTTCTACCTTTGCGGCAAAGTGGGTTTTCATCTCTGCGAACTTTGCCGGGTCCGCCCCCTGGAAGGAAAAGATGGATTGTTTCTCGTCGCCAACGGCAAAGATGGTCCGGGTCAGTTCACGCGCGCCTTCGCCCGAAAGGAACTCTTCTGCCAGGGCCTGTATGACTTCCCACTGGTGTGGACTCGTGTCTTGGGCTTCATCCACAAGGATGTGGTCAAGACCACCATCGAGCTTATAGAGAACCCAGGCAGCGGCTGAAGAGAGGTTCAGAAGGTCTCGGCTTTTCAGAATAAGATCTTCATAGTCGAGCACCGCCCATTGTTGCTTGAGCCTCTCAAAACGCTCGAGCAGCGCTGCCGCCAGCACATAGAGTGCATGGGTCGAAGCAACGATGCGGGCTGCTCTTCGTTTTTCCTCCAGCTCCACAATGCGGACCTGCTCGCGTTCCAGCAGATCCAATAGATGCGGGTGCGCTTCGTGCACTTTCTTGGTGATGATGCTGGGCGTCAGTTTTTTTGGGTCGCCGTCCTGCTTGAGAAATGCTGTCTTGTAGGCGTCCAGCACTTCAGCGTCCGTCGGTGCATTGAGAAAGGCTGTAATGGCCGTCGCCGTTTTGACGTCCGTCTTGTTTCCGTCCGCCAGGAGAGGGAGAGCCTCCTTCAGCTCTGAAAGAGGTGCCGTGTCCACAGCCGCAGCAATCAGCGTGTCTTCTGTATCCCCCGGCGCGACCTGCAATAGACCGGCAACCCGTTCCAGGATACCGGCCACACCGCCTGCGCTTGCAATCTGTTCGGTCAGCCGCGCGCGCTTGCCAACAATCTCGCGAAAGAGATCATCAAACCCATATTCGCCAACCAAGGAAGAGACGGTCTCAAACGCTTGTGCCACATCACCTTGTTCGCCCTGCTGTTCCTCCTCTCCAATCTCGGAGAGAATTTCATCGCGCGCCTCCGCCATCAGTTCCGTTGCGGTGCGCTCATCCAAGATCTCGAAATGCGGTGGCACACCGGCTTCCAATGGAAACCGGCCGAGCAGGCGTTCACAAAAGGCATGAATGGTTTGGATCTTGAGACCGCCCGGTGTCTCAATTGCCCTGGCAAACAAGAGGCGTGCGCTTAAGAGTTTGGCCGCATCTGGCGGTGTGCCCTCAAGGTCCTGCAGTTTCTCCGCGAGTACTGCTGCGTCCATCACCGCCCATTCACCCAAACGATCATAGAGACGGCTGGCCATCTCAGAGGCTGCCGCTTTGGTGAAGGTGAGGCAGAGAATGCGCTCCGGCTCCGTGCCCGACAGGAGCAGCCGGATCACCCGGTTGATAAGGACATGGGTTTTTCCCGAGCCCGCATTGGCCGACACCCAGACAGATGCGGTCGGGTCGGCGGCAGCCGCCTGCCGTCTTGTGGTGTCATCGACTGTCAGCGCGCCGGTTGCTGCCATCAGACGTCCCCCCCGCCCTGCGCCGCCGTCCACTCGCGGACACGGGCCAAATGATCATAATCTCCCCACAGCGCCTGAAACTGAACACGCGGTCGGGACAAGAAAGGCGTGCCCTCGCTTTCATAGCGCTGCAAGAGCGCGACAAGCCCCTCCAACACAGTCGCTGCATCCACGCTGCCATCCTGCGACACCTTTTTCTCTGCAGCGCCCGGAGCCCCCCCTGAGAGATGCAGATAGGACAAGATCGATACCGGCCGCGCGGCAAGTGACGCTCCGCTTTCGGCGACGAACCCCCCAGCTGCTGCGATAGCAGCTTCCAATGGCAATTGCGGACTTAAGCCTGCTTCCACCTGTTTTTTTGAAGGGGGAGCCCCAGTTTTATAGTCATAGATGGCAAAGGACCCGTCCTCACGTTCATCAACCCGGTCAGCGCGCGCGGACAATGTCATCGGTCGACCGAAGCCTGGAAGGGTCAGCTCGCCCTTGATCTCGGCATGGGTCCGCGTGAGCCTGGTCCGCAGGTCGCTTTCCCAGACCGCCATCCAGCGGGCCACATCTGCATATCGCGGCCACCAGAAGGCTGTCACGCCTGGACGGTTCGGTGCCGTTTCAAAGGCCAGCCTGCCCATCTCCAGAAAGGCAGCTTCGACATTGCCAGGCAAAGTGTCGGGAAATTTCCGCGCGAAGTTTTCCAGCGCCTGATGGAGCAGAGTTCCGCGTTCCAACGCGCCTGCGTCTGCATCCAGCGGATCGAGCGGTTTGAGGCGCAAGACTTTCCTGGCATAGATTGCATAAGGGTCGCGGATCAACGTTTCTACTTCAGTCGCAGAATATCTGTTTGGCCTTGCTGCGAGAGGAGGCTTTGGCTGAGGCGCAGCGCCGGGTATCACAGCCTTTGGCTCATCCAGCTTCTCAGCAATATGAAGATAGCGTGTCTCAGGCGTCAGTCCGTCTTTCAGACCCGCACCTTTTAGCAAGCTATCAATCCGCAACAACCAGCGTGAGGCGACGGTCGGTGCGCCCTCCACCTTCAAAGACCGGGTGATGATCACGTCGGCACCACAAGTCGCCTGCACAAAGTCATGGGCGGAGAGGCCGATGCGCCGTTCCGGCGGCTCCAACCCCAATTCTTCACGCATAGGTCTGCTGAGCCAGGCATCAATGGGGGCTGCGGTGGGCCAACTCTCTTCATTCAGTCCGCCGAGGATCACTCGATCAGCACTTAAAAGACGGGCTTCCAAGGGTCCCAATATGGACAATCTTGGATGTTGGCCAAAGCGGGGTCTCACCATCCGGCCGGCACTGAGTGTTTCGAGCAGGCGCAGATAGGCAAGAGGCTCCATCGCGGGCAGACTGTCAGCTGAGGCGAGCAGCGTCTCCATGAAGAGCGCCGCTGTTTCGCCTGCATCACCACGATAAAGCCGATCCGCTCCGGTGGTGTCGTCGCTTGCCGCTAAAGCTTCTGCCGCGCGCAAATGGGCCGCGACCAATTCCCTCAAAGGCAGTTGGTGCACATCGTAACATTCAAGGAAGGGACTAACCGCTACATCCAAGCGGTTGATGAGATCCGTCAGTCGGTCTTTCTTGTCATGCTCCAACTCTGTCTGAGCCAAAACGTCCCGAAGACCCGCTATGTCCGGACCGGGCCGGGGACCGCGTAAGAGCGCGCGCTCAAGCTCGCGCGTACTCAGACCGCATTCCACTGGGCTCAATCCCAAACCTGTCAGCGGATGTTTCAACACGTCCAACAAAGAGACCGGCGCGAGCCCCTCTGATGCGGTAACAGCCAGCAATCGCAAGAAGCCGAACGGCGCTGTCCCGGTGAGTGGTGTGCCCGCACTATCATCAATGGGAATGTCCCAGCGCTCCAATTCTTGCGCTACGCGACGGGCCAAAGACCGGTCAGGTGTTATCAGAACGCCGGTGCGTTCGGGCACCTCCAATGTCTCCCGAAGTGCGCAGGCAATTGCCGCTGCTTCCTCTCGCGGAGTCGGTGCCTCAATCAATGTGAGACCCGTTGTGGCGGCGGCCTGATCGAAAGACCGCGCTTCGCTCCCACTCCAGGCATCTGTGGTTTCTGCCGGACGCAGCGCTTCCGACAGAAAGGAGGCGCGATCCTCTGCGACAGCTGACGGCTTTGCATGAGGCCAGGTTTGCACCTGCACTCTGTCCGTGCCAATGCTCGTGAGCAATTGCTTCATGCCGTATTGCGGATGAGACGGCCCCACAGCCAGCCAGCCGCGCGCATCAAGCGCCTGATCAAGACCAGGCAGGATCACTGCACCCTTGGGCAAGAGAGCGACCGTCTTCAAGAGATCAGCCGTCGCTGGAATGGAACCCGTTGACCCTGCCGCAATGACAGGGTGTCCCGGCGGATCTAATGCCCAGGCCTCGGTTTCAGCACGGATCGCCAGATTGCGACGTTTGGCAGGATCGATAAGCCCGCGCTCAGCAAGTTCCTGAGGCCAGTAGTCGAGGGCGATTTCCAGAAAAGAAAGTGTGTGCTGCCAATGTTCTGCGAAACGGTCTGGCACCAGGTCCCGCACCTTTGACAGATCAACGCCCTCGGTCTCTGCACTATCAATCAGATGTGCGAGTTCCGCGGCGAGTGATGTTGCCTGTCCGGCGTTTTTTGGCCCAAAGGGACTTCCTCTCCCCCAGGCGAGGATCAGTCTGGCCAATCGCAACTGCCGGTCCATGCTATCGATCGCGGGCGGCAAATCGAGGCTTCCTGGAACAGATTCCTTTGGGTCGGCAGTCAGAAGCAGTTCTTGTTCATCCACATCACCCAAGGGACGTATGTGCGGCAGCAAAATAGCTTTGCCATCACCTGCGCGGAGAAAAGCTTCCGTCAGAGAGCGCACCGCGCGGCGTGTCGGGAGCAGGATGGTGAGATCAGCCAGCGCTTCAGGTTCGTCTGAGAGAGCACTGCCCAGCGTAGGGTCTGCCACAAGGGCGCTTGCCAAGGCGTCCAGAAAAGGAACACCGGGCTGGATTGTAAATAGCGTTGGCGAAGAATCGAGGGCCATAGGCCTAGTCTACCCCTGTGGCGCTCACAGGTCGCGCAGGAACCGTTCTGCGTCCGCAAGATCGTCCGGCGTCCCCACATGCATCCAGGTTGCCTCCATGCGCAGGCCAAATAGACGCCCGCGCTCAATGGCCTTATCCCAAATGAGATTGGTGGAGAAGGCGCCATCCGGTCCCTCATCGAACAGCGTCGGATTGACGATCTGGACACCGGCAAACATGAAGGGCGCAACAGATTGTTCTTCCCGGCGCACCAGCCGGCCGTCCGGCTCCATCGTAAAGTCGCCCCGGCGCACTTCACCAATAGTGTTGGTGGCGCTCGCAATCATCAAAAGCGCGTCCATGTGCTCTGGATCCCAGGCCTCCATCATGCGCGTGAGGGTCGGTCGGCGGCCTTCAATCCACACCGAGTCGGAGTTGAACGTGATGATGGGATCATCGCCCAATAAAGGTCTTGCCTTCTTAACGCCGCCACCTGTGTCGAGCAGTTCGTTGCGCTCATCCGAGATCACTATCTTCGGCGTCGGGACTCTTTTTAAATGCGCTTCAAGAAGGTCTGCGTGGGCGTGCACATTGACAACCACCTCGTCTACGCCCGCCGCGCTGAGGCGTGCCAGTGCGTGGTCAATGAGAGGTTTCCCCATGAAACGAACCAAAGGCTTTGGCTTGTCGTCGGTAAGAGGGGCCATCCGGGTGCCGTGCCCGGCGCCCATGATCATCGCACGTGTAATCTGTGTCATGCTTGTTTCCCGGCGGTCTGCCCTGGCGCCGGCGCGTCTTTCAGGAAATGGTTCTCCACAAAGCGGGCCAGGTCGGACAAAGCCGGGTGCACCAGATTGCGCCGCAAATAATCCTGCGTGCGGGCCATGTGGACCATGTAATGGGGTTTATTGTCCCGTTTCAAAAGCCTTGGCCAAAGGCCCATCAGACGAAGGGCGCGCTCCGCGCCTAAGACTGCATAAGCAGCTTCGAATTCCTCGGCATCAAAGCGTGCATCTGCATTGTTCATTGCTTGAACATAGTAGTCCCGCATCGCCTCCTCGCGCTCCACAGGCACGTCCCGGCGCGCATCCTGCAGAAAGGAGACCGGGTCATAGGCAAGCGAGCCGATGAGCGCATCTTGATAGTCAATCAGGCCAACACGCTCTAAGCCGCGCCGCTCTGATTGCCAAAGGATATTGGGTGAATGAAAGTCCCGCAGAAAAAGTGTGCGGGGTCCTGCTTCAATTCGTGGCCAAAGTGCTGTCCAGATGGCGTCATATTCAGCGCGCAGCTCGTCACCAGCTTCTTTGCCCATCACCACCGGCAGGTACCAATCGAGCGGCATGGCGGTTTCGATGCGGTATATACCGTCATCAAATGAAGGCACATCATGGGTGCCTCCATCACCAACAGGCAAAGACCCCGGCGCCCCTGCCTGCTGCAACGCCACGAGGACATCCAGCCCTGCACGATAGATATCATCCAGCGCTTCACCTGCAGGGCCTTCGCCCTTATCAATCACCCCACCAAAGTCAGCGGTGCCGAAATCTTCGAGCAGCAGGAAACCATGTTCCAGGTCGCTTGCGATGATATCGGGTGCGCGCAGTCCAAGGCTCTGAAGGTAAGAGCCGACAGCGACGAAGGGGCGCACGTCTTCGGCCAGGTGCGCAAGCTTGGAATAAGCCGCATGGCCGCCGTTTGCAGGAGCGTCGGGACCAGCTGGCCAATCCATGAGAACACCCTTGGTGCCGTTCAACGCCAGGCGCTCGTAGCGGCGCAGCGAAGCATCGCCTTGCAGGAAGCTGCGTGTTGCGGTTCCCCATCCTGCGCGCTCCAGGAAGGTCCCCAAAAGTTCTTCTCGTTCGCTCACGCTCGCCCTCTTGCTCGACTCTTCTCATAGGCCGTTCTGGTCTCACGCGTCATGTTGCACCATCATCTTTTGCGCGCGGTTAATGCGGTCTTCCCATGAGGTGCCCCGCCCCGTCAAGCAAGCCACCCTGCCCTCACCTACCTCTTTCAGCTCAATGTCCAGCCGCTCAGCCGGGAGCTCATCCTCCATGCGGTCCGGCCATTCGATCAGCAGAAGGCCGCCCTCAAGCGCTTCTTCCAATCCAAGCTCAATCAGCTCATCAGGATCAGATAGTCGGTAAAGGTCTGCATGCCATATGGGCAGAGTGCCTGCCTCATAGGTTTGCACCAGCGTGAAGGTCGGGCTGGGCACATCCTCACGCAGGCCTGATGCAGCAAGAAGCGTTTGGATGATCGCGCGTGCGAGGCTTGTCTTGCCAGCCCCCAGATCCCCCCAGAGCGCAATGACATCGCGCGGACCCGCTAGATCAGCCAGCTTCTCGCCGAGCATATCCGTCGCCACAGCGTCCACCAGGGCAATTCCGCATGCGATATCGTTGTGCCCGGCGGGCGGTGGGGTGATCCTACTCATACGCGCCGTTGTACGCGTTCAATGCATCTGTCTTCAAGGGGGCCTTTGCAGGCTTAGCCATGACCTTCTTGTCGGTATTTTCGGCGGAATCCTTGCGTCCCATCGCCTCATCGCGCACATTTCCCTTGAACTGAACCGGCTGTGGCGGCACATTCAGATCAACAAAGATGACGCATGCGTCATTTTTCAGAAAAGACTGGTTCAGAAGAAACTGGGAGGAGCATTCACCATGTCAGATGGGGTGATCATTGTCGGAGCCGGACATGCCGCCGGCCAAGCTGTCGCCAGCCTACGATCAGAGGGCTATGAAGGCCCGATCACGGTGATCGGCGACGAGCCCTATGTTCCCTATCAACGCCCGCCTCTCTCCAAGAAATTCCTCGCCGGCGAAATTGACATTGACCGGGTTTATTTCAAACCGCCGGACTTTTATGAAAAATCCAACGCTGAGATGGTGCTGGGTCACAAGGTTGTAGAAATCGACCGCCCGAAGAAGTGCGTTCATCTAGATGACGGCACGACACGGGCCTATGACAAACTCATTCTTGCTACTGGAAGTCGGGTGCGCAAACTCAACATCCCCGGCGCCGAACTTAAAGGTGTTCACTACCTACGGACCATCGAAGACGTTGAGGCAATCCAAGGACGCTTCAACCAAGGCGGCAAGATGATCATTGTCGGAGGCGGTTATATCGGCCTTGAAGTGGCCGCTGTTGCTGCGCAAAGAGGGATCGATGTCTCTGTACTTGAAATGGCACCACGGGTTCTTGAACGTGTTGTGGCACCAATCCTCTCGGACTTCTACGCCAAAGCCCATAAAGACGCTGGCGTAAAGATCGAGACTGACGTCACAGTAGCAGCCTTTGAAGGGTCTGATGGAAAGATTGAACGTATTGAGTGCAGCACGGGTAAAAAGTTTGACGCTGACTTTGTGATTGTCGGAGTCGGCATCGTCCCCAATGTGGAACTGGCCGACGAAGCAGGCCTGAAAGTCGAAAACGGCATTGCCGTTGACGAATTGTGCCGGACGGAAGATCCGGACATTTATGCAATTGGGGATTGCACCAACCATCCCAATTCTATTCTCGGCACCCGGTTACGGCTTGAATCTGTGCACAACGCACTCGAACAGGGAAAGACTGCAGCGGCGTCCATTTGCGGCAAGGAAAAACCTTATGCGCAGGTGCCGTGGTTCTGGTCAGATCAATATGATCTGAAGCTGCAAATCGTCGGTCTCTCTGCCGGGTATGATGAAGTGGTGGTGCGGGGCGATCCAGAGAACGAGCGCTCCTTTGCGGTCTTCTATCTCAAAGACGGGGTGATGATTGCCTCTGACGCGGTGAATCGCGCACCGGAACATATGATGTCCCGCCGTCTGATTGCCGCGAAAGCAAAAATCCCCGCCGCAAAACTCGCGGATGAAAGCATCAACATGAAAGACATGGCGGAGTAGCAGGCTTCACTTCTCAATCAATGAGTTTGACCGAAAGCCACCTTCAACAACACCTCCCCTGTGGCATCGTGGATGGACCTGCCTGTCTCTATGAAACCATAACGGTCGTAGAATTTGCGGCCCACCACGTTCTTTTCAAAAACTTCAAGCCACATAGGGCCTTTCAGGGCAATGGCGTGATCCACTAATGCTCTGCCTAGACCTTTGCTATGGCTTGCCGGATCAAGAAACAGCCCGCCAATCTCCTCTCCAATGATCGCAACGAAGCCAACGGGCGTACCTTCGTCCTCAATCACCCAGGTGTCCGCCTTTGGAAGATATACCTTTCGAAGCATTTCAGCTTCCTGTTCAACAAAGGCCTCTTTCAGAAAGGGATGGGCAATCTTGGTTGCATTTCTCCAAGCAATCTCCAGGGCATCTGTATCTTCTGCTTTGTATTTTCTAATCACGTTCATGCCGCATCACCTGGGAATCCTTCTCAACCTTGATAGCACTCAATCAGAGAGTCCATCGCGCAATAAAAAAAGGGCGCCTCGAATTTCCGAGCGCGCCCTCTTCTTTAGCTCTTGTCTTACCGCTTAGTCAGCAGCTGAAGCCAGTCTTGGACCTGCTTTGAAGTCATGGTTCATGAGTGGCAGAGACCGCACCCGCTGACCTGTCAGCGTAAAGAGCGCGTTTGCCACAGCCGGCGCGATACACGGCGTGCCAGGCTCTCCCAATCCACCAAACGGCGCATCTGATTCCATGAAGTGGATGTCGATCTCAGGTGTTTGCGCCAGACGCACCGCGTCATAGTCAGGGAAATTCTCCTGCACGACCGCCCCATCTTCGATGGTGATATCGCCATAAAGCGCTGCGGTCAGTCCGTAAATGACCCCACTTTCAATTTGCGCGGCTGCACCATCCGGATTGACCACGGGACCACAATCAACAGCACAGGAGACTTTGTGGACCTTGGGCTCGCCGGCATCGTCAATAGACACTTCAACAATCTGAGCCACGATCGTGTCAAAGCTCTGCTGAAGGGCAACACCACGCGCATGACCAACTGGTAAAGGTGTACCCCATCCAGCGGCTTCGCCTGCTTTAGCAAGCACAGCCTTGTGACGCGGATTGTCCCCGATCAGCGACATGCGGAATTCGAATGGGTCTTTTCCAGCGGCGTTCGCTAACTCATCCACAAAGCTCTCGTTGAAAAATGAGTGCTGTGTGTGTGCCACTGATCGCCACGCCCCATAGGGCACATGGACCGGGCTTTCCACATAGCGGATTGATTGGTTCGCCACGGCATAAGGAATGTGGCTTGCTTCCGCAGGCTCATCCTTGCGGATGTACCGGTTCACCCAGGCGGTTGGCTCACCCTTATCATTAAGCGTTGCGGACATATGGGCTGCCACAGCAGGACGGTAATAATCGTGCTGCACATCTTCCTCACGCGACCAAACAAGCTTCACTGGACCGCCAACCTGCTTGGCAATTTTCGTTGCCTGGTGAACATGGTTTGAGGCTGATGGACCGCGACGTCCAAAGCCACCGCCCAGCATGAAATTGTTCACATGCACATTCTCTGGCGCAACACCTGCCACTTCAGCGACAACGTTACGGGTCGACAAGCCGTCCTGGGTGCCGACCCAAACCTCCACCTTGTCATCCTTAAATTCGATTGTGCAGTTCATCGGCTCCATGCAGGTATGTGCAAGGAAGGGAACTTCATAGCGCGCTTCAATGAGATCGCCGCCTTCAGCCATCGCCGCAACCGCGTCGCCGATTTCGACATCTTCTTCCGACTCGGCGTTTTCGAGATTGTCGTGGAAGGTAGCAAAGATGGATTCAGTCGATACTGATCCATTGCCGCCATCATCAAACTCAACTTCAACAAGTTCCAACGCTTGTTTGGCGCGCCAGTAATTGTCGGCCACTACAGCAACGCCATCATCTGTCGAGACAACAGCCGAGACGCCGCGCTGGTTAAGCGCCGCTGACCCGTCGAAACTTTTGACAGAGCCACCAAATACGGGAGCCTGGCGTATCGCTGCGATTTTCAAGTCGGGACGCTGAACATCAACACCGTACTGCGCTGTGCCATTCACCTTGGAGGGAATGTCATAGCGGGGCTTGGACGTGCCAATGATTGTGAAATCTTTGCGATCTTTGAGAGTGGGGCTTTTAGGCGGTGAATACTCCGCAGCCGCAGCCGCTAGCTCACCAAAGGTTGCACTCTTGCCGGAGGCATCGTGGTGTACATGGCTCAAACGAGCGGTCAATTCACTCTCCGGCACATTCCACTTGTCAGCTGCTGCGCGGATGAGCATTTCCTTTGCTGCGGCCCCCGCAACACGCATGCCGTATTGCCCCGTGAAACGCACAGACGTTGAGCCACCTGTGATCTGGCCCACCATCATCTCCGCAATTTTGAAGAAGCTTGCATCCACAACGCCCGTGAGCGCTGAGGGGATGGGCGTCTGGCCCACAATATAGCCCTTAGCCAGCGGCCCGTTTGCCCAGACATCATCAGCCGGCGCCTGGACCATCTGCACGAGATCCCAATCGGCTTCCATTTCTTCTGCCGCCATCATCGGCATAGATGTGTGAACGCCCTGACCCATTTCTGAGTGCGGTACATAGACCGTCACTTTGTTATCTGGATCGATCTTCAACCATGTCGTGGTGAAATGTTCGCCCTCACCTGCCGCAAATGCCTGAGCACGTTCAGGACGCGAAGAGCCTAGAGTGGCGTATCCAAGCAACATGCCGCCGCCGACTACAGTGCCACCTATGAGAAGTTGTCGTCTTGTCGGTTTCATATCTCTTCCCCTTACGCGGTTGCCAGCGAACGGATCGCGGCCCGGATGCGTGGATAGGTGCCACAGCGGCAAATATTGGTGATCGCCGCATCAATCTCGTCGTCAGATGGGTTCGAATTTTCTGAGAGAAGCGAAGAGACCGCCATCAACATGCCAGACTGGCAATAGCCACATTGTGGCACCTGATGGTCGACCCAGGCCTGCTGAAGCGCGGTGAGATCAGGACCCTCTTTGTTCAGACCCTCAATCGTTGTGATTTCGGCGTCAGCCACAGCTTCGACAGGCAGAGTGCAGGTCCGCATGGCTTCGCCATTCACGTGAACCGTGCAGGCACCGCATGCAGCAACGCCGCAGCCGAATTTTGTGCCGGTCATACCCAACTCGTCCCGAAGGACCCACAAAAGCGGCATGTCTGGCTCAACGTCCAGCTCGTGGCCCTTGCCATTAATGGTGACAGAAATAGTCATGCGTCTCTCCCTCTGCGCGAACAGCCCGTGTGATCCTATGTGTGGTCTGGATCAGTGTTGGACTGGTGGTCATCAACCCTCAATCGAGGGCGGTGGGCTCGCGGTCCCGATGCAAATTGATCGTGAAATTCTTGAGAGAGAATATGGGCGAATATGTCTGCTTAACAAGCCCAATTGCAGAGAATTCCCAGTTAAAATGAGCGATCATTCAGTGATCAAGGACCATTTCTGGCTGTTTTTCGCCATTTTGGCTCGGCGCGTCCATTAGAATGGGCAGGTGGCACGTCACCTGGGTTCCCACCGATGGCTCAGATTCCAGGGTCACCCACCCGCCATGCAGCTCGACAAAACTCTTCACCAGGGACAGCCCAAGGCCTGCGCCGCGACGCCTGTCCGCTCCGCCGCGGGCTTCGAAGCGGTCAAAAACACTCGCTTGATGCTCTGGCTTAATGCCATCTCCCGTATCAGACACGAAAAGCTTCAACTCGTTGGTGCCGCGTTCTGCACCGATTGTGATCGCATCACCAGGTTGGGTAAAGGCGACCGCATTGGAGATCAAGTTGATCATAATCTGGCGAATGCGCTTGTCGTCAGCGCGGAATTCACCAATGTCCGGCGGACAATCTGTAAGCAGAGACACGCGGGCTTTTTGAACCCGCTGCTGCGCAAAGGCCTCGGCACTGGAAATCACTTCAGCAATGGAGACATTGGAGAGATCAAGAGTCATGGCGCCAGCCTCGATCGTAGAAAGATCGAGAATGTCATTCACCGTTGCCAATAGCTCGTGGGACGAGTCCAGAATACCAGATGTGTACTCATGCTGTTTTGGAAGAAGCTCGCCAAACATTTCAGCTTCCAAAATCTCCCCAAACCCGATGATGTTGGTAAGAGGTGTGCGCAGTTGATAGGACACATGGCTGATAAATTCAGATTTCAGCCGGTCAGCTGTCTCCAGTGCTTCATTACGCTCACGAAGGGCGCGCTCAATCCGCGACGCGTCAGTCACATCCACAAAGGTCAAGAGCGTCGCGCCATCGGGAAGCGGCACCGTCGCGCAATCGATGATGCTTCCGTCAGCCCGCTCAATACGGTTGGAAAGCTGCCGCCTGCCCTCTACCGACGTCAGGCTCGACTTCAAATCAGTCCAATATGGCTCATCATCGTAGAGGCCCTCGCAAGCATCCACGATGTCGCCAATGTGCGGCTCTTTTGCCAACTGTTCTTCGGTGAGACGCCAAATCTGAGCATAGACGGGATTGTGCAGTTTTAATCGTCCGTCCGATCCAAACACCGCAACACCTTCAGACAGATTGTCGAGAGTTTCTCCCTGGACTCTCAGAGCGGTGTTGTAGTCGCTTTCAAGGTTCAGCCGCTCGGTGACATTGTCGTAGATATAGATGACACCTCCCAGGGGATGGGCTTGTGCCATCAATTGAACCGTCTGCCCGTCAGGCAAGTACCAGAACTCTTCCACTGGCTGTGTCGCCTGATAGATTTCCATCATCTGCGTCTTCCAGGCCTGGAAGTTTGCCTGTTCTGGCAGGCGCCTTGAACCGCGCAAGGCATCAAGGACTTCGCTGTCCATGGGTTCGGTCGCCAGCCAATCGGCATCGAGACCCCAGAATTTGAGATAGGCTTTGTTGAAAAACTTAAGGCGCTTGTCGGCGCCAAAAATAGCGACAGGGGTGGCCAGTCGATCCAGGGTTCCACTGTGAGCTTCAATATGGCGCTTCAGTTCCCCTTCCGCATTATCAAGGTCGGTCACATCAACCGCGACGCCGGCGGAGCCAGATGACAAACACATATCTGTCACATGCAGGGCGCGGCGTTCACCGCTGACGATGGCATGCATGCGTTGCTGACACGTTTCGCCTGCCGCAATTGCGTGGCGCGCCTTTTCAATCACTTCGTCACTCAAGAGCTCTTGGCCCTTTTCGACCACCTCGTCCGCACTTCCCAGATCTACGGCACGGACATAGGCCTGATTGACCCACTCCAGCCTGCCTTCTCTGTCTCGGCGCCAAGCAGGCATTGCGAGAAGATTGAGATGCTCCACAAACCGGTCGCGCGTTGTCTCCGCATTTGTTGCGCGGTCGACAAACCGACTGATCTCTGCGCGCTCACCTGACACATCTCTGATCCACACAACAGCTTGGGCACCGGCGGGGCGTCCCTCGGCTTCATATGTGCGTCCATCAATTGAGTGAACCGTCAGCGAAAAACGTGCACCGCGAGACCTCAACATATCCACAGCGCTGCGCAGACTGCCTGCCGTTTCTGGCGTGAGACGCCGGAGCACGTCCTCATAGTCCACATTCCCCGTTGCCGGGTCTGCAAGTGAAACCGTGCTGCCCGCGATTTGGGGGCGTGATTGCAGCGTGCCGGGCTTTGCCATCATGGTGTCAGGCGACCAGATCAGGACAGCGCCTGGCTCAGAGGCCAAGATGGCCTCGACCGTGTCCACGCGGGCGCCCATGGAGACAATTTCCTGTTCATGAGCGAGCCGCTGACGACGGGTTCTGGCGCTTGATTGCGCCGCCCAATAAGCACAGCCAACTGCCAGCGCGATTGCACAGACGGAGATCAGAAAACTCATGATGAATGTGGGTTCGCTCGCAAGGTCAGGCGCGACCCCAAGCATTTCCAAAACGGGCGTCACGGCAAGAAGTGGGTCCGGCGTGCCGACCGGCGCCGCGCGAACAGGCAAAGCCGACGCAGCCCACAAGGCGGCGCTCCCAATACCCATCTGAAAGCGGGACCTGGTCCCACTGTTGCCCGACGCCATGACCTGCATCTCGCACCGAACCCCCACAATCAGGTTCGATGCCCCCATTTGTTACCGCTACCCCGACAACGGCGAAAATCACCGAAGTTAGAGGATGTTACCTTCGTTTCTTCGTGTCTGCCCAGAAGTAGTTTGGGCAAGTGGTTGCGAAAGGTAGTGTCATTGGGACCCATCTGAGTCCGATACGCAACAGTTCATTGCGGACCCGTTACAAAAACCCCAAGAAAAAAGCCCGGCACAACAGCCGGGCTTTTCCAAATCCGCCGTGAGGCAGGAATCAGTAGCGATAGTGATCCGGCTTGTAGGGACCTTCCTGAGGCACGTTGATGTAATCGGCCTGTTCTTTGGAAAGTGTCGTCAGTTTCACACCCAATTTTTCGAGATGCAGCGTTGCCACTTTCTCGTCGAGGTGCTTTGGAAGCACGTACACTTCGTTCTTGTAGTTTTTGTGGTTTTCCCAAAGTTCGATCTGCGCCAGCACCTGGTTGGTGAAGGAAGCGCTCATCACGAAGCTTGGGTGACCGGTTGCACAGCCGAGGTTCAACAGACGGCCTTCGGCCAGCAGGATGATCCGATTGCCGTTCGGGAACTCAATCTCATCAACCTGTGGTTTCACATTGTACCAGGTAAAGTTTTTCAGAGCCGCGACCTGAATTTCGCTGTCGAAGTGGCCAATATTGCCGACGATAGCCCGGTCTTTCATCGCCCGCATGTGCTCTACGGTGATGATGTCTTTGTTACCTGTGCAAGTGATGAAGATGTCGCCCTGTGGCGCCATCTCTTCCATGGTGGAGACTTCATAGCCCTCCATCGCCGCCTGCAGCGCACAGATCGGATCGATCTCTGTCACAACCACACGGGCGCCCTGGCTGCGCATGCTTTCGGCAGAGCCTTTGCCAACATCACCAAATCCGCAGATAACTGCCACCTTACCGGCGATCATTACGTCGGTCGCGCGCTTCACACCGTCAACAAGGCTTTCACGGCAACCATACAGGTTGTCGAATTTTGACTTGGTCACACTGTCATTCACGTTGATGGCAGGAACGCGAAGGGTGCCAGCTTTTGCCATTTCATAGAGGCGCAGCACACCGGTTGTTGTCTCTTCTGAAATGCCAACCACGTCGTCGAGCATGTCATTGTATTTTTCATGCATGATCTGGGTAAGGTCACCGCCATCATCGAGAATGATGTTTGGTGTCCAGCCGTCAGGGCCCTTGATGGTTTCTTCAATGCACCACCAGAATTCTTCTTCTGTCTCACCCTTCCAGGCAAATGTCGGAATGCCTGCAGCTGCCATAGCTGCTGCCGCATGATCTTGGGTTGAGAAGATGTTGCACGACGACCAGCGCACGGTGGCACCGAGAGCTGTCAGCGTTTCCATCAGAACCGCAGTCTGAATGGTCATGTGGAGGCAGCCTGCAACGCGGGCGCCTTTCAGTGGCTGACTGGCGCCAAACTCGTCGCGCAGTGCCATGAGGCCCGGCATTTCGGTTTCGGCAATGGCGATTTCCTTGCGGCCCCAATCGGCGAGGGAAATATCCGCGACTTTGTAGTCGTTGCTCATGGCAAAAGGCTCCTGGAAGGTGATGCAAATTTGTGCACGCGGAAACACCGCGCGGCTTAAAGACGGGTTTCTATAACAAGGCTCGGGCGGGACTTCAAGCCTCATATAAAGAATTCTTTATATCTTGATAAAGGCTTTGTTTATGTGCAGTTCTGGTCTGAAATTCGGCGGAATTACTCGCCTTCGCCGAACTTGTCCGCGATGAGCGCCTCAAGCGCCTGAAGAGCTTCTGGTGCCTCCGCACCCTCAACCTCCACATCAATGGTGCAGCCGGTTGCAGCAGCCAGCATCATGAGCCCCATAATAGAAGTGCCGCCGACAGTCTGGCCCTCTCTGGATACGCGCACGTCAGCCTCAAAACCTTCGACGCATTGGACAAATTTCGCCGATGCCCTGGCATGCAAACCACGGGCATTGGAGATGGTCAGCGTCTTTTTGAGCGTGTCTGAAGGGCTTTTTGCTTGGCTCACGGCGTCATACTCGGGTGTTCAGGCTCACGAGCCCTCGCCTGCGAGAACCTTACTGGCAACAGAGATGTATTTACGGCCACTGTCCTGCGCCTGTTCAACTGCGTCAGCCAGGCTCACACTGTCGCGAACGCTTGCGAGTTTAATCAGCATTGGCAGGTTAATGCCCGCAATCACTTCCACCTTTGCTTTGTCCATGATGGAAATCGCGAGGTTGGATGGGGTGCCACCAAACATGTCGGTGAGCAAAATGACACCATCGCCCTGATCAACAGCATCGACGGCCTCCAATATATCGTTGCGCCGCTGCTCCATATCGTCGTCAGGACCAATCGAAATTGAAATCACCTGAGCTTGTGGGCCCACGACATGCTCCATCGCCTCGACAAATTGCTTGGCGAGTTGGCCATGGGTAACTAGGACCAATCCAATCATCTTTACGCGTACAGCTCCTCTCGGTGGGCCTTTTGTGGTCAGCCGCCCGGATTGCCTGAGGCCCCCTTTGATTGGGGGAGGGCCTATCGTGACTATATTTTCACCCGAAAAACAAGGCGAATCCGCCTTTGGCCATGTCATCGGTGGGGCAGGCACCCAGGCTTATGCTTTTCCAACGCGCCCATCGGACCCCGGAAAGCCCGATCGCGGCAAATGCTCGGCTGCTACAAGGATCTTTGCCGGGGTCGACAGATCAAATGCATGGAGTTTTAGGACCGGAATCCGAACGCCAGCAAGCAGCACAAAGGCGGGTTCTGGCAGACGCGGCACTTCGCCGCGGTCAACCAGGTCGATCACCAGCCTAATGGGCACGTCTAGGTCGTGGGGCACGGTGACGATCCCCAGGCCCCTCAGTTCCAGCTGACCCACCCACCCCTCCTTACAGGTCGCTCTTAAGCACGACTGATCTGATGTCAGGACCGTCTGATCATCAGCGATAAGCTGTGCTCCCTGCTCAGCAATCAAACGATAGCCGAGATCAGATTTGCCCGATCCAGATGCCCCGCGCAGCAAAACGCCGACACCCTCTATCGAAACACAGGTCGCATGCACGGTCTGGGCGTTCACGTTTCTTTGCTCGGTTTGGAGGTTTCTCTTGGTGCCGCCTTTGCATCGCTGGTGCGGGCCGCTGGCAACTCCACGACAAAACGCGCACCCCCCTCATCGCGATTTTCGGCATAGATGGTTCCGCGATGGGCAAGCACGATCTGCTTGGAGATAGAGAGACCCAATCCGGAATGGCGGCCAAATTCTCCTTCCCTGTCGGTATGAAAGCGTTCGAAGATTTTTTCCAGGCTGTCTTCCGGGACGCCCGGGCCTTCATCTTCGACCGTGACCAACACACCATCACCAATGCGTGCCACCTGCAAAGTGACCACGCCGCCCTCTGGGCTAAATGACAGAGCATTGTCGATCAGGTTGCGCAGGACCTGGCCGATACGGCTGTCTGTGCCGAGGCTATCAAACGCCACACGGTCAGCGACGTCTTGCACATCCAGGCGCACAGACTTGCCGTCCTTCGTACCAGTGGTGTTGAAAAGGTCGACAATGGTCTCTGCGAGGTTTGCCAGATTGAACGGCACCAACTCCTCTCGCGAGAGTTCCGCATCCAAACGGGACGCTTCGGAAATATCGCTGATCAATCGGTCAATGCGGCGGATGTCATGTTGAATAATACCCATGAGTTTTTCGCGAGCCGCGTCATCCTTCACGATGCTCAGTGTTTCAACCGCTGAACGAACAGAGGTCAGAGGATTTTTCAACTCATGGGCCACGTCTGCGGCAAAAGCCTCAATGGCATCAATGCGCCCATAAAGAGCATCTGTCATGCCGCGCAGCGCACCCGATAGGTCGCCGATCTCGTCCCGTCGATCTGTGAAGTCGGGTATCTCTACACGTTCGGTCACACCTTGGGACACGCGTTCAGCGGTCTCCGCTAAACGCCTCACAGGTTCCGCAATCGTACCAGCTAGTACGACGGAGAGAAGGATCGCAACACCGAGCGCAATCAAGAACACTTCTACAATGGCGAGCCGTTCCGCCTGGACGATCGCATCAATGTCGCCCCCCTCGGTGGACAACATCAAGACACCCAGCACCGCCCGAAACCGTTGCACCGGCACCGCAACCGAAACGATCAACTCGCTGCGATCATTCATCCGCTCCATGGTGGCACTAAAGCCGCCAAGCGCGAGGTTCACCTCATCATAGATGCGGCCATTCTGACTGCCCGCTTCAAGATAGCGTTCGTAATCTGGGCCTGGCGCAAACGACCTGAGCCAGGCCATCACTTCCACTGTCCAGCTTTGGTCCTCCGCGCCGCCGACGGGCGGTAGCTCGAACGCAACAATCTGGCCGGATGCGGTCAGCTGGCGGCTGTCGAGGATGAGCCATCCGTCTTTATCGTAGAGCCGCGCCCGTGTTTGGGTTGGGAGAATAAGGCGCCGCAAAACGGGCGCTGCCGCAGTTGCGCTGATGGGTACGTCGCGGTCCTGATATTCCAGATCCGGGTCAACCCACTGATCCCGCTTTTCAAGTTCGGCCAGGGGGTCAATCACTTCTGCTTCAAGCGTCCCGGCAGCCGTCTCAGCGACGGCGCCCGCAATGATCTCTGCCTGCACCAGAAGTGCCTGTTTGCGCGCATCGATCAGGCCCTGGCGAAACTGGTTGAGATAGAGAACGCCAGCAACAAGGACGAGCAGGGCAACGACCTGAAAGACGACAATGCGACGGGTGAGACTTGAGAACCGGTTACCGGCGACGATCCCTCTGAATGCCCAAAGGAAAGCTTCGGAAAACATCTGCGTCGCGCGTTTAATGCTCGTGCCGATGCCTACAATGCCCGACCTTACAGCAGACAAAACACCGTGGGCACCGCGGCGATCGGTGGTCGCATTGGTTGGCTGGTCTTCTCCGCGCATCATGACATCAATTTTCCATAGCCGGCCCGACGCGTTTTAGAGAACGACAGCAAGGGCGGCCAATCACTCTTTGTATCGGTACCCCACCCCATAAAGGGTTTCGATGGCATCGAAATCATCATCTGCCTGTTTGAACTTTTTGCGCAGCCGTTTGATGTGGCTGTCGATGGTCCGATCATCCACATAAACCTGATCGTCATAGGCAGCGTCCATTAGCTGGTCGCGGCTTTTGACATATCCAGGACGCTGCGCCAGCGCCTGAAGAATGAGGAACTCGGTTACCGTCAATGTCACCGGCTCACCATTCCATCGGCACACATGGCGGTCTGGATCCATTACAAGATTGCCCCGTTCCAAGAGGTCTCCCTTGGCTCCAGGAACCGGCTCTTCCGCGCGTGCTTTTGTGCGACGCATGACTGCTTTCACGCGCTCGACCAGCAAACGCTGAGAGAAAGGCTTTTTGATGTAATCATCCGCTCCCATTTTGAGACCGAACATTTCATCAATCTCTTCGTCTTTGGACGTCAGGAAGATGACAGGGAGCTCAGAGTTCTGACGAAGTCTGCGCAGAAGCTCAAGGCCATCCATGCGCGGCATCTTAATATCAAATACGGCAACGTCGGGTGGATTAGCGCCAAGCCCCGCCAGGGCCGCCGCACCGTCTGTATATGTCTGGACGTGAAACCCCTCGGCCTCAAATGCCATGGTCACGGAGGTCAAAATATTCTGATCATCATCGACCAGTGCAATCGTCGGCATAAGCCCCTACATCCTTCTTTTCGTTCCTCACTCTAGCAGCCCGAACTAGAGGGTTATTTGGTCCGAATTATGACGCCCCCTCAAAGACTTGGCTATAGCCGGTCGCCAGGCTCGACCTACACGTCCTGATTGACAGGGAGCGCGCGAGAATGCTCAATCGGGCCCACAGGCAGGAGAAACGCTGCTGAACACGGTTTAGCGCCGTCGCACGGCGCAACAGGGGGTTAATATGAAACGCATCGGGCTCATCCTAATAGGACTGGTGGTCCTGGTCCTGGCGATTGCGCTTGTGCGCACGCTTACGCTTTCGGGGCCAGACACTGCCTCGTCAGCCTCCGTTGATCCCGTGACCATTAACGCAGAGGCCGCCGCACATCGGTTGGGCGAAGCAATTCAGTTTGAAACGCTTTCGACGCAGTTTGCCCGGGAAGAAAAGCGCGCCCCCTTTATCGATTTCCGGAACTGGGCTGAGACAACCTACCCTGCCTTTCACCGAGTCGCGTCCCGCGAAGTGATCAGCAAATATTCTCTCTTCTATACCTGGGAGGGCAGCGACCCATCGCTGGAGCCCATTCTGCTCATGTCCCACATGGATGTCGTTCCCATCGCACCTGGAACAGAGGGTGATTGGGAAGAGGATCCTTTCTCTGGCAAGGTTGCAGACGGTTTCATCTGGGGCCGAGGCGCTATTGACGATAAGGGATCTTTGATTGCGATCCTTGAAGGTGCTGAACATCTAGCCGCGCAGGGCTATCAGCCACGACGGACCATTCATTTTTTCTTCGGTCATGATGAAGAAGTGGGCGGCCCCAGCGGCGCGCAAAAGATGGCGCCCTTGCTTCAAGAGCGCGGCATTCGTCTGCATTGGGTGGCCGATGAAGGTGGTGTTGTCGCTGACGGTCTTGTGCCAGGTGTTGACAGTCCGGTCGCGCTGGTTGGCGTTGCAGAAAAGGGATACGTCACTCTTGACCTCACCGCCTCTGCCCCAGGCGGACACTCCTCCATGCCTCCTGGCGCTACAGCCATCGGACGCCTTTCAACGGCAATTAACCGCTTAGAGAACACACCTTTCTCAGGCGGCATTGCGGGGCCCGTCGCCGACATGCTGGATGCGATCGCCCCCTCAACGCCTTTCGGGTTGCGCTTTGCTCTGGCAAACCGCTGGCTCACAGGATCGCTCGTGGAAGCCAATCTGCGTAGCAACCCGACAATGGCGGCTGCAATGGCGACGACTATTGCGCCCACATTGATTAATGCCGGCGTCAAAGAAAATGTGTTGCCACATTCTGCTAGCGCCAAAGTCAACTTCCGCATTCATCCACGCGATACAGTTGAGAGCATTGTCGCTCATGTAACTGCAGCCATTGATGATGAGAATGTCAAAGTGAGCGTGTTCAATCCTGGCCGGGAAGCAAGTGCGGTCTCCAGCACAGAGTCTGAGGGATATCAGATTATCTCGCAGACCATCCGCGATACGTTTGACGGGGCGGTTGTCGCACCAAACCTTGTCGTAGGCGGCACGGACGCCCGGCAGTTTGAGCTTGTGTCTGACAATGTCTACCGCTTCATCCCTATCGTTCTGGGACGCAATGATACAAGCCGCTTTCACGGCACCAATGAGCGTATCACCGTTGAGAATATGGGGAAGGCCGTTCAGTTTTATGTGCGTTTGATTGAGCGCGGTAGCGAATAAGTCTCAACATAAGCCGACATACGAAAAACGCCCGGCCGATGAGCCGGGCGTTTGCTTTTGTAGATAGCCTGCTGCTTAGAGTTCGCTAGCAGGTGTGTCTTCGATCTGTCCCCAGAGCTCATCAGCTGTGGCGATCTTGCCAGGAACGTCCTGCAGCCACAGATCCTGAATTTTAGCATCGAGGTTGAGGTACAGGCGCTCGTCAACAATGCGCCATACCTCTGGATCACCGAAGAACTTCTTGCCAACAGACACGCCGAATGCGCAATAGCCACCATAGGCTGGCAGGAACTTCGCTGGGTCAGCGTCGAAAGTTGCTTTGTTGTCTGCATTTGCGAAGAGGTAAGTCACGCCGTCATGGACAGACACATTGTGACCGTTGCCGCGCAATGGCTTTGGGTTGGCGTGATATGAAACAAGGTCATATCCAGCGACACCTACTGTTGAATGACCATCAGCCGCCTGTGCGACCTGCACGCCCAGTAGAAGGAAGGCAGCGGCAGCTGCCGTGAAAAAAGCTTTTACGGATACCATGGGTCTTCTCCTTGACTTGGTTCTGCTCCCCGGCCCCAAGCCGGTGGAAACTCCATGAGAGGGAAACAGATCTGTTTCCTTGGGACTACAGATAGACAGTTCGGTTTCTTTGTTCAAGGCATGGGCGCAAATTGTCAAAAACCTTCTAATCATTTGTTTTTTAAGCTTATTTCGAGACTTCTCAAAAAAATATCACAGCCATGTGATCGACAAAGGCGGCTCCGACCCTATATTCAGGGAAACCAATCTGTTTCGGAGAACTGCCATGCCCCAAAGTCGGCGAGACCATCTGATGACCGTGGCCCGTGACCTATTCATGGAGCACGGATTCCATGGCACAGGCATCGACAAAATCCTGGGAGATGCCGGCGTCTCGAAGAAAACGCTCTACACCCACTTCAGATCCAAAGACGAACTTATCCTCGCCGTTTTGAAAGAACATGACGGGAGCTTTCGCAATCATTTCATGCGTCAGGTGGAGCAAACTTCATCTGATCCGCGCACTCGTTTGATGGCGGTGTTTGATGTGGCAGAAGCCTGGTTTGAAACGCCGAGCTTTTATGGATGTGTCTTCATCAATGCAGTTGGGGAATACTCAAAGGCTGATACACCAATCCGAAATGCCTGCCGCGACTTCAAACAACAGATGACAGACTACATCGTCCGCCTGGCCAAAGAGACCGGCGCTGCCGACCCTACATCTCTGGGCAATCAACTTTCTCTTTTGCTTGAAGGAGCGATTGTCACCGCGCAGGTTTCTGACAGAGAGATCGCGATAGATTCAGCTCGGTCGGCGGCGGCGATCCTGATTGATAAGGCGCTGGAAAATTAGGCGCGCTTAATCGGTCGCTTGGAGACAAGCGAAAAGCGGACCACCTGCATGCCTACAGACAGAAACACCGCGGCCCCGATGCCGATCTGAAGGCCGACGGCACCGAGATCAAAATGGAAGGCACAGGCCCACGCCACGGGCACGCCAACGCACCAGAATGCGAAGATGTGCATGAACATGGGCACCCAGACGTCGCCCATGCCACGGAGCGAGCCCATGGCGACGTTCATCATGCCATCGGCAACAATAAAAATGCCCGCCGCAAGAAGCGTCCAGCGGGCGATTTCCAGCACTTCCAATTCATTCACATACAAGGTCGCGATGCCATAGGGCACGATCAACATGGCTATGGCCGGAAAAGAGAGCAGGATCGCGACCAGGCCCAGCCCGACCCATCCAGCCATGCGAACACCTGCAGGGTCCTGACGCCCTACCGCATTCCCAACACGCACAGCCGTCGCAGCAGCCATTCCGATGGAAGCCATGACCATGAGTGCCACGGCATTGTTGGTGATCTGGTGAGCAGCAAGGGCGGCCGGTCCAATCGCCCCAGCCATAAAAACAAGCGAGGAAAAGGCCGCTGATTCAAGTCCATAGGCCATGCCAGTTGCGGCCCCGAGGTTGCGCATCTTGGCGCCGAGCGCCCCACTCAAGCGCAGGGCATCATGGACAACTTTCTTCCAGGGTGCCCAAACACCAAACTGATCCTCACCCTGACGTAGCGGCAAAGAAACGATGTACCCCACCATGGCAAGGGCCGCGATCCAACGTACAGCTGAGGTGGCGATCACCGCACCGTCGGCGCCCAATGCGAGACCGGTCCCACCCCAACCGAAGATCAACATTCCGTTCAGCGCAAAGTTTAGAATGTTCACGATAAGCATCACTGTCATGCCTACCCGCGGGCGTTGAACACTCTCCAAAAAGTAGCTTGAGGCGACATAGAGCAGCATGGCCGGCATGCCCCAGCCGAAATGGATCGATGTACTTCCGCCGCCCGCCGCAAGAGAGGGAGACTGTCCGAACAGCAGAAGAAGGCTCTCCCCAGCCAGGCAGATGAGACCCAGAACGACACCCAAAACGAGCGCGTGATATGTGCCTGATCGCCAGACCTCCCCGCACTTTTTGTGTTCTTCGGCGCCATATGCCTGGGACGACAGGATCATGGTGCCCTGAAGAAGGCCGATACACACGAGCATGATGACGCCCTGGATCGCCATGCCCAGGCCCAGGAAGGCGAGCTCCTCTCCGCCTACTTGCCCCACCATGACCGTGTCCACAGTAAAAAGGACGAGTATCCCCGCACGCGCGACGATCACCGGACCGGCAAGCTTCAGTGTGCGCTTCACATGTTCCATCAGAGACATGTCGTCGGCATGGGGCGGCATGGAGGCCGGTGCAGTCATGGGCGTTGAGCTTCAATACAAAAAGCCATGGGTGGATCCCATGGCTCCATAGTGCGGGTCGGATTACTTTCCGGATTGCGGTAAGTATAAAGGGTGACCATGGCAAGCACAGAGAAAAAACAATCCATCGACGCTGCACGGGAGTTGCTCGCGCAAACACGAGCTGCCGCGCTTGGCTCCATCAATTCAGATGGCAGCCCCCTGGTGACGCTGGTGGCGGTTGCAACAACGGAGGATGGCGCACCGCTCTTGTTGCTCTCGCAAATTGCGGCCCACACCCAAAACCTCCTGCGCGAGCCGCGCGTCTCATTGCTTATCGAAGGAACAAGCGATGATGATGACCCGATGACGGCGCCGCGGCTGTCGCTCAATGGTCAGATCGTGGCACTAGACGAAGACCAGATCATCAGTGCCAAACCTCGTTTCATTGAAAAGCACCCGGGGTCTGTGGCTTACGACACAGAGCTCGATTTTCACTATTACCGCCTCGCTATTGAGAGCGCGCGCTTCAACCAAGGGTTTGGCCGGTTCCGAAAGCTTGGCCCAGGCGATCTTCTGAGCGCGCGTTAAATCCGGAAAGCCTGCCATGCCCCTCCTAATTGAAGATATAGAGACCGAACGCCTCCTTCTCACCGCCCTCTCGTTCAGCCATTCCGACCCGATGTTCAGGCTCTGGTCGCATCCTGACGTGTGCCGCTATTCCGGGACGGTCACAGACTATGACCGGACTGAAATCCCGATGCCCGCCGCCTCCCCCGCAGAGAGCGACAAAATTGTCGACTTTTGGCAACGGGCAGCCGCGGACGGCTGGGGCTTTCGATGGGCCATCCTTGATCTATCAAGTGGCGAGATGCTCGGCCATATTGGCTTTAACTCCGTCGGGCCGGTCAGTGAGCTGGCCTACCACCTCCATCCCGACCATTGGGGGAAAGGCGTCATGTCAGAAGCCGCGGCAGCGGCCGTCGACTGGGCGCGACATTCGACGCCCGAAACAATATTGGAAGCCTTCATCGAGCCGGAGAACAAAGGCTCAATTCGGCTGGCGCTGCGCCTCAATTTCACTCCAACAGGCCAATTCTCTGATGGTGCGGAGTGCTACCGGCTGGACCCTGGCACCCCCCATCAACAAAGGGCCGTTCGGAGCGCCGGTTAACCTTGTTCTGAGGACCGGAAAGTGGCTTTAGGCAGGCTGTTCTAAACACCTGGTAAAAGGTCCCGAAACGCGCCCGAATCCTGTTGCAGAAGCCCGACCGCCTCACTATGGTGGCCGCCACTTGAGAAGCCTTCGCATAGGGTGAGCTGCGCAATCCAAGACGTGGTCGTCCGCCCCAGCTGAGCCAGGCTTTTGGGCCCCGGATTGGGCCGGAAACCCTCAGCGACGGAAAAGCTTGAGGATTCTCAGTTGCAGGAACAGTTTGCGGAAATTGGAGCGGGTCTGCCCGCCATAAACCAGTTTCCTAACCCACGGTCGGGGCATACGACCGAACAGGCGAGACGCGAAGGAGAGCGGACGTGAAACAGACGGGTCGGCACATCAGCAAAAATGGTGTGGAAAATCAGGGTCTCAAAAACCTGGCACAAGTAAATTGGAATTTGAAGCCAGCCGCTCTTTATGAAATCGCGCTGAAGCGCGGTGAAGGCGAACTCTCCTCAGGTGGTGCTTTTGTCAGCCGCACTGGTGAACATACCGGCCGCTCCGCGCAGGACAAATTCGTTGTCAAAGACGACACCACCAAAGACACCGTCTGGTGGGACAATGCAAAAGCAATGACCCCCGAACAATTCGACCTTCTCCACGCAGACATGCTGGCACACGCAGAAGGCAAAGAACTCTTCGTTCAAGACCTTTTCGGCGGCGCCGACCCAACCCACCGCCTCCCAACACGGGTCTTCACAGAGCTTTGCTGGCACTCTCTTTTCATTCAGAACCTGCTGATCGAGCCTAAGCCTGAAGAGCTTGATGATTTCGATCCTAAGTTCACCATCATCAACCTTCCAAGTTTCCGCGCCGACCCTGAAAAATATGGCTGCCGGACCGAGACGGTGATCGCATGTAACTTCATTAAGCGGATTGTTCTCATCGGCGGCACGTCCTACGCCGGCGAAACGAAAAAGTCTGTTTTTTCTATGCTGAATTACGAACTGCCAGGCAAGAAAGTTATGCCGATGCACTGTTCGATCAATGTGGGCGACGATGGTGACTCAGCCATCTTCTTCGGCCTGTCTGGCACAGGTAAAACCACCCTGTCCGCCGTTGCTTCCCGGACACTGGTTGGTGATGACGAGCATGGCTGGTCAGAAAACGGCGTCTTTAACTTTGAAGGCGGCTGCTACGCGAAGATGATCAATCTCTCTGCTGAAGCAGAGCCTGAAATCTACGCTACGACACAGCGTTTTGGCACTGTGCTTGAAAATGTGGTGCTTGACCCGGAAACCCGCGAGATCGACTTTGATGATAAGTCACTGACAGAAAACACGCGCGGTGCTTATCCCCTGTCGTTCATTCCAAATGCGTCCGACACTGGCCGCGCAGGGCACCCAAAGAACATCATCATGCTCACAGCTGATGCGTTCGGGGTTCTGCCTCCCATCTCCAAGCTCACACCTTCACAGGCCATGTATCACTTCCTGTCTGGTTACACCGCGAAGGTTGCAGGCACAGAGAAGGGTGTTACCGAGCCGGAAGCAACATTCTCTACCTGCTTTGGCGGACCATTCATGTCTCGCCATCCAAGCGAGTATGGCAACCTGCTCCGCGACCTGATCGCAGAACACAAAGTTGACTGCTGGCTTGTAAATACAGGCTGGACTAGTGGTGCGTATGGTACGGGCAGCCGGATGCCCATCAAAGAGACTCGTGCGCTTCTTGCCGCAGCTCTTGATGGCAGCCTTGCAAGTGTTGAGTTCCGCACGGACGCAAACTTCGGCTTTGAAGTGCCTGTCTCTGTTCCTGGTGTCGATAATTCAATCCTGAACCCGCGGGACACATGGTCTGACAAAGACGGCTATGACGCACAGGCTAAGAAGCTCGTGTCCATGTTCATAGAAAACTTCAAGATCTATGAAGCACATGTGGACCCGGAAGTTCGCGATGCGGCGCCAGCACCAGCACAGGCTGCTGAATAGGACAGTTGCTCAATCAGAGTGATGACGATAAAAGGCCGGGCGTTAAGCCCGGCCTTTTTTATTAGGTAGACCCGCCCCAGCCAATAGGCCGGAGCGGGTTTTCAGTCTCTCTAGAATGAGTAGCTCAGATTGACGGAGACGAAATCCTTGTCGCCGTCTGAGGAGTACTTCTCATTGCCAAAGAGGTTGGTGTAGGAAATACCACCCCGCCAGGCATTCTGGTACGTCCCATTTACCGCGAGGCTGAGAGACTTCGTTCCTTCACGATAGTTGGACAAAGGCGCTGGAGAGTTGCCTTTCACGTCGTGCGACCAGGAGAGGCTTGGGCTCACGGTGATGGGCGTTCCAAACGCATTGTTGTATTGCAATTGTCCAACCAGCACATACCCATAAGAGAACTGTGTCGGACGACAGCCAGCGCGGAATGACAGTCCGACGAACGCCCCCAAGGGCAGGTCTGTGCCTGATGTACACACATTCCCCCACTGCGCGACATCGAAGTTGCCCTCATCAGGGACATCGGGCACCCACATGGCGCCAAGTTCCGTCAACAGGATGCCGATATCTGCTCCCAGGAACCCAACAATCGGATTTGAGTTGGTATAGGTCGCTGTTGTTCCGATATCGAAGGTCATGACTTCTTCGCGAATGGCGCCTGAATAGTCGGCAACTTCACCATTTGCCACCGAGCCGCAGGTTTGATTTGCACCAAAGGTCTGAAGTGCGTCGACAGTTGACGTCATCGTGTCGATGCCCAGGATGCCGTCCAAAATGCAGGACGCTCCCAGCGCGGCTAGGGTGATCTGGTCTGTATCAAGCTGGAACGGTTGGTCGTGCCGGAGTGCAACTTCTCCCTGCACGCCCCAATCACCCAACGTGGTGTTAAATGACATGCCGAACAATTTGATGTCTTCGGGATACTCGAAATAGAGGCCCGTTGACTCAAGCCCCCCTACGGAACTGCCGACGATCAGGAGTTCCGTCCCATCAACCTGCAGGCCGGTTACTGGATCGGTTTGGGCGAGAGACAAGTTACAATTCGTAATCATGAGTTCCAACTGACTACCGTCCGCGACGGCGAAGCCACCACCAATTGCAGCATTGAGCGCCAGGGCGTCTGCCGAGGTTGCGCCATCGCCGACCACAGCCTCTGCTGCCGTCACAAGGCCGTACTGGTCATTTACAGTTTGGCTGTTCAGATAGATCAGTTTGTCTATCCCGCCCGTTCCCAGAGCAGCCAGACCTGCGGTCCCACCGCCGGTACAGCCAGCATTCAAAGACCCACGCGTTGTTGCATCAGAGCTGTCGCCACTTGAGACATATGTTCGGACAGCTGAGTTGCTTGCATCCAGATTGTTGAAGAATTTCTCCCCAACGATAGGCAATCGCGAGTGGTAGTTCATGAAGTAGAAGCCGAACTCTGTGGAGTTCAACTCTTCTGCATACCACCGAAGCGCCATTCCATATTGGCCCTGGTCGTCGGCTTCTTCGTCCTGCAAACGTCTGATGTCTGCAGTTCCGCCGTTCAGGTCCAATCTGTATTGTTCACTCTGACCGATCGGGAGATCAGTCTGATAATCAATGAAGGCATTGGCACCAGACGAGCAGCTGAACTGCGACAGGCCCGCTGCGGCGTAGGCTGCATCGAAGGCAGCGGTGAGACCATGAGGTTGGCTGCAGTTCCGATTGAGGAAGCCACCGCCATCGGTGCCGCTCGTAACCCACGTAGCAGCATTTTCGTTCCCGCCTGAGCCAGAGCCAACACGAGCTACGTCCGACGTGGAGAAAGGCGTTCCTGGTCGATCAAGGGCGATCGGCTCAAATTCGAGCTGATAGAACGCCTCTAACGAGAGATCATATGGAAGACCTAAGGATGCATATGCGCCCCACACTGGAAGCAACCCTTCTTTGATCTCCGCACCTGGACGGCGGAAGGCATTCACATCAAACGGACTCCAAGAACTTATGCCGTTGAGAATGAATGTTGCTTCACCCCAGTTCACCACCTGCTTGCCCAGGCGCACGTTGAGCGGGAGACCGCCCACGTCAAAATCACCTGAGGCATAAAAATCCAGCAGATCAATATCACGTGCAGCGTCAGGATAGCCGTCCGAGCGCAGCGCTGAGCGTTCGTATGAATCTCCATCACCTAAGACAGCGTCGTAGAAAGAACTCAAGCGCGCGAAGAACTTGTAGTTCTCATAGTTCGCCTGAACGTCATTCGTCATTTTGACCGTGGCCGACGTCAGATCACCCTGATCGAAGTTCAATCGACTGTCGTCTGAGTTGATCGACCCTGCATAATTACTAGTGTCACCCGTCGCCAGATTCAAATTTGCTGTTGCGCCATGCAACAGGGTCGTCACCGTACCTGGTGCGCGCCCAGGTACCGGATCGGCAATGACAGCGGTCGTATTAACCGGACCTCCGTTCCCAGGAGCAACAAACATCATGTTGCGCTCCGCAACACGCATCGAAACACCGGCTGATACAGTCGTGTCTAAAAAAACCTGCACACCGCCGAAATTATATTCAAGCGCCGCTGCTGGCTGCAGAGATAGAGCTACAGCCAAAGTCGCGGCACTTGCGGAGAACATTGTTCTCCCAAGAGCATTTCCCATTGGGTCCCCCCCATAAATTGACAACGAACGACATGCGGGGGAAGCTCCTCACCCAATCACTCCCGTGGATACACGTCGTCCTTCTGAACAATCCAAGGGAACGGTATTGTCACTGGGAGCGTCAATTTTCTAAATTCGCTGATAAGTTCGTTTTGTTTAGGATCATCATTCCATCCCAAAACGTGGCAATATGGACACGAGTTTTCGGCGGTTTATTAATCGTTTCGTCTTTGTGGATGAATTGGTTTAGGTAACGCTCGAGGTCTGTCTGAGCCTATTTCTCCGCCTGAAGTCATGCGCCTTCTGGCGTCATCATCAATGACATGATGTCTGCAATGGCAGCATCGCCGCTGGCGTTTGCGCTGTGCGGCGTAAAGGCTGCTTGTCTGTCGGGGCATAGCATTGCGCCTGGCCAGAGACGACACGGCATAAAAAAAGCGGTCCCGGATGAGGGCCGGGACCGCCGATTTTCATCTAACGATTTAGAACCTGATAATCGCATTTTGAGGGATGCTGACTGCCAGGAGGATCGATAGTGAAAACAGGAACCGCCTTGGATTAGGGAGGAGGGAGGTTCCTTATCCCGCCCCAGCCTTGCGACCGGAGCGGAAATTCTTTGTCTTAGAATGAGTAGCTCAGGTTAACCGAAACGAAGTCCCGGTCGCCGTCTTTGGAGTATTTCTCATTGCCGAAGAAGTTCGTGTAAGAAATACCACCACGCCACGTATTCTGATAGCTGCCGTTCAGTGCAAGGCTTACGCGCTTGCGACCTTCACGATAGTTCGACAACGGAGCTGGCGAGTTACCTTTCACATCATGCTGCCAAACCATTGTTGGGTTCAGCGTGATAGGCGTACCAAATGCGTTGTTGTACTGCAGCTGGCCAAGGAGCAGATAGCCGTAGGAGAACTCGGTTGCCCGACATCCACTACGTTGGTCTAGTCCCAGGAACCCAGCGAGAGGCAGGTCTGTACCAGCGGTACAAACATTTCCCAAACGGGCCACTGAAGAAGGTGCATCCTCACCGGGAACATCCGGTACATGCATGACGCCAACCTCAGTGATGAGGATACCCAAATCCGCGCCAAGAGCTCCAACAGCTGGGTTGGAGCTGGTGTAAGTAGCCGTGGTACCGAGCGATGCTGTGAGAACTTCCTCACGAACAAAGCCATTTAGCTCTGTACCGCCGGTTCCAAACCCATTGCCACACGACGTGCCAGCTGAGTTGAACGTGTTACCACCGTCGAAGATGGCCCCAGTGTTCGCCCCGAACGTAATATCGAAGAAGCAGGTGTTCAGAAGAGACGCAATCGTCAGCTGGTCAGTATCAAGCTGCAGTGGCTGGTTCTGGCGGAAGGCAACTTCGCCCTGCACACCCCAGTCACCGATGGTTGTGTTGAAGGAAACACCATAGAGCTTGATGTCTTCTGGATATTCCAGGAAGAGACCAATTGGCGGGATCCCGCTAGCTGCACGAGTACCAATAACCTGAGCACCATCAACAAGCACATTAGCTGTACCAAGAGGCGTTCCAGGTGCTGGGATTGTCGCGCTTTGAGCACCCACCAGACCACAGTTCGTGATTGATGCCTCAAGGCCTGAGCCTGGAGCAACAACAAGCGATCCGACGGCAGCTGTTGCTGCTGCACCAGCCTGAGCGGGCGTACCACCACCGGCAAGCGTCTGAAGTGCAGCAAGCATAGGACCAATATCGGCTCCAGCCACCCCCCCCGCGTACGGACTAATAGTAAGATCCACCGCAGTGAATGCATTTGCTGCGGCCAACCCTGCAGAAAGCGGATTAGTAGCTGCGCTTACTCCGAGCCCTCCAAAGAAGGCCGTAGCTGTTGGAGCAACAGCTGCAATCAGCCCAGCAGGGTCACTCGTGTTAGCTGGGTTTGCCAACACACCAAGTTTGGTAGTGTTCGCCGCAAGGGCCAACGGAATACCAAATGTCTGGTCAGCAGTCAGGAGAACACCCTGGTTAGCAGCCGTTAGCGGATTAGCATTGGCGGCTACAAAGTTACACCCACCAAATGAGATACCGCGACCTGCAACATCACCATTTTGTCCAGCAGCAAGGAATGAATTGAGCACCGAGCCGCCGGCAGCCGCTCCATCACGAACACGCTGAGACGCAATTGGCAGACGCGAATGGTAGTTCATGAAGTAGAAGCCGAACTCAGTCGAATTCAGATCTTCTGAATACCAGCGCATGGCAACACCATACTGGCCTGAGTCGCTCGCTTCGCGGTCCTGCAATCGACGAATCACACCTGTGTGATTGACGATGTTGGGATCGAGCAGATTTGCTTCAGCTTGCCCGATTGGCAGGTTTGTCGTGAAGTTTGCGAATGGGTTTGTGCCACTACACGTTTCATTGTCAAAAAACGTACCTGGTGCCGCAACGAGAGCCGCATCAATGGCCGCTGCGATTGGGTTGCCAGCAAGCCCGCCGCAATCACGGAAAGACCCTGTTGTAGGGTTCCCACCGGTAATAAAGGAAGTTGCGTTCTGGTTACCACCGAGTTGACTGCTCTGGAACAGAACATCTGAGCCAGAGAACGGAGTGCCTGGACGGTCAAGTTGGAACTCTTCCCATTCAAGCTGATAAAACGCTTCCAAAGAAAGATCATAAGGGAGGCCGAGAGACCCATAAACAGCCCATACAGGCAGTAGACCCTCTTTGATCTCCACGCCTGGACGCCGGAAGGCGCTGACGTCAATCGGGTTAATTGCGTTAATGCCGTTCAGGAAGAACGTGCCTTCACCCCAACTGATAACCTGCTTACCCAAGCGGACGTTCAGTGGAAGATCACCAACATTGAAGTCACCCGACACATAGAAGTCGAGCAGATCAATGTCACGCGCGGTGTCCGTTTTGGCGCCATCACCAATAGCTGACCGTTCAAATGAACTGCTATTGTCTAGTACGGCATCATAAAAAGAGCTGACACGGGCAAAGAACTTGTAGTTCTCATAATTTGCCTGAATGTCGTTTGTCATTTTGACAACACCAGACGTCAGATCGCCCTTGTCAAAGTTCAACCGTCCATCATCAGTATTGATGGAGCCGTCGAAATTGTCCCCGGCAGTGTTGGTATCCAAAGTCACCACTTGACCAGCAAGACCGCCCAGCGTGGGAAGACCTGGAATGGTCAAAACATCAGCGGTGCTTTCACTGGCACCACCGTTTGACTCTGGCAGGAACAACGCGTTGCGGTCTGCAACACGGACAGACACACCAGCCGAAACTGTTGTGTCCAAGAATACCTGTACGCCGCCGAAATTATACTCCAGCGCTGTTGCTGGCTGCACAGCCAGCGCCGCGGTCATAACCGCGGCACTTGCAGAGAACATTGTTCTCCGTAGAGCTTTGCCCATTGGGTCCCCCCCTTTTTTGGCACTTTCTGCGTGTCACGAGCCAGCTCACCTCACATAAGCAACTCCGAAAGGCACACGCAGTCCTTCTGGTAAGCTCAGATAACAAGAATGTCATTCCCACTGTCAATTCGTAATTGTCAGTTATTATGACATTTTTAGAAACGTCTCTTTTTTGCAACGAGATTTCTAGATCTAGAGGACTAACTAAACTACTTGTTTCCCTTTGATTCATTTAATTATTGTTTATTTTTTGGTCAGCTGGTCGATTTTGAAACCCCATCTCCCTGCAAAGCCCGTCTCATAATATTGTCAGTTTTCCTGACATGTCTGATTGAACGTCATTTTTGACCCGTCCGATCAATTTATCGAGCGGCCTTTCGCAAATACTCGCCGTCAGCACGTTCATTCGCTATCTTGTCCCTGGAGATTCTGGCCTGGGGGGGTCAGATGGGGAAAATTTGGAGGGGGAATGGCCGCGCATCAAAGCGACGGGCGATCCGATAGAGGACTGCGCACGCACGAGAGAATCGTTGTCGCGCTATTTGAGTTAATCCGAGAAGGCAATCTTCAACCTCGCGGTGAAGAGATCGCAGAGCGGGCCGGCGTCGCGGTTCGCACCTTGTTTCGTCACTTCGACGACATGGATGGGCTCTTTGATACAGCGATGGCCTTCATGTCGGAACAATTCGACCTTGACCTTGTCGTGCCAAAAATCGAAGGCTCTCTAGAAGAGCGCGCTCTTGCCTACGCAAAAGCGCAGGGCGCGATATATGAAGAGAGCAGAAACTATCTTCTCTTCTACATCTCACGGGCTAAGACGGAAGAAGAAGCAAATGCCCTTCGGTCTGCCCATACACAAAGCCAGAGATTGCGACTTTGGTCGGCACTGCCTGAAGTGGCTGCTGCGGATCCAGATGTCAGGCATAGCGTCGAGGCGTTCTACTCTTTTCAGATGTGGGATCAACTACGCTTCGAGCAGGTATTGGCCGTGGAGATGTGCCATCAGGTGATCGCATCGTCTACCGTCACGCTGCTTTCCAAGGGTAAAGTGAGCGCAAACGCTGTGTGAGCCGAAAGCGTTTGCTTTCAGGTGAGCGATCCGATGTCCGTGACACCTTCAGCTTTGAGGTAGGACGCTAGATTCTTGTCGGGATCTGGGGGAACACGCTCGTTCAGAACTTCCAGATCGCGCATTCTGTCCGCCCGGAAGACACGGAAGTCTTTTCTGAGCTCACACCATCCCGGAACCGTCCAAACCGCTCCATAAAAGGAAAGCGTCAATGGCCAGATTGTGCGCATTGATGTCTTGCCCCCCTTATCCGCATAGGCAAACCGGATTTTCTTTTTGTTACGGACAGCCCGGCGGACGCGCGCCAGATCGATCACCACTTCTTCCTGATAATGTGCGGGAGGGGCCATCACGCCCAGCGCATCAAATTGCGCCTTTAGATCTCGTGGCAGAACGGCACGCAGCTTGGCAAGTACTGCCTTTGACGCCTCCGCCAATTCATCATCGCCCCAGGCGGCCACAATACGCGCACCAAGAGCCAGTGCTTCTGCCTCTTCCTCGTTAAACATGAGAGGTGGCAGGTCATACCCTTCTCGTAAGAGATAACCGAGGCCCGCTTCGCCATCGATAGGAACCCGACTTGCCTGCAAATCAGCGATGTCGCGATAAATGGTGCGGACGGAGACTTCCATTTTCTCCGCAAGTTCAGCCGCCGTCACCACCCTTCGGTGGCGACGCAGGTATTCGATAATGTCGAACAGTCGATCAGCACGTCTCATAATGCGCAGCCTCGCATATGGCTCCTGACAGCAGGGTGTCAGGAGCGTGTCAGTAATCTCTCTTCATATCAAGCAAGACTCGCCCACTTTCGCACCGAGGAGACCGAAAATGATCCGCCTTCACACGTTCAAAGACTGCCTGCCGGGAACACCCGATCCTTCCGGTTTTGTCGTCAAACTCATGACTGTTCTGCGATTGGCCGGTGTCGGCCATGAACGGGTTGAGGTCGACAATCCCGCAAAAGGCCCCAAGGGCAAGCTGCCTTTCATCGATGACAATGGACTGGTTCTCGGTGACACGGTCCTCGTTCTGGACCATCTCAAGAAAACCCGCGGCATCGATCTCGACCGACACTTGAGCCCGCTCCAAAAGGCGCAGTCTCATGCGCTGCAACGGATGCTCGAAGAACGGCTTTACTGGGCAACTGTCTATAGCCGCTGGATGGAACCCGCGAATGCGAAGGTTGAGGATGAGATCTTCTTTGCGGACATTCCCTGGCCGATTCGCGGCTTCATCACACGGCAAGCGCACAAGACAGTGGAGGCAGCCCTTCATCATCACGGCCTAGGCCGTCACAGCCGGGACGAAATCTATGCCTTTGGCATCTCTGATATTGAAGCGCTGGCCCAAGTGTTGGGCGAACAGGAATTCCTGTTTGGCTCAAGCCCAAGCGTTGCCGATGCCACTGCTTTTGGCATGTTGATCAATATTGTGGGGCCTGACATTCCAAGCCCTTTGAAAAACACGGTCGCGACCAAACCCACCCTCATGGCCTATGTAACTCGCATGCAGGTTCTGTTTGATGGGGCCGCGCCAGGCGAAACTCTAAAAGCCGCCTGAGACTGATGGACCCAGTCGGGTGGGGCACGGAAACGCTCTAGTGTTCCCGCCTGTCTGGGTGCACACTTATCTGGAGCCCGTCTGTGCTAACTGCCATCGAGGCCGGGCTCCAGGTTCTATTTTTGCGCGTTTTCGAACCATAAAAGTCTGCAACTTTTATTGAAAACGCTCACGGGAGTGTGCCCATGACTGAGAATGAAAAAGTCATACGAGACTTTGTCGCCGCCTGGTCGCGGCTTGATGCCGAAGAGATTGCCAGTTACTTCACCGACGATGGCGTCTATCACAACATGCCAACGGACCCCGTTGCCGGACGGTCTGCTGTCCAGGCTTTCATCGCAAGCTTTGCCAAAGACTGGACGGAGACCAAATGGGACATTGTCAATCTCATCGCAAAGGATGATGTCGTGATGGTTGAGCGCCTTGATCGCACAAAGCTCGGAGACAAGTCCGTCGACCTGCCCTGCTTCGGTATCTTTGAGATGGAAAACGGCAAGATCAAAATCTGGCGCGACTATTTTGATATTGGCACTTACATGAACGCACTTGCCTGACCGGCTTAGGTCACAATGATTGCGCCGCGCTTGGTCACAACGAGTGTGTGCTCATATTGAGCCGCGAAAACACCAGGTGGTGTGGTGAGTGACCAGCCATCCTCAAGCTCCACCGCTTCGGTTGCACCGGTCGACAAGAAAGGTTCGATCGTGATGACAGCGCCATGCCAAAGCCGTCTTTTGTCAGACGGATCGTAATAGCCGGGGATTGTCCCCGGTTCTTCGTGAAGGGAGCGGCCAACGCCGTGGCTTGCCAGGTTTTCGATGATTGTATAACCACCCTTCCGCGCAACCTGCTCAACCGTCTTTCCAATCACGTTGAGTTTTGATCCTGCCTTCACAGATCGAATGGCTTTGTCACGGGCGATGCGTGTCGCCTTGCAGAGTGCTTCATGGTCAGCACGCACAGGCGGCACGACAAAGCTGCCCCCCGTATCAGTGACAAACCCATTCTGTTCGGCTGACACGTCAATGTTCACGAGATCACCAGCCTGGATAACCTGATCGCCTGGAATGCCATGCGCACAGACTTCATTGACGCTGATGCAGGTAGCACCTGGAAAATCATATGTGAGCTCCGGTGCAGAGCGAGCACCTTCACGCTCAAGCAGTTCTCGGCCATAAGCATCAAGCTCTGCGGTTGTCATTCCGGGCTCCATATAAGCACCCATCGCCGCTAACGTCTCCGACACCACGCGCCCGCATTTCTTCAAACCCTCAAGATCTTCCTCAGATTCGACTGTCATCTGCTTCCTTTCAAGGGATGAGCCCTTCGATTTTGACGGAATCAAAAACGACCCCAAACTCCCCTTATTGGTCGCATTTCCGAACCACAAAAGTCTGCTACTTTTATTGGAAATGCTTCAATGCGCCTCATCCCAATTGTCCGCCGCACGCGCATCCACCTCAAGAGGTACGGAGATGTCGACAGCGGGCACGGCCGCACCGATCATCACATTCGAAACGAGCTCACAGGTCTTATCTGCCTTCTTCTCGGCAACTTCGAAGATCAGTTCGTCATGCACCTGCAGGAGCATGCGCGCATCTAGCTTTGCTTTTTTCAGGGCGTCCGGCATGCGGATCATGGCGCGACGGATAACATCCGCAGCTGACCCCTGAATGGGCGCGTTGATTGCGGCGCGTTCCAGGAACGCTCGGTGGGCGCCGTTCTTGGAATTGATCTCCGGCAGATGGATCCGGCGACCGAAAATGGTTTCCACATAGCCCTGCTCATGGGCCAGCGCTTTGGTCTCATCCATATAGGTGCGAATGCCCGGGAAGCGTTCGAAATAGAGATTGATATATTCACCTGCCTCGCTGCGGCCAATGCCGAGCTGGTTCGCCAGACCAAAGGCGGAGATACCGTAAATGATACCGAAGTTAATCGCTTTCGCACGTCTGCGAATGGACGGTTCCATGTCGGCTACGGGCACATTGAATATTTCGGAGGCTGTCATCGTGTGAATGTCGATGCCATCGGCAAAGGCCTGCTTCAGTTGCGGCACGTCTGCAATGTGAGCCACCAAACGCAATTCAATCTGGCTGTAGTCAGCACTGATAAGCTTATTGCCTTTATCGGCGACAAAGGCCGTCCGTATCCGCCGTCCGTCTTCGGTGCGAACAGGAATGTTCTGGAGATTAGGCTCGGTTGAGGCCAGACGTCCTGTGCTGGTTGAAGCCATCGAATAAGACGTATGTACCCTACCCGTCTCGGGATGAATGAATTCCGGCAAGGCATCCGTATAGGTGCTTTTCAGTTTCGCAAGTCCGCGCCACTCAAGGATCTTTACCGGCAGGTCATGTCCGCTCGCAGCCAGATCATCCAGTGTGCTTGCGTCTGTTGACCAGGCACCGGTTTTTGTTTTTTTGCCGCCGGGCAATCCCATTTTGTCAAAGAGAATTTCACCAAGCTGTTTGGGTGAGGCAATATTGAAGGTCTCGCCCGCGAGCTCATAAACCTCTGCTTCGATCGCACCCATCTTCTGCGCGAACTCACCAGAAAGTCTGGAGAGAACTGCGCGATCAACCTTGATGCCGTGCGCCTCCATTTCTGTGAGCACAGGGACCAGCGGCCGTTCAAGCGTTTCATACAAAGTCGTCTTCGCTTCCGGGACAAGGCGCGGTTTCAGCAGTTTGTAGAGGCGCCAGGTGACATCAGCGTCTTCCGCTGCATAGGCGGTAGCCTTGTCGATAGGCACCTGATCAAATGTGATCTGCTTTTTGCCGGAGCCCGCGACTTCCTTAAACGGAATAGGCTTGTGGCTGAGATGAATCTCAGAGAGCTCATCCATTCCGTGGCCGTTACGCCCTGCATCCAATGCGTAGGATAAAAGCATTGTGTCATCTATGGGAGCAAGATCAATGCCGTGGTTCTTCAGGACAAGAAGATCATATTTGATGTTCTGCCCGATCTTGCGCACGGACGGCGCTTCGAGCATCGGCTTTAATGCAGCGAGCGCTTCTTTTAGAGGAATTTGGTCTGGCGCGCCGTCGCCAAAGTCGAGCCCTTCGCCAGAGCCATGCTGCAGTGGTACGTAACAGGCTTTGCCAGGTGCCGTCGCCAAACACACACCAACAAGGCGCGCCTGCATGGCATCGAGCGAGTCTGTCTCAGTATCGACGGCGATCTCCCCCTGATCAAACGCTGCGTCGATCCATGGCTTGAGCGCATCGAGCGTCGTGATTGTTTCATAGGATAGATTGCCCAGCTCCTTGTCGAGCCCCGTTTCAGCAATGCCAGGTGTGCCCCCCTTCTCTGCTGCTTTGGGCGCGCTTCCTTTCGACTTTTGGGGGACAGGCGCCTCCCCATTGTCATAGGCGCCTGTCGCGTCAATCGCGTCGCCGTCCACATCAAATCGTTCAGCAACCCGGCGGGTAAGCGTGTTGAATTCCATGTCCTTGAAGAAACCGATCAGGGTCACAGGATCTGGGTCGCGCAAACCAAATGTCTCCATACCCTCCGTGACGGGCACGTCTTGAGCAAGGGTCACCAGCTGGCGGGAAACACGTGCCTGGTCTGCGAATTCAATCAGGTTCTGCCGACGTTTGGGCTGTTTGATTTCTTCAGCACGCGCCAACAGCGTATCCACGTCGCCATATTCATTGATCAGCAATGCGGCGGTCTTCACACCAATACCGGGAACACCAGGAACATTGTCGGCGCTGTCGCCAGCAAGCGCCTGTACGTCGATCACCTTGTCGGGGCCGACCCCGAACTTCTCTTCCACTTCTGCAGGGCCAATGGTGCGGTACTTCATTGTGTCGAGCATGTCGACATTGTCCCCAACCATTTGCATAAGGTCTTTGTCTGAGGACACGATGGTGACACGTGCGCCTGCATCGCGGGCTTTAGCAGCATAGGTCGCGATCAGATCATCGGCCTCATATCCCATCATCTCGATGGAAGGTACAGAAAAGGCGCGGACCGCATCTCGGATCAGGCTGAACTGAGGAACCAGGTCTTCAGGAGCTGGCGGGCGATGGGCCTTGTACTCTCCATAGATGTCATTCCGGAATGTCTTTCCGGACGCATCAAAAATGACGGCTAGGTGGGTCGGCTCGAACTCGTCTTTTGTGTCTTCGATAAGCTTGTAGAGCATGTTGCAAAAGCCATGGACCGCGCCCACTGGCAGCCCATCAGACTTACGTGTTAGCGGCGGCAATGCGTGATAGGCCCGGAAAATGTAGCCCGAGCCATCAACCAGAAAGAGGTGGTCCCCCTTGCCGAGTGGCTTGTCTGTCCCCATCTTTCCGGCTTCAGCCGGTGCTTCTTGTTGCTTCTTCTTAGCCGCCATACCACCCGCCTTGTTGCTCTTCACGGTTCTTCACCGTTAAGACCGGCAATATGGCATTATGGCTGCCAACGCGGAAGGGTGTAGAACACCGAAGGCGACGATCAGCGGCCCCTAGAATGGCCGAACCGGGGAGAAAAACGATGGCACAGGGAATTACAGATGATGCAGAGGTTGCCGAAGTGCCCGCTCCCCGTGAACCTGCACCCAACGGCAATCAACCCGCGGCTATTGAAGCGACCAATCTCCGCAAAGTTTACAAGGCCGCCAATGGCCAACCGGCCAAGGAGGCGCTGAAAAGCCTCAATCTCTCCATCCCGCGCGGATCGTTTTTCGGTCTGCTTGGGCCCAATGGCGCCGGGAAGTCGACCTTCATCAATATTCTAGCCGGGCTCGTCATGAAGACGTCTGGTTCCGCCACCATTTGGGGCTTTGATACTGACGTCAATCCGCGCCAGGCACGCGCATCTATCGGCATCGTGCCTCAGGAGCTCAATATTGATCCGTTCTTCACGCCATATGAGGCGATGGAGCTACAAGCTGGTCTTTACGGCGTGCCGAAATCCGAGCGCCGCACGATGGAAATTTTAGAGGCTATGGGCCTGGATGACAAAGCCGATGCCTATGCCCGCACACTCTCTGGCGGCATGCGCCGGCGACTGCTGGTCGCCAAGGCCATGGTCCACAACCCGCCCATTCTAGTGCTTGATGAACCAACAGCCGGCGTCGACATCGAACTGCGCCGTCAGCTTTGGGAGCATATTGAAGAGCTGCATTCCCGCGGCACAACGGTGGTTTTGACCACCCACTATCTGGAAGAAGCTCAGGCGCTGTGCGACCAGATCGCGATCATCAATCATGGGGAAGTGGTTGCGTGCGAATCGACGCCAGATCTGCTTGCGCGGATTGATGAAAAGCGCGTCGTCATTCGCCCGGCAAGCCCCCTCTCGGCTGTGCCCGCCTCGCTTTCGAGCCGGGGCGCCCTGCTTCGCGACGACGGTGAACTCGCGCTTGTTTACAATCCAGACGTGGATTCTATGTCAGCCCTGCTCGCTGACATCACCGCAGCTGGCATTGAGATTGCTGACCTAACGACAGAGGAAGCCGCACTTGAAGACGTATTCTTGCAGCTCACGTCAGGCAAATAGCGCAACGCTCGCGACCTCAAGAGGCAACGTCAGCGAATTCCTGGTATTCCAGATCTGGAAACTGGGCCATATCTGATTGTCGGATTGATACGGTCTCAATGAGCACCATGTTGACCGGCCCACCTTCAAGTCCCAAAGGGAGCGCCAGCCCTTCAACACTGGCTGCCGGATTTCCAGGCAATCGTGCCTGAGCAAAAAAGCGCATGGGCCGCTTGTGCTCGACCAGGGCCCCCAAAGCGGCCGATACGAGTTTCGCAGAGCCCGTGGGCAGCAAATCATCCAGCTTTGAGCCGCGGTGATCAGACCCTAGAAGATCATCAATCCCTGTACCGGATAGGCGCACACTGAATTGCGGGCCGTCCCCCTCATCATGGGTCACGTTCAGGAGAGCCAGCCGTGGCAAATGTGTCACCAGGTCGCCCGGCGAGATGTCTATGCGGGCCGGCATATCTCGCTCCGCACACTTGTCTTGCCAATATGCCAGGAGGTCCTTCAAACGCCGGTCAACCAGGTCGATCGCTGGATCAACGAACAGGTTTAGTGGTTTTAACTGCAATGCCTTCGCCAAAACCGATCACCCTTCCTAACACCCACTGCTCTCCCTGTGTGGTTACAGGGAAACGTACAAGCCGTGAATTTAGGCAATATCGGTCTGACTGTCATTAAGCGGGGCGTCGTTTCTCCAGCAAAATCGCAATGATCAGACCACCGGCTACAATGGAGAAACCCAACACGCCAATATTGAGGCCGACGACAGTCTTTTCAGACCCATCCAAGTATTTCATGGAGCCACCATAAGTATTTCGGATGATAAAGGCTGCCAGAAACCCGCCTGTGATGAACAGACCTACGATGGCGCCCTGGATTACTTCGTCCTTCACCCAGGCCAGCCAAATGGCAAAACCCGCGAGACCCGTATTGGTGAAAAGCTGCCATACCTCGTGAATGAGCGCATGAGGAGTCCAATCCGGATTGAACACATGGGTGTCATTTATCTCGAGATAGGGAACACCGAGGCCCCAAACCAGCGCACCAAAGGTCACAAGCAGACGACTAACCATCAGATTATCCTTTCCAGCAACTTCAATATGGACAGTGTCAATTTAAGCAGAATATAGACAATGTCAATATTGAATCCTAGAATTCGCCAATGACGGAAAAACCCAATTACCACCACGGCCACCTCAGAGACGCATTGCTGGATGCGGCGTTCAAGTTGCTGGATCAAGAAGGTGTCGATGGGGTCACCATCCGCGCCGTGGCCCGTGCCATTGGGGTGGCCCATTCAGCGCCGGCGAACCATTTCAAAACCCGCCAGGATCTGCTGACAGCGCTGGCAGCCGGGACCTTTGAGCAGCTCACGTCCGCCATTCAAAAGGGGCTTCAGCATGGATCTGGCGACCGTCGGGAAAGATTGAAAGTCTTTGCTGACACAGTCATCGCCTTCGGGCTCAGCCACCCCAACCGCTACCGTCTGCTCTGGCGGCGAGATTGCCTTGCTGTCGATGATCCCCATCTATTGGCCCAGATGGATGCCCTCTATGAACCGCTGATCGACCTGTTTGAGCGAGGCAATCAGAAGGAACAAAGGAGCGCAGAGACGTCCGGGATTGCCCTTTGGTCAATGGTGCACGGTTATGTTTCGCTCCGCCTGGACGGCAATCTCATCCCGCTCAACGATGAAGTATCAGGGGAACCGCGGGAGCGCGCCATTGTGGACGCCCTATTTGACGGGATTGCATCCAAATAGCCGGATGTTGGGACCCTCAGAGACCCGCATCGGCGTGTGAAACTGGTCCATTGATATGTCATTGCGAACGAGGTACGTTCCGCCGCGTGAACTGGTGCTGAACAGCACTTTGCACCGGAGCACCCGTAGCTCAGCTGGATAGAGCGCTGCCCTCCGAAGGCAGAGGTCGCACGTTCGAATCGTGCCGGGTGCACCATACACATCTCCTCAACATGCCACGCCACCATGGCATCACACACCAAAGACAATTGTGCGCACATTGCTGCCCCATCGACGGTGGCCGAGAGCACTGACAGGCGTTCATCCTAATTTCGATTCAGACGTTTTTCCTTCGCAATTCTGGTTTAGAGTGCAGCGCGACAGCCATCGCGGAATAGGTCCGCAGTGGGCAAGCAGTCCGGCCGGGCGCGCATGATATCAATATCGAGGGAATGCTGATGAAGATCGCCATGATTGGCACAGGCTATGTGGGGCTGGTTTCCGGCGCTTGTTTCGCCGACCTTGGACATACTGTTGTCTGTATCGACAATGATGAGGACAAACTGGCGCGACTCCACCGAGGTGAGATTCCGATTTACGAGCCAGGGCTTGAAGAGCTTGTCAAAAAGAACGTAACCACCGGGCGATTGAGCTTCACTTCGTGGGCCAATGACGACATTGGCAACCAGGACGCGGTATTCATCGCAGTTGGCACACCTCCGAGTGAAACGGATGGCAGTGCTGATCTAAGTGCCGTCTATGCGGTCGCAGCGGAGCTCGCACCAAAACTCGCTGGCTACACAATCGTCGTCAACAAATCAACGGTACCCGTCGGCACTGGCAGTGAGGTTGAAGCGATTATCGGAAAGACCAATCCTGACGCCGACTTTGATGTCGCCTCAAACCCTGAGTTTCTGCGCGAAGGTTCCGCGATTGATGACTTTATGAAACCTGACCGAGTCGTTGTTGGCACAGACTCAGAGCGCGCCCGCGAAGTGATGCGCTCGATCTATCGCCCTCTCATTCTCAATGAAACACCTTTTCTCATTACCGGGCGCACGACTGCAGAAATCATCAAGTATGCCAACAATGCTTTCCTGGCGACAAAAGTCACGTTTATCAACGAGATCTCCGACATATGCGAAGCTGTGGGCGCGGATGTGCAAGACGTATCGAAGGGCATTGGTCTCGACTCTCGGATTGGACAGAAGTTCCTGCAAGCCGGTGCCGGATTTGGTGGCTCCTGCTTCCCTAAAGATTCACTTGCCTTAACCGATACCGCCCGGAAAGTTGGGCGCCCGACGCAGATTGTTGAATCGGTGATTGAAGCGAACACCGAACGCAAACGTCGGATGGCCGATAAAGTGATTGCCGCCTGCGGCGGTGATGTGCGCGGGAAGACTCTTGCGGTTCTGGGCGTTACGTTCAAACCGAATACAGATGACATGCGCGACGCACCAAGTCTGGACATCATCCCATTGCTGCAAAAAGCTGGCGCTACAATCCGGGCATTTGACCCTGAAGGCATGCAACAAGCTAAGCCCATGCTTACCGGTGTTGAGTGGGGAACAGATAGTTACGAAGTCATGGAGGGTGCAGCGGCGCTTCTCATTTTGACGGAGTGGAACGCTTTCCGGATGCTCGATATTAACCGGGTCAAAACCCTTCTCACCCAGCCTCTCATTGTCGACCTTCGCAATATTTATACGTTGGCGGAGATGGAGCTTGCCGGCGTCACATATCACTCAGTTGGTCGACCGCCTGTTGGCGCCAGCTGATTGACGGCCTGCCGGGCAGACCATTAGTCGTTTCCAGAACGCTGGTCTGACTAATGACCGCCGCCCAACATGCCGGTCCGGACGGAATAATCCACCGCGAGGGCATAGTCGGGATCGTCATCTGAATCGACGATCAGCTGCCCCGCCCGCTGCAACAATCGATGGCAGTCATGAGACAAATGCCGGAGCTGCAAGGTCTTGTTGCGCGACTGATATTTGGCGGCCAAGGCTTCGATTGCCTGCAAGGCAGACTGGTCGACCACACGGCTATCGAGGAAATCAACGATCACAACATCTGGATCATCTTCCGGATGGAAGAGTTCAAGGAAGCCTTCGGTCGATCCGAAGAAGAGCGGTCCTTCAATCTGATAAACGCGCGCGCCCTCTTCATTGGTGTCGACGAAAGCACGGATGCGCGAAGCGTTGTTCCAGGCATAGGCCAGGGCAGAGACGATGACGCCAACGACGACGGCAATGGCGAGATCGCTCATCACCGTCACAACGGTGACAAGGAGGATGACAAGCGTATCCGTCATGGGGATACGGCGCAGAATGCGAAACGACTGCCATGCGAACGTTCCAATCACCACCATGAACATGACCCCCACCAAGGCAGCCAGAGGGATCTGTTCAATCAGGCTTGAGGCCACCAGAATGAAGGCGAGCAGGAACAAGGCTGCTGACGTGCCAGACAGTCTGGTTCGGCCACCGGATTTCACATTGATCATGGATTGACCGATCATGGCGCAGCCGCCCATGCCGCCAAAAAAGCCTGTCACCACATTGGCTGTGCCCTGCGCAATACATTCCTGCGAGGCGCCACCGCGCTTGCCCGTCATCTCACCTACCAGGTTCAATGTGAGGAGACTTTCAATCAGACCGATTGCGGCCAGGATCAGCGCGTAAGGGAAGATGATCTGAAATGTTTCCATGGTGAGCGGTGCCATTGGAATATGAAATTCCGGCAAGCCTCCCTGAATGGAGGCCAGATCACCGACGCGGGGCACATCAATGCCTGTCGCGATTACAATCGCTGCCACAATGCCGATACCCGCAAGTGGGGCCGGAATGGCGGTGGTAATTTTCGGCATGACCCAGATGATGGCCATTGTCAGCGCCACAAGACCCAGCATCATCACGAGCGGCATGCCGCTCATCCAAGTCCTAACGCCGTCGGCATCCGCCACTTGAAACTGTGTTAGCTGCGCCAGGAAAATGACAATCGCTAGACCGTTCACAAAACCCAACATCACCGGATGGGGAACCAGACGAATGAACTTCCCCAGTCGGAAGATGCCTGCGAGAATTTGCAGGATGCCCATCAGTACGACTGTCGCAAAAAGATATTCAACACCGTGCAATGCGACGAGCGAGACCATGACCACCGCCAGCGCACCGGTCGCACCAGAAATCATGCCAGGACGTCCACCAAACAGCGCCGTGATGAGGCCAACAATAAAGGCTGCATAGAGCCCCACAAGTGGGTGCACGCCTGCCACAAACGCGAAGGCGACGGCTTCGGGCACCAGGGCCAGCGCCACGGTTAGTCCGGACAGGATTTCTGTTTTTAGGACTGACGGTGAAAAGGTAGAGCGATCACGGCCCTTCCATTCGGCAATAGAAAGGCGGTCGGCAAACGCCGCAAAGGTGGACTTGATCACGATGAGGGAGGCCCTGGGCTCAGAAAAACGCTACAGATGAGGACACTTCATACGCGATTGCATGCTGCACCGCAATAAACTCCCGAGAGGGAATAGGGAATTAGGTTAAATCCGAAATTACTCGTCGGAAAGTGAGAGAAATACGACGTTTTCTGCCGACCCGTCTCCCATCGATAACATCTGACTTTCGGGCTGGAATATTGTGACGCCACTCGTATCGCGCAGGGCCCGTCAAAACCAGCAGACTGCGGGCCGGAAGCAATGTCTCCCTCTTTTTCCCAGTAGCTGTGTTTTCAAACCGCATCTCCACTCGGCCGCCTAAGGACAGGGAGGCGATGATCGGCCCAAAGCAGGGAACGCAGTCGACATGAGGCGCGATGCCCTGCCCCGGCTCATACTCATTGACGATGACCTGGTCGGGTGTTTCATCAAACAACCCGGAACCGCTAAATCTCCCTATCTCTTGCTGTAGCCAGTTTGGGAGCGGTCCCAACCATGCGTCCTCCGAGACGCGTCGCGCCTTGTAGTCGTAACGCCACCCATAGTGCTGAACCCGTCTGCGGAGATCCTGCAGCCAGGGCGCATTGTCAATGACGGACAGCAGTTCCTGCTCTCTCCCAACACTTACGAAATCATTGATCAACGTCGCGCCGGGAGGGAGACACTCCACAGCCGTTTAGGTCCCTAAATCCACTTCCAGTTTTGAGATCGCATTCACAAAATTGTTCGGTGCCTGGGACCAGTTGCCGGTGAACTTGATGTTTGGGAAGCGCGACAGAATTTTCTCGTACGCCACCTCAAGCTGCATGTTGGCGACCCGTTGACCGAGACATACATGAGGGCCTGCGCCGAACGACAGATGATCGCCAGAATTCTCTCGTTCGATATCAAACTGATCGGGATTTTCAAAAACCGAGGAGTCACGATTGGCTGAGCCGTAATACATGATCACCTTCTCGCCTTCGGACATTTTCTGTCCGGCGATCTCAGTGTCTGCCATTAAGGTCCGACGCATGAAGATCACAGGCGACACCATCCGGATCGCTTCGGGCACCATCTGTTTGATCTTCGATGGATCATCCAAGAGTTTCTGCTTTTGCTCTGGAAACTCTGTCAGCAACCGCATCGTACCAGACAGGGAATTGCGCGTTGTGTCATTGCCAGCAAAAATAATGAGCAGCCACGCTCCATCGAGAAAATCCTGGGACAGAGGTTCGCCGTCAATCTCGGCCTGCGCAATCGCCGTCAGCAGGTCGTTTCTTGGATTGGCACGACGATCTTGAAGCACGCTCTCGCCGTATCTGAACATCTGCCGCACGTTCCAAAGAAATTTGGCAAGAAACACGTAGCTGATCTTACGCCCCTGCGCCTGCTCGGTGATCATGTGGGAGGCGAGCTCAAGGTAGTGCATCCAGCGCACAATCTTGGGCCGGTCTTTTTCATCGACTCCCAGCATTTCGCAGAGTGTGAAGAGCGGCAATTGTTCAGAGAAGTTTTTGACCATGTCGACGACAGGGCCCTTGCGCTCCATGTCGTCCAACAATTCGTCGACCTTGACTTCGACCTTCTTACGCAGCTCAGCAATATAGTCGGGCGTAAAGAACGCACGATGCTGCATCCTCAATGGAACGTGATAGGGCCGGTCCAGACTGATCAGTGTATTGAGTGCAGCGCCTGCGAGACGTTCATGGCCGCTACCTCTTTCAGCTGTGGCCATATTGATGCCGCCACGTTGGGACGAGAAAGTCTCCGGATCGAGCTCGATCCGCTTTACATCATCATAGCGGCTGATTGCCCAATAACCGGCTGCGAGCGGTACTGGCGTCCAGGCAGCCGGCGCTTCTTCTCTCAGCCTTTTGTAGTAGTCAAAAGGCTGGCCTGACGTGAAAGCATTATTGTCAGCGAGGTCAAAACCGTCGGGCGTTTGATAAATAGGCGCATGGGACGGGCCCGCATCGGGAATGTCGACCAGGGCAGTTTCGCTTACCGGCTGAAGCATTTTTTCTCTCTCTGATAAATGTATGTGAGAAGAAAAGTACATGCGCCAACGCAAGCGTCAACGGTCTTCGAATGAGCTCATTATGACGCAGGGGTACGCTGCCCCATGCACACAACAAAAAAGGGAGCGACAAAGCGCTCCCTTAAAAAACTTGCTGCATTGGGGGTTAAAGGACCTTGAGATCCACTGCAGAACTTTTGCCATTTCGTCCGGTCTCAAGCTCGTAGGAAACCTTCTGGTTTTCATCAAGCCCAGCGAGTCCAGCACGCTCAACCGCAGAAATGTGTACGAATACATCCTGGCCGCCGTCTTCCGGCTGGATGAAACCATACCCTTTTGTTGGGTTGAACCATTTGACTGTACCAGTCGCCATCTCATTCTCCTGTGCAGCGCCGTCGCGCCAATCTTCAATCTCACACGAGCCCCGTGTGTAGGGTATCAAATCGTAATTGGAAACGCCGCATAGCCCTTATTGAGGCAAGGCCGGGAGCCGTCACAATGCTCCAACAAAAATTCGATAGGAATAAAATGGGGGCTCTGACGACCATTGGCAAGAAAAAGAGTCTTGATCACACGGAATTTCAATCACTTCGGCATTGTGTTTTCGCATATGCGAAGTCTGACTACCGGTTCGCTCTTTTCTCCGCGTCTGCCTTTTGGTCTTCATAGAGCGTTGAAATAACATCCATAAAAACACCCCGACCGGCTGCGAAATAGGGCGCTACATGGCTGAGCACATGGTAGACGCCACCGTGAATAATGTCTGGCCCCGATGCATTGGGATGCCGGACAGCTTCAAAGTTCAACCAATAGGTGAGCAACATGGTCAGGCGCGTGCTGACCTGTTCTGTCTCATCTTCTCTAATGTCCAGCAGATTTCGTTCGGCCAGGCTGGTTAGAAGTGCAACGCATGTCGCTTGCTTGCGCTCTAACAGATCATCAAAACGTGCATTGAGCTGCGGATATCTGTTCAGTAGATCGGTGAGATTTCGGTAGAAGAACCGAAAGTCAAAAATCTCTTCGAAGACAATGTAAAAGTAGAGCCAATTATCTTCTGCTCGCAACGGGCTTTCTACAGGTGCGGTCAGAACAATCCGCATCTCTTCTTCAAAAGCGTCATAGAGCGCAGCTATCAGCGCATCCTTGCCCTTGAAATGGTAGTAGAGATTGCCCGGTGAAATATCGACCTGATTGGCAATATCGACCGTTGACACATTTGTCTCTCCCTCTTCATTGAAGAGTTCGAGACTGGCTTTGAGGATGCGTTCCCGAGTTTTCATCGCGGGTGCCGACCGTTAATTTCGCGATACCGGTTTCTTCTTGGCGGGAGCCTTTTTCCGCGCCGTCGTTTTTTTCTTCGCTGCCGGCCTCTTCTTGGCTGCAGCCTTCTTTTTTGCCGCAGGTTTTTTTGCAGCAGGTTTAGAAACGGGCTTGTTCATCTGATCGAGCACGAGATCGAGCTTGGCGCTCAACGCTGCGACATCGGCTGCAAGCTTATCGACCTTTTCTTCAAAACCCGTTCCTGCTGGGGCAATCCCCAGCATGTCACGCATCCGCGACAGCCGATCCTCCAGAGAAAGAGACATGTCCGCACCGCGCCGAAGCCCTTCTGCACGTACATCTGCGCTCATCTTGCCAAGCGCGCCCAGGTTCTTTTCCAGGTCGCTGCCACGGGACACCAGTTCTTCAAAGAATTTGGATGTGTCTTGACTGACTTGCGCAACACGCCGGGTTACTTCCTGCTGGGTGTCGTCAACCGCCTGACCATAAGCGCCCACGCCCGCGAGCCAGATTTGGCGTGCGAGGTCGCTAGCTTTGTCTACAGGTGATTTTGCTTTTGCCGATTTTCGGCCGCCGGAAGATTTGTCTGGCATCGGTTCCCCCAATTCGCCCCACTCAAGAGGCCGTCATATGTCTAATCTTGATTAGACTGCGCTTGGGAGTTTGTCGCCAGCAGAAACTCACATTGTGAGCTCATTCATTGGCAAAAAACACGAACGGCGCCGTGGAAAACCACGACGCCGTCCGGCTACGCTCGTAAAGCTTGTTACGCAGCTTTACGGGCCGGGGTCTTGCGTGCCTTTGGCTTAGCTGCAGCTTTGCGGCTAAGGGCATTAACTTTTTTCGTCAGTGCTTCGACTTCGGTTTCCAGCTCACGAACCCGTGTAGACTTGAACTGCGGGAACTGGAGAAGCTCAGGCATCTCTGGCAGTTCAGGCATTTCAGGGAGCTTTGGCAGCTCAGGAAGAGCTTCGCGGAGCTTCTGGATGCGCTCTTCTACTGTGCCGCTGGTATCGATACGCACGTCTTTGAGGGCTTTGCGTGTTTCTGTTTCAACGACAGTGCCGCGGTCAACCAGCTCATCAAAGAACTTGTTTGCTTCTGTGCGAGCTGAACCAGCGCGTTCCACAGTCTCATCATAGATGCGGCCATAAAAGCCAAGGCCAGCAAGCCAGATGTCACGAGCAAGCGGGAGCTTTGCTTCAGGTGCTGCTTTCTTCGTCGTCTTACGTGTCTTCGTCGCCATGATCTTTCTCCTAGATTCCGGTTTTCAAGTCTTGTGCTGCGGGCCCGGCTTGATTGGGGAAACTGACTGGCTGGGTCCCTCGTTGGATGTGTGTTTAGGACCAGATGTCTAGAAAGCGCATACTAATCCGCGCGCGATCAAATTTTTCGTTGATTTTCAAGCACTTAAAGGCCATACCGATATGAAGGCCATCGGAACTGGCTGCACAGAATGACTGCCTTTAACATCTGTCATTCGAGAATTGTCGAGGAGGGGCGCTCGCGTGACCAGTGCATATGAAGAACAGATCACCCATGAACAGCCAGGCGGGCACCTGACCGTCACTGGCGAGAAGCCGACCGGAAAAGGCGGCATGTTTGGCTGGTTTATCTATGACTGGGCTCTCAACCCCTATTTTATCCTGATCAACATCTTCGTGTTTGCCCCCTATTTCTCCAGTGAGGTCGTGGGTGATGATGTTCGTGGTCAGGCCATCTGGGGTTATGTACAGGCGACTGCCGGTATTTCCATTGCTCTGCTGAGTCCGTTTTTTGGCTCGCTTGCCGATGCCGCAGGACCGCGCAAGCCCGGTATTTTCTTTTTCACGCTCTTGGCCTTTCTGGGCATGTCGGTGCTCTGGTTCGCCGCCCCTGGCGACCCGAACTCAATTTTGCTGGTTGTTATTGGCGTCGTCATTGCCGCAACAAGCCTTGAGTTTGCCATCGTCTACCACAATGCCATGTTGCCCGCGTTGGTTTCCAAGAAGCGCATAGGCGCGCTCTCCGCGGTTGGATATGCAGTCGGTTCATTGGGTGCCATCCTCTCATTCGCCGTTTGGCTGCTGATGTTCGGTCTGCCAGAAGTGCCCTGGTTTGGGATCGACAAAGCGGTCAGCGAACACAATCGCGTTGTGGGGCCCCTATCGGCCGTATGGCTTCTTGTCTTTGCCCTGCCCTTTTTCTTCATGACGCCAGACCAGCCGCGTACCGGGCTCAATCGCAGGGAAGCGGCCAAGAAGGGCGTGGCAATGGTCATCGGCACGATCAAGAAGTTGCCGCATTACAAAAACATCGCGATCTTCCTGCTTGCTCGCATGATCTATTATGATGGCCAGGCTGCGGTCTTCATCTTTACCGGCGTCTACGCAAAAGGCGTTTTTGACTGGCCGACGACACAGATTGGCTTTTATGGCCTCATCATCATTGTCATGCAGGTGCCTTTTACGCTGCTTGGTGGCTTGGTTGACGATTATATCGGATCGAAGCGCACCATCGTGTGGGCGGTTTCCTGTTTTGCTATTGGATTGATGCTGCTTGTCGGTACAACCACAGATACTGCGGCCTACATGTTCGCCGTCAGCATGGAGCCGATCACTGCCACCAACATTTTCGGTCAAGCACTCAACGGAATGGGATTTGATACAAGTGCGGAACGCTGGTTCCTGTTCCTGGCGACCGCTACCGGCGTCTTTGCCGGGCCATCTCTCTCGTCAAGCCGCACGATGCTTGCCCGCATCGCGCCGCCGGCCATGATGGCTGAATTCTATGGCCTCTATGCACTTTGCGGGAAAGCCACCAGCTTCCTGGCACCATTGACGGTCGCCATCGTAACGCAAACCACCAGCAGTCAGCGGGTGGGCCTGGGAAGCGTGATCATCTTCCTGATCATAGGATTGCTGCTGATGTTCTTCGTGAAAGAAGAGCAGTCAACCGCCCACGAGCACTAGCGCGCAAATAGCACTCAGGCGGGGAGAGCTTTCGCTCTCTCCAGCCCGTCACCGAGTGTTTTTGCGGCAAGGAAGAAGTGCAGCGAACCCCAAAGGCCCAGCGGTGTCATGATGAGCAGCGCATAGCGGAGCGATTCCACGCCATAAGTCGGCTCCAGAAGATCGCTCACAATCCCAACAGCCTGTGGCCCGAGCCCCAGGCCGATAATGTTCAGAATGAACAAGAGAAGCGCCGACGCGGCTGCCCGCATTTTAAGGCGCGCCAATCCTTGTGTCATCGCGAGGCTCGGTCCGAGGTAGAGAGAGCCTGCCGCCGCCGGAACAATGAACAGAGCGAGGGTCCAGCTCAAGTCCTCTGAGAGGTAGACGCTGAAGCCAAACGGAAAGGCAATTACGCCTGCCGCTGCCACAACCCACATGTACCAGCGAATGTCTTTCTGGCCGAGCTTGTCTGCCAGGAAGCCGGCGCCGTATGTGCCTAGGCCGCCCGCAATCCCGATGATCAGTGACAATGCGAGGCCAATGTTCCCAACTTCCATGCCGTGAGAGCGCACAAGGAAGGGCGGCAACCACGCAACGGCACCATATCCAACAAACGACACAAGGGTCGCGCCTGCGGCGATGTGACGGAAAGCCGGTTGGGTCAGCAGGAAGCGAAGCACCTCCATGATACCGGGCGCCTCTTCTTTGTTTTCCTGCTCTGTACGACCTTCAGAATGCCCTCTGGGCGGTTCTTTCAGCGTGAAGTGCACCAGCAACGCCAGAATCAAGCCAGGCAGGCCCACGACCAAAAAGGCCATGCGCCAGCCATACCATTGCGCCACAAAGCCCCCGACCAGGAAGCCGATGAAGATACCGATATTGACGCCTAAGGAGAAGATCGCGAGCGCCGTTGCGCGGGTCTTGGGCTCGTAAAGGTCTGCGATCATGGAATGTGAGGGTGGGCTGGAGCCTGCTTCACCGACACCGACAAGAATGCGTGCAACCATGAGCTGCCAGAAACTGGTCACGAGGCCACAAACGGCGGTCATGCCAGAGAATATCGTCATGGAGGCTGTGATCACGTTCCGGCGGTTGGTCCGGTCCGCCAGCATGGCAATGGGGAGGCCTAATGTCGCGTAGAAGATACCGAAGGTCGTGAAGAGCAGCCCAAGCTGCGTGTCACTCAGTGACAGATCGACTTTGATGGGTTCCAACAGAATAGACAGAATCTGCCTGTCCACATAATTGACCGAATAGACCACCGTCAAAATGCCCAGCGCGTACCGCCGATAGGTTGGCGTGATGAAGCTGCCCTGCGATGTGTCAGCGGCTGTGTTCTCTGCCATGGTTCCCCCCACTAGTTGAAGGGATTAATCCCCTCCGGCAGTGTGAACCTAACAGGGGCTCTTTGATTTCGGAAGACGGGAAAGCAAAAGGGCCACACCTAGGAGGCATGGCCCTTCTGACTAGGATGTCAGTGACGCATCACCATTCAATGCGCTCGATATTATCGAAGGAGATCTCCGAACCATCGGCGAAGGTAATGGTACCAGACGCATCTTCTGACAGATCGTAAGACCCGTTGCCTGTGCTCTCAATCGAAGACCCACTGTCCAGGTTCAGCGTCCAATCCATTTCGTTATAGCCGCCGCCATTGGCCTGCAGTTGGATTGTGTCTGTCCAGCTGCTGCTGCTGCCGCCATCAATATAGTCGCTGTCACCATTGCCGGTTTCGAAGATAAAGAGGTCAGAACCGTCTTCGCCTTTCAGCGTGTCATCGCCAGAGCCGCCAAAGAGCACGTCTTCGCCCTCGCCGCCTTTCAGTTCATCATCGCCAGACCCACCGAAGAGAATATCGTCGCCATCTTTGCCTTCAAGTTTGTCATCGCCAGACCCACCATAGAGCGTGTCGTTGCCATCTTCACCCTTCAGTTTGTCGTCGCCGCCGCGACCATAAAGCGTATCATCGCCATCGCCGCCCTTGAGCTCACCCTTGGTGTTATCGTCAACAATGATGTCATCTCCGTCGTGACCGTCCAGCTTATTGTCGCTGTCAGAGCCGTTGTAGATGACCGTGTTATCACCGCTGGAGCCGTCCCAGTCGTCGTCAGAGGTATAAGTGGCACCTGACAGGGCGGGCATAGTGTCGCCGGGGTCGGTGATATCAGTCAGCACCGTATCGCTTGCCGGAGAGACTGTAACTGAAATCTGGCCAGCGTCGACGCTTGTCGATCCATTCGAGCCTTCCGTTGACGTCGCCGTGACTGAAAGATTCAATGGCCCAGATGTATCCGACCCAGGTGTAATTTGGAGCGTCGTCAGGTTCCAGCCAGAAACATCAGCGGTCGTGCTCCCACTTGATGCAGTGAACGTGTTCGACCCATCGGTGAGCACAGCGCCATCTGGTATATTGCCGATAGACAGTGCAAGTGTTTCAGACCCATCAGTGTCGCTCAGAGATGCAGTGACATCAGGGAGATCGATTGCCGTTCCGGCACGTCCTGCAGCGCCGTCTACGGTTTCTGTCAATTTAATATTGTCGATCCGCATGCCGCGGCCATAATCCTGGTCGACACCGGCTTCGCGGAACTGAAGCTTCGACGTGTCACCATCGCCTGTCATGGTGTAGCTGTAGCTTGTCCAGACATTGTCAGAATTGCTAGATCCATCAAGCGCGATTGTATCAACAACAACGCCATCCCAGACGACCTCGATCCTGTTGACAGACGCGTCATAGCCTTCGCGTGGGGAGAGATCGAAGGTCAGCGTGTAGGTTGCACCATCAACGGTCTCGACATTCTGGTAGATATCATCAGCATCATCATAATTGTCGATCGCGTCATTGTTGAGTTCGACAAACTTGTCGCCATCAGAGGCTGAATGGCCATCGCCACTCTCGCTCCAGACTTCAATGGCATCGCTGTCTGTGCTCCAGCCGTCAGATGTGGATACAAAGCCAGTAGAGCTGCCTTCGAAACTGGAGTCGATAAGCGTTGTTGTCGTGGAGACCGTTCCAATTGAGAGATTTGGAGTGTCGGCAACAGCCGCAATATCAAGAGTCGCTGCTGCGCTATCGCTCACCTCACCATCAGTCACGGTGAAGGAGAAGGGAACATTGTCTGCGCTCACATCATTCGCTGGTGTAAAGGTCCAGGTTCCATCGCCATTGTCGGCGAGGGATCCATATTGGGCATCAACCGACAAGGAACTGACGCTCATTGCATCGCCATCATCTACGTCACTAGAGTTTGCAAGTAGCTGTGCGCTGGTGATGATCACAGACGTGTCTTCATTGGTTGCACCAAGATCAACAGCACCAGCACTTGGGCCTTCATTCACATCGCCCACAGCGATGGTGAAGGTCTCAGAATAGGTCGCACCGGACGCATCGGTCGTCGTGACTTCGACAGCTACTGAGCTCTCGGACTCATGATCCAGACTGACGCCATCCTTGAGCTTGAGATCGCCACCGACAACTTCAAAGCGGGCATCGTCGACGCTATAAGAGTGCGTATCACCGTCATCAACGTCTGTGGTGCTCAGAGACCCAACAACCGCGCCAGCGGCATTCTCGTCCACAGAGGCATTCGAGAGGCTGATGTCTGACGGACCTTCGTTTACATCCCCAACGGCGATGGTGAACGTCTCAGAATAGGTCGCACCGGACGCATCGGTCGTGGTCACTTCGACAGCAACGGACGACTCTGTCTCATGATCGAGGGAGACACCGTCTTTGAGCTTGAGGTCTCCGCCGACAACTTCAAAGCGGGCATCATCGACCGCGTAAGAGTGCGTATCACCGTCATCAACATCAGCAGTGCTCAGAGACCCAACAACGGCTCCAGCTGCATTCTCGTCAACAGACGCATTGCTCAGTGCAATATCGCTTGGTCCTTCATTCACATCGCCCACGGCGATGGTGAAGGTCTCAGAATAGGTCGCCCCACTCGCATCTGTCGTGGTGACCTCGACAGCCACAGAGCTCTCAGTCTCATGATCAAGCGAGACACCGTTTTTGAGCTTGAGGTCTCCCCCGGCAACTTCGAACCGGGCATCGTCGACAGCGTATGTGTGGCTGTCGCCAGCATCGACGTCTGTCGTTGAGAGCGTGCCGACAACAGCGCCCGCGGCGTTCTCGTCCACAGAGGCATTCGACAGGCTGATATCTGACGGACCCTCGTTCACATCACCAACCGTAATGGTGAAGGTCTCAGAATAGGTCGCACCAGAGGCATCGGTCGTGGTGACCTCTACAGCAATAGAAGACTCAGCTTCGTGATCCAGGCTCACACCGTCTTTGAGCTTGAGGTCTCCGCCCACCACTTCAAAGCGGGCATCATCGACCGCGTAAGAGTGCGTATCACCGTCATCAACATCAGCAGTGCTCAGAGACCCAACAACGGCTCCAGCTGCATTCTCGTCAACAGACGCATTGCTCAGTGCAATATCGCTTGGTCCTTCGTTCACATCACCGACGGCGATATTGAAGGTCTCGGAGTAAGTTGCACCAGACGCGTCTGTCGTGGTGACCTCGACAGCCACAGAGCTCTCAGTCTCATGATCCAGGCTCACACCATCTTTGAGCTTCAGGTCTCCACCGACAACTTCAAACCTGGCATCATCCACCGCATAGGTGTGGCTGTCGCCAGCATCGACGTCTGTCGTGCTCAAAGACCCAACAACGGCTCCAGCTGCATTCTCGTCAACGCTTGAGTTGGAAAGCGCAATGTCGCTCGGACCTTCGTTTACATCGCCCACAGCAATAGTGAAGGTCTCAGAATAGGTCGCACCAGACGCATCGGTCGTGGTGACCTCAACAGCTACCGACGATTCAGTCTCATGATCCAGGCTCACACCGTCCTTGAGCTTGAGATCCCCACCAACAACCTCAAAGCGGGCATCGTCAACGCTGTAGCTATGTGTATCGCCATCATCCACGTCTGTCGTGGAGAGCGATCCGACAACGGCCCCAGCGGCATTCTCGTCCACAGATGCATTGCTGAGCGAGATGTCTGACGGACCCTCGTTCACATCGCCCACAGCAATGGTGAAGGTCTCGGAATATGTCGCACCAGAGGCATCCGTCGTGGTGACTTCGACAGCAACCGACGATTCAGTCTCATGATCGAGAGAGACACCGTCCTTGAGCTTCAGATCACCACCGACAACTTCGAAGCGCGCATCATCCACGCTATATGAGTGCGTGTCACCATCATCCACGTCTGTCGTGGAGAGCGATCCGACAACGGCCCCAGCGGCATTCTCGTCCACAGAGGCATTCGACAGGCTGATGTCTGATGGACCCTCGTTCACATCGCCCACAGCAATGGTGAAGGTCTCGGAATATGTCGCACCAGAGGCATCCGTCGTGGTGACTTCGACAGCAACCGACGATTCAGTCTCATGATCGAGAGAGACACCGTCCTTGAGCTTCAGATCGCCACCGACAACTTCAAACCTAGCATCATCAACCGCGTATGTGTGTGTGTCGCCTGCATCCACGTCCGTCGTGCTCACAGAGCCGACCACAGCACCGGCTGAGTTCTCATCAACACTTGAGTTGGAGAGAGCAATATCGCTCGGACCTTCATTCACATCGCCCACGGCAATGGTGAAGGTCTCGGAATAGGTTGCTCCAGACGCATCTGTCGTGGTGACCTCGACAGCTACCGACGATTCACTCTCATGATCCAGGCTCACACCGTCCTTGAGCTTCAGATCGCCACCGACAACTTCAAACCTAGCATCATCAACCGCGTAGGTGTGGCTGTCGCCAGCATCGACGTCCGTCGCGGAGAGCGAACCGACCACAGCACCGGCGGCATTCTCGTCAACGGAGGCATTCGACAGGCTGATGTCTGACGGACCTTCATTCACATCCCCAACGGCAATGGTGAAGGTCTCGGAATAAGTTGCTCCAGACGCATCGGTCGTGGTGACTTCAACGGCCACAGAGCTTTCCGTCTCATGATCGAGAGAGACACCGTCCTTGAGCTTCAGATCGCCACCGACAACTTCAAAGCGCGCATCATCCACCGCGTAGGTATGGCTGTCGCCAGCATCGACGTCTGTCGTGGAGAGCGATCCGACAACGGCCCCAGCGGCATTCTCGTCCACAGATGCATTGCTGAGCGAGATGTCTGACGGGTCTTCATTCACATCGCCCACGGCAATGGTAAAGGTCTCGGAGTATGTGGCACCAGAGGCATCGGTCGTGGTGACTTCGACAGCAACCGACGATTCAGTCTCATGATCGAGGGAGACACCGTCCTTGAGCTTCAGATCGCCACCAACCACTTCAAAGCGGGCATCATCCACCGCGTAGGTATGGCTGTCGCCTGCATCGACGTCTGTCGTTGAGAGTGTGCCGACAACCGCACCAGCTGCGTTCTCATCGACAGAGAGATTGTCGAGAGAAATGTCAGTTGGCGCATCATTGGTGTCACCCACAGAAATTGAAAAAGTTTCCTGGTAGGTTGCGCCTGCGGAATCCGTTGTTGTCACCGTCACATCAACAGACGGATCTGTGTTGTAGTCCAGACTTACGCCATCTTTGAGCTTCAGATCGCCACCGACAACTTCAAAGCGCGCATCGTCCACCGCATAGGTGTGGCTGTCGCCAGCATCGACGTCCGTGGTGCTCAGAGACCCAACCACCGCGCCAGCTGCGTTCTCATCAACACTTGTGTTGGAAAGCGCAATGTCAGATGGACCCTCGTTCACATCGCCCACGGCAATAGTGAAGGTCTCGGAATAGGTCGCGCCAGAGGCATCGGTCGTGGTGACTTCAACGGCCACAGAGCTCTCACTCTCATGATCCAGGCTCACACCGTCTTTGAGCTTCAGATCGCCACCGACAACTTCAAAGCGCGCATCATCGACCGCATAGGTGTGGCTGTCGCCAGCATCGACGTCTGTCGTTGAGAGCGTGCCGACAACCGCACCAGCTGCGTTCTCGTCCACAGAGGCATTCGACAGGCTGATGTCAGACGGACCTTCATTCACATCGCCCACGGCGATAGTGAACGTCTCAGAATAGGTCGCCCCACTCGCATCTGTCGTGGTGACCTCGACAGCCACAGAGCTCTCAGTCTCATGATCCAGGCTCACACCATTTTTGAGCTTCAGATCGCCACCGACCACTTCAAAGCGGGCATCATCGACCGCATAGGAGTGTGTGTCACCGTCATCAACGTCAGATGTGGAGAGCGAACCGGCCACAGCACCGGCAGCATTCTCATCAACGGAGGCATTCGACAAGCTGATGTCAGACGGACCTTCGTTCACATCCCCAACGGCGATGGTGAAGGTCTCGGAATAGGTCGCACCAGAGGCATCCGTCGTGGTGACCTCAACAGCCACAGAGCTCTCGGCTTCGTGGTCCAGGCTCACACCGTCTTTGAGCTTCAGATCGCCACCGACCACTTCAAACCGGGCATCGTCGACAGCATATGTGTGTGTGTCACCGTCATCAACGTCCGTCGTGCTCAAAGACCCAACAACGGCTCCGGCGGCATTCTCGTCCACAGACGCATTGCTCAGTGCAATATCGCTTGGTCCTTCATTCACATCGCCCACGGCGATGGTAAAGGTCTCAGAATAGGTCGCACCAGACGCATCCGTCGTGGTGACTTCGACAGCAACCGACGATTCAGTCTCATGATCGAGAGAGACGCCATCTTTGAGCTTCAGATCGCCACCGACCACTTCGAACCGGGCATCGTCGACAGCATATGTGTGTGTGTCACCGTCATCAACGTCAGTCGTGCTCAAAGATCCGACCACTGCGCCAGCTGCATTCTCGTCTACGGAGGCATTGCTGAGCGAGATGTCAGAAGGTCCTTCGTTCACATCACCGACGGCGATATTGAAGGTCTCGGAGTAAGTTGCACCGGACGCGTCTGTCGTGGTGACCTCAACGGCCACTGAGGACTCAGCTTCGTGATCCAGGCTCACACCGTCTTTGAGCTTGAGGTCTCCGCCCACCACTTCAAAGCGGGCATCATCGACCGCGTAAGAGTGTGTATCACCATCGTCGACATCTGTCGTCGACAGAGTGCCAACAACAGCGCCCGCGGCGTTCTCGTCAACAGACGCATTGCTCAGTGCAATATCGCTTGGTCCTTCATTCACATCGCCAACGGCGATGGTGAAGGTCTCAGAATAGGTCGCCCCACTCGCATCTGTCGTGGTGACCTCGACAGCCACAGAGCTCTCAGTCTCATGATCCAGGCTCACACCATCTTTGAGCTTCAGGTCTCCACCGACAACTTCAAACCTGGCATCATCCACCGCATAGGTGTGGCTGTCGCCAGCATCGACGTCTGTCGTTGAGAGCGTGCCGACAACAGCGCCCGCGGCGTTCTCGTCCACAGAGGCATTCGACAGGCTGATATCTGACGGACCCTCGTTCACATCACCAACCGTAATGGTGAAGGTCTCAGAATAGGTCGCACCAGAGGCATCGGTCGTGGTGACCTCAACGGCGACTGAGCTTTCCGTCTCATGATCGAGAGAGACACCGTCCTTGAGCTTCAGATCGCCACCAACAACTTCGAACCGGGCATCGTCGACAGCATAAGTATGTGTGTCACCGTCATCAACGTCTGTCGTCGACAGAGACCCGACCACAGCACCGGCAGCATTCTCGTCAACTGAGGCATTCGATAGGCTGATGTCTGACGGACCCTCATTTACATCGCCAACAGCAATGGTGAAGGTCTCGGAATAAGTTGCTCCAGACGCATCGGTCGTCGTGACCTCAACAGCCACAGAGCTCTCGGACTCATGATCGAGAGAGACACCGTCTTTGAGCTTCAGGTCTCCACCGACCACTTCGAACCGGGCATCGTCGACAGCATATGTGTGTGTGTCACCGTCATCAACGTCAGTCGTGCTCAGAGAGCCGACCACAGCACCGGCGGCATTCTCGTCCACAGACGCATTGCTCAGTGCAATATCGCTTGGTCCTTCATTCACATCGCCCACGGCGATGGTGAAGGTCTCAGAATAGGTCGCGCCAGACGCATCGGTCGTGGTGACTTCAACGGCCACAGAGCTTTCCGTCTCATGATCGAGAGAGACACCGTCTTTAAGCTTCAGATCGCCACCGACAACCTCGAACCTGGCATCATCGACCGCATAGGTATGGCTATCGCCAGCATCGACGTCCGTGGTGCTCAAAGACCCGACCACTACGCCAGCGGCGTTCTCGTCAACGCTTGAGTTGGAAAGCGCAATGTCGCTTGGGCCTTCGTTCACATCGGTCGGTGTGACAGTGACAGAAGTGGTCGCTGTTTCGCCACCAGAGTCAGTTACTGTCACTGTTACAGGAACACCGCCCTGTTCTGCATCCAGGCTTTCACCGTCCTTCAGACGTAATTCGGTGCGGCCATTCTGCTCCACCACTTCAAATCGAGGATCGGAAATCGTGTAGGTGAACGTCTCACCATTGTCCGGGTCGGTCACATGCACAATGCCAACGGACGCGCCTTCAACATTTTCATCAAACGGAAGCGGCGTCCAATCGACGGATTCCGGGCCCTCGTTCACATCGCCCACGATGAGCGTGAAATCCTGAGTAAAGGACAAGCCACCGTCATCCGTCACTGTAACAGTGAGTGCGACGGACGGTTCCGCTTCATGATTGAGGCTGAGACCTGGGCGCAATTTCAATACACCGTCGACCACCTCGAACCGGGCGTCACTCACTTCATAGGTATGTTCGCCTGCGTCGTTGGTAGAGAGCGTCCCGACAATTGCGCCTGGCGCATTTTCATCGAAACTGTTGTTGCTTAGCTCAACTTCTTCCGGTGCCTTGTTAAACGCTGATGGCGGAAGGTCAGGCTCAACGAATAGAGAGGCGGCACCTGCATTGTTTTGTGCAAACTCACCTTCCGAGATATCAGCGCCGTCCATTTTGGACAGCTTCATGTCCATTGTATCCCGGTCCATTTCAGGCTCGTCGAGAAGGCTTTCAGCAGCGGGCGACGGACCCATCGGACCATTCAGGCCATCTTCCGCCTGCAAAGTAGGATCAACGTCTGCGGCGACCAGTGGGTCGCGCTCACTGGTCGTGTCTGAACGTTCGCCCCCCGCCTGGTCACTGGAGGCTGCGGATTTTGGATCGGTATCAGTTTCCGGTGCACCGCCAAGTGTGCCGCCTTCCGGAAGTTCAGCCTCACCGCGTTCAATACCCATATGGATGTTGGGATTGGTGACATCATCAGCGGCGCGTGCACCGTCCAGGCCGGTCAGGTCCGCTTCGGTTTCTTCCCTACGCTTGCCTGGAGTACCCGCCTCATCAAAGACGAATAGGTCGTCACTGGATGACCCGTTCTCGCCGCCGTTTCCGACCTCTGCTTCGTCTTCACGATTCGTTTCGTCAGCCATGTCTACCTTCCTACGCCACATCAAAGGCGGCTGAATCTGGATCAGACCCAGCACAGAAACCCACCGCGCGATAGCGAAGGGTTTTTCAGTTACTAGACAATTTGGGGGGGAGAAATTAACTCGTCGTCAAGAAGTCTGGTTAACACCATGTAACCATCAGCGGTCACCGATTTTACAACCTCCGATTTACTCATAATCCGCAGAAAACCGGGAGAATTTGATTAAAATCGTCCTTTATATCGACGTAAATCTGCGGAAAACCCAGCAAAAGCAAAAAATTAACCAAAAAACAAAAACTTCGAGGGATTCTGCAACAAGGATGGCGGGCTTTTCCGTCGGACCTGTTCCTGGGACACGCACGTCGGCATGAGTAAACAGCAGCCAACTGATGAACCGCGCAGCAAAATCCAGTCGGCGGTGGACTCGCTTCGAGTCTTCATCTCCGGCGGGCGCGATGAACGCTTTGCCGGCTTCACGGCGAAGGGCGCTGGGCCGCTGAGCCCTCCCATCCTTATCGGTTCTATTTCGATCAATTTTTTTGCACTGGCGACACCGCTCGCGCTGCTCCAGGTCTATGACCGGATTATCCCCAACCAAGCCGTTGAGACCCTCACTATCATGGTGATGGGACTTATCGGGATCATGTGCATAGACGCCGTGTTTCGTTACTCCCGATCCTGTCTTGTCATCTGGTATGCCGCTCAACTTGACCACGCCCTTAACGTCACACTTGTTGACCGATTCCTTGAAACGTCTCCGCAGGAGTTCGAAAAGGAAACGCCCGGCGGCTACATGGACAAGCTTGGCGCGCTTGAGACAATCCGCGATTTCGAGGGTGGCCAATCCCGCCTGCTGATGCTGGACCTCCCGTTTGTTGGCGCATTCCTCGGCCTCATCTGGGTTATCGGCGGTTCGCTCGTGCTGGTGCCCATCGCCCTGTTCGCTGTCCTGGTCGTTGTCACCGCCATCAGCGGCAGCGCACTCCGGAAGGTACTGAGTGATCGCTGGGCGTTTGATGATCGACGCTACAGTTTTGTTGTAGAAACGCTGAACGGCATTCCAGCGATCAAAAGCATGGCCATGGAACCCCAGATTCTGCGTCGCTATGAACGGCTGCTGCGCACCGGCGCGTCAGCCACGTATCGCACGATTGAACTAGGCGGTATTGCTCAATCATTTGGTGCCGTTTTTGCCGGGGTAACTATGGTGGCGGTCGTTTCTGTGGGCGCCCTTCTGGTCATCGACGGCAGCTTGACGATGGGGTCGCTTGCGGCCTGTACCCTTCTTTCAGGTCGCACGATTCAACCCCTGCTGAAAGGTTTGAGCCTTTGGACGCAGCTTCAAAGTGTCGACGTCGCTAGAGAGAAAGCCGCAAGCCTGCTTGATCTGCCCGGCGGGCAAGTTACATCAAGCCAGAACACCGTGCCCAATCTCGCTGGGCAGATTGACTTTAAGAAGGCCTCCTTCAGATATGAAGCTGAGCTTCCAGATGTCGTGAAAGAGGTCAGTGCCAAGTTCAAGTCTGGCGAGATGGTTTCGATTACGGGTATCGACAATTCTGGCAAATCGACCCTTATCCGTCTCATCACCGGCGAGGCCCGCCCGACCGAAGGTAATGTCATGATTGACGGCATGGATGTGACGGGGCCGCACCAAAAAGCCCTGTCTAATTGGGTTGCCTACATTCCGCCTAACCCCGTCCTGTTTCAGGGAACCATCCTTGAAAACCTCGCCATGTTCCGAACTGGCGAAGCGATAGATAATGCGCGGCTTGCTGCACGGGCCATCGGCCTCGAGGAGGACATTCATCGCCTCCCAGATGGATATGACACACGTGTCAATCAGGGGATTGCTGAGCAACTCCCCGGTGGTTTCCTCCAGCGCATGACGATAGCTCGAGCACTTGCAATGAAGCCGCAGGTCCTGCTCTTTGACGAAGCCAACAATACTCTCGATCAAAAGGGCGATCAGAAAGTGCTGAAGGCCCTGCAAGTGCTTAAGGGTGGCCCCACGATCATTGCCGTAACCCACCGTCCGTCGCTTATGCGTATTGCTGACAGGCATTTTGAAATGAAGAATGGTGTGCTGACCGAGGTCAGCATGGCGGATGCAGCACCTGTATCTGCTCCGGCACCTGTGCCTGTCCATGCACCAGCGGAGGCCGCGTCATGAGCATTACGTTCGACGATGCCGCCCAGGCGGCTGTTTCAGGCAAACCCGTCGAACCGAAAGGTCGACCTCTCCTTTCCTCTCTGCTTCACGGCGGAGATATGGACCGCTTTGTAGGCGGGACCTCCGCTGGCGCCTGCCTTATGCCACTTCTCACCAAACTCGGCTGGCGCGGTGAAGCACGACACCTGGTGGAAGCATTGCCTCACTTTGTCGATGATCTCGACTTTGATGATGTGCGAACAATCCTCTCAAACCTGAATTATGCGACAACCGCCCGCAGCATGCGCCTGAGTGATCTGCGCCCCAGCCAACTACCCTGCCTCTTCTCCACCGATGGCGAAAATATTGGCGTCATTTACTCGCGCGAGGGCGACACACTTTCAATCTTCGATGGCAAGCAGAAGTCGGAAGGAACGATTGACGCCGGCAAGACAAAAGGCGTTGCCTATCTCGTCAACCATGAAGACACAATTGAATCTGCTCCTATCCAAAGAGCGGCGGGAAGCTGGATCTGGAATGTTGTCGGTCGCTTCAAAAAACTCATTGCGCAAACATTTGCTATCAGTTTCATCACAAACGTCACCGCGCTTATGGTGCCGATCTTCATCATGGGCGTCTATGACCGCGTTATCGGGACACGGTCAGCTGAAACGCTTGCCTATTTCGTTGCGGGCATTCTTCTGGTCATTGGTGTGGAGGCGGCGCTCCGCGTCATTCGCGGGCGGGCTCTCGCCTATCTCGGCGCGCGCATAGATGCGCAGGTTGGCGGTGCATCGTTCAAGCAGTTGCTCTACATGCCGGTCGCCATGACAGAGAGTGCACCAGTCGCAACACAACTCAATCGCCTAAGGCAGTTTGAGGGGGTGCGCGAAATATTTACCGGCCCATTGGCGGCCGCCGCGTTCGACCTGCCCTTCGTGATCGTCTTCCTTGCAGCGATTTTTGTGATCGCTGGCACAATTGGCTGGGTGCCCGTTGCGCTTGTTGCCGTCTTCACGATCTTTGGTCTGGTGATGGCTCCAATCATGAAAAAGGCAATCGCTGAGTCCGGAGAAATTCGGAACACACGGCAAAACTTCCTCATTGAGCTTGTCAGCAAGCAACGCACACTCAAACAGTGCGCAGCTGAAGACATCTGGCGTGACCGGTTTCACAGTATCTCCGAGCGTGCCTCTGTGGCCAACGCGCACACTGCTCGCATCAACATGTTCATTCAAACGGTTGCACAGACTCTGATGACAATCGCGGGTGTCGCCACTCTCGCGATTGGCACGCTGTATGCCATGCAAGGCGACCTCACCATCGGTGCTTTGATCGCAACGATGGCTTTTGTCTGGCGCGTTTTGGGACCCATTCAATCCATCTTCTTGAGCTTCAGCCGAATCAGTCAGGTGAGCCAAAGCCTGAAACAAATAGATGGCCTGATGAAACTGCCACTGGAAAGAGATGCGGGGAAACTTCCCTCCTTCTTCCGTTCTTTCAAGGGCGGCATCACACTGAACAATGTCTCCCTCAGGTTCTCAGCCGGAGCAGAGCCGGCCCTCATGGGAGCAGCCCTCAAAGTTGAGCCAGGCGAGTTCATTGCGATTAACGGGTCCAACGGTGCCGGTAAGTCGACCCTGTTGAAGGTGATTGCCGGCCTCTACAAACCGCAAGCTGGTTCTGTCGCCCTTGATGGTCTGGACATTCGCCAGCTTGATTCCGGTGAGATGCGCAATTCAATTGCCTACCTCCCGCAGCATGCGACCTTCTTCTACGGCACAATTGCTCAGAACCTGCGACTGGCTGAACCCACTGCCAGTGATCAAGCTATTGAAAAGGCGATAGCCGACGCCGGATTGGCGGACTATGTCAATTCGCTGCCAGATGGTGTTGAGACACGCTTCTCGCAGGAAGACTTTGCCAATCTTGCCGGCGGCGTCCGCCAACGTCTGAACCTCGCCCGTGCCTATGTGAAAAACGCGCCCATGCTGCTTCTGGACGAACCTGCCTTCGGCCTCGATGATGCAGCCGATGCCGCTCTGGTCGACAAGCTCATGTCCCTAAAAGGCAAGGCCACCATCTTGATGGTCACGCACCGTCCGAGCCACATGCGCCTGGCGGATCGGCTGGTCTATCTCGACCAGGGCCGCGTGGCGCTTGATGGGGCACCAAGTGCCGTTTTGGACCGGCTTAACGGCTGAAGTTAAGCCGTTTTTAAGGTTATTCCGTCAGGATTTCCCTCAATTCCGCTGTGATGGCCGCGATTTCTCAAATTCTCGGGTCAACGTCGCAGGCCTAAATTTCCGGAGATGAGTAGAAGGGTTACGCCGGTGGCGCAGGAGAAACACGAGAGCTCGAAAAAAGCGCGGCGGAAAGCCGAGCTCTCTAAAAAGCTCGCCCTCCCCCTGACACTTGAAGAATCCGGTCCTCCTCGCTTCTACCAAAACTTGATGATTGTCGGCGGCGTCTTTCTGGCACTGGCAATTCTTTGGGGGTCCATCACAGAAATCAAAGAACTGGCGCGGGCCGAAGGCGAGGTTACACCAGCTGGCCGCGTTCAGCTTGTCCAACATCTAGAAGGTGGCATTGTTGCAGAGGTTCTCGTCAGTGAAGGCGAGCTGGTCGAGAAAGATCAACCACTCGCGCGGCTTCAGCCGATCGCAGCTGAAGGTGATCTTGGTCAGTTGGCCTCTCGACAGGTTTCGTTGCAACTCAAGATCGAGCGGCTCAGCGCCAATGTTGAAGCCCGCCCGATGGATCCAGCGCTAGAAGAGCTCGACCCAAACCTCTACGCGAATGAACTGGCACTCCTCGACGCGTCGCTCACCGCAGCAGACCGTCAGCGACAGGGCTTCCTTGCTCGGATCGAACAACGAAAGGGCGATATTGAATCCCTCTCAGATCAACGTGCCAGCCTGAAAGAACAGGTGGAGCTGATGCTCGAGCAGGTCAATCTACGCGGAGGCCTTCTCGAAAAAGGTCTGGTGTCCCGCATCGCCTATCTTGAAACCAAGCGCACTTACGAACAGACTCGGGTGCAGCTCATCTCGACGGCAGGCAACCTAGCTGCAACCCGCGAGTCGCTCCGCGAGGAGGAATTTGGCCTCGAAGAGTTGGATGCGACATTGATCAATGACGCCTTGTCGGAACGGTCGACGGCCACTGCAGAACTCGACGAAACGGCGAGCGCCATTCGCAAGCTTACGGACCGGGTAAACCGGCTGACGGCCTTTGCGCCTGTTCGCGGTATCGTTCAGGACCTGCCCGCCAAAACCATCGGCGAAGTCATCGAACCCGGCGGCCTGATCGCCCAAGTGGTGCCCATGGATGATGAGCTTGTAGCGGAAGTCCGTGTTCTGCCCACTGACATTGGGCACATCCAGATCGGGGATCCTGCAAAGGTCAAAATCACGACCTACGATACTGCCCGGTTCGGCGACATTAACGGAGAGGTTCGGCGCATCTCCGCATCGACGTTCCGCGACGAACAGGATGAGCCCTATTACAAAGTCATCATCGCGCTTTCCAAAGCGCATGTGGGTCTTGGGGCACAACACCATTCCATACTGCCGGGCATGGTGGTGAATGCGGAGATTATTACAGGCTCCAAGTCGCTTGTTCGTTATCTCCTGAAACCCGTTTTCCGGTCTCTGGACATCGCCTTTACGGAGCGATGAGCCCCTTCTGATTGGCCCCCCAACCATGTCCGAATCTGGCGAGTAATTTCCAGGCTAAGTGTCTATGCTTCAAGCATGGATATTTGCTCACCAACGCCCTTCCCGACACCTGATGCCTGCTACGCGGCCATTCAGGCACGCGACACCCGCTTTGACGGGCGCTTTTTTACCGGCGTTACGTCAACGGGGATCTATTGCCGCCCAGTCTGCCCAGCCCGGCTTCCCAAGCGGGAGAACTGTACGTTCTGGCCGTCTGCGGCGGCGGCGGAGCAGGCAGGCTTTCGCGCCTGTCTTAGATGCCGCCCCGAAGCAGCGCCGGGCACGCCTGCAGCTCAGGGGTCCGCGGCAACTGTGTCACGGGCACTTCGTCTCATTGGCGAAGGCGCGCTAGATACAGGGAGTGTCTGCCAGCTTGCCGATCGTCTGGGTCTTGGTGAGCGGCAAGTGCGACGCCTGTTCAATATGCATTTAGGGGCCAATCCTGAAGCGGTCGCTGCAACCCGCCGCCTTTTGCTCGCCAATCAATTGCTGCGCGATACAAACCTGCCTGTTGCCGACATCGCCTTTGCGTCTGGCTTTTCAAGCCTCAGGCGCTTCAATGATGCGTTTGCCAAACGCTATGGCGAACCCCCAACAGCGATCCGACGGGCGGCGCGAAAGAAAGGCCATGGCGCCACCAATAAGGACAATGCGCTGCCGTTCGATCTTCGGTTACGCCTTGGGTTTCGACCGCCCTTCGATTGGCAGATGATCTTGGACTATTTCGAGATTCGGGCCATTCCCGGGGTCGAGGCGATTGACGGCAATCGGTACCGACGGACCGTTCGGTTGAACGACGCCCATGCCTTTATTGAAGCTGAGCCGGACAAGACCCGTGACATTCTCTGGGTGCGGGTGATGAGTGACCGGCCTTTCGCACTTGCAGATCTTGTCATGCGCCTGCGGCGCCTGTTTGATCTAGATGCACAACCACAGGCTATCGGCGCACATTTTTCAGATGACCCGCTTATTGGTCCCTTGGTCGAGCAGCGGCCCGGTCTTCGCATTCCTGGTGCCTTTGATGGTTTCGAACTTGCGATCCGCGCCATTCTCGGCCAGCAGGTTTCGGTCAAAGGAGCCACCACCATCGCGGGCCGCCTGGTGGAGACCTATGGAGATCAGGTGACACCACCGGGGGAAAACTGGCCGTCATTTCTGTTCCCAGAACCTCAGACCCTTGTAAGGGACGATCTAGGGAAACTAGGTATGCCCCGCACCCGTGGAGATACATTGTCAACCATTGCCAAAGCGGTTGCAGACGGCAACGTCACATTGCATCCCGGCGTCAATATTTCTGAGATGGTTGCTGCCCTTACGTCGCTCAAGGGCATCGGCGATTGGACGGCCTCCTATGTTGCGTTGCGCGCGCTAGGCGATCCTGATGCTTTCCCGTCTGGTGATCTGGGGCTTCAAAAAGCCGCCGCCCCTCATTCTGAAAAATTGAGCGCGAAAGCGCTCTCTGCAACCGCAGAAAATTGGAGACCCTGGCGGGGCTATGCCGCTCTTCACCTCTGGTCCAGCCTGTCCTCGTAGGAACCCACCATGCCAAAGTCTAAGACACCCCTTGCTATTGCCACTCTCGATACACCGATCGGACCCATCCGCGTTGCTGCCCACGCCCGTGGTCTCGCACGGGTCCTGTTTGATACCCAAAAAAACGAAGTGCTTGAGGAAGATCCCAATCCGTCCAATGAGGCCAAGCAGCATCTTGAAGCCGCTCTCCAGGCGCTCAGAGAATACTTCGCCGACGAGCGTCAAAGTTTTGACGACCTGACCCTGGCACCGGAGGGCACTGATTTTCAGCTCAGTGTCTGGCATGCTCTTCTAAATATTGGATATGGTGACACTTGCGCCTATCGGGACATCGCCACCACAATTGGTAATCCGAAAGCAGTCCGCGCAGTAGGTCTTGCCAATGGTAAAAATCCGATCCCGGTCATTGTTCCCTGTCACCGCGTGATCGGCGCCAATGGCACTCTCACTGGGTTTGGCGGCGGGCTGCCTGCAAAAAAATGGCTGCTGGAGCATGAAGGCGCACTCGCAGGGTCCCTCATTTAGCGATATGCTGATCCCCTGATTCATATTAGGGGAGTTGCGTCACATGCTTGATCTTCAGTTTAACGGCCTGTTTGGGTTGCTCATTCTGATCGCTGACATTTATGCAATCGTGAAGACCGTGCAGAGCAATGCAGAGACACTCACCAAAGTCTTGTGGATCGTTGTGATCCTGTTCCTGCCTCTGCTCGGCGTCATCCTCTGGTACTTCTTCGGCCCGCGCGGATAATCAGTCCAAATATTGTGTGAGGTCAGGCGCCTCGGCTTCGTCGAGGCGAGGGACGACGGCGATGGGCACGTTGCCTGCAAAGCGCGCCATGACCTCCACAGTTTCTTCGACTGGTACCGGGTTTACCTCAGACGTCGAGATCACGATGACAGCGGGGGTGAGGCCGCGGGTGTTCAGGCTCTCTAGTGCTGTCAGCGTATGACTGATCGTGCCGAGATAAGAGCCCACAACCAACACCACACGAAGATCTGTCTTGTTCTTTAGCCCAACCATCCAATCAGACATGGTCGCTTCCGGGTTGATTGGCACCAGCACACCGCCGGCGCCTTCCACGAGCACATAGTCGTGGCCTGTTGGCGCCACACAAAAATCGATGAGTTCATCGAGCTTCATTATTTGACCAACGCGCATTGCCGCCATGTCTGGTGAAAGCGGTGGATCAAAACGCCACGGCGTGATCGCGGCAATAGCTTCTTCGCTCACCTCAGCGCCTTGCGCCAAAAGCATGCGGCCTGAATCCGTTTCTTCAAGCGGCACACCCGCAAGGCCGCTCAACACGGGCTTCAAGGCGGACACCTTCTTGCCCTTTGCAACAAGCTGACGGATCAGAATTTCACTGATCACCGTTTTGCCAATATCTGTTCCAGACGCGGTTACAAACAGGTGGGTCATTCAGCAGCTCGCTTGTTGAGGATTTGGGTACGCACAAGATCCGCCAATCGATCAATGTCTTCATCTTTATGAAGCGCGGTAAACGTGAAGCGCAGACGCGCCGTGCCCTGCGGCACAGTTGGCGGGCGGATGGCCGTGACCAGAAAACCCTCTTCTTCGAGAAAGGCTGATGCATCGAGCGTCGTTTCAGGGTCGCCAAGCACCAGCGGAACAATGGGGCTCTCGGCAGCTGGCAAGTTGAGCGCTCTCGTAAAACGGTTCGCCTTCTCAACAGGCAAGGCTGCATAGTCCGGCTCCGTCTCGATAATTTCGAGGGAAGCGATTGCCGCAGCGGCACTCGCCGGCGGCAGGCCGGTTGAATAGATCAGCGTTCTTGCGCGCGTGCGCAAAAGATCAATCACCGGCTGGCTCGCGCAAATGTAACCGCCATAGGACCCGATCGCTTTTGACAGTGTTCCCATTTGAAGAGGGACATCCGCTTTCCTTCCTGTCACGAAGCTGGAGCCGCGACCTTCGGCAAGCACGCCAATGCCATGGGCATCATCTGTCATCAGCCAGGCATCGTGCGTTTTGGCGATTTCAGCCATTTCCGCAACCGGCGCCAGATCCCCATCCATAGAAAAGACCCCGTCGGTGAGGATGAGGCAGTTTCTCGCAGCCGCGCGGTGCGTTCCGAGTAGCTCGGTCAGGTGTGCCATATCATTGTGTCTGAACCGAAAGGATGTCGCTCCGGAGAGATCCGTTCCCGATAGTAGACAGGAATGAGAGAGCTCATCGGCAAGGACCAGGTCTCCCGGCTTCATCAAGGTCGGGATGATGCCTAAGTTGGCGAGGTACCCTGACCCGAAGACTACGCAGTCGTCGGTTTGCTTAAGCGCAGCGAGGCGGCGCTCCAATTCCGTAAAGATGGAATGGTTACCGGTCACGAGCCTTGAGGCACCAGAACTTGTGCCGCGCTCATCCAAGGCGCTCTTGGCCGCCTCTATGACCCGAGGGTCGTGGGCGAGGTTCAAATAGTCGTTGCAGCAAAAGGAGATAAGCGTCCGACCATCGCGTTCCACATAGGCCCCAGCCAAACGGTCGGTTTCTTTCAGGCGACGACGCAGGTTCCCGGCCTCCAATTCGGCCAGTTTCCGTAATGCCATGTCGTTGAGTGAGCTCATTTCAACGCGATCACCTTAATTCACGGGTTTTTGGGGGAATATGTCGGTTTCCGCTGCGACATCCAATTTCTCCCAAAATCGGCGGCAAACCTGCGCGTTGCGCCCTCACGAGTCAACCAAATCCGGCGTCAAAATGCCCAGACTCTCTTGCTTGCAAATGGGCCCGTTCTGCCTATGCTCACGGTCAAAATGCCCCCGAAAGCCCGTCTTGAAACAGGGAAGAGTTCATGAATATTCAGACGCCCGTGTCCGAGCAGTCCGCCGCTCCTGAGACCACCGCCCTCCGCCATGATTGGGGCCGAGAGGAAGTTGAAGCGCTGTTTGCCCTTCCCTTTAATGATCTCATTTTCCGCGCCCAGACGGTGCACAGGGAATGGTTTGACCCGAACGAAGTGCAAAAAAGCATGCTTCTGTCAGTTAAGACAGGTGGCTGCCCGGAAGATTGCGGCTATTGCTCCCAGAGCGCAAAATATGACACTGGCCTTAGCGCGTCCAAACTGATGGAAGTGGAAAAGGTTTTGGCGGGGGCACGCCGCGCCAAAGAAGCAGGTGCCTCGCGATATTGCATGGGCGCTGCCTGGCGGGAGCCAAAAGAACGCGACATGCCAGCCATCGTTGCCATGATCGAAGGCGTGCGGGAAATGGGCATGGAAACCTGTATGACCCTTGGCATGCTGAGCCCGGAACAAACAATCCAGCTCAAAGATGCCGGACTCGACTATTACAATCACAATATCGACACGTCGGAAGAGTTCTATCCCTCAATCATCACGACACGGACCTTCCAGGATCGCATTGATACGCTGGAGCGCGTTCGCGAAGCTGGTATTAATGTCTGCTCCGGTGGCATCTTGGGCCTTGGTGAAGAACGTCAAGACCGCGCCGGTATGTTGATGGCGCTTGGTAATCTGACGGAACATCCACAGTCTGTGCCGATCAACATGCTGATCCCGATTGAAGGCACGCCCCTTGGTGAGAACGCAAAGATCGACGCAATTGAATTCGTACGCACCATCGCCGTTGCCCGCATCATGATGCCTAAGTCCATCGTTCGCCTCTCTGCAGGTCGCGAATGGATGTCGGATGAAACCCAGGCGCTCTGCTTCCTTGCTGGCGCGAATTCGATTTTCGTTGGGGACGAGCTGCTCACCACGAAGAACCCGGGCCAGGACAAGGACCAAGCACTCTTCGACAAGCTAGGGCTCGAGCCGATGCCTGCGCATAGCTGCCCGTCTGAAGTGTAATCCAAGCGCTTAGAGCTTAACTGCCTGCAGGATCGCTGCAACAATTTCGTCGTCGAACTTTTTGCGTTCGGCGCGGGATCCTCTGCCGCCAAGTGCCACCTGAAAAAGAGATCCGTCCATCATCGAGGTGATGAGGCGCGCTTTCTTTAGCGTTTCGTTTGTTGAGATTTTGGGGCTCAACTCTTGCACAAGCTCTGCGACCGCTTGATAGAAGTGTCTGTAGTGTTTTTTGTGCAGGTGTCGAAAACGTTCCTGGTGCAAGGCCAGCATGAACGTGACCGCATAGACACGCCCCCCAGTCTGGTTCCAGTCTTCCAAGAGTTGATGGACCATATGGGTAAGTCTGGTCTCGGCCGTCCCTAAGCCGGCATTTGCTTCGCGGACAGTGTTCACGCTGCGCGCAAACTCCTGACGGACAATTTCTTCTAAGAGGTCTTCCCGTATGGGGAAGTAGTATTGGAGATTACCCAAAGTGATCGCCGCACGCGCCGCGATAGTGCGCAATACAAAGGCATCATACCCCTCGTCAATCAAGAGATCTCGACCTAGAGAAATGATCTCTGCGCGACGCTTCTGCCCTTTGGTCAGCTTAACATCTTCATCAGAAGCGAGGATTTTTGCATCCATCTAGCCGTCTAGCCCTTGCACTTAATAGGTCACCAACCTACTTTTATGAAAATCATTAGGTTATTGACCTATTTTAGAAAGATAAGTGGGAGAGAGCAATGGATATCACCAACCCCGACCAAGCATCCGCCTCAGAATTCGCAGATCAGTTTCCTGACCTCGTCCATCAGACCGGCGCAGCAACTTATAACTACCTGTTCGGGCCAGATCGCGTGCTCTTCGACGCTTTCATGAAACAGAGCTGGGTCGCACCAAAGAACCTCTTCTCCCATGCGGAAACAACAATCATAACCGATGGATCAACTCTACTTGGTATTGAACTCGGCTATGGGGGCAGCGACTGGTACAAATTCCACTCATCCGGTGGTGAGGTGATCGGCAAACTCTTCGAGGCTGGCAGCCTCACTGAAGAGAGTCTTGTTGCCTTGGGTGAGAGATCAAACCTTATCAGCTACATGAACCCGCATATTCCCGATCACGCCTACTACATCACTGCCCTATCCGTCGCAGCTTCTGCACGCGGCACAGGGCTTGGCGCTAAGCTGCTCACCAATGCCATCGATCGCGCCCGCAATGAGGGGTATAAAGAACTCCATCTGGATGTTTTCTCCGACAACCCAGCAGTGAAATTCTACCAATCAATGGGCCTTGCCTGCATGTCTGAAACAGTTGCCCCCATCCCCTGCCGTGAGCACAATATACCGATGGAAATGCGAATGGTGATTGGCCTATGACGACGCCTGAGATGCGTTATGTGTTTGCAGACGCACAAACAAAACATGATCCCAAATTTTTTCTCGCAAGCGGGATCATTTCGAAGAATGAAGAGGTTCCGGCCCGCGCTGAAATCCTCGCGGAAGGTGCCGAGAAAGCGGGGCTTACCCGGGTTGCGCCTGAGGACTACGGGCTTGGGGTAATCAGCCGCTGCCATACGCCGGAATATCTTCAGTTTCTCAAAAACATCTACACCCGCTGGTCACGCAAGCCAGGTGCGCCCAAGGAAGTGATCCCCAATATTCATCCTCAGCGTCGTGACTTTGGGTACCCTGCCGCCGCGGACGGACAGGTGGGCTACCACACAGCTGATACGTCTGCTCCCATTGGTGAACATACCTGGGAAAGTGCCTATTGGTCTGCTCAGACCGCCGCGCATGCCGCCGAACTTGTGTTAGGAGGGGCCAGTAGTGCGTACGCGCTCTGCCGGCCGCCTGGTCACCATGCCATGCGCGATATCGCAGGTGGATTTTGTTACCTGAACAATTCTGGCGTTGCGGCAGAAGTGCTACGCCAACGCCATGAGCGCGTTGCCATTCTTGATATTGATGTGCACCACGGCAATGGCACGCAAGATGTTTTCTATGAACGCGCAGATGTTCTGACCATCTCACTTCACGTCGACCCGGTTCGCTTCTACCCCTTTTTCTGGGGCCATGCGGATGAACGCGGCGATGGCGCCGGCCAGGGATATAATCTCAACATCCCGCTGCGCCGCAGGACGGCGGATGATGACTATCTGACTGCCCTTGATCAGGCACTGGAACGGATCGACGCCTTTGTCCCGGGGGCGCTTGTCCTTGCACTTGGATTGGATTCCTTTGAAGGTGACCCGTTTGAGGGGCTGTCTGTTTCAACGCCCGGTTTTGCGCGCATCGCAGACGCCATATCAAAACGCGGCTACCCGACCGTGATTGTTCAGGAAGGCGGTTATATCTGCCCAGAACTTGGCGACAATCTCACATCCTTTCTGACCGGTTTCACTGCCGCACGAGGTTGAACTCAAGACAGGCATTTAGAGCCATGCAAAAGCTTTTTTCAGAAAGGCTTGCCCATCGCTTGACTGCCACTCCCCATGCGCCATGACAACTTGCTCTGTTGGCCAGTCTAAAATACGGGCCTTGGCTGCTCTGGCGGGTTTTCGGAAGATGAATGAGAGCCGCCATTCCAGTGGCGCATAACCCCAGCCTTCGACAATCTTCCATCTGCGAGCAATCCAGCGCGCCCACGGCTTCCAATGCTCGCGAAGAAAAGCGTCACTGAAGTTTTCCGACAGGTCAGCAAGGATGGTGGTGGCAGAGGATCTGTGATGGAAGACGACCTCATCGAGTGCTGGGGACCCTTGCATCCAGACCTGGTCAATTTCATCCGCCCAATCCAACGGCGGGGTCTCCGTCAGCGCCTTTTCAAACTCAAGCTCTGGGCATTTCGCTATTGTGGAGGCTGGGCCCCACACTTTCGCACCCGGAAAAGCGTCTGCCCACTCAGCTAAAAACAGGTAGTGGATTTTGTTTGGACTCACGAGATGTTCCACCGGGCCCAAGTCTTGAACGATGGCTCTCAACTCCTCTGTCAGCTTGGTCGGAGACCAGACCCACAAGCCCCCTCCCTTTAAGCGCACGATGACGCAGCGGGTTGGATAGGGAAATCCGTAAAAGCTCACGCAGTCTCCGTCGAAAACCCAGATTTCGTTTCCAATTTTCTGAAGCATTGCAGGCCTCGTGCGGTTGAGCCTCAAGTGATGAAGCCTAGGCCATCTGACGAAACTGTCCAGCTCGCGGCCAGATAAACCCATTTAAGAGTTGCGCCCGCGAGAGCCTCCCGCGACATTGCGACCTCTGCTTTCTCAGTGAGGTGTCACATGGCCAGCTTCCCCCCCGAAAACCCAGCCTATCCAAGCCCGCCGGAATGGCTGCAGGAGAGTGCGCGCCACGTCTGGCTGCCCTACGCGCAAATGCAGACAGTGCCGATGACCCTGCCCGCGGTCAAAACACAAGGCGTGCGTATCACGCTGGAAGACGGTCGGGAGCTGATTGACGGCGTGTCCTCCTGGTGGACAGCGGCGCATGGATATAATCATCCGCATATCCGTGAGGCGGTGGCCAAGCAACTTGAGCAGATGCCGCACATCATGCTCGGCGGTTTTGCCCATGAGCCGGCCTTTCGGTTGGCCAAACGCCTTGCAGACATCCTCCCCGGGGATCTGAACCACACATTCTTCTCTGAGTCAGGGTCAGTCTCAGTTGAGATCGCCATGAAAATCGCCGTGCAATATTGGATCAACCAGGGCGTGCGCGGGCGTCATCACTTTGTCAGCTTCAGAGGCGGATACCATGGGGATACGCTGGGGACGATGGCAGTCTGCGATCCGGATGAAGGAATGCACAGCCTTTTCAAAGGCGTGATCCCGGAGCATCTGCTGACAGATATTCCTCGGGGCGCTGATGGCGAAGCCGTTTTCGATCAGTTCCTTGAGACCCACGCTCATGAAGTTGCTGCGGTCGTGATGGAGCCACTCGTGCAAGGTGCCGGGGGTATGATTTTCCACCCGCCGGAAACATTGCAGATCATTCGGCGTTGCTGTGACCGGCACAATGTGCTGCTCATTGTCGATGAAATTTTCACCGGGTTCGGTCGGACTGGTACGCTCTTCGCCTGTCACCAGGCCGACATTGTTCCTGACATTATGACACTCTCCAAGGCGCTGACCGGCGGCACAATGGCGCTCGCCACTACGACCGCGCGGAGCCACATTTTCGAGGCTTTCCTGAGTGACGACCCGGGTAAAGCCCTGATGCATGGCCCCACCTATACAGGCAATCCCCTGGCTTGCACCGCCGCCAATGCGGCGCTTGATCTTTTCGAGCAGGAACCAAGGCTTGAGCAAGTTGGCCGGATCGAGGCACAGCTCAAGCAGGAGCTGGAACCCGCACGCACAGTGAACGGCGTCAAAGATGTCCGTGTGTTGGGCGCGATTGGGGTGATTGAGGTCGACACTTTAAAAGACACGGAATGGTTGAAACGCCGGTTCATCGAGGAGGGGGTTTGGGTTCGTCCGTTCGCGAACATCATCTATACAACACCGCCTCTGGTGATCGAGGAAGCCGATCTGAGGACGCTCACCGACGCAATGTTGCGCGTCCTGTCAGAATGGAAACAAAAATAGGCTTTTTGCCTGCGGAAATTCGCCAGAAACAGGCTTTTCCGGCCGCTTCAGCCCGTCAGCGCTATTGAGGCCCCATTGGGTAAAAGTTAATCTGGCCGGGCAGCTGATTCGCGGGAATCAGCTGGTTTAGTGCCTTATTGAGCCTTAGGTCATGACGGGACCCTAAGACCGGGCACCTGGGGATTTCGATCTCCCAATAACCCGTCAGTAAACAGGGGTACATGCGTTATGTACGTGATTGCGTTCGCGTCTCAAAAGGGCGGTTCAGGCAAAACCACCCTGGCCGGGCATATAGCGGTCGAAGCGGAGCGGACGGGACTTGGTCCCGTTGTATTGATGGACACGGACCCGCAAGGGAGCCTGTCGCAATGGTGGAACGTTCGAGCGGCTGAGACACCGGCCTTTGTTCGGACATCTGAAAATGGCCTGGCGTCTGATTTGGCGGCGCTGAGGGCTGCAGGAACAGGACTGGTTGTGATTGATACGCCTCCAGCGATTACATCGACGATCGGCCAGGTTATCGCCGAGGCTGATCTCGTTGTTATTCCGACCCGCCCTAGCCCGCATGATCTGCGCGCCGCAGGCGCGACGGTTCAAATCTGCGAAGATGTCGACAAGCCGCTGGTCTTTGCCATCAATGGCGCAAGCCCACGGGCGCGTATTACGACGGAAGCTGCCATCGCGCTTTCACATCATGGAGCGGTGTCACCCGCCATCGTTCATCAGCGCATCGACTTTGCGTCAGCTATGATCGACGGACGCACCGTTATGGAACTTGGCGGCTCATCAAGGTCACCTGGCGAAATCTCAGAGCTTTGGAGCTTCCTCAGGAATCGTCTGACCGGCGAAACCGCCTCTCCCCTTCTGTCTCCCAGTGAGACCAAAACAACCAAAGAACCGCTGTCACCAATGGGTGATGGGTCTTCCCTAAGAGGCGCCGCCTAAATGTCCAAGAAGCCTGCCCCGCTGACAAGCGATCTCCTGGTTCGGAAGGGTGATGCAACGCCCTCCTCCATTGACCCGCAAGATCGCGCGACAGCGCCGGAAGCGCCCGCTGCAGAAGTTCATGAAGAACCAGTTGCGCCGGTGATGCCAGAACCTGACATCATCATTGCAGCCGATGAAGCAGATGACGACACCAATGAATCTCGTCGTCGCCTCGCGGCTGTATTGGCGCTGGTTGCGGTGGTGACAGCCGGTGTCCTTGCCGTCAGCATGTTTGGCAGCGACAGCACAAATTCTGTTGCCCCTCTGGAGGAAAATACCAGCACTGCAGAGGCAGAGGCACCAAGTGTTGCGCCAATTATCGCGCCGCCTGGTCCTCAATCAGATGGAGCACCTGTCCCGCCAGAGGCTGCGGAGCTACGGCTTGATTCCGCAGATCCGTCGCCTGAAACGATAACGGCTGAAAACACGCCCGCGCCAACTTCCGAAGAAGTGCCTGTTGCAGAGGCTCCAGTCTCTGAAACCCCCGCGCCGGTTGCGCCACCGCGGGAAGCCGCCACCATTACACCACCCGCATCAGAAACTGCATCCACAGAACCTGAAGTGCCTGTTGAGGTTGCAGTGGCCACCCCAACACCGGCTGTCGCAGAAGCCGGGCAATATCTGATCCAACTGCTATCCGTTCGTTCCGAAGCCGCCGCGAAGACCGCCTGGGCAAACCTGCAGACCGCCCACAGTGATCTGTTAGGCGGAGAAACGTTGAACATTGAAGCTGCCGACCTTGGCGAACGCGGTACTTTTTATCGCGTCCGTTTTGGCGCTTTTGATGCAAAGGCTGACGCAAATTCGGTTTGCTCAGCCCTAAAAGTCCAAGGTCAGGACTGCCTGGTTAAGCGGGCGAACTAGCTCAGGCAGCGACCCTGTTTGGCGCGGCACTCTCGATGAACCGCAGAGTCTTTCGAAGGGCTGTTTCAATGTCAGCCTGCGCGATGCCAGCTCTAACTGCTGCAGCTTCTGCAGTGCTCGTGTCAAAACGGTAATCGTTGATGAATGCCAGAGTCTCCGCTGGTGTGCCCAACCGTTTCTCCATGCCGCTTTTCAACACCGCTCTCAATGCCCAGATGGGAATGTGTTTGTTTGGCGCTCGCAGATTGAGTTCGTCTGCAATGATCCCGACCATGTTCTTGAGTGTTGGCGTGCCTTGATTTAGCAAAACATAGTCGGTGCTCTGGTCAGCATCCTGAAGAGGAACTTTGGCGGCGAAGGCAGCAACATAATCGATCGTCACCAGAGGGGTCCAAGCCTGAGGGGTTCCTGGCACAGCGCTTAACGTTCCTCGTTTCAATCCATCAATCAGACCTTCAATTCCAAATACCTGGTGGGCCTCGCCGGTGTCTGAGGCTCCAATCACAGTCGCCGGGTTGAGGATCGTTGTCGGCAAGCCGTTAACTGCGGCTTGCCGCACAAGGAAGTCAGCCTCAATTTTCGAAGCCTCATACGCTCCTACCCGCTTGTATAGGCGGCGGAGCTGTTTCTTTGGGTTTGAGGCGCTTGTGGCCAAAGCAGCTGGATCAAAATTGATCGCCTCTCTGTGGCGGGGCGAGGTTACCAAATAGCCGGATATGTGAACGAAGCGCTGGAGGTCGCGTTGAGCTTTTGCCCAATCCAACAACTCACGAACAGCACTGGCATTGACGCGCTTTGCCAGTTTAGGAGGCAACCCCCAATCCATCAGGGCCGCGAAACTATACACATGGGTGACGTTATCGAGATGCTGGCGGAGTGATTCCTGTTCAAGGAAGTTCTCTGTTGCCAGGTCACCCTCAACAAGTATTAAGCGTTCTGCATCGCCGCCGTGATCAGACATCCATTCGATCAAGCCTTGCGCCCGCTTGCTCGCATTGCGAACGGGGGCAACGATGGTCGCACCATTGCGAGTAAGCGCAGCAGCAGTCCAACGGCCGACTAGGCCAGTGATACCAGTCATCAGAATTTTGTGGGTCATAAGATCAAACTTTCAATAAGGGGCTCAAATCCGCCGCGACGTCGTTCAGTGGTGTTATGTCTTGCGTCGCTTTGGCTAGTAAAAGCGCGCCTTCAATTGAGGATAGTGTGAGCCGGGCAAGGCGGGGACTTCGGTCTGACGGGAGCCCGAGACGAATAAAGGTTGTTGTGATAAGTGCGAGCCAAGCGTCGTAGGCGTCTGCACAGGCTCTCTGCAACAGGGGTGTCGCTTTTGTTGCCTCAAGAGCGACAGTTGAGACGGGACACCCTTTGGAGAATTGCGAGGCTCGCAGCTCTTCTGCAAACAGCGATGCGGTCTTTACGAGAACAGCTTCTGGATGTTCTGCGCCGGCCAGACCTTCCTGCAAAATTGCCTCAACCTGAGCGGCACCTGCCGTGACTGCCGCCGCCGCGAGCTCTTCCTTGCCGCCGGGAAAATGAAAGTAGAGTGATCCACGAGGCTGACCGCTTTCACGAACGATCTGGTTGAGCCCGGTTGCGGCGAAGCCCTGCTCTTGAAGCAAGCGCGCTGTCGTCTCAACCAATGCCTGTCTCGTTCGATCGCCCTTGCTTTGGCGCGCGTCGTGGATTTCAGTTTCGGGTGCATTTGATTGTTGATTTTCCATCACCATAAATTATGTAGATCGGTCTGTTTTTTCAAGATCACCTCAAAAGAAACTTTGAAACGGGCAGAAACGTTGGTGTTTTGGCCGCACTCAGGTAGGGTCCCGCAACAAAATTGGAGAGATGACATATGGTTCAGGCGGTAATTTGGGATTTTGGTGGCGTGCTCACCACGAGCCCTTTTGAAGCATTCAATCGGTTTGAAGCAGAGCGGGGTTTGCCCAAGGACTTCATCCGGCAGGTTAATTCAACCAACCCCGATACAAATGCCTGGGCTCTTTTTGAGCGAAGCGATATCACGCTGGCCGAATTCGACGACATGTTCGCAAAGGAAGCGACCGCATTGGGTGGCAGTGTTACCGGCCGCGAGGTCGTTTCCCTTCTTTCCGGTGACATCCGCCCGGAAATGGTAACAGCTCTTAAGCGCTGCAAAGAGAAGTTCACCGTGGGCTGCATTACCAATAATGTAAGCGCAGGTGAAGGCGCTGGCATGGCGCGGACAGAGGCCAAAGCGGCTGCGGTTTCAGAAGTGATGAGCCTTTTCGATCATGTCATCGAAAGCTCTAAGATTGGCATCCGCAAACCGGATCCACGCATCTACGAAATGGCGTGCGAAACACTTGGTGTCGAAGCATCCCAGTCTGTCTATCTGGATGATCTCGGCATCAACCTCAAACCCGCCAAGGCGCTCGGCATGACAACAATCAAGGTTCTGAACGCCGAGCAAGCGCTGACCGACCTGGAAACGGCGGTCGGCTTCTCGCTTCGCTAAGGCGACCAATACTCACCGCATACAAAAAGGCCGCCCCCAAAACAAAATTGGGAGGCGGCCTTTTCAGTCTAACTCTTTTGAAACTCAGCCTTTTGCGGCTTCTTTCGCTGCTGCTGTGTCATCAGCGCTCAACCCAAGCTGCGTAGCCACATGATTCACCAGGTGCTCCTCAAACTTGTGAAGGCTGCCGTCTGAGAGTGCAACCGCCCAGAGCATTTTGAGAAGGTCCTTCTTCTCTCCATCATCAAAGCTGTTAGCCACAATATTGATAAAAGCCATGTCGGAATAGTTGGCTTTCTGACGTTTCTCAGCAACGTCCACAAGGTCGTTTGCCGCATCGTCGGTCAGGCCGAACTGCTCCTTCACCACACGCGTGATTGTCGCGCGTTCACCTTCGTCAAAGTCGCGATCGAGGCGAGCCGCCTCAACCATCAACGCCGCCGCCGCGACCTGCTTTACATCACCACTGGCAACAGTCGCTGCAGGTGGTGCTTTTGGGCCGTCTTGTAAAAGGCTCAGAATTTTATCGAGCATATGTGCCTCCGGTCTTCCCTATGATGCCCGCTCCTGGATTGGCCAGCATCTGTTGTCTGAAACTATAACGCCGCCGACGGACAATGTCCCTCGACGGCGTTGTTTTTCTTTGTCCCACTTATTTAGTGCGCGAGAGCGCCTGACGGCGCCTTCACAGGGCGTTTGCGTGGGAAGAGCATGTCGAGAACCACTGCAATGGAAGGCAGTGTTGTGATCGCCATGATCATGTTGATTGAGAACATGAAGGTAAGCAAGAGACCCATGTCAGCCTGGAATTTCAGGGCTGAGAAGGTCCAAGTCGACACACCAACCGCCATGGTGATGGCTGTAAACACAACCGCCATACCAGTTTCGAAGAGTGTCTGCTTGTAGCTGTCCGTAATGTTCAAGCCTTCGGCCAGGTGGAACTGAACGCGGTTATAGATGTAGAACGCGTAGTCCACACCCAGACCCACGGCCAACACCATCACTGGCAATGTCGCCACGGTGAGCCCGATCTCGAGCAGCTCCATGAACCAGTAGCCAAAGAAGGTGGCGAAGGTAAGTGGAATGGTACATGCGATTGTCGCACGCCAGTCACGATAGGTGAGAACCACCAGGATGACGATTGCCACATATACCCAGAGCATCATTGGCAGCTCTGATGTTTCAATCTCCTGGTTCACCGCAGCAGCAACACCCATGTTGCCGGACGCGAGACGGATCTTCACATCTTCGCGTTCGTTTGCAGCACGCCATGCAACAACTTCTTCAACCGCTCGCTCGATCGTTGTTGCCTTTGCGTCTTCCAGGAAGACCAAAAGCGACATAACCGAACAGTTCTGATTGAGAAGGCCTGTTGATGGTGGAACAGGGCCCACAGCCTGTACCAGGGCAAACTGGTTACGCGGAAGCGCACGCCATTTGAGATTGCCCTCGTTCCAACCTGCCGATGAGTTCTTCACCGCATATGGCAGTGAGATGGCAAGAGAGACACCTTCAACATTTTCCATGTGCCACGTGAAACGGTTCAGGTAGCGCATCTGGTCGTATTTGATACAGGCTTCCGTTGGCGTTTCCGTCACAACGGTCAACAAGTTAAGACCGAGCGAGAACTTCTCCGCAATGGTCGTACTGTCGACATTGTAGCGGGCATCAGGGTGAAGTTCCGGTGATCCAGGATGCAGCGCACCGACATGACGGTCTTGGCTTTCGACGACCGCAGCGATGAAGAAGCCCGTTGAAACAATCAGTGTGATCACTGCCGTTTTCGGGTTCGCAATGTTCCCAAGTATCCGCATGATCTTAAGGCGCGTTTCGCGAGCCCTAGCGACACGATCAGCAAATCCTTCGTCAAACGTGAAGTAGGAAGCGAGGATCGGCAGCATGATGAGGTTGGTGATGATCTTCAGCGCCACACCAATCGATGCCGTAATCGCGAGTTCCTGGATCATCTGGATCGGGATCAAGATCAGTGTGCCGAAGCCCACAAGGTCAGTCACCAGAGCCATCGTCCCAGGGATCAATAGGCCAGAGAAGCTTGTCCGTGCGGCTTCCTCTGAGGTTGCGCCGTTGGATATTTCGGCGGTGATCAAGTTGATCTGCTGCACCCCGTGGCTCACCCCGATCGCAAAGACCAGGAACGGAACCAGGATCGCGAGTGGATCAAGACCGTAACCGAGGAAGGCCAGAACCCCGAATTGCCAGACCACTGAAACCAGTGAACAGAAAAGGGGCAGGAAGGTGAGAATGATCGACCGTGCATAGAGATACACAGAGAGGGTCGTCAAAACGAAAGCGATAAAGAAGAACTGAACAACCGATTGCGCACCATCGGCAATGTCACCGATCAGCTTCGCAAAACCAATGATGCGGACGTTGTAGTCGCCGCCTTCAGTTTCATATTTCGCTCGAATTTCCGATTCAAGTTTTGCAGCAAGATCAAAATAGTCGAGCTTCTCTTGAGTCTTCGGGTTGTACTCCAAGAGCTCTGCCGTAATCATCGCAGAGCGGAAATCTCCCGCCACCAGGCGCCCAACGAAGCCGCCGCGGATAACGTTGTTTTCGATCTGCGCGAGAGCTTCCGGGTTCATCGTCTCTGACGTCACCGTACCGGGGATCACATCGTCAGCACGAATGCCTTCTTCTGTAATCTCAAGATACCGCGTGTTAGGCGTCCAGAGCGATGTCACGGTGTGACGGGCAACCCCAGGAAGGAAGAAGATATCGTCTGTGATATCTTTATATTCTTGGAAGAATTCTTTGTTCCAGATTGAGCCTTCTTTGGCTTCCAGCACAATGATCACACGGTTCGAACCGAAGAGTTTCTCTCGATACTCCTGGAAGGTCTGAATATATTCGTGCCCCGCTGGCAACTGCTTGTCGAACCCGGCGTCCATCTTCAGCTGCGTCGCGAAATACCCCGCATAAAGCGTGAATACCGCAAGCGCTGCGAGAATGATGATGCGGGTCCTAAAAATAAGGGCTTCGAGTAACTTTACCATAGACCTTTTCCCGTCTCCCTGGTCGCCCCTCGACGACCGTCAACACTAAACGCAAATCAGAACCGCACTTACTCCGTACACGGACAAGTGCAGCGCGTCTGCGCAAAACTATTTAGGGGGAAGATCCTAATAAAATGCTGAGGCTCTCACGAGCACCCAACGAGAATCTTGTTGGTCAGAACTTTCAAACAAGAGCTTCGCTCCGCTTGCCTGTTTGACCTCCACAAACGACGCAGATCGCGTCTTTCGTGGCCTACCCCCTCCCAAGTCCCGCTTCTCGCGGGTCGCCGGCATTTATTGCCGATCGAATTCTTATCTTCTTATGGCTGGAGACTTAGAAGGTCAGCATCCAGCACCCCTTAGTAATTGTCCGCTCAATGGCTCGGGCAATCTGCCCTACCATTTTGCGTGCAACCCTTCTCCGATAGCACAGTTTTCTTCCCAATGTAACGGGAAACGCATGCCTTAAACGGCGATTTGAACGTCCGAGATTGGCGATGCCTAACAGGGTTAATGAATGCCCGCACCTGGTATCCGGCCTACCGCCATCTTCCTATTTACCTATCGCGGAGCACCCAACACCCATTCACTCGTTTTCAATTCCTGTTCACTTGTCCTTTAGCAAAAATGACGGAGGTGTCATTTTCCACTTGATAGGCACCTAACCTCACCCTATCTTTTGAATCAAGATGAGTTTTTGGCTCTTTTCGGGCCTTTGGCGCGGAAACCATGCGTTTCACTATGCAATGCGCCTTTCTGGAGGAATACATGACTGAAATTCGGCAGATTACGAAGGACGAGGCTTACAATGCCTGCGCGCCTGATGATTTTCCTGCGATGATGGACGTTGATCGGTACGGCAATCGGTCGAGTGCATTCGACAAAATCATTTCCGCCACCCACGACCATTTCTGGGATCCGCTTGACACCAAATATATTGATTTCTCTGAGCCTTTCGACACGGAAACTCAGATGATCATGCCGGAAGAAATGATCCCTGAATTTCGCCTCCCCTGTTTCCAGGCGCTTTCTGAAAAAGACAAAGTTCGCTTTGCCAACGAAACCGCTCGTTGGAGCCTTTCGGCCATCCTTCATGGCGAACAAGGTGCTCTCAACCTTTCCGCCAGCCTTTGCCACATCCTTCTCGATCCAGGCGCGCAGGAATATGCCGCAAACCAGACACGCGAAGAAGCCCGCCACGTCACGGCATTTGCCAAATATGTGGAAACGCGCTTTGGCAAACCACTGCCAGTTGGCGACACACTGGGCACCCTCCTCACCGACATCGTGAATGCTCCAGAGGTTTACAAAAAAATCGTGGGCATGCAGATGCTGGTCGAAGGCCTCGCTATGGGGGCGTTCGCGACACTCTACACTGGCTCGAATGACCCGCTGCTCGTGAAACTCACGCAGCTCGTCATGACAGACGAGGCATTCCACCACAAATTCGGGAAGATCTGGGCAGACCGGACCATTCCTTCCCTGTCTGAAGAAGAACAGCACATCATTGAAGACTGGGCAGCACATTGCTTCCAGACCCTGCTCTTCAATCTGGTGAATCCCGAACAGAAAAAGGTGATCTACCCGCAATTCGGTCTTGATTGGGAGACGGTGCAGGCAGAAATGCTCGAAGCGTTTACCGACGACGACCGACGCGAACAGATGAAAGAGGGCACGAATATTTTCCGCGTGCTCATCAAAACGCTGCTCAAAGCGGGGATCATTACCGATCGCACCAAAGACTTCTACTCAACCTACGTCGACATGGATGAGCTGAAGAATGAAGGTGATCGGATGATTGGTGACGATATCGCTGAAGACGGTATCAAATACCTTAAGACCATCAACTTCTCGACCAATGAGGATGCTCTCTCCGGCCTTTCCGCTGCAGAGTAAACTGCCCCCTGCGAAACCTGGTTTCGCAACCCCGAGGGCGGCTTTCCTCCAAAAGCCGCCCTTTCCTTTTGCCTAAACTTCAATTCTGAATTGCCCGCGCTCTTCGAAAACATGCACTGGCTGTTTGCTTAACTTTCGAATCTCAAAAGTCGACCAGCTTTTTGTTGAAAATATTTGGGCTGTTCTTTTTCGCGCATTTTTTGTCCAAAAACCGCACACACTTTTCGGAAACATGCCCTGATCAGCTGGCGCATTTTCGAACCACAAAAGTCCGTCAACTTTTGTTGAAAATGCTCTAGCATCGCACTCATGACACTTGCCAACATTGAAGACCTCACCCACGCCGCACTAGAGGCTCAGGGAATGATGCTCCCCCCACCGCCGTGGAATGAACTCGGTGAAGGGCTTTGGGGGATCGTTTTTGATCTTGGAGACGGGTCGGTTCTGAAACTCGTGCGAAAACGCGGCGGACTTGGCTCCCCGGCAGCGCTCATTCACCGAGAGGTAGCCGCAATAAAAGCGCTCGGCGGTGGCCGGTGTGGCGGCTTCGATATGCCAGAGCTGTTGGGTCACGGGGACATTGACCTTCCAGCCAATCCCTTTGTTGCGCCACTCGAAGGCTGGCTACGCCTATCCAAGCTAAACGGCAGACGCCTGGGGGATGCAATTCCACCAACACCCGATGGCAGGCAAAGACTGGGCGAGACACTCGGCGCCGCGCTGGCCGACTTTCACAATGACACCAAAGCTCTCAGTGATGCTGCGGACCTGCCACAACAAGACCCGATCTTGCGCGCTGTTGGAGAGTTGCGAGAGGCGCTTCCCAAACCAGAAGACAAAGCGCTGTGCGACCATCTTAAAGAGCGCTGGACGTCTCTGACTTCGTCTCCCGTATTTTTGCATGGTGACGTCAATCTCAGCAACGTACTTGTAGGTGAAGATGGCAGGTTCGGCCTGCTTGATTTCGCTGAATGCGGCATGGGTGCGCCCCATGCAGAATTTCGGCATTTTGAAGAACGACCAGAGATTAGAGACGCGATGTTTATGGGCTATCAAGCAGCCAGTGGTGAGCCCATTGATTTGGATGTTTATTATCTCGCAGCCACGGTAAATGCCCTTGGGACTCTTTATCACGGGGGATCGGTACAACCGGGCGTGGCGGCTAATGATCCTCGCAAAGGAATGCGCCTTCGTGGCATGGTTCGGCATTGTGCAAGCAAAGCGGGCCTTGAGGTTTAGAGGTATGAGTGACGACGACGCCCTCTCTCATGCAACAAGCGATGGTCGTCAATCGCCTGTCGCTGCGGCGGTACAGCGCGGCGTATGCCGTATGCTCATTCATATGGGACATATGCCGATTACGGAACTCGGTCTGAAAAACGGACGACGGGTTGATGTTGCTTCGCTCGATAAAAGGGGGGATGTGATCATTGTGGAAATCAAATCATCGATCGCTGACTTCCGCGTTGATCAGAAATGGCCCGAATACCTGGATTATTGTGATCTTTTTTTCTTTGCGGTCTCGCCTGACTTCCCACTCGACGTACTACCGGATGATGCAACTGTGGGTATCATTGTCGCTGATAAGTTTGGGGCAGAGATTTTAAGAGAACCGGAGCGGGATGCTCTTCCGGCCGCTCGACGAAAGGCTGTGACGCTCCTGTTTGCGAGAGCGGCAGCCGCACGGGTCCATCAAGCTCTCGACCCGGGTGTTACTGCACTTATCGGCAATGACGAAACCGATTAGAGCGCCACTCCTATACTGTCTGCCATTGCACGATGGCGGCAATCAGGATCAAGATTTTCGTGACAAGCAACAAAACTGCGGCGATGCGGATCCCGTCGAACAAGTTGCGGTCGATGACGCGTCGCGCAAACCCCAGGCGGCCTGTGATGAGCTTTTCGACATCCTCAACCGTCACGGACTGATCACTGAGAAATAGTTTCTCTGCCTCTTCGCGGGTGAAGTCGCCATGCCCACCCTGGACAATCTTAAACTCCGTGAACACCCGGTCTGCGACCGGGAGAGTGTTTTCGACACGTACCACACGCTTGTGGACGTACGAAACATCGCCTCCCCTCGCCAGAATAATCTCCTGAATTTTGCTGTTCGTAAACCAAATCACACCGGTGACGGGGAACGCAGCAACGACGGTCAAGAGATGGAAGATGGCACTTTGGTCAAAGTCGAGCACCGAGGGAATCGCCACAAGCGCAGCCAGAACAATCAGAAGAAAAGACTGAAGCATCAGGTTGATGCTTCGATAGGACTGAAGCAGATGATCCTGCCAGATACACATTTGCAGCAGCGCATCACGGCGCGCCTGGAGCTCTTGGACGGTTTCCGCCATGTGCCAATCCCCCGAAAACTTACTTCTTAGCGAGGTGCGCGCTTTGCCAAAATGCGTTGCAGGGTCCGGCGGTGCATGTTCAAGCGACGCGCCGTCTCTGACACATTTCGATTGCACAGTTCATAGACCCGCTGAATGTGTTCCCACCGTACCCGGTCTGCGGACATGGGGTTTTCTGGCGGCGGCGCCTTTTCTCCTGGCTGCGCCATGAGCGCTGCCTCAACGTCATCTGCGTCTGCAGGTTTTGAGAGATAGTCGACAGCACCCAGTTTCACCGCCTCAACCGCGGTTGCAATATTGCCATAGCCCGTGAGCACGATGACCCGTGCGTCCTCCCGAACGGTGTGGAGGGCTGATACGACTTCAAGTCCACTTCCATCATCCAGGCGCAAGTCGACGACGGCATATGTCGGTTTGACTTCCTGGGCCAGACGGACGCCTTCCTTAACGGTGCCCGCCTGGGAAACAGTGAAGCCTCGATTTTCCATTGCCCGGGCCAGCCGCCCGAGAAATGGAGCATCGTCATCTACCAGCAGGAGGGTGCGCTCCTCGTTTGCCGGTTCATGTGCATCGTTCGCTTCGTCTGTCATGGTGCTCCTGCCGACCGCGAGGAAAGGCAGCGCGAATACGCCGCCGTAAGAGCGTGAATTTTACGCTGTTACGGCCCTCACGCCAACTCATGATCGCTGATTTGGTCCTGTGCTCCGCCTATAGGTGGCGCTTCTATAGCCTCTCTGGGCCATTCCACAATAACCACAGCGCCTGTGCGACCATCTGTCCGGTTTCCGAACAAGACCGACGCGCCACTTCTTTCTAATAAAGTTTTCCCTATGAAAAAGCCAAGGCCCATGCCCTCATGAGATCCATCCCTGACAGCTCGGGGGGTTCCGCGTGGGCGGGTTGTGACATAGGGCTCCCCCAACCTGTCCACCATATCCATGGGGAATCCAGGGCCATCATCGGTGATCGAAATGCGGACCATATCTTTGTCGAATTCGCCGGTAAGGGTGACAGTACGCCGCGCGTAATCTGATGCGTTTTCGACAAAGTTGCCCAGTCCATAAAGGATCTCGGGTCGCCGAACCAGCGAGGGTGCCGGTGTTTCCCCATCCGTCGCCAGATCGAAAGACACATCCATGTCCCGATGGGGTGCAACAATTTCGCTTAGAAGGGCATCGATTTCTATGCGTGCATAGAGGGCATCGCGAGCGTCAGGCCTGTGGGTCAGGCGCGAGAGAATTTCCTTGCACCTCTCTGCCTGCGAGCGAAGCAGATTAAGGTCCTCGTCCAACTGATCTCCAGTTGGCTTATCGCGTTGAAGCTCTCGTGCAACGAGGGCAATTGTTCCAAGGGGCGTCCCAAGTTCGTGGGCCGCAGCGGCAGCCAATCCATCAAGCGCTGAGAGTCTTTGCTCCCTCGCCAGAACCAGCTCTGTCGCTTCCAGAGCGTTTGACATGCGGCGCGCTTCGTCGGCGATGCGATAGGCATAAACAGCGACGAAACCTAAGCCCAACAGGAGACCTGCCCAAATGCCTGCCTGGTAGGTCCAAGGCAATACGAGGGGTGCATCCGGCGTCCAGGGCAACGGCAGGTGATAGATGGAAAGTGCCGTCACACACAGGAAGGCCAGAGACAAAAGAAGACCCGTTGATCTGGGCGACAGGGTGGTCGCTGAAATCGTCACCGGCACCATGAACAGCAATGAAAAGGGGTTTCCAAGCCCACCTGTTAGGTAAAGCAAAGCTGCCAGTTGAAGCAGATCATAGGCGAGATAAGCTGCAGCCTGGCTGTCGGGCAGCCGGATGGGTGTTCTGTATCTAAGCGCCAGGAACACATTGAGCCAGGCAGACGCGGCTATGGCTGCCAGGCAGAAGCCCAGAGGCAGCGGAAACTTGAGACCGAAGTAAACGAAGAGAACAGCGCCCAATTGGCCCGCAACCGCCAACCATCGCAGCAGCATGATGGTCTGAAGGCGGATGCCCGCCTGATCGGAAATAAAGGAAGAACGCCTGTTTGGTTGGGCCATGGCTATCTCATCTAGGGATCTATTGCTCCCCTTGGAAATAGCCGATCAAGCGTTGGACGGCCAGCCTGCTTTATCATTTGCTTTTAGGTGCCGACTTTCACCGATCTTCATGACCCACACCGACTCATCGGCCAGGCCTGCTGCTTTCCCAGCAGCGACAAAGCGTTCTGGAGGTTCAAAAGGCGGCTCTTGAGTGAGAACAACCGTTCCCCAATGCATGCCAACCAGCGTATTCGCTTTCAGATCCTGCCCCATCTGCACCGCTTCTTCCGGTGTGGCGTGGGACGCCTTCATCATTTCCCGAGGCGCATAGGCGCCAATACCCAACAATGCCGTATCAAACGGACCATACCGTTCTCCGGTCTCCTTAAACACTGGCCCGTAGCCGGAGTCACCGCCAAAAAAGAGGTGGTGCTCTGGCCCCTGGAAGGCGAAGCCCGCCCAAAGGGAGGTGTTGTGATCAAACCCAACTCGCCGTGACCAATGCACCACCGGCAGAGCGGTGACTTTCAGGTCATTCACCACCAGATCGTCGTACCAATCCATCTCAACCACGTGGGTGAACCCACGTTTCCGAAAGAAATCTCCCAGGTTGAGTGGTACCAAAACGGTCGTTCGGTTCTTGTCGGGCAGTTGCGCCAGAGCACGCTCATCCAAATGGTCATAGTGATTGTGAGAAACAACGAGGACGTCAATTGGAGGCAAGTCGCGGATCGCAATGCCGCTCTTTACATACCGACGAGGTCCAAACCCGGCTGGGCCCGCATAAGTTGTGAGATAGGGGTCCGTCAAAATAACCTTCCCCGCAATGCGGCAAAGGAAGGACGCATGCCCTAACCAGGTGATAAAATCGCCGGGCTGATCCAGAAATTTCTGCAGCTCCTTGTTCGCCTGATCGCGCGGCAAAACATGGGAAGTCGGCACCTCGATCTTGTTAAAGCTGCGCCCAAACATCTCTGCGAAATAGGGAAGCGCGACCCGTAAGGGCACCGATTTCTTTGGGCTGCCCTTTGGGTTGCGGAACTTGCCATCTGGCAGGTGGTGCCATGGTCGATCTCCTGAGGGAGATGTCTCGCTTTTTGGATCAGTCTTCGTCTTGGTCATAGAGAAGAAGATAGGGCGCGCTCACCCGTGATAAAAGGGCACAGATACGCGAATGCCAAATCAGTGCAAACCGCACCGTCAAATAGGTGCCCGCTCTTAATAGGCACCCGCTTCGCGCAACATGTTCTCAATCACCCGATCACGGCGCTGCTCGGCAATACCGAGGGCGGTCCGCCCCGTCAGGTCCGTCGCCTCGTAATCAGCATCCCAATCCAGGAGAAGATGGACCATTTCTGCCTGGCCCGCTCGCGCGGCAATGATGATGGCAGGCTCACGGCTTGCTCCGAGCCGATCGGGATCTGCGCCAGCTTCCAAAAGTGCCGCGCTCAAATGAACCAGCTTTGTACCCGCAAGAAGCGTTAGGAGCGTATCGCCCGCTTTATCTTTCGCTTTAATCCGTGCTCCGTTTTCCAGCAAGAATTGGAATGCATCTTCCTGCCCAAACTGCAGGGCGACAAAAAGCGCCGGCGATCCCAATTTGTCTCGTGAATCAAGAGATTCTCCACGTACCACTGCTGCCTTTAGAGCATCAATGTCTCCATCACGAACCGCTTCAATAAAGGGGGTGTCCGGTATGATTACGGTGGGTTGCTGAATGCCCGCGGCATATGCGCTCTTCGATGCTCCGAAAACAAATAGAGTTAGGAAGAATGCATAAACTACAATCTGCTTGGGTGTGAAATCACACCCATCTCGCTCAAGTCTCACGGTCATCTTTTTCTTTGCCAAACTCTTGGGTTGCGCCCTGCGACGAGAACTCACATTGCTGTGTTTTGCTCAAATGGGCTACCTAAGCCCGGATCGTACTTGTAGGTTGTTTTTGGTCCAAGGCAAACTTGCATCTCGCCCAAATCCGAGATGGTTAAAATGCCAGAGCCTGCCTGAATACAACATGAATACACATATTTGGAGCTCCCATGTCGCGATTAACAGTCTTTCTTGTTGCCATCACCGGCCTTGCGATTGCGACCGCTGGTATTCTCTATGTGACCCTGCCTGCGGAAGATGCTGACTACCCACAACGCTCCAGCGGCGCCGCTCTTATCGGAGGCCCATTCGAACTCGTGCAGCACGATGGCAATACGGTCACGAATGAAACGTTCAATGGCGAGCTGATGCTGATCTATTTTGGCTTCACCTTTTGCCCCGATGTCTGTCCGACTGAGCTTCAGATTATGAGCAATGCGCTGGATCTTGTTGGAGACGATGCGGAACAGGTCCGACCCATCCTGATATCCATTGACCCTGAAAGGGACACTGTCGAGGCGATGGCCCAGTATGTGAGCCATTTCCATCCGCGGATGACCGGGCTTACAGGCACAGTTGAGCAGGTTGCCGCCGCCGCGCGAGCGTACCGGGTGTATTACGAACGCGTGGAAGATCCGGGCTCCAATGCTGCCTATACAATGGATCACTCCTCCATCGTGTACCTCATGGACAAGGAGGGACAGTTCATTACCCATTTCGGACCAGGAACAAAACCTGAGAAAATGGCGGAAACCATTCGCAGCGCCCTGAGCAACGGCTAGAAATGCCCTTCGTCACCCTGCCGCAAATATCTGAGAGTCGTTCCGGAAGGCTTTGAACTCAAGCGCGTTGCCCGACGGATCGCGAAAGAACATCGTTGCCTGCTCTCCCACCAATCCCTCGAACCGTACATGCGGCTCAATCACGAATGTCACGCCTGCGTCCTGTAGCCTGTCCGCAAGTAGCTCCCAATCCGGCCAGCTTAGGATCAGACCAAAGTGCGGCACCGGAACATCATCACCATCTACCGCATTGCTTATTGCCCGACTTGCGTTTGCCTCGTCCAGGTGAGCAACAATTTGATGCCCATATAAATCAAAATCTACCCAGCGAGTGTCGCGTCGCCCTACACCACACCCAAGCACGCCTTCATAAAAGGACCGCGCTGCGTTCAAGTCGTTTACAGAAAATGCGAGATGAAACCTAGGTATGCTTGACATGGGCACAGCTTACCCGCTTTCTGGTACACATTGTAGGCTGAACACGCATCGTGTGATTCGTTAGAGTACAGTGCCCCCATGAAAAAAATGTCCCGTGCCTTGCACATGGATACGTTGTCGCTTCGAGGCGAACAGGTTCCGTTGGTCGTGCGACACAATCCGCGGGCGCGGCGATTTATCGTTCGCGTCGACATGACAACAGGTGCCGTCCACGTCACCACCCCCAACAAGCGCAACGTCAAGGCTGCAATCTCTTTTGCTCATAGCCACGCCGATTGGCTTATCGAACAACGTCAGCACGTCGCGCTTGCAGAACCGTTTTGCGATGGCGCACTGGTGCCCGTGCGGGGTACTCCGCATCTAATTCGCCATGTGGAAAGCCAACGCTCTGCAGTTCAATGTTTTCCTACAGGTGATGGCGACATGCCTGAGCTCCATGTTGGCGGCGATATTTCCTTCTTGCCTCGCCGCGTCACTGATTGGCTAAAGCAACAAGCCAAGATTGACCTCAACCGAAGCGTTCTCATGCACGCAGCAGTGCTCAATGTCCGCCCGAGCCGAATTACTGTCAGAGACCAATCCAGTCGGTGGGGGTCCTGTTCGTCAACCCGGGCACTTTCCTTTTCCTGGCGCCTAATATTCGCGCCCACTGAGGTCCTCGATTATGTTGCCGCGCACGAGGTTGCCCATCTGGTTCACATGAACCATGGCCCTCAATTCTGGCGCACAGTAGAGCGGCTTGTTCCTGCCTATGCCCAAGCGGTGCGATGGCTGGAAACAGAAGGCCCAGCCCTCCATAAATATGGCGTCGCGCCGCTTTCTTTGGACTAAGATCCCCCATACGCCTTGGTCTCGCCATTTTTGGCGGTCAGAAATAGGGTGGGTACAGATGAAAACTGGGAGAGTGTGATGGTGAGCGATCGAATGGCACCAACCAAAGGGGATGATGGTCCATCAGTTAGTGGTTTCAGCGGTGGCATGGTGGCCGCGAGTTTTGTGGGTGCTCTTGGCGCGCTGCTTATTGTTATGGGCGTTGAAACAGCACTCGATACTGATGCAACGACCGAGACAGCGGGTGCTGTCCTGTCACTTACGGTCCCAGCTGACGGTGCCGAGCAATTGGTTACCATTGGCACGGTGGCGACATCAGCATCACTCACGTTCGAAGAAGCTGGCACCTATCGCGTGGAGTTACGCGGCCTGGACGGCACATCTGATCCGGTTCTTGCTCTTTTTGCTGCCAATAGCGAAACGGCAGTCGTCACGAATGATGATACCGATGGGTTGGACGCGATGGTGCCGGTTACCGTTGCTGACGGAAGCGAAACCTGGCGGGTCGACCTGACCAGCTACGGAGAAACAGGCGGCCCGGGCGTCTTGCGCGTCCTACCAGCGCCTGAAGGGTTTGTTGCGGGCACGACATTGACGGAAGGCCCAGGTGGCTTCCCCGCAGACGGCATCACAACATTGGAGCTCGACAATCCTGCAACCAGCCGCCTGGATGCAGACGGCTCCTGGTACCAGTTCAGTCCAACCCAATCTGGTCGCCATGTTGTTTCGGTCAGGGCTGCGGATGAAACTCTCGACACGGTCGCCCATCTTTTGCCCGTTCTTCCCGGCGCCGAGGCACCAGCGGCAGGCACCGATATCACAACTATGACGGCGGCCTTCACATCTGACGATGATGACGGGTTCAACCCTCGCTTTGAACGCTATCTACAGCAGGGCGCTACTTACTATCTGTTTGTGCGCGGTTTCGATGAGAGCGCAGATGGGTCTTTCGCGGTGACAGCCACTTTCCTTGGCAATCAGATGAGCGCCAACGAGACACCCACACCAGAAGAAACGGTTGCGATCGAAGAAGAGGAAGAGACACCGGTCGACGAAGACCTTCCCGCCAATTCCGGCTCTACCGGAAACAGCAACAAGAACTAACGTTCGACCCCGCACTTAACGCCATGTCGGGCGCCCGGGCCGTATGTTCGGGCGCCTGCCTGAATCTTCTTCGCTACTCGCAGAGCGGCCAAACAGCCGATCAAAGAAACCACGTTCTTCTTCTGGCCCAACTTCCGGCTCGTCGTCGAAGGGCCAGGTTCCAATTGAACCAGTTGCCGCTGCTGCAGGGGTATAGGCTCCAGGTAGAGCAGAAACCTGAACACCGCGCTGCGTGGCTTCCATGAACTCACGCCAGATGCTCGCTGGCACACCACCGCCGGTTACTTCATTCATTGGAGTGCCGTCATCATTCCCGACCCACACGCCAACGACGAGATCAGCGGTGTAGCCCACAAACCAGGCATCTCTGAAATCCTGGCTGGTACCGGTCTTACCCCCACTCGGCCGCCCGGCAAGCGCTGCTCTGCGCCCCGTGCCCGTGCGCACAGTCTCACCCAGCATATGGTTCATCATGCCCAAAGTTTGTTGAGACATGATGGGGCCGAGGCCTGCGCCGCGACGCTGATACAGCCTGTTACCGGAAAGAGTCTCGATGCTTTCAATGCCGTGTGGAATGACGCTGGCGCCACCATTTGCAAACGCCGCGTAAGCCGATGTGAGTTCCAACAGCGTCACTTCAAATGTGCCAAGTGCCAATGAGGCGTGTGGTGCCATGTCGCTGCGGATGCCCAGTCTACGGGCTGTGCGGATGACGTTTTCGCGGCCGACTTCTTCGGAGATCTGAACTGCGATCGTGTTAATCGATTTTGACAGCGCATGGGTTAGTGTCATCACCCCATCATGTGTCTCGGAGTAATTGCGGGGCGACCATCCGTCCACAAAAACAGGTGCGTCGACACGCAACGTATCTGGCGTCAATCCCCGCTCAAGGGCTGTCATAAAAACAACGGGTTTGAAGGCAGAGCCAGGCTGACGTTCAGCATAGACAGCCCGATTAAACTGACTTTGCCGATAGGACCTCCCGCCAACCATTGCCCGAATGGCGCCATCTGGTGTCATGGCCACAAGAGCCGCTTGGGTCACACCCAACGCGCGTTCGTTGCGAGCGAGCGCTGCATCAATAGCGCGCTCAGCGGCGCGCTGGAGATCCGTATCCAATGTCGCGCGCACAACAAGGCTCGAATTAGGTCTGCCCGCATAACCAGGCACACGGTCCACAATCCAATCTGCGAAATAGTTGGCCGATTGTGACCGGGCCGCGCCGCGGAGTATTGCAGGGTTATCAAACGCCCATTGGCCGTCCTGGTAATCAATGCGACCATCACGCACCATGACAGCCAGCACTGTGGCTGCTCTTTCCTGAGATCTGGCAAGATCGTTGGTCGGCGCGTAGCGGGACGGTGCTTTCAAAAGACCGGCCAGCATTGCGGCTTCAGGGAGCGTGACATCCCGAGCAGATTTGCCGAAATAGCGTTGGGATGCCGCTTCAATGCCATAGGCCCCACCACCCAGATAGACCCGGTTCAAATAGAGAGTCAGGATCTCATCCTTCGTGAACTTCGCTTCCAGCCACAATGCCAGAAGCGCTTCCTGCAATTTGCGGTCGAGAGTGCGTTCCGGTGTTAGAAAAATGTTCTTCGCAAGCTGCTGGGTGATGGTTGAACCACCCTGCACGATTGAGCCTGCCTTCAGGTTCGCGACCATTGCGCGGGCGAGGCCGATTGGGTCAATACCGAGATGGGAATAGAACCGCTTGTCTTCTGTCGCAACCACCGCGTCCACAAGATAGGGCGGCAGATCCGCAAGCCGTACAGCCGTACCGTGGCGGCCGCCCCGGGTGACGATGGGTGTTCCATCATTTGCCGCAATGGTGACACTGGGGGACCCGTCAATATCCCAGAGATTATCGGTGCTCGGCAGAGTGAGCGCGTAGTAAAGAACGGTTCCGCCAACTGCCACCATCCCCCACAGTCCCGCAACAGTGGACCAGTAAGCGATTTTCGCGCCCAGGCTCTTCTCTTCATAGCTGCGTGTTCTGGACTGGGATTTCGCGTTGGCTTTGCGGCGTTTCTTTTTTGGGGGCTCTAACTCAAGACGAAGAGTGCCAAGAAAAGGAAGGCGACGCGAGACGAGTTCACGGTTTCGGGCGCTGCCCGCACCCGTTTTGCGTCCACTCTTTCGTCGTTCACTCATCTGCCTGCCATTTCGACATCGGTCGATCCCCCAAAGCTCATCATACCGGCCAGCGGGGTCCTGTTCTTCTTGTGCGTTAACAATCTATGAAGCGATGGTTAACGAGGGGTGAAGAAGATCTATCTCACACCATCCGCGAGGGCGGCGTTTTGGGGGAGAAGTGCGGCCACAAGATGGCGCTCAGCGACAGCCCTGATTCTCACTTGTTTTTCAGGGACTTGACGATCCGGCATCAGACCACTAGATTTTCGCCCATGATGACGAACAGGACAGCTCTTCTACGACTTACCACCCCGGCCGCTTAAGCGCGCCGGTGGATGACCGCTTGCGGTCCCTGTTCTTCCCCTTCGTCATTTCAGAAAACCCAACACCATGATCAGAATATCCACGACAAGCCGCTGCCTGTTCGCGCGAGCGCGCCATATGGACCGACTTAGAAGCTCCGCTTCCTGACCGCCCGATATACAACTGAATTCGAACCGGAGACCTTCTATGACCAACCCGACCAACAAACCATCGCCGATGCCGTTTCAGCGATACCGACCTTATCAAACGATCAAGCTGCCGGACCGTACCTGGCCTGATGTCACCATCGATCAAGCACCGGTCTGGTGTTCTGTGGATCTCAGAGACGGAAATCAGGCGCTTATTGATCCGATGAGTGTGGAAGAAAAGAAGCGCATGTTTCAGACGCTTTGCGACATTGGCTTCAAAGAAATCGAAGTGGGCTTTCCGGCAGCGTCGCAAACGGACTTCGATTTTGTTCGTGCCCTCATCGACGAGGGACGCATTCCAGATGATGTCACCATCCAGGTTTTGACGCAGGCGCGTCCCGAACTGATCGAAGAAACCTTTCGATCCCTGAAAGGAGCGCGTCGCGCCATTGTTCACCTCTACAACTCCACGTCTGAGCTGCAAAGACGGGTCGTGTTCGGCCTGGATAAAGCAGGCATTACAAAGATCGCTACGGACGGCGCTAAGCTGGTTCGCTCTTTGGCCGAACAAGCGCCTGAGACTGAGTGGGTGTTTCAATATTCGCCGGAAAGTTTCACGGGAACCGAGATGGATTTTGCCATCGAGGTTTGTGAGGCGGTGATGGACATCTGGAAACCAACGCCACAAAAGAAGATGATCGTCAATCTGCCGGCCACAGTCGAAATGGCTACGCCCAATATCTACGCAGATCAGATTGAATGGTTTGCCCGGACTCTCAAAAACCGAGACAGTGTGATCCTGTCCTTACACACCCACAATGACCGGGGCACCGGCGTCGCAGCGAGTGAGCTCGGCGTGATGGCCGGGGCTGATCGGGTGGAAGGCACCCTCTTCGGCAATGGCGAACGCACGGGCAATGTTTGCGTGGTGACCCTTGCACTCAACATTATGAGCCAGGGTGTCGACCCGGAACTCGATTTCTCCGACATTGATGCTGTGGCAAAAGTTGCTGAGGACTGCACCAAACTGCCCATCCCTGCCCGTCACCCTTATGTGGGCGAGCTGGTCTACACAGCGTTTTCCGGCTCGCACCAGGACGCCATCAAAAAGGGGTTTTCCGCTCTCAAGCAGCGGAACGATGACATGTGGGAAGTGCCTTATCTGCCCATCGACCCGAAAGATGTGGGGCGCTCCTATGAAGCGGTGGTGCGGATCAACTCCCAGTCCGGCAAGGGCGGTGTGGCCCATATTCTGGCCGACCGTCACGGGCTTGATCTCCCGCGACCCATGCAGGTGGACTTCTCCAATGTCATTCAGGCCCTTGGCGATGAGACGGGCAAGGAAGTTGATGCGACAACAATCTGGCAGGTGTTTCAGGATACTTATGTGAATACACCTGGCCCTGTGACCTTTCACGGGTGCAAGGTGATATCCGGCGCCACCACCTGTCGCATTGAAGCGGACGTCACGGTGAATGGCGACAAAAAACTCATCAAAGGCTCTGGCACCGGGCCCATCGACGCCTATCTCGCAGGCCTTGAGGCAGACGCCGGGATCTCAGGTTCCGTTCAAGGCTTTCACGAGCATGCTGTTGCCACCGGCTCAGGGGCAGAAGCTGCTGCTTATGTGGAAGTTGACGGCGCAAACGGTGTAGGGCACGGCGCCTGCATTGATGCGAATACTGTCACGGCATCCTTGAAAGCCGTCACCAACGCGGTCAACCGATCGCTTCAGTAATAAAGCCAGGCTACAGGTCAGCGCCCCTATCGGTCGCTGGCCTGTCTTATCCTCTAAACATCCAGATTGACGACTGAGAGGGCGTTGTCCTGGATGAACTCCCGGCGCGGCTCCACAATGTCGCCCATGAGTTTGGCAAACAGATCATCTGCCTCATCCAACTCGCGAATGCGTACCTGCAGAAGCGACCGCACCTCACTGTCGAGGGTCGTCTCCCAAAGCTGTTCGGGGTTCATTTCGCCAAGCCCCTTATAGCGGCTTAGCGCCAAGCCCTTTGTGCCCGCATCAAAGATCGCTTTCAGCAATTGGCTCGGCGAACGGATTTCATGCGACACGTCTTTCCGCGTCAGCGTGCCCGCCTTCACATACACTTCCTGCAGATGGGTGGCCATGCTGTCCAGGCGCCGTGCGTCGGAACTGGCGATCAAAGGCCCATCAATGGTGACATCTTCGGTCACGCCGCGAACTTCGCGCTCAAACCGTAAGCCCCCATCCTGCGTTGGACGGCCCGTCCAGCCGCGTTCCGTCTCGTCAGACAGGAGATCAAGGCGTCGGGCGATATAGTCGGCCGCGCCCCGTGCCGCTTCGGCTTCTGAAAGAAGTTCCGGGTTCAACGCGCCGGCAATCGCCGCCTGTTCGACAGCGAATTTTGGATATTTGCTTGGCAGACCGTTCAGGATTCCATCAGCTTTGCGAGCCTGCTCCACAATCTCGCGCAGATCATCACCACCATGCTGCGCACCGTCATGGGTTGTGAAGACCATGTCTTCCAGACCTGTGGCAACAAGGTAGTCCTGCAGACTTGGTTCGTCTTTGAGATAGGTCTCCGATTGACCCTTACGCACTTTGTAAAGCGGTGGCTGGGCAATATAGAGATGCCCGCGTTCAATCAGCTCCGGCATCTGCCGATAGAAGAACGTCAGCAGCAGCGTTCTGATGTGTGCGCCGTCCACGTCCGCATCAGTCATGATGATGATTTTATGGTAGCGGAGTTTTTCGATGTCGAAATCTTCGCGGCCAATGCCCGTGCCCAGCGCTGTGATCAAGGTCCCGATCTGATCAGAGCCCAGCATCTTGTCAAAACGGGCCCGCTCCACATTCAAGATCTTCCCTCGAAGCGGCAAAACTGCCTGAGACTTACGGTCTCGGCCCTGCTTGGCAGAACCGCCCGCGCTATCACCCTCCACGATGAAGAGTTCAGACTTTGCCGGATCCCGCTCCTGGCAGTCCGCCAGTTTGCCGGGCAGGCTTGATATGTCCAACGCCCCTTTGCGGCGGGTGAGCTCGCGGGCCTTGCGCGCCGCCTCGCGCGCAGCGGCGGCTTCCACCACTTTACCAACAATCGCCTTACCGGCCGCCGGATGCTCTTCAAACCATGTGGTGAGCGTCTCGTTCACACTGCTTTCAACAATCGGGCGCACTTCCGACGAGACGAGCTTGTCTTTTGTCTGGCTTGAGAATTTCGGGTCAGGAACCTTTACCGACAGAACGCAGGTGAGGCCTTCACGGGCATCGTCCCCGGTAAGCGTGACCTTTTCCTTTTTCGCGATCCCGGACGAGGCCGCATAACCGTTAATCACGCGAGTGAGCGCGCCCCGGAAACCTGCCAGGTGCGTACCACCATCGCGCTGCGGGATGTTGTTTGTGAAACAGAGAACATTCTCGTGATAGCTGTCATTCCACCACAGAGCCAGTTCGACCGTGACACCATCACGTTCCTCAGAAAGCGTAATAGGCTCTTCAATGAGTGCTGTCTTTGTCCGATCCAGGAACTGAACAAAGGCCTTCAGACCGCCTTCATAAAGAAGCTCAATGGTTTTGGGCTCAGGATTGCGGGCATCCGTCAGCGTGATGCGCACGCCAGAATTGAGGAAGGCCAGTTCCCGCAGTCGATGTTCCAACGTCGCGTAATCATATTCCGTCGTGGTGAAAGTTTCTGACGACGCATGAAACGTCACCTGCGTGCCGCCCTTATTGCCCGCATCGCCCACGACTTCCAATGGCGCCACGGGGACACCATTCTCGAAGCGCACAAGGTGTTCTTTGCCGTTGCGCCAGATACGCAGTTCCAACCAGTCTGACAGCGCGTTCACCACCGACACGCCCACACCGTGCAGACCGCCAGAAACCTTGTAGGAATTCTGGTCGAACTTACCGCCAGCATGGAGCTGGGTCATGATGACTTCAGCAGCGGAGATGCCTTCCTCGGCATGAATGTCGGTCGGAATACCACGCCCATTATCAGAAACAGAGACAGACCCGTCGGGATTGAGTGTTACAGAGACCGTATCGCAATGGCCTGCCAGCGCCTCATCGATCGCATTGTCGACAACTTCATAGACCATGTGATGAAGGCCTGAGCCATCATCGGTATCGCCGATATACATGCCGGGCCGCTTGCGCACCGCATCAAGACCTTTGAGGACCTTAATGCTATCAGCGCCATAATCGGCGCTCTTGTTGGCGTCATCCGCCATGCTCTGCTCCTTGGGGTTCGCTCTTGCGAGACATATTTCATGCAACGGCGGGGAGGCGCGGACCGGAGGCCCACTGCCCACTCACCGGTGCCAGGTCTTAGCTGAGCTCATCAACCGATGTAACAATCTTGCTGACGACACCGTACTCAACGGCTTCCTCTGCACTCATCCAGAAGTCGCGGTTCGTGTCTTCGACGATTTTTTCGAAGGACTGACCTGTTGCCTTTGCAAAGATATGGTTGAGCCGCTCGCGCATTTTCAACACTTCGCGTGCCTGAATGTCGATCTCGGATGCAGACCCACCAACGCCGCCACGCGGTTCATGCAGCAGGAAGCGTGTGTTGGGCAGACAGAAACGATGTTCCTTATCGGCCGACACGAAAATCAATGCGCCTGCGCTTGCCACCCAACCGGTGCCAAGCACACGGACGGTTGGCTTAATGAATTTGATCATGTCGTGGATCATGTCGCCGGATTCCACGTGGCCGCCGGGCGACGAAACAACAACAGTGATGGGATCGTCGGACTCGCCAGCCATCGCCAACAGACGCTCACTTGTCGCACGGGCGACACGGTCATTAATTTCACCGGTAATGAGAATCGTGCGGGATTTGAAAAGGCCACTTTCCAGCAGCGGGTTCGCCATGTTCTTCAGGAGATCCGTCGGATCGGCGTCGTTCATCGAATGAGACATGTATCGGGGCTTCTTTGCGTTTTGAAGATGATTCTTTTCAGCCCCAAATATAGGTTGAAAATCAAGAGGTTACAACGCAACCGCTTATATTTCTGGGGCCGTTTCAGAGCTTAAATAGCTAAGCGTTTTCAAGGCCTTAAAGAGGCGTCATTTCGGCCCGATTTTCTCGAACCACAAACCCCTGGGCGCGGGCGCCCAGAGATGAAAAAAGGCTCGCATCGGTGCCCGTCATCCAGGCCTGAATGCCCATATCGCAGAGCTCATCAAAGAGAGCGGCGCGACGATCACTGTCCAGATGGGCAGCCACTTCGTCCAACAAAAGCAGGGGCGACGTACCGGTCGTATGGGCCAAGAGCCGAGTATTTGCCAGCATAAGACCTAGCAAAAGCGCTTTTTGTTCGCCCGTGGAGCAGGCCTTGGCCTCCATGTCCTTTGGCGCATGCCGGACCAGAAGGTCGCTGCGATGAGGACCATCAAGGGTGCGCCCTGCGCCACGGTCCCTTGGCCGCATTTCTTCAAGAACAGCGCGATAGCTGTCTTCTGCATCGGTTGCGGGGGTCCCGTTTGCGACGGCGCTTTCGAGCTCTCCCTCGAGAGCCAGAACGGCTTTTGGAAACGCACTTTCAGCTGTCGCCTCGATCGCGCCTTTGAGCCGCGCAATGGTCTCCACACGGGCAGCAGCCATAGCGACACCATATTCTGCCATCTGCTCTTCGATGGCGGCGTACCACATGGCATCGCGCACATCTTCGCTCAGCAACCGATTGCGTTCTCTCAGCGCTTTCTCAAATGCATTCGCGCGGGTGCCGTGACTTGGATCAAAGCCCATCACCAGCCGGTCCAGAAAGCGACGCCGGCCTGTGGCGCCATCCATAAAGAGACGATCCTGGGCCGGCGTCAGCCAGAGCACACGGAGATAGTCTCCCAGAACGCCCGCACTTGATTGGGTTTCTCCGTCAATGCGCACCATTCTGGATCTCGGGGCATCGCCAATACTCGGTTCCTGACCGGTCCCGACAACGGTTTCATCGCCATCGCGGGTAAGCGTTGCTGCCACGGCCCACCCATGGCGCGCGTCTGTTTCACCGGACGCTCTAAAGCCGAGCTCGGTAAATGGCGCCCCGCGCAAACCACGGCCTGGCGACAGGAGCGAGATTGCTTCTAAGAGATTGGTCTTGCCGGCCCCATTGGGGCCCGTCAGAACGACCGGGCGTCCATCTAAGGCGAGAGCTGCGCGTTCGTAGGAGCGAAAGTGTGTGACAACCAGACGCGACAGAAAAACCGCAGGCGCAGGGCTAAGCTCGCCCCCGCCTGGCAGACCCGACATACTCTGATCCTCTGATGGCGTGCCGGTCAAAGGCAGCTAGACACGCATCGGCATCAGCACGTAGAGCGCTGATTCATCGTCGACATCACGAATAACTGTTGGAGAGCCGCTATCGGCCAAAGAGAAGATTGCTTTGTCCCCATCGAGCTGACCGGCAATGTCGAGCAGGTAGCGGGCGTTGAAGCCGATCTCCAGGGCATCAGAGCTATAGGCAACTCCCAGCTCTTCCGTGGCGCTGCCGCTGTCTGGATTGGTGACGGTCAGAATGAGCCGCCCTTCTTCCATATTGAGCTTCACCGCGCGAGAGCGCTCGGTCGAAATGGTTGAGACACGGTCAACAGCCTCGGCAAATTTTTTGCCGTCTACTTCCATGTCCTTGTCATTGCCTTCCGGAATGACCCGCGTGTAGTCAGGGAAGGTGCCATCGATCAGCTTTGACGTCAGGACCACGCCGCCAAATTCGAAGCGGATTTTCGTGTCCGATACGCCGATGCGAACAATGCCTTCTTCCTCTTCCACCAGCTTTTGAAGCTCGAGGACGGTCTTGCGGGGAACGATGACACCAGGCATGCCTGCGGCGCCGTCTGGCAAGGGAAAGTCTGCCTGCGCCAGACGGTGACCGTCTGTCGCCACGGCGCGGAGCATGGGCGCCCCATCTTCCACCATGTGCAGGTAGATGCCGTTTAGATAATAGCGTGTCTCTTCTGTGGAGATGGCAAAGCGTGTCTTGTCGATCAAACGCCCCAAGGCTTCCGCCGGCATTTCAAAACGATGCGGTAAATCGCCTGCTGACATGGCCGGGAAATCTTCCTGCGGCAATGCCTGGAGCGCAAAGCGTGAACGCCCCGCCTGAAGAGTGAGCTTCCCATCTTCGCCGTCTGTGATTTCAACCTGGGCGCCGTCGGGTAGTTTGCGGACGATGTCATAGAGCGTATGAGCGGACGCCGTGGTGCCACCTTCCTGACCAATGTCAGCTGTGGTTGCTTCGACAACTTCAATATCCAGGTCCGTCGCGGTGAGGCTCAACTGGCCCTGACCTGCGCGCATCAGCACATTCGATAGGATCGGGATTGTGTTGCGGCGTTCGACGACACTTTGCACATGATTGAGCGACTTTAAGAGCGCACCGCGTTCAATTGTGATCTTCATAGGTCCCCAAACTCTTCTTTCTTTTTTCGGCCTCACAACCAGATTGGAGCGCATCACGCAGTCAACAAGGTCTGCATTCTGCTCCTCCAGCAGGCTCACTTATTTGCTGGACGATGGGTCTTTACGATGGCGGGACCCGGCAGGGCGCACATCTCGCGTCCCTGCAGCCTCGCAATCGGCCCGCTGCCCCAAGATTGGAGGGACAAATCGCCCGATAAGAGACGCTAACTATACCAGAGGTGAGCCCGAGGGATAATGTTTTCCGCCCTTTCTAAGGGCAGATTATCCTCAAATTGTGTGCGGCTTCCGTTCGGCCTCCATGACCTCACAAGATCCAGACAGGACTGCTACCCCAGATCGGGGCTCGTTCCTTCCAGCATCCGCTTTAGAAGATCCACATCCTCTTCCATACCGCTGTCTTCCCGGCAGAGCTCGTCGATCCGACGCACCGCGTGGATCACAGTCGTGTGGTCACGCCCGCCAAACTTCCGGCCAATTTCTGGCAAGGAGCGCGTTGTCAGCTGCTTTGAGAGATACATGGCAATCTGACGCGGCCTGGCCACGGTTCGCGCCCGGCGCGGCGAGAGCATGTCGGCGAGGCGGATATTGTAGTATTGCGCCACGCGCCGCTGGATCTCTTCGATGGTGATTTTCGGCTCATTTGAGCGCAGCAGGTCACGGAGGACTTCTTGTGCCATCTCAACGGAGATGGGTCGCCCAACTAGAGAGGCATAAGCCACAACCCGGGTCAGCGCCCCTTCTAGCTCGCGAATATTGTTCGTGATCCGCTGCGCCAAAAGCTCGAGCACGCCCGGCGGCAGCTCAACAGCGCCAGCGCGCAGAGCCAGCGAATCAGCCTTGGCCTGCAAGATGCCCAGACGCAATTCGTAGTCTGTCGCGTGAATGTCGGCGACGAGGCCCCAGCCCAAACGTGATTTGATGCGCTCTTCAATGCCTTCGAGATCAGATGGTGACCGGTCCGCCGATATGATGACCTGATGATTGTGGTCAATCAGTGCATTGAACGTGTGGAAGAATTCTTCCTGAGTGGAATCCTTGCCGGAGATGAATTGCACATCATCAATCATCAACACGTCGACCGTGCGGAACTGCTGCTTGAACGCCATTGTGTCTTTAAAGCGAAGCGCACGCACAAACTGATACATAAATTTTTCAGCGGAAAGGTAGAGCACCTTCCGATCTGGATGCCTGCGACGGATCTCCCAGGCAATCGCGTGCATCAGATGGGTTTTGCCAAGGCCCACACCGCCATAGAGGAAGAGTGGATTGAAGGTAACATCTGTTGCTTCTGCCACACGCCGTGCCGCGGCATGGGCAAGTTCGTTTGATTTGCCGACGACGAAATTCTCAAAGGTGAAGCGTTCATCAAGCGGCGCGCCCATGGCGTCTGGCGTCGCATCATCATAGGTGGTGCGTTGGGTTGGCGTGGACGGTATGGTTGCAGCGGGCGCCTTCGGCTTCTGACTTAAAATGCTGGCGGTCTCATCGCCGGGCAGCGGCGCTTCCATGCCTGTCGCGCGTGTATCAGCACTCACGAGCACTTCGACACGTTCAACGCTCGGATCTTCATCCTGCCAAAGAAGAAGCAGGCGGTCTGATTGATGCGCAACCACCCAGGACCTGATGAACCTCGTTGGTGCGGCAACCATTACCTGACCGTCACCAATGCCAATCAGCTCCAAGGGTTTAACCCAACTATTGTAGGTAGCCTCTCCCAGCTCAACTGACATGCGCGCCTTCACACGTGCCCACTGGCTTGAGAGATCTTCACCGGCCATTAGTGCATCCTCTTGAGGATGCTGGTCTTTTGAGAGGTCGCTCGATCCCACTTGCAAGCCATATTGTATTTGATCGCCCCCATTGATCCCTCGTGCCGCGTTTTCGCTGTTCGACATTCTTTCTGCCTGCCCCACTTGGCTTCCTACTGCAGTGCGCCCCTATCCGCGCTGCGGCATTCCGCCTCTCTTTTTGTCGTCACCGATTAAGCTCTCGCCTCATCGATCAATTGTTAGTTCTGCCGCCACGGCAAACCTGCCGCTTTCCATCCGTTTGAGCGCCCTCGGTGACGCTCTTCGTCTAAATCACCTTCAAACCCACCAGCTACATTATGGGCTGCCTTAAACCCGGCAGCGGTCATTGCAACCGCAGCTGATCGTGACCGCACGCCTGAGCGACAAAGGAAAAACAAATTGGTTTCCTCTGACGCACCCACTTCCTTCACCGCTTGTGCAACCGTGGCCGCAAATTCTTCGTTCACATTCATCGTGGGAAAGCTCTGCCACTCAACGCAGAACAGTTCCTTCCCCAAGGCCGATGTGTCGGGCACGCCGACGAATGACCATTCCGCGTTGGTGCGCACATCAATCAGAACAGAGTCCTTGTCTTCAAGGAGAACACGCCATGCTTCATCGACAGTGACATCACCCGCATAGTCCGAAGGACGTTCTCCTTGAATCAGTGCAGGTTGTGATGATGTTCCGTTGACGCCCATGTGCTCCGCATCTCTCCCCTTAAGTCCAGGCCGACCAAACCTGTCACCGCTACAGCACAACGGCGCTCTTCGACTGAGTCCGATCTTGGGTCGGACTGTCGCCTCTAAAGTAAATACTTTGGACGTCTCGATTTTTGGAAAATGAATACTTATAAAAAGGTAATCACTACTTACAAACCAAGTAATCATTGCCGTCTACCGAGGCTGATAACCATACTGGGAGACGGCGGGAGTGGCAAGTAGCCTGTGGACGAATCCGTCAAAAAAAGTTTGAAAGATTCCACATGTGCGACGTTTAAAGAACAAGCTGTTGCAAAACGCACACGCAGTGTCACTTAGAAGACAGAAAATTAGTTGCGCTAAATCGGCTTGCACAAGCCGATTTATGTTGATCACAAAATGTAGCGATTCATCTGCGCGCACCTACTAGACGCATCGCCACGTTGTGTTCGCCGTCTTCACGTACGCGTTTGCGCAAAACAAAACCCCGAAACCGTAGACGGCGCCGGGGTCGTTTCGGATCGCGCTGAGCGCTCTATCCTTTATTTAACAGATACTTGGGGGAGATCCCTCAAGCTCCGATTGCTTTGACGCGCTGTGCCAGACGAGACACTTTCCGGGACGCTGTGTTTTTGTGCAGGATCCCTTTTTGCGCGCAGCGCATAATTTCTGGCTGAGCTGCCTTGAGAGCGCTGTTTGCTGCTGACTGGTCGCCCGCCGCAATGGCTTCTTCGACTTTACGAACCTGCGAACGCATCTGTGTGCGGCGGTTCTTGTTTACAGCGGTGCGGCGCTCAATCTGGCGGATCGCTTTTTTTGCCGATTTGGTATTGGCCATCGGTCGTGTCCGTTTCTCGCAAACGCTCTATCTGTCAGTAGATCAGAGCTAGGTTCTGGCGGTGAATTCATGTCATGCGGCCCGGCAGCTCAATAAGATGCCAGGTCGCAAGAGAGCGGGCGTTATACAAGGGCCTCAAAGGTCCGTCAACAGCCCATTTGCCGCCAAAATCCGCCGGTTTTTTGCCACTTAAAAGGTGTGTACCGGTTTTTGACCTCTATCGGTTTTTAAATTGAGGCGTGCGCTTGTCGACGAACGCCGCCATGCCTTCAGATTGGTCTTCTGTCGCAAAGAGTGAGTGGAACACACGCCGCTCAAACTGAATGCCTTCGTTCAACGTCACTTCGTAAGCGCGGTTCACCGCCTCTTTTGCCATCATTGCCACCGGCAATGACTTGGACGCAATTGTTTCCGCCGCTTTCAGCGCCTCTTCCAAAAGAGACTCTTTGGGCACTACGCGGCTCACGAGACCTGCGCGCTCGGCTTCATCGGCCTCCATCATGCGACCGGTGAGACACATCTCCATGGCTTTCGACTTGCCGACAAAACGGGTGAGGCGCTGGGTGCCGCCAATCCCCGGAATAACACCTAAGTTGATTTCCGGCTGACCGAAGCGGGCATTATCTCCGGCAAGAATGAAGTCACACATCATCGCAAGCTCACACCCACCACCGAGCGCATAGCCGGAAACCGCCGCAATGGTCGGTGTGCGGCAGTCTGCGATCTGACCGGCTTTTGCAAAGAGGTCCTCTTTATAGACATCCATATAGGATTTGGGCTGCATCTCTTTAATGTCTGCGCCGGCTGCGAACGCCTTTTCTGACCCGGTAATGACTATGCAGCCAATCGCCTCGTCGGCGTCATAGGCAGCAACTGCTTCCACCAGCTCCTCAACCAGCTGATTATTGAGAGCGTTAAGGGCCTCGGGGCGATCCAATGTAATGAGACCGATTTTGCCGCGGGTTTCTGTCTTGATCGTCTCATAGGCCATGGTGGCTCGCCTTTTTCATTGTGGTCTTTGTCGGGACACTTCTCATTTTCTTTGAATAATAGGAAGTGCTCTGGTTCTTAGTATTTCGCATTTCCGGACGCTGAAGTCTGCAACTTCAGCTGGAAATGCTCTAGCGCTGACAGGACGGACAATAGAAGCTCGACCTGCCGCTCTGAACAATGCGCGCCACACTAGCGGTGCAGCCCTTTGTGAGACAAGCCTCCCCTTCCCGCCCATAGATCTGAAAGCGGTGCTGGAAATATCCGAGTTCGCCATCCGCCTGCGCATAATCGCGCAGTGTGGAGCCTCCAGCCTCAATGGCTTCATTGATGACGTCGCGGATAATTGGAGCCAGCCGCTCTGCCCGCAGCGCTGGCTTTGGCCCTTTGCCGGCAATGGTGGCGGCGGTTCGTTTGGGCGAAATGCGCGCACGGTAAAGCGCCTCGCATACATAGATGTTGCCTAAACCTGCCACAACGCGCTGATCGAGCAGCGCGGACTTGATGGGTGTCTTCTTTCCCCGCAATGCGTCGGCAAGACTGGTGGCCGAGAATGCGTTGCCATTCGGCTCAGGCCCTAGGCTCGCCAAGTGCTTCGACCCACTCAGCGCCGCCTCTGCGATCAGGTCCATATATCCAAAACGGCGATGGTCTGAATAGACGATGCGTGTCCCGCCTTCCATGTGGAACACCACATGATCATGCTTGCCGGTGCCATCCGGTGCCGCTTTGCTGCCCTCATGAGCGAAGACACCCGGCACATTCTCCACACCCTCAGGCGGGCAGATGGTGAAACGCCCGGACATGCCGAGGTGAGATAGAAGGACCTGGCCGCTATCCAAATGAATAAGCAGATATTTCGCCCGGCGGCTTAGGCCCGTCACCTTTTGGCCGGAAACTTTGCGCGAAAAGCCTTTGGGGAAGGGAAACCGCAGGTTTGGACGACGGACTTCCAGGCTGTCGATTACCTGTCCCTCCATCGAAGGCTCAAGTCCTCTTCGGACGGTTTCGACTTCTGGGAGTTCCGGCATGGACGTTAAGGCTCACTCGGGTCAGGAATAGCGCCGTTTCGCGGTGTCATAGGACGCGTCGAAAGGGCACATTAAGAAAGAACGGCGCAAAGTAGCGCGGTTCTGCCGCTTCCGCTATGGTCCGCCGCCAAGAGGTACCGCTTTTATGACGTCCGCCGACCCAGACAAATATGCTGATGACAGCAGAGCCAAGCATTTCGGATTCAAGCCTGTTTCCGAAGAGGAAAAAACACGTCTGGTTTATTCCGTCTTCGAAAAGGTCGCCGATCGCTATGACCTGATGAACGACTTGATGACGGTGGGTCTTCATCGTGCCTGGAAACAGGCCATGGTCGACAAGCTGGGACCTCCTCGGAATGATCGTCCCTGGCACCTGATTGACGTTGCAGGCGGTACAGGCGATATTGCTTTTCGCGCGCTCGATCGCGCGGGAGCAAACGCCCAGGTCACGGTTTGTGACATTAATGATCACATGCTGGACGTGGGACGGACCCGCGCCGAAGAGCAGGGCTATAAGGAGCGCACGGAATTTATCTGCGGCGACGCAGAGACACTCCCATTCCCTGACCGGCATTTTGATGCTTATTCCATTGCACTTGGCATTCGCAATGTCACCCGCATGCAGAACGCTCTGCGCGACGCCTATCGGGTTTTGAAACCCGGTGGGCGGTTTGTGGTTCTGGAAATGTCTCACATGGTCACACCCGAACTGCAGCAGGTTTATGATTTCCTCTCCTTCAATGCGATCCCGCCTATCGGCAAAGCGGTGACCGGTGACGCAGGCCCCTATCAATATCTCATTGAAAGCACGCGTCAGTTTCCGAAACCGGATGTCTTTAAGGCGATGATTGAAGATGCTGGTTTTGAGAATGTTCAGTATCAAAGCTTGAGCGGCGGCATTGTCGCCCTTCATTGGGGCTGGCGGATTTAACCTCATGGGCGCCCTTCGCAACATGATCCGACTTGTGCGCGCGGGCCGCGTCATGGCCCGCTATGACGCTTTGTTTCCGCCGGAGTTTGAAGACGATGTTCCAGCGGTAGTAAAAGTTGGCAGGTCCCTTGCCTCCATCCGTCTGCCCTGGGAACCCAAACCCGATGCAAGCGACGATGAGGCAGAACGGCTGTCCACCGCCTTGCAGGTCTTGGGACCCTCCTACATCAAGCTCGGTCAGTTTTTGGCGACACGTGCCGACATTATCGGCGCCGACCTTGCCGGCGACCTGGCGCTTCTTCGCGACAAGCTGCCACCGTTCGATCAGTCCATCGCCATAGCAACCATTGAAAGCGATCTCGGCCAAAAGGTGGGGGATCTTTTTGTCGATCTTGGGGATCCAGTCGCGGCGGCATCCATCGCTCAGGTACACAAAGCAACCATTGCAGACACGGAACGTTCCGACGGGGACCGACCTGATGGTCTTGCCTATCGCAATGTTGCCGTCAAAGTGCTGCGTCCTGATGTTGAAAAACGATTTGCTGCTGACCTTGAGAGCTTTTTCTGGGTTGCGCGCCTGATTGAACGGGTTCAGCCATCCGCCCGACGGCTGCGCCCCGTCGAAATTGTGCAAACTCTGGCAGACAGTGTGGCCCTTGAGATGGACTTGCGCCTTGAGGCCGCCGCCATGTCTGAAATGGCGCAGAACATCGCGGGCGACAAACATTTCAGAGTTCCCGAAATCGACTGGGAACGCACGGCGCGGCGCGTCATGACCATGGAATGGATCGATGGCATCCCGGCGAGCGATGCGGAAGCGGTTGCAGCTGCCGGGCATAATATGGCGGAGCTAGGCACGCGGGTGATCCAGACCTTCCTGACCCACGCGCTTAGAGACGGTTTTTTTCATGCGGACATGCACCAGGGGAACCTCTTCGTCGACAAGGATGGATCGCTGGTTGCAGTTGATTTCGGGATTATGGGACGCCTTGATCAACGGTCGCGACGGTTCCTTGCAGAAATTCTCTTCGGTTTTGTCAGGCGGGACTATCGCCGGGTTGCGGAAATTCATTTCGAAGCCGGATATGTTCCGGAAGACAAGAATGTCGATACATTTGCTCAAGCGCTTCGCTCAATTGGAGAGCCCATCTTCGGGAAAGATGCCAAAGACGTCTCCATGGGCCGTTTGTTGGCGCAGCTCTTCCTGGTCACCGATCAGTTTGATATGGAAACGCGGCCTGAGCTGATCCTGCTGCAAAAAACCATGGTCGTGGTTGAAGGCGTCGCGCGTCATTTCGATCCCGAACATAATATCTGGGACAGCGCCGAACCGATCCTCGCTTCTTGGATGGCAGAACGCCTGGGACCAGAAGGCATGATCCAGGATGCCACGGACAGTGCCGCTGCGCTCGGCCGTGTTGTCACTCATCTGCCTGACTTTATTGATCGGGTCGACAAGACCAGCCGGTTGGTGAGCGAGAGCATTGATGGTGCCGGCATCAAACTTCATCCCAGCACTGCTGATGCCATCGGCAAGGCACAGCGGACCGAGGAACGTGGGAGCCGCGCGGCCATGTGGGTTGCAGCACTAGCCCTTGTCGCTTTGGCGGTAACACAGATCCTTTAGATCTATCCCGATCAACCAGTGCTGCCTTACAAGACAATATCTAAGTCTTCGCCTAAGGTCACATTCCCTATTCTGCCCCTATTCTGCCATCGGCTATGGAGACGACATGAAGGTTCTGGTTCTCGGCGCAGGCGGGATGGGAGCGAAGGCTGCCGAAACCGTGGCTCAATATGATGAGATTTCCGGGCTTACACTCGCTGACCTGGATTTTGAATGCGCAGATCGCATCGCCAAAAAATGCGGTTCCAAAGCACGTGCGCTAAAACTTGATGTAACAGACCCAACAGCACTTCACAGAGCTCTTAGTGAGGCGGAGGCGGTGCTCAATTGTGTCGGGCCTTTCTTTCGTTTCGGCGTCCCCATTCTCACGGCCGCTATAGAGACAGGGACCCCCTATTTCGACATTTGTGACGACCCTGAGCCAACGCTTGAAATGCTCGCATTGAACGACAAAGCACAAGCCAACAATGTGCTCGCCATTGTCGGCATAGGAGCGAGCCCTGGGATTTCAAATCTGCTTGCAGCCAAAACATGCACAGCGCTGGACGAGATTGATCACTTGATCACCGGCTGGAGCCTTGACGATGATCCGGATGGACCGATGGGCGATCTTGATCTCAATGAAGAGGGCGGGAATGCCGCCTTCGTCCATTGGATGGAACAATGTTCCGGCAATGTCACGAGCTGGGTCGACGGCAAGCTCACCTCGGTCAAACCCTTGCAGCCTTTGAAGGTGACCTATCCTGGCATCGGGCAACGAACATTATGGACGGTGGGCCATCCGGAACCAGTCACACTCCCCCTGACCTTTAATCATGTCACCAAAGCGTCGAACGCCATGGTGCTCAACCGGCTGGATGCGATGGGATTGAAAGATCTTGCCCGTCGCATTGATGCGGGCCGCATCACAATCGATGAGGCGGCTGCAGAAATTTCTGGTTCTTTCTCCGACGGGGGCGGGTCTGCCTTTCAATCCTTTATCGCCTGGATCGCGTCCAGACTTTCCGGTCCAAAATTCCCGTCCCTCTTTGCGCTGGCAGAGGGCCGCCTCGACGGGCGCCCGGCTATTGCCGCCGCGGCCATCACCTCTCTTCCGAAAGACGGCATGGCGGGCATCACCAGCGTGCCTCTTGCTGTGGCGTTGAAACTCTATATCGAAGGGAAAATCGCGGGCACCGGCGTTAAGGCGCCAGAGGCCGTGATCGATCCGGACCTCTTTTTCGGTACCTTTCACCCTTTTTGCGTGTCTCCAAGCCCGGTTTCGCGGGAGAAACTGGTCTCATTTACCGTGAGCTGAGCAAATCAGGCTGTCTTTCCATCTAACGGGAAATTGATCTACACAAAGTCACCGTGAAACCCTATATTCTCCACCAACAGATTGCATTGGTCAGCTGATGTCCAGCTAACCCCGTGCTTTCCAGGAGTTTCACATATGTCCTCATCTGGCCTGAGCCTGAATGGTCGCCGTATCTTGCTGATCATTGGCGGCGGTATTGCAGCTTATAAGAGTCTGGAGCTTATCCGGCGGTTGCGTGAACGTGGCGCCAGTGTCCGCGCGATCATGACCCAGGCCGCAGGTGAGTTCGTGACGCCTCTCTCCGTCTCAAGCCTGACGGAAGATGTGGTCTACCAATCTCTTTTCGATCTCACTCAGGAAAGTGAGATGGGCCATATTCAACTCTCGCGGGATGCAGACCTGCTTGTCGTTGTGCCTGCCACAGCTGACCTTATGGCCAAGATGGCCGGCGGTCTTGCGAGCGACCTCGCCACGACAGCGCTCCTTGCAACAGACAAGCCCGTGCTCGTCGCGCCTGCCATGAATGTACGTATGTGGGAGCATGCGGCCACCCAGCGCAATGTTTCGACGCTCCAGGGTGATGGCATTCACTTTGTAGGTCCCAATGACGGGGACATGGCATGCGGCGAATTTGGCCCGGGCCGCATGGCAGAACCGATGGAAATTATACAGGCCGTTGAAGAGCAGCTTGCAAACCCTGCTGGCCGTCCGCTTTCAGGAAAGGCTGCACTTGTCACATCCGGGCCTACCCATGAGCCGATTGATCCCGTGCGCTACATTGCAAACCGCTCCTCTGGCAAACAAGGCCACGCGATCGCTGCCGCGCTTGCACGCCTGGGCGCCGACACAACGCTTGTTGCCGGTCCGACGGTCCAAGCTGATCCTGTTGGTGTTCACGTGAAACATGTAGAGACTGCTCGCGAAATGCTAGCCGCTTGCGAAGCAGCACTGCCAGCAGACATTGCGGTCTGTACTGCCGCTGTCGCAGATTGGCGTGTTGATCAAAGTGCCAACCAGAAAATGAAGAAGGATGGCAGCGGCACACCGCCCGCGCTCGCCCTGGTTGAAAACCCCGACATTCTGAAAACCCTGTCCCAACATGCAAGCTTGCGCCCTGGTCTGGTGATCGGCTTTGCCGCAGAGACAGAAAATGTTGTCGACTACGCACAAGCCAAACGGGCACGCAAAGGGTGTGACTGGATTGTCGCCAATGACGTGTCTCCCGGCACCGGCATTATGGGCGGTGACATGAACAGCGTTCATCTCATCACTGCCAATGCCCACGAAGACTGGCCTTCAATGTCGAAGGCGGATGTTGCGCAGCGCCTGGCGCTCCGCGTTGCAGATCACTTTTAAGGAATGACCATGAGTTTTTCGGAAGTTTCCGTACCCGTTCAGCGTTTGCCCCACGGGCGCGACCTGCCTCTCCCGCAATATGAGACGGACGGTGCGGCGGGTCTCGATCTGCAGGCCGCAATCCCCGAGGGTGAAGAGCTGGTGCTGGCGCCCGGCGCGCGCGATATGGTTCCGACCGGTCTCGCTATGGCTCTGCCCCACGGTTATGAAGCGCAGATCCGCCCGCGTTCGGGTTTGGCTGCGAAGAATGGTGTGACCGCGCTCAATTCGCCGGGCACGATCGATTGCGATTATCGCGGAGAGGTGAAGGTCATCTTGATCAATCATGGGGCCGACCCGCTGGTGATCACGAGAGGCATGCGCATTGCGCAAATGATCATCGCGCCTGTGACACGCGGCATTTTTGAGGAACATGACAGCCTGCCAGAGACCGACCGGGGTGCCGGTGGATTTGGTTCTACGGGCACCGGCGGCTCTTGAGCACCGGAAAAGGAAGGGCAGCAAACAGTGCGACTATCGAAAAAAACACTCTTGGCTCTTGAAGCGGTTCTGGATGTTGCCGTGAATGCGCGGCCCGACCCGGTTCAATCGAAAGACATTACCCGGCGCCAAGGCATCCCGCAGCGATACCTGGAACAGGTCATGCAGCAGCTAGTGCATGCCAATATTCTCAAAGGTGTGCGAGGCCCCAAGGGTGGATACCGGCTTGCGCGGGAACGGCGGCGGATCTCCATGGGTGACATTGTGCGGATTGTGGGTGCCATGGAACTGGCGGATGAACCGCGTGATACACCTTCTGTCTTGAGCGAAAAGGTCATTGGCCCCATATGGGATACAATTCAATCAGACATGATGGAAAAACTTGATGCCGTGACCATTGAGGATCTTTGCCGAAATGCTGCCGAGGTAGGCGCCGACGGCGAAATCAAAAGCGATGCAGACTTTACGATTTAGAACAACTCACGGAAGATGAGTGATCTTCTCACACAGGGAGTAAGACTATGAGCCAGGCAGACAATAAGCCGGGACGCGGCCGTATCTACAACGACATCACAGATACTATCGGCAATACACCTTTGGTGCGGCTGAACAAACTCGCCAAAGAACGAAACGTCAAAGCAGACATTCTTCTGAAGCTTGAATTCTTCAATCCATTGTCGAGCGTCAAAGACCGCATTGGTGTTGCGATGATTGAAGACTTAGAAAGCCGCGGCCTCCTTACACCTGAGACAATTATTGTTGAGCCGACATCAGGGAATACGGGTATCGCACTTGCTTTTGTTTGCGCGGCCAAAGGCTATCGCCTGATCCTCTGCATGCCAGAAAGCATGTCGATTGAACGTCGGAAAATGCTGGCCCTCCTCGGCGCTGAGCTTGAGCTGACACCAGCTGACAAAGGCATGAAGGGAGCGCTTGCCCGCGCTGAAGAGCTGCTCAATGAATATCCCAATTCGGTCATGCCGCAGCAGTTTGACAACCCGGCAAACCCGGCCATTCATCAGCGCACCACGGCTGAAGAAATCTGGAATGATACAGACGGCGCCGTTGACGTCGTCATCTCCGGCGTGGGGACCGGCGGTACCTTTACCGGTGTTGGGGCGACGCTTAAAGAGAAGAAACCATCATTCAAGATGATCGCGGTTGAGCCAGAGGACAGCCCTGTTCTTTCTGGTGGCGCACCAGGCGCTCATAAAATTCAGGGGATTGGTGCAGGATTTGTCCCAGGCAATCTCGACAGCTCGCTCATTGATGATGTGGTTACCATCGGCAATGAAACTGCCTTTGAGATGGCGCGCCGTGTGGCGAAGGAAGAAGGGGTGCCCGTCGGCATCTCGTCAGGTGCCGCCATTGCCGCGGCACTCGAAATTGGCAGTCGCGTCGATATGGAAGGCAAAACTATTGTCGTGATTATTCCGTCATTCGCAGAACGCTATCTTTCAACAGCGCTCTTTGACGGGCTTTAAGTCTTTTCAAAGAATCTGATTTGGAAACCAGGTCTGGTGTTAACCGGCCTGGTTTTCTTTTGCGTTAATGAACCCAGGACCTTTTTCGACGGTCAACTCTCTGGCGTCCAGCTCTTCGCCACAGTCTGAACAGACCATCTTTCCCTGAACGATGTTTCCGCATTTCTCATGACGGCGGACGATGGGCGCACCCCGCTCATCTGCCATGTGTTTGTCGCCCCACTGCACAATCGATAGCACAACCGGGTAGAGCTCAAAGCCCCGCTCGGTGAGGCGGTACTCCTCGCGCACCGGCGCCTCGCCATAGGGCACCTTTTTCAAGACACCTTCATCAACAAGCTTCTTCAACCGATCCGCCAATACGTGGCGGGTGATGCCGAGGCTTGCCTCAAAATGTTCGAACCGGCGAAGGCCCACAAAACAATCGCGCAGGATCATAAGGGTCCAGCGGTCGCCGATCACGGATAAGGTCCGAGCGACGGAACAGGGTTCATCTTTCAGGTCGCGCCAGCGCATGTGTTTCGTCCTTTTCTCTCTTAAGTCAGAAACTAGCTTGACAAGTTCCCAATTGGAACCCACTTTACCATTCAAGTTCTAAAAAGGAACTTATCTAATTTGGCGAGATTGGGAGACGGTAAATGGCTGAAAAGAAAGCAATTCTGGTCATTGGAGCAGGTGATGCCACCGGCGGTGCGATTGCTAAACGCTTCGCCAGAGAAGGGTTTGAAGCCTGTGTCGTCCGCCGGAATGGTGACCAGTTGGCGCCTCTCGTCGATGAAATCACCGCCGCTGGGGGTAAGGCCCATGCTTTTGGCGTGGATGCGCGCAAGGAAGACCAGATGATCGATCTTGTTGAAAAAATCGAGTCTGAGATCGCGCCCATTGAAGTTGCCGTTTTCAATATCGGCGCCAATGTGAACTTTCCAATCACAGAGACAACATCGCGGGTCTATTTCAAGGTTTGGGAAATGGCCTGTTTCTCCGGCTTCCTGATGGGCCGCGAGGTCGCCAAGAAAATGCTGCCCCGAGAGCGCGGCACCATGCTCTTTACGGGCGCCACGGCCAGTGTCCGGGGTGGGTCGGGTTTCTCTGCCTTTGCCGGTGCAAAACATGCGCTTCGTGCGCTGGCACAAAGTCTCGCTCGCGAGCTCGGCCCCAAGGGCATCCATGTTGCCCATCCAATCCTTGATGGCGCCATCGACACCCAATGGATCGCAGAGAATTTTCCAGAACGCTATGCGCTGAAAGACCAAGACGGCATTCTGCAACCCGATCATATTGCGGACGCCTACTGGAACATTCATTGCCAGCCCAGAGATGTATGGACCCACGAAATGGACCTGCGCCCCTGGATGGAAAATTTTTGATAGGTCAGGACGGACATAATGACAGGAACAGTGATTACCGGCACTGAGAAGATCAGCTTTGAAGTGCGCGGACATGTGGCCCTCATCGGGATCAATCGGCCAGATAAGATGAATGCATTTGATGCCGACATGCTTGCCGGTATTGGCCGCGCCTATATGCATCTTCACACGAATGACGATCTGCGCTCCGGGGTCCTTCATGGACACGGCAAGGCATTTACCGCCGGGCTCGACCTCATGTCACTCGCTGGTTCTCTTTCCGAAGAGGGCGGGCCACGGCCGAAAGACCAGCTTGACCCCTACGGTCTTGAAACCGAGCCATGCTCCAAACCTGTCGTAATGGCCGCACATGGTCGTTGTTACACACTCGGGATTGAACTTGCTCTCTCCTCAGACATTTGTGTTGCCGCTGAGGGGACAGTTTTCGCACAGCTCGAAGTCGCACGCGGAATATTCCCGTTCGCCGGTGCCAGCTGGCGGTTTGCAGAACAATGCGGCTGGGGCAACGCGATGCGCTATGTTCTAACGGCGGATCAGTTTGATGCTGCAGAAGCTCTCCGGATCGGATTGGCGCAGGAAATCACCGCACCAGACCATGTGCTTGATCGAGCTGTGGAGATCGCGACACGCATTGCCGCCATGGCACCACTTGGTGTTCGCACCACACTCGCTCATGCGCGTAAAGCCGCTACTGAAGGCGAGGCTGCGGCTTATGCGGATGTCGCTCCAAAAAGAGTGAAGGCATTTGCAAGTGAGGACGTGCAAGAAGGCGTTGCCGCCATGATGGAGCGGCGGGAACCCAATTTTCAGGGACGCTAATACAGAGGGGAAGACAATGGGAAAAACAGTCGACTTTATTTTCGATTTCGGAAGTCCAAACGGATATTTGAGCCACAAGCTTGTGCCGGAAATCGAAGCACGCACCGGTGCCACATTCAACTACATGCCGGCATTGCTCGGCGGCATTCACAAGATAACGAACAATCAACCACCGATGATTGCGTTTGGGGGCGTGAAAGGAAAACTCGAATATGAACAGCTTGAGACACAGCGCTTCATCAAGAAGCACAAGCTCGATAAGTTCAAATTCAACCCCCATTTCCCCGTCATCACACTGCTGATCATGCGTGGACTGATCGCCGCTGAGATGGATGGTGATAAAATGAAATATATTGACGTGGTCGCAACCGCCATGTGGGAAGACGAGCAGAAAATGGATGACCCGGAAGTGGTCGCCAAAGCGCTTGCGGCCAATGGTCTTGATGCAGAACGGCTCCTTGCCCGAACGCAGGAACAGGACGTGAAGCAAAAACTCATTGAAAATACGGAAGCAGCGGCAAACCGTGGCGTCTTTGGAATCCCTTTCTTCTTTGTTGGCGATGAAGGCTTTTTTGGCAAAGACAGGCTGGGCCAGGTTGAAGAATTGCTGATGGAAGGTTGATTCCCCTCCGCTATTAGACGGCACGAATAGGCGCGGGCGGTTCAATGGAACTGCCCGTTTCTCGTTTTGGCCCCTACTGAAGTGGCCGGCTGGACTGGTTTCAGTCTCTTCCCTGTCCTATGTACACACTCGCTCGCGTAAAAAGGAATGACCCCATGAATGCTCCCTCAAGCACCGCCGTCTTCACACCTGAGTCGGGCAAGTGGCAACCAGCGCCCCAAAGTATGGGACCGTTTGGTGGCATGCATGGAGGAGCGGTTTCTGGTCTCCTTACCGGCGAGCTTGAAACACTTTCTGGAAAAGCAGGACATGGCTCTGCGATCTCGGCAGCTGTTTACCTTCTGCGCCCCGCTCCTGCGACGCTTGTTGAAACGCGGCCCATAGCAGTGCGCGAAGGCGGCCGCGTCGCCGTCTATGAAAACGAGCTTTGGGCGAATGACAAGCTCCAGGCCAAAGCGTCCATGTGTTTCCTCAGGGGCGTTCCCGACGGATCTGAAATCACCGGGATTTCAGAGGCGATCCAGGGAAGTGTTCCAGGCACACCTCTGCTTGATCCTGCAGATGTGCCCAAGTGGCAATTCCCCCGTGAGCCGATGGCCGCATCGTTTCTAAATGCAGTCGACATTCGCGAAGACAATGACGGTACCATCTGGATACGCGCGACACGCCCTTTGTTTGAAGAAGCAACGCCCTTCGCCTCCACCATTAGCTTTGCCGATTTCTCGACACTCTTTTCCGTTGTTGCGACCGGTGGGCGACCCAATGCTGGCGGCTGGCCCAACGCGGATCTCTCGATGCACCTCTCACGACTCCCTGTCGGTCCGTGGGTCGGTATTAAGACACGATCTGACTGGTTTTCCGACGGCCGTGGCCTGACTGAGTCAGAGATCCATGATGTACATGGTCGCATTGGCCGCTCAACACAGGCGGTTGTCCTGGCGCCAGTACCTTCTGCATAGTGGCTCTGCGATTGACATTTCCAGCCGTTCGTGGCCGATAGAGACAAGCCTGTTCACCGGAGAAACCCATGGCCCTCAATGACGATCAGCTGGAGCGTTACGCGCGGCACATTGTGCTGAAGGAAATTGGCGGACCCGGCCAACAGAAGCTGATGCAATCAAAAGTGCTGGTTGTGGGCGCCGGCGGGCTTGGATCACCTCTTTTGCTTTACCTTGCCGCTGCCGGTGTGGGCACGATCGGTATTATTGACGATGATCATGTGTCACTCTCCAACCTGCAGCGACAGGTCGTTCATGGCACGGAAGATGTGGGTCGTGCCAAGGTTGAAAGTGCGGCGGACGCCATTGCGCGCATTAATCCAGATGTTTCGGTCATCACTCATGAAGCGCGTCTTAATGCCACCAATGCAGCGACGCTCATTGGTCAATATGATCTAGTCGCGGATGGCTGCGATAATTTCCAGACACGGTTTCTGGTAAACGATGCCTGCTACTTTGCGCGGGTACCCTTGGTGTCAGCAGCCGTTGGTCGATTTGACGGGCAGATCAGCACCTATAAGGGATATGAGACCGATGCGGACGGTGTGCCGCTTCCCACCTATCGCGATTTTGTTCCCACGGCGCCGGCGGATGGCTTGGTGCCGACCTGCGAGGAAGCAGGTGTTCTAGGCGCGCTTACCGGCGTTATGGGGTCCATGCAGGCGCTTGAGGTGATTAAGGAACTGACCGGGACTGGCACCGGCCTTGTCGGCAAGCTGCTGATCTATGACGCCCTTGATGCGCGCGTGCGTACGATCACCCTGCGTCACGATCCAGCCAATCCGCTGACCGGCGATAGTCCCACGATCACCGACCTCTCAGCTCACAGATAATTAGAGTATCGCAGGGATCACCCGGTCTGGTGGCTTGTGCCCGTCGACCCAGGTGCGGATATTGATCAGCACCTTCTCACCCATTTCCATCCGTCCCTCAAATGTCGCTGACGCCATATGCGGCAGCAACACAACCTTGGAGTGATTGACGAGCGACTGGTTCACCGCTGGTTCCTGCTCAAACACATCAAGCCCCGCGCCGGCGATCTCTTCATTCTCCAAGGCGTGCACCAGGGCATTTTCGTCAATCACTTCGCCACGTGCCGTATTCACGATATAGGCTTCGGGCTTCATGAGCTTCAGACGCTTCGTATTGAGCAGATGATAGGTCGCGGGCGTATGCGGGCAATTGACCGAGAGGATATCAACCTCAGCCAACATGGCATCAAGGCTCTCCCAGTAAGTCGCGCGAAGCTCTTCTTCCACTCCTGCGCTCAGTTGATGGCGATTGTGATAGTGAATGTCCAAGCCAAATGCCTTGGCGCGGCGCGCCACTGCCTGGCCTATGCGCCCCATGCCCAGAATGCCGAGCTTCTTGCCGCCAATACGCCGACCCAACATCCAGGTGGGTGACCAACCGGTCCAGGTGGCCGCGCGTGCCTGAAGATAGTCGACCCCTTCCACCAGACGCCGTGGCACAGAGAGGATCAGCGCCATGGTCATATCCGCTGTGTCTTCTGTCAAAACGCTGGGTGTGTTGGTGACGGTGATGCCTCTGGCGATTGCGCTTTCCACATCAATATTGTCGACGCCGGTTCCAAACTGGGCAATCAGGCGAAGCTTATCGCCCGCCTGCGCCATAAGCCGCCCGTCAATACGGTCGGTCACGGTCGGCACCAGCACGTCAGCCTCGCGCATGGCGTTCGCCAGTGCTGATTGGCTCATAGGTTCATCGCTCTCGTTGAGCCGGGTCTCAAAGAGTTCGCCCAAACGCGTTTCGATGGCATCCGGCAATTTGCGGGTGACAATGACAAGAGGCTTTTCGGGCGTTGTAGCCATGAACAGAGGACGCCTTTCTTATTATAACGAGACCCCTTGTCTAGCAGAGCCCGCATGCGGTCGCAAAGTCTTGCGGTTCCGGTCACCCCACTCCTTGACCCTGTGAGCCCCCGCTTGCATAAGGGTAAATGTGATTCATTCCATGGCTAAATTGCGAGGATTTCCCGTGCGCCTGGCGCAGCCTATTCCTTCCCTCAAACGCACCTTCTGGGCTTGTGGCCTTGCGGTTGCCCTGGTCTTGACGGGTTTTGGCGAGCTGGAGATACCTGTTCGTGCGGAAAATGAGCCTGTGGGGATAGAAACAGGCCTGCCTCTGCCTCGATTTGTGAGCCTCAAAGCCAATAAGGTGAATGTGCGCGTCGGCCCCAGCCGGTCCCATCCGGTTCGCTGGGTCTATCAGCGCAAAGGCTTGCCGATCGAAGTATTGGCAGAGTTTGAAAACTGGCGCCGCGTTCGCGACATGGATGGCGATGTGGGTTGGATCTATCACACGCTCTTGGACGGGCGACGTCATGGGCTCGTCAAACCCTCGAATGGCGAAGAAACCGCCAACCTGCTTGACGGACCGGGCGGCACCGGCGAGACAATCGCGGCAGCCGAGCCGGGTGTGGTCGTCGCCCTTGAAGCATGCGGGGCCGATTGGTGCCAGGCCCAAGCTGGCGGCTATACAGGCTGGATCGCGAAACGGGATCTTTGGGGTGTCTATTCAGAAGAACGCTTTGAGTAAAGCGGCACCCTAAAGCGTTTCGCTTCTTTACTGACTAACAAACACCTGTCTGACTCTTTTTGTCTGTCGCATTTTCGAACCACAAAAGTCTGCAACTTTTGTTGGAAATGCTCTAGTCGAGATCGCCACCCAGTGCAGACCGTACAGACTTACTCAGACCTGCTGCATGGGCGTAGTTCTCATGTCCAATGCCAACGGAGACAATAACGTCTCCATTCTTGAAGGCCTCGGCCTGGGCATCGCTCAGATCAAAATGCAGGAAATGAATAGACGATGTTTTGCCGTCATCCTTTGTACGCTCTACATCATCTTCCGCCCGCGCCATGATCTTCTGATCGCCCACCTGCAGATAGCAGGTCTCTTCCACATGGGAGAGTTGACGCAACATGCGATCGCGCCGGACTTCATCATCAATCTCAAACATAAGCGTCGCGACCAGATCACGGCCCTGCGGGATCAGCGGGTTGTAAGCCTCCAACTCATCTTTCAACTGTTCGTCGCCGCCGCCCTCAATGCGCAGCATCTCGTGGATCTGGTGCAGCATGGTGTCGTAGCTCTCAAAATAAAAGGTCACACTGGGCCCTACTTCCACGCGGCGGTCGCGTTTGATATCGCGCAGGCGCGCGCGACGATCATTCCGCTCGCCCTCATAGGTTTGCATGTCGAGAATGTCGTCGGGCGAAATGGATTTGCGGGCAGCACTCATTCTACGTCTCTCTGTCAAATCTGTTGACGCGTTTCCGGACGGAAAACCGCCAAGTTGGACCTGGCCACTTTTCCTGGAAACGCTTTAGTTAATCAGGCCATAAGCACGGGCCATTATTTCAATCGGGTGTTGGGCTTGCGGCAGAGGTTTAGGATCTGCGTCTCCGTTGAGCGTCTCGACTTCGTGTACGAGATGTTTGGCAGCAAGTGGACAATCAGACGTTACATATTTGTTTTCGGTTTTGGCGACATTGCGTGCCGCCGTCTTGCCGACCTTCATCGCAAGGTCGAACGTATCCTTCATGACGCCAAAGGTACCGCCATGGCCCGAACAGCGCTCAACCACATCAATTTTTGTATCCGGGATCAGCCGCATCATCTCAGCTGACTTTGGCCCCATATTCTGAGCCCGGGCATGGCAGGCAAGGTGCGCTGTGACGCCGCCCTCAACAGGGATCATGCCGTCGGGCAGGCCTTCCTTCTTCGCAATGTCGACAACATATTCATCCACATCGAAGGTTGCCTCTGACAGAGCTTTTACATTCTCGTCATCGGGCAGGATAAGCGGCCACTCAAATTTCAGCATCAAACCGCAGGACGCGGTGAGCGCGATAATGTCATAGCCCTCATCGATGAGCGGCTTCAGTTCAGTTGAAACCTTTCGCGCCTGGTCCGCCACCTTCTCGATATTGCCGCTTTCAAGGTGCGGCATGCCGCAACAGCCGGGATAGGCGGGCTGCGTGTCGACACCGATGTGCGCGAGCAGTTTGCGCGCTGCCTCACCGACAGTCGGATTGTTGTAATTCACAAAACAGGTGGCGAAGAGCGCGGCTTTGCGGCCTTTGCCGGGTGCCTTTGCATTCACGGTCAGCGTGCCCGCGGCATCTTCCGCCTTGGCGCGCATCATGAAGGTCTTGCCAGCAAATTTCGGCAACTCTGCGCGGGCATCAATGCCTGCGACTTTTTCCATCACCGGGCGCGTCAATTTGTTGGATCGTTTTGATCCCCAGTTCGCGATCCCAGCAACGGGTGCCGCCAGCTTGCCGTTGCGATCCATCTTCGCGAGCTGTCCCGGCACAAAAGGAGGGCCACCCGCTGCCTTGGTTTCGATGGCGCGATAGCGCAGCATGAGATGGGGGAAATCAAGATTGAATTCATGAGGTGGCACGTAAGGACATTTGGTCATAAAGCACATGTCGCAGAGCGTGCATGCATCGACTACAGGACCAAAATCATCGCTCGACACGCTGTCCAGCTCACCGCTGTCGCTGTCATCGATCAGATCAAAGAGCTGCGGGAAGCTATCACAAAGATTGAAGCAGCGCCTGCAGCCATGGCAGATGTCGAACACTCGACGAAGCTCTTCGTCCAGCTGATCGCGATTGTAAAAGTCAGGATTCTGCCAATCTATCGGATGCCGCGTTGGGGCATCCAAGCTGCCTTCTCTGCTCATGCCAGACTTTCTCTGTTTCTCTTGCGCATGAAAGAATGAGGGCGGTCTATTTGTTTAGACCGCCCTGCGCTTACTTTAGTCGTCGAGATTGTCGAGGGCTTTTTGGAAACGACCCGCGTGGCTCTTTTCAGCTTTTGCAAGCGTTTCGAACCAGTCTGCGATTTCGTCAAAACCTTCTTCGCGTGCTGTGCGTGCCATGCCCGGATACATATCCGTATATTCATGGGTTTCGCCCGCAATCGCCGCTTTGAGGTTCAGGTCTGTGCTGCCGATTGGCTCGCCCGTTGCCGGGTCACCCACAGCTTCCAGAAATTCCAGATGGCCGTGCGCGTGGCCGGTTTCGCCTTCCGCAGTCGAGCGGAAAACAGTTGCCACGTCGTTGTAGCCTTCTACATCGGCCTTTTGGGCGAAGTAGAGATAGCGGCGGTTTGCCTGGCTTTCGCCTGCAAACGCATCTTTGAGATTACCTTCGGTCTTAGACCCTGCTAGCGACATTTGCGTTCTCCTCGCCTTTGCGCTTTTCCACACGCCTCTCGGGGCCCCGGGGGGCGTCGTCGCAGAGAAGTTAAGACGCGCCAACAGGTTCGTCAACTCTTTACAATTCTTCTAAAGAGAATGAGTTGCAAAAACAACTGTTCAAAATCAAGAGCTGTTGCGCACCCGAACAACAACATCAACGCGAGAGAGTTCAGTTCCTTCGGGCACATCCGGCAGGCCCGCCACGTCGATCATCTGGCCTGAAATATCGGTCAGGCTGCCCTCATCTTCGTGGAAGATATGGTGATGATCGGAGATGTTGGTATCGAAATAGGTTCGTGAACTGTCGACGACAACCTCACGCAGAAGTCCCACTTCGGTGAATTGGTGCAGCGTATTGTAGACAGTGGCCAGCGACACAGAGACGCCCACCTCCTGCGCCTGCTCGTGCAAGCGTTCAGCGGTCACATGACAATCACCTTCGTCAAAGAGCAGCCGTCCAAGCGCGAGGCGCTGGCGGGTGGGTCGAAGTCCTGCCTCACGGAGGCGGGCCAAAGTCTGACTATAAGGACGATCCGTCATGTCCAACCTGTCTGTTCTGCACGACTGGGGCAGAATGACGCCACCAGATACCGCGTTCCAGTTTGTAACGATTACAAACAATACTCTACCATGTGGGAATTGCGGACGTCTTGTCAAGTGGGCGGCCTACAGAGCGCTTGACCGCCCGAGTCCGACAAAATGGCATTCTTGCCATAAAAATCAAGGGTTTGCGGGGCTTGCCGCGTATGTTACCAAGCGCTCAACAGATGCTGACCCGGTAAGAGCCGGAAAACACTTAATATGTCGGCAAACAAACGGGCGGGGTGATTGAACGGACATGGCTGAGCAAAAGTCGAGCTATTCATATGAAGACCTGTTGGCATGTGCGCATGGGGACCTGTTTGGCCCCGGCAATGCACAGTTGCCACTCCCCCCCATGCTGATGATGGACCGCATTACCCAAATTGTGGATACCGGCGGCGCCCACGATAAGGGCCTTATTCGCGCGGAATATGACATCACTGAGGACCGCTGGTTCTTCCCATGCCACTTCGAAGGCGACCCGATTATGCCAGGCTGTCTTGGCCTTGATGGCATGTGGCAGCTGGTTGGCTTTTATCTCGGCTGGATGGGCGCCCAGGGCAAGGGACGCGCCATTGGTGTTGGATCAGTGCGTTTTTCCGGCATGGTGACGCCTGAGGTCAAGAAGATCGAATATGAGATCGACCTTAAGCGGGTCATCAACCGCAAAATCGTGATGTTGACCGCTGACGGCATTCTGAAAGCCGATGGCGAACCCATCTACAAAGCAGAAGACTTGCGCGTTGTGGTCGAAGGTCCGTCAGAATAGGAAATCTGGCTGAACAAATTCAGTCGGATTGCGATTTCTCAGAAAAGCCACTTTCGGGTTACAAAAGAGGTAACCGAAATTGATTGCGGGTTTTCCCGCCCAGCCATGGAGTAGAGCCATGAGGCGTGTTGTCGTTACCGGAATGGGCATTGTTTCCAGCCTTGGTAATAATGTGCAGGAAGTTGTTTCCAGCCTTCGCGAAGCCAAGTCAGGCATTGTGGCAGCTGAGAAGTACACAGAGCTCGGCTTTCGCAGTCAGGTTCACGGATCTCTGAAACTTGATCTAGAAGAAGTGCTCGACCGCAAGACACGCCGGTTTATGGGTGATGGTGCGGCCTACACTTATATCGCGATGGATCAGGCAATCCGAGACGCGGGCCTTGAAGCAAACGAGGTCAGCAATGACCGTACGGGCGCCATTCTGGGATCGGGCGGACCATCGACAAAAGCGATTGTCGCTGCAGCGGACATTACCCGCGAAAAGGGCCCCAAGCGGATTGGGCCAACGAGCGTACCAAAGGCCATGTCGAGCACGGTTTCTGCGAACCTTTCGACGCTCTTCAAGATTAAGGGACCGAGCTATTCGATCAGCTCTGCGTGCACGACATCGACCCACTGTATTGGGAACGCTGTTGAGCAGATCCAATGGGGCAAGCAAGACATGATGTTTGCCGGTGGCGGTGAGGAACTGGATTGGACTCTTTCGTCGCTCTTTGATGCCATGGGTGCCATGTCGTCCAAGTATAACGATACCCCTGCCGTTGCGAGCCGTGCCTATGACGTAAACCGGGACGGCTTTGTCATCACAGGGGGTGGCGGCACATTGGTGCTTGAAGAACTGGAACATGCAAAAGCCCGCGGCGCGAAAATCTACGCGGAAGTTGTGGGCTATGGCGCCACCTCGGATGGCGCCGATATGGTGGCACCGTCCGGCGAAGGTGCGGTTCGTGCCATGAAGCTCGCGCTCGAAGGCGTTGGTGAAAAGATTGACTATATCAACCCGCACGCAACCTCGACGCCTGTCGGTGACATTCCGGAGATCACGGCGATCACTGAAGTGTTTGGCGACGACATGCCGCCCATCAGCGCGACCAAGTCGCTCAGCGGTCACGCGCAGGGTGCGGCTGGCGTGCATGAAGCGATCTATTCTCTCCTGATGATGGAAAGCGGCTTTATTGCTGAGTCTGCCAACATTAAGGAAATCGACCCGGAAGTTGCTCACGCAAACATTGTCCGGGAACGGATCGACAATGCGGAACTCAACACCGTGCTGTCTAACAGTTTTGGATTTGGCGGAACAAACGGATCCCTGGTTTTCCAACGGTATAACGGCTAACCAGCATTGGTGGGGAAATCCTCTGAGGCCCAACCCGTTAATGAGGCACAGAGCTTGCTCCCCCTAATAGTTGAGTGACCAGAACGTCTCATATCGGCACACTCTGTCTTCACGGGGCGGCCGCAACAGAATATTTGAGGAGTGGCATCAGAGATGACACGCGGAAGTGCATTTCAGTCGGGTGACCTGCTTGCGGGCCGAAAAGGCCTCATTATGGGTGTCGCAAACGACCATTCCATTGCCTGGGGCATCGCTAAAGCGGCCGCCGCCCATGGCGCCGAACTCGCCTTCACCTATCAGGGCGAAGCCTTTGGACGCCGAGTGAAACCATTGGCGGAATCTCTTGGCTCAGACCTGCTGCTGCCCTGTGATGTCATGGATGAAGCAAGCCTTGATACGCTGTTTGATGCGCTCAAAGAGAAATGGGGCAAGATTGATTTCATCGTCCACGCTGTCGCCTATTCCGACAAGAGCGAACTTAAAGGCCAGTATGTGGATACAACGCGGGACAATTTCCGTCAGACCATGGAAATCTCCTGCTATTCCTTCACCGACATTGCCCGCCGCGCCTCTGAAATGATGCCGGACGGCGGATCGATGATCACGCTCACCTATGCCGGCGCAGAACGCGTGATGCCGAACTACAATGTGATGGGTGTGGCGAAAGCAGCCTTGGAAGCCAGTGTTCGCTATCTCTCTGTCGACCTTGGCCGTAAAGGCATTCGCGTCAACGCGCTTTCTGCCGGTCCCATGCGGACACTTGCTGGATCTGCCATCGGCTCTGCCCGTTATGTGTTCAAGTGGAATAAATCTCACTCTCCGCTCAAAGAAACCGTTGAGCTGGATGATGTGGGCGGCTCAGCCCTCTATCTGCTGTCAGACCTGTCCAAACGGGTAACTGGCGAAGTCCATCATGTAGATTCAGGCTTTAATATTGTCGGCATGCCGCAATGGGAAGACATGCAAGAAGACGCCGTCCCCGCGCCGACAAAAAAGGCCGCTGAGTAACGCTCACGCGTTTATCAGCTCTTCCAGAACATCTGCCGTTTCCTCAGGTATTGAGAGAAACGGGGAATGCGCGGCTTCAAGCGATTTCACCTGATCAAAACTTGAGAAGTTCTGCATCCTGCGTTGCAGGGCAATCGGCAACGCCTGGTCGTTCGTGCATTCGACAAAGGCTTTCGGCACGGACCCAAAACGCTCCGGTGTGATTGCCACGCTCGAGAGAAGCGGGCGTACAGGCTGAGGAATGAGTGCTGCCGTCGCATCACGTTGTATTTCCGCTGCGCAGTCTGTGTAAAGAAACTCAGCTGCGGTGTCCGGACGGACGGAATTTGTCCCGCCCAGAAAATTGAAATCGCTGTGCAGAATTCTTTTTCGCAATGAAGGGTCAGCGATGATCATGGGCAGCAACCGGCTCTTCTTATCGGGCACGAAGGCTGTCAGAAAGATGAGTTTTTGAAAGAGGTCGGGGCGTTGCTCAGCCGCCATGGCAAGGACAAAACCAGCCATTGAATGGCCGACACAAATTGGTTTTTGATCTGTCTGAGCCGCAACATCCAAAAGCGCAGCTGCATAAATCTCCATGGTGACAGCCCAAGGGCTGAGCCTGTCTTTCTCCGGGCCGGCTTCGTGTCCCGGCAGCGTCGGTGCCAGAACTTCATGACCTCGAGAGCGCAGAAGCGACGCGAGACCGTCCCAACATCCCGCATCATGCCAGGCGCCGTGAACCAGTATGAATGTCGCCATGCCAAACGATCTCTATTCCGGCCGTTTCAATTCCAGCACGTCATAGGTGCTTTCCAGAACTGACCAGGGGAACACCACACGCAGCCTGCCATCTTCAAGCTGGCTCAAAATGCCGGCCTTGTCCTGGCGCTGGGGGTCGGTGATACCGCCTTCCGGGCCGGAGTAAGTCCGTTGCGGTTCATCATTGTAGGTGGGGGCAGCCAGTAGCACGCGCCGGTCAGGCCCATCCTGATAAAGACGGCCAGACAATCGTTGAGAGCCCGAGCGCTTTTCGAAGAATAGGAACCCGTCCCGGACACTTACCTTGCAGTCAAACCAGCTGTAGACGACGAGGCCGGAGAACGTGCCACCCACTTTGATTGTTCGGCACGCCCACCAGCCGAGCAGATCCGCGTCATTCACGGACTTGGTCCCCGCATCCATCACCTTGTGAAAAGCAGCACGCTCGCGAATGGTCGCCGATGCGCCGTAGGATTCTTCGGTGCCCAATGCCACCGCCTCATCAAGGCGGGTCAACCTGTCCCGGTCAAAGTCGGTGACGACGTTGGTCCACACATATTCAGGCGGTATGCCCTGGGTATTGTCATTGGCCTCCGCAGCCGGCGCAGCGTTTTCCGATGGTTGCGCAGCCGCTCCCTGAGGTGTTTCGGCCAATACGCCTGTCGACAGAGCCATTGTGATGGCCAATGTGGCCACAAAACCGGATCTCATCCCCACATCCTTTTCAAACCCCGAGCCTTTCTCAGGCTTTTGTGTCGCTGGCATTGTTCTCCATGAACCGTTTCCAAACCATCTAGAAACGCCTCATTCCAACAAAAAAAGGGCCCCCATAAGGGAGCCCTTTATCTTGTCGCGTTGGCGGCATGCCGCCAAGACTTATTCGGATTTTTCTTCCGCAGGCTTACGACGACGTGGGCGGCGTGGCTTATCGCCATCGGACTTTTCGCCCCCCTCAGCTTTGTCGCCTTCTTCGCGAGGAATTTCCTCACCGGTTTCCTGATTAACGACCTTCATGGACAGGCGAACCTTGCCGCGATCGTCAAAGCCGAGGAGCTTCACGAACACTTCGTCGCCTTCCTTCACCACGTCGGTCACCTGTGCCACTTTGCGGGGCTCAAGCTGCGAAATGTGAACCAGACCGTCTTTTGGTCCGAAGAAGTTTACGAACGCCCCAAAGTCCACTGTCTTAACGACCGTACCTTTGTAGATGACGCCGACTTCTGGCTCAGCAGTAATGCCAGTGATCCAGTCGATCGCTGCCTTGATGCTTGCGCCATCAGAGGAAGACACTTTCACGATACCTTCGTCGTTGATATCGACCTTGGCACCGGTTTCTTCAACGATCTGACGGATGACTTTACCGCCTGCGCCGATCACATCCCGGATTTTGTCCGTTGGAACCGTCATGGTTTCAATGCGCGGTGCATATTCGCCAAGTTCTTCACGGCCTTCGGAGATCGCTTTCGCCATCTCGCCGAGAATGTGCAAACGACCGCCCTTCGCCTGATCAAGCGCCTTCTGCATGATGTCTTTGGTGATGCCGGTGATCTTGATGTCCATCTGAAGGGACGTAATGCCGTCTTCAGACCCAGCTACCTTGAAGTCCATATCGCCGAGATGATCTTCGTCGCCAAGGATGTCAGAGAGAACTGCAATGCCCTCATCTTCCTTGATGAGACCCATCGCAATACCAGCCACTGGGCGAACCAGCGGCACACCCGCATCCATCATCGCAAGCGATGAACCACAGACGGTCGCCATGGAAGACGAACCGTTTGATTCCGTGATCTCAGAAACGAGGCGGATTGTGTAAGGGAAATCTTCCCGTGTTGGCAGAACAGCACGCAGTGCCCGCCAAGCAAGTTTCCCGTGACCCACTTCACGACGGCCTGTGAAACCTACACGGCCTGTTTCCCCAACTGAATAAGGTGGGAAGTTGTAATGCAGCAGGAAGTTTTCTTTGTAGGTGCCTTCAAGGGCGTCGATGAACTGTTCGTCATCGCCGGTACCCAGCGTAGCAACCACAAGACCCTGCGTTTCGCCACGTGTGAAGAGTGCTGAACCATGTGTGCGCGGCAGAATGCCCACTTCTGAAACGATCGGGCGCACTGTGTCGAGGTCGCGGCCATCGATACGCTTGGATGTTTTGATGATCGAGCCACGAACGATTTTCTTCTCAACGCCCTTGAATGATCCGCCCACCTTGTTGGCGGGATAGGCGTTTTCATCTTCTTCGTTTGCAAGTGCAGCCAGAGCTTTGTCGCGGGCTTCAGACACTTTAGCCTGACGCTCCATCTTGTCTGCGATGGAGTAGGCCGCTTCAAGATCAGCTTCAACGAGGGCAGCAACCTTGCCGTCAAGTTCGCTTGTGTCTTCTTCGGCAATCGCGCGCGGCTCTTTAGCCGCTTTTTCTGCAAGACGGATGATCGCGTCGATGACAGGCTGGAAGCCTTCATGACCGAACATCACAGCACCAAGCATGACGTCTTCTGGAAGTTCTTTGGCTTCTGATTCAACCATCAGAACCGCGTCTTCCGTACCCGCAACAACCAGATCGAGGTCGCTGTCGCCCAGATCGTCGATCATTGGGTTGAGGACATATTCACCGTCTGTGTAGCCAACGCGCGCCGCGCCAATCGGGCCCATGAATGGAATGCCAGAGATTGTGAGCGCTGCAGAAGTTGCGACCATGGCCACGATGTCTGGATCGTTTTCCATATCGTGAGAGATCACGGTTGCAATGATCTGCGTTTCGTTTTTGAAGCTTTTGTGGAAAAGCGGGCGGATCGGCCGGTCAATCAGACGACAGACGAGCGTTTCTTTTTCGCTCGGGCGACCTTCACGCTTAAAGAAGCCACCAGGGATCTTACCGGCAGCATATGTTTTTTCCTGGTAGTTCACGGTGAGCGGGAAAAAATCCAGTCCCGGCTTTGGCTGACGTTCAGCCACCGCTGTTGCGAGCACTGTTGTCTCGCCATATGTCACCATCACGGCGCCATCCGCCTGACGGGCTACCTTACCCGTTTCGATGATGAGGGGCCGTCCGCCCCATTCAATTTCCTCTCGGACAATATCAAACATTTCAGTTTCCTAATTTGCGCCTTCAGTTCTCGTATCATCACATCCAGATCGGTTTGTTTGGCCGGATGTGTGGCGCGTCGGTTATGCCGCTGTCATATCAGCGGCCGGATTGTGGACGGGGTCGTTCCGAAATTTTGCTTGCCCAAACTCAAGAGACAGAAGCGTCAAGGGCAGTTTCGGGGGGACCCGCGTCAAACGGACAGAGTCTCTCTTTTACTCGTATTCATTACTTATTGGAGAAACACGAAAAGCGCTCGGTCCTATTAGGAGCGAACGCTGTTTCATGGTTCGAGAAGCCAAGGCCGCTCTCTTATCTCCGGATACCGAGGCGTTTGATCAACGCTTCGTAACGCGCCTGTTCTTTGCCCTTTACATAGTCGAGCAAACGACGGCGCTGGCTTACCATTTTCAACAAACCGCGGCGGGAGTGATTATCCTTGCCGTGGGTTTTGAAATGGTCGGTCAGATTGGTGATCCGTTCTGTCAGGATAGCAACCTGTACTTCCGGCGAACCGGTATCACCCTCACCTTGGGCGAATTCTTTAATCAGTTCTTGCTTGCGATCAGCTGAGATCGACATCGGCAACTCCTAAAAATTTGCCGGGAAATTCCCGGGACATTTCAGGGCCCTTCGCCGGATGCCGCATGCGGCGTCCGAGTGAGGCCCTGATCGGTCAGGTTAAAAACGCGGACCGGCTTTAATTCGCCCCGGTCATACTCTGCCAGGGCAACCGGCGTGCCGCCTGCAACGGTGAGGGCAATACCCTCCAATACCGGTGCATCACGACCGCGTAACAAAATCGCCTGTCCTTGCTTCAATCGAGCTGCATCTTGATCACTTACGGCCACCGCCGGGATGTCGTCCAGCGCGGTCTCAAGCGGATGAAGATGGGCCCACAAGGTCGGGCGAGCGGCGGCACTATTGCCGAACTCCTTGAGTTTATCCAGCGAAATCGACGCCTCTTCGCCAAAAGGTCCGGTTGAGAGGCGTCTTAAGGCCACAACATGCCCAAAACAGCCCAAAACCTCGCCTAAATCACGCGCCAGAGAGCGGACATAGGTGCCCTTTGAGCAGGTAATCTCGAAGGCAGCATGGTCGGGATCGGGCACATCGAGCAGCTCAGCTTCATAGATGGTCACGGGCCGTGATTTCAACTCCACCCTCTCTCCGTCACGGGCAATGTCGTACGCCCGCTCGCCGTCTACCTTGATGGCGGAGAATTGGGGTGGCACTTGTTCAATCTCGCCCAGAAACCCTTCTAAAGCAGCCTCTATGGCGGCTCTGGCAGGCCTCTCATCGCTGGATTGGACAATCTCCCCCTCAGCGTCGTCGGTGGTCGTGGCCGCCCCCCATTTCACGGTAAAGCGGTAGACCTTCTCACTATCCACCACAAAGGGAATGGTTTTGGTCGCCTCGCCCAAGGCAATTGGCAAAATACCTTCAGCGAGCGGGTCAAGCGTGCCCGCATGACCGGCTTTTTGCGCATTGAAGGCGCGGCGGACTGCGCCCACTACTTGCGTAGATGTCGGGCCCACGGGCTTATCGACAATCACCCAGCCGGAGACCGGATCACCCTTTTTGCGGCGGCCCATAAATTCAGCCCTCTCCGCCAATATCTGATTCTGGGTCAGATTCTGGGTCTTTCAGATCCTTGTCCAGGTCCTTGTCCAAGTCCTGGGCCACTTTCGGTGAGCTGAGCATGGCATCGACGCTTTCGGCATAATCGAAGGTCGTGTCGGGGGCAAATGTGAGGTCGGGCATGTGCTTTAGCGTCACCGCACGGGATACTTCACCGCGATAGAATTTTTTTGCGTGATTGAGTGCGTCTACAACCGATGCGGGATCTGAATGACCGAGCGGCACAATATACGCCACCGCATTTTTCAAATCCGGGCTCGCCCGGACTTCCGACACCGTGATGATGGCTTCTCGCAGCACAGGGTCCAGCACATCACGCCGGGTGAAGATTTCCGACAGGGCTGCCCGCAACAATTCTCCAATGCGCAGCTGTCGCTGGCTTGGCGCTCTGCCTGATGGGGCTTTGATGGTGCCTTTACGACGTTGGCTCATATCTCTTCATCTCAAAAAGGAGAAGACTGCCCAGCTCCAGCCAGGCAGTCCTCATGCAATTGTACTCTCAAGTGCAAACTTGGTCAGCTTGAGCCCTCTAGGCGAGAGCCGCTATTCGAGGGAGCGCGCAATCGATTCCACATCGAAGCACTCGATGACATCACCAACACGCATGTCCTGATAGTTCTCGAAGCTCATGCCACATTCCTGGCCGCCACCAACTTCTTTCACTTCGTCTTTGAAGCGCTTCAGTGTGGAGAGCGTGCCTTCGTGGATCACAACATCGTCGCGAATGAGGCGCACTTTGGATCCGCGCTTCACAGTGCCTTCTGTGATTTTACACCCTGCAATACGGCCCACCTTCGAGATGTTGAACACTTCGAGAATTTCGGCATTGCCATTGAAGGTTTCGCGAATCTCTGGTGACAAGAGGCCAGACATAGCCGCTTTCACGTCATCAACCAGATCGTAGATAACCGAGTAGTAGCGGATCTCAATGCCCGTTGCGCGCGCAGCACTTCTGGCCTGTGCATTTGCACGCACGTTGAAGCCGATAACCGGCGCTCCTGAGGCATCGGCCAAGGTGACGTCTGCTTCTGTGATCCCGCCTACACCGGAATGAATGATTTTGGCAGAGACTTCGTCGGTTCCAAGTTTTTCCATCGCTTGAACGATGGCCTCGGAAGAGCCCTGCACATCAGACTTCACAACGATCGGCAGTTCCTGACGATCTGCTTCCTTAAGCTGTGTCAGCATCTGATCAAGCGACGTCCGTCCAGAGCCGCCCACACGCTTGTCGCGCTGCAGGCGCTGACGATAGTCGGCGACTTCACGAGCACGGGCTTCGTTCTCAACGACAACGAAGACATCACCCGCCTCAGGTGTTCCGTTCAGACCAAGCACCTCTACAGGCTGCGATGGTCCTGCGCTTTCAACACTTTCGCCGCGATCATTGATGAGTGCGCGAACCTTGCCCCACTCAGCACCAGCGACGAGAATATCGCCAACTGCAAGCGTACCGCGTTGAACAAGCAATGTTCCAACAGGGCCCCGGCCCTTGTCGAGTTTGGCTTCAACAATCACGCCCTCACCCGGACGCGCCGCGTTTGCTTTCAGCTCAAGAATTTCCGCCTGAAGCACGATGGCTTCTTCCAGCTTGTCGAGACCTTCTTTGGTGTGTGCCGACACTTCGACTGCCTGGATGTCCCCACCCATGTCTTCCACGAAAATTTCGTGCTGGAGAAGTTCGTTTTTCACACGCTGCGGTTCAGCCGCTGGCTTATCACACTTGTTGATTGCAACAATGATCGGCACTTCCGCCGCCTTGGCGTGATTGATGGCCTCAATCGTCTGAGGCATCACACCATCGTCAGCTGCAACCACAAGGATCACGATGTCCGTTGCTTGCGCACCACGGGCACGCATGGAGGTAAAGGCTTCATGACCCGGCGTATCAAGGAAAGTGATCTTGTCACCAGAAGCGATGTTCACTTGATAGGCACCAATGTGCTGGGTGATACCGCCAGCTTCGCCAGCGACGACATCTGTCTGGCGCAGTGCATCAAGCAGGGATGTCTTACCGTGGTCGACGTGACCCATCACGGTGACAACCGGCGCACGTGGCTGTTTCACTTCATCAGTGTCATCGTCGGTCACCAGACCTTCTTCAACGTCTGCCTCGGAAACACGTTTCACGGTGTGCCCTAACTCTTCAGCGATAAGCTGTGCAGAGTCACTGTCAATCACATCATTGATGGTGACCATCTCACCCTGTTTCATCAGGATCTTGATCACGTCGACAGCTCGCTCCGCCATCCGGTTGGCCAATTCCTGAACCGTGATCGCTTCGGGGATCACAACTTCACGGACAACCTTGGCAGCAGGACCTGCCTGGCCCATGGCTTTCTTTTTCTCACGCTCAGCGCGACGGCGCATGGCCGCAAGAGATTTCTGACGATCCCCATCAGACCCACGAAGGGCGCTGTCGATGGTGAGCTTGCCGGTGCGGCGGCGAGGCTCGTTGCGACGTGTTGGCGTTGGCGCTGGTCGCGCATCGCCCGGTCGGCCGCGAGGCTTCTTATCGTCCGCCTTAGCTGCTTTCGGCGCCGTCTTCGCTGCGGGCTTTACCTCTTCACCTGGCGGTGGTGGTGGCGTCGCATCAAGGCGTTTTTGTGCTTCAATTTCCGCCTGGCGCTTGGCTTCTTCTTCTGCCTTCAAGCGCTTAGCTTCTTCAGCTTCACGTTTGGCTGCTTCTGCCTCTTCTTTTGCCCGGACTTTGTCTTCTTCTGCACGGCGCACAGCTTCGATTTCTGCGCGCTTGCGATCTTCTTCTTCACGCACACGTGCCATGTCGAGCGCGCGACCACGCGCTTTCTTTTCTTCTTCCGTCAGCGTACGCAGAACCATGCCGCTGCGATCTTTTTTCGGTGCCGGCGCCTTTGGAGCTGCAGGTTTTGGCGCAGCCGGTTTTTTCACCACCGTCTTTGGCGCTGGCGTCGCGACTTTCTTTTCTTCGGTTGCGCCAGCTGCTGCGCCCCCAGGCGCTCCTGCGGGCTTAATCGTGCGCTTCCGCTTTGTCTCAACGACAACCGATTTGGAGCGGCCATGCGAAATGTTCTGGCGCACATGTCCAGAGTCCACCGTCCGCTTCAGGCTGAGAGTTTTCCCGCCTGCTGGCTTCCGTTCGCCGTCGTCCGTCTGATCGCTCATTCTATTCCTTTACGTCGCCTGGATCTGTCTGATCGTTCCAGGCAGCAAGTCTGGCAAAGTCCGCCAGCACCTTTTCCTGCATACGTCCCGTTTTCAGGGCTGCATGTACCACATTTGACCGCCCCAATGCCAAGCCCATTTGGGCTGCACTGAGACCTCGTATCACCGGCAGATCGTTCAAATCTGCCGCTTTTAGCTTTGCGCGGAGCCTACGGACCCCATCTCGGCCTGCATCCACCGCCTCAATCATCAATGCGACCGGCTCCCGGTCGAGGGTCTCGAACGCCCGTTCAAGGCCCATAATCAGTTCTCCTGAGCGCCGCGCTAACCCTAAGGTTTCTGCTGCACGCGCCTCCAGCAGCCGTTTCACGAGATCCACCAGTCCATCAGGGACTGTGACCTGCTGTTTCGCCGCCCGGGCAAATGCCTTCTTGGCAATTGCCTGATCAAGGGCCGCTTGGGTCCCTGTGACCCAAATGCCGCGCCCGGGCAGCTTTTCTGCCAAATCCGGCCCAATGGTGCCGTCGGGCCCCACAACAAAGCGAATTAGCCCTGCTTTCGGTTGGCTCTCGCCTGTCGCAATACACCGGCGCTCTGACTTTTCCTTGCCGGGCTTTCCCCGACTCGGTGCGTCATCGCCGAGTTCGTCTGAAGAAGGCTCGTCTGAGGGCGGGTCGTTTGCCGGGGCTGCAGTCATGAGCAGCGCCCCTCAACCTTCGACCTATGCCTCAGCCTCCGGCGTTGCTTCGCCTTCGGCAGCTTCGCCGTCTTCTTCCTGCTCCTCAGCTTCTGCTTCAGCCGCTTCTGCGGCCGCTGCTGCAGCCAGTTCTTCTTCGGTTACCCATCCCGCTTTCACGCGGGCTGCCATGATCATGGCTTGAGCTTCTTCAGCACCGAGGTCAAAGCCGTCCAGAATACCATCCATCCGGGTGCGCTCTCCGTCGACATGTTCATACCACCCGATCAGATCATCGGTGACACAGCCGGCAACATCTTCAACCGTCTTAATTTCGTTTTCGCCGAAGGCCACAAGCATCGCTGTGGTCACACCAGGAACTTCTGTTACTTCATCCTGCACACCCAACTCACGGCGCTTGGTGTCAAATTCGGCATTCTGACGGTCGATAAAGTCGAGCGCGCGGTTCTGAATTTCCTGTGCGGTTTCTTCATCAAAGCCTTCGATCTCTGCAATTTCCTCAACCGGCACGTAGGCCACTTCTTCAACTGACGAGAAGCCCTCTGATGCCAGCAATTGCGCAATCACTTCATCCACGTCGAACGCCTGGACAAAGGTTTCAGAGCGCTGAAGGAATTCAGCCTGACGTCGTTCAGATTCTTCCGCCTCCGTCAGGATGTCGATGTCCCAACCGGTAAGTTGCGAGGCAAGGCGAACATTTTGACCACGACGCCCAATTGCCAGTGACAATTGTTCATCAGGCACCACCACTTCAATACGCTGCGCGTCTTCGTCGAGCACCACTTTTACAACTTCCGCAGGTGCAAGCGCATTGACGATGAAACCTGCAAAATCATCCGTCCATTGGATGATGTCGATCTTCTCGCCCTGCAGTTCGTTCACTACAGCCTGAACACGGCTGCCGCGCATCCCTACGCAGGCGCCGACAGGATCAATGGAATGATCGTTTGAGGTCACGGCGATCTTTGCGCGTGATCCAGGATCACGAGCGACTGCGCGCACATCAATAATGCCGTCATAAATTTCCGGCACTTCCTGAGCAAAGAGCTGCGCCATGAACTGTGGATGAGTTCTGGACAGGAAGATCTGTGGCCCACGCTGTTCGCGGCGCACGTCGTAAATGTAGGCGCGGATGCGATCTCCTGCGCGGAAAGCTTCTCGTGGCAGGCCTTCGTCGCGACGGACGATGCCTTCGCCACGGCCGAGATCAACAATCACGTTGCCATATTCGGCGCGCTTCACAATGCCGTGGACAATCTCGCCAATGCGGTCTTTGTATTCTTCGAACTGACGCTCACGCTCTGCGTCACGTACCTTTTGCACGATGACCTGTTTCGCGGTCTGTGCGGCAATCCGTCCAAAATCAACCGGTGGCAACTCGTCTTCGATCAGGTCACCGACGCGCGCTGCCGGGTTCCGGCGCTGCGCATCAATGACTGTGATTTCTGTCGCGTCATTGTCAATAACATCCACAACATCGAGCAACCGCACGAGACGAATTTCTCCTGTGTTTGGATCGATGCGCGCGCGGATTTCATTTTCCGCTCCGTAGCGAGACTTGGCCGCTTTCTGGATCGCTTCCGCCATTGCTTCGAGAACCAGTTCGCGTTCGATCGATTTTTCCCGCGCGACTGCATCAGCAATCTGCAGAAGTTCCAATCTATTTGCGCTCACAGCCTGAGCCATTGTCTCGTCTCCGTTTTAGCCTCGCGCCCAGGGCGCTAATGTTAAGCCTCGCGCCTAGGGCGCTAATGTCAAACCTTGCGCCATTGGCGCTTAGAATTTCTGTTGCACCTGGTCAATCAGGTGTCAGCTCCAGAGAGCCGTTTTCCGCTTTCATCAATCAAGGTGTCGGTCATCACCAACCGCGCATCATTCACAAGCCGGAAAGGAAGGCCCACGATCTGCGGTTCATCATGGCCGTCAATCTCCATGCGCAGCAGCACTTCGTCATCTTCCATACCCTGCAAAACACCACGAAACCGTTTCCGGCCCGCAAGCATTTCCGAAAGCTCCACTTTGGCCTCAAAGCCTGACCAGACATCGAAGTCTTTTTCCCGTGTGAGCGGGCGGCCAATGCCAGGAGACGAAACTTCCAGCGTGTAATTGTTCTTAATCGGATCTTCCACGTCGAGGATCGCCGATGCTGCGCGGCTGACACTCTCGCATCCCTCAACCTGCATCGTGCCGTCTGGCTTCTCCGCCATGAGTTGCAGGACGGACCCGCCTTCACCGGTAAGACGCACGCGTACAAGCTCAAAGCCCAGATCAATAATGGCGGGCTCGACAAGATCAGCTATTCTGGTCGCAACAGCGCCCGGCGCAACCAAATGGCTGCGGTCGCTCGTTTTTTCTGTGTTGCTCTCGCTCTGCACGAATTCAAGTCGTCCAAAAAGGTCCGTAAATCGGAGCCCAGATAACAAAAAAAGCGGGGCCCCGATCTGGAGTTCCCACTTTCAACAATCAGGCTAGGCCTGCTATGTGAAAATTCGTCTGCACATTACTCCCAGAAAGGGGAGCTTTTCAAGCGGTTTATTGAAATGGGTTTTGTCTCTATTGGGGCGACGGTCCGCGGTTTTTGCGACGGAAGGTCAAATAGACCGGGACCCGGCCTTCCCGACCTGCTTTCGCCTCATAGCGGGTGCCCGGCCAGTCATCGGGGCGAACACGCCAGTCGTCGGCACATTCTGCCTGCCACTCAAAGACCCCATGGGCTCTCACTTCGCGAAGTGTCCAGCGGCTATAATTCTTAATGTCCGTCGCAACCCGAAATTCCGCTCCATCTTTCATGATGCGGGCCAGCTGATCCAAGGTTTCAGAGGACACAAAGCGGCGCTTATGGTGCCTTTTTTTGTGCCAAGGGTCAGGGAAAAGCAGGAATGCACGATCCAATGAGGCGTCTTCCAACCGCTCCAGCACATCGCGGGCGTCATTGTGGTGGATCCGCACGTTTGTGAGCTCTTTTGCCTCTACCTCGGCCAAAAGCTTCGCAACACCATTGATGAACGGTTCGCAACCGATCAATCCTACATTCGGGTTTGCCATCGCCTGGGCCACCAGATGCTCTCCACCGCCAAACCCTATTTCCAGCCAGATTTGCTCTTTTGAACTGTCAAACAAAGAGGATGGTGCCAGATTGTGCCTATCAAGCGGCACAGCAAGCTTTGGTAGCAGGTTCTCCATCAGGCTTTCCTGATGGCTGCGCAGTTTGTGGCCTTGTCGGCGCCCGTAAAGAAGACGCCGCCGGCCGGGACTATCGGCAGGCGGCGTTTGTTTTTCTGACATTGGTTTTAAGCCCAAAAGCCTTAAGACAATTCTGCCTTGATGGCATCAACCAGATCTGTTTTCTCCCACGAGAATCCACCATCAGCATCCGGCTCGCGGCCAAAGTGGCCATAAGCTGCCGTGCGTGCATAGATCGGACGCGACAGATTGAGGTGCTCACGAATGCCGCGGGGGCTTAAGTCCATTGCTTTGGAGATGGCTGTTTCCAGCGCCGCTTCGTCAACATTCCCTGTGCCATGGGTGTCCACGTAGATGGACAGCGGCTTGGAAACACCGATCGCATAGGCAAGCTGCAAGGTGCACTTATCCGCAAGACCTGCCGCCACAACGTTTTTGGCTACATAACGAGCTGCATAGGCTGCTGAACGGTCCACCTTGGTCGGGTCTTTCCCGGAGAAGGCACCGCCACCGTGAGGGGCCGCACCACCATAGGTATCAACAATGATCTTACGACCCGTAAGGCCTGCATCGCCATCAGGTCCACCGATCACAAACAGGCCGGTTGGGTTCACATAAAATTCGTCTTCGGGACACATCCAACCCTCTGGAAGCACTTCCTCCACAACGGGGCGGACAAGCTCGCGAATACCTGCTTGATCCAGGCCTTCGTCATGCTGCGTCGAGACCACAACAGATGTGGCACCTACCGGCTGACCATTTACATATTTCAGTGTCACCTGGCTCTTGGAGTCTGGTCCAAAGCCTTTGACTTCACCGCTGTGACGCAACTCGGCCATGCGTTTCAGGATCAGGTGCGAGTAATAGATCGGCGCTGGCATCAGCACAGGCGTTTCTTTGCAAGCATACCCAAACATAATGCCCTGGTCGCCCGCGCCTTCGTCCTTGTTGCCAGCAGCGTCAACGCCCTGAGCGATATGAGCGGACTGAGCATGAAGGTGAACTGCCACGTCAGCGTTTTTCCAGTGGAAACCATCCTGCTCATAGCCAATGTCTTTGACTGCAGCGCGGGCAACTTCCTCAATCTTTTGAGGTGTGATGCTATCAGGTCCACGAACCTCTCCAGCCAGCACAATCCGATTGGTCGTTGTCAGCGTCTCACAAGCAACACGTGAGAGCGGGTCTGCTTCTAAGAAGAGGTCCAAGACCGCATCAGAAATTCGGTCGCAAACTTTGTCTGGATGGCCTTCGGAAACTGATTCACTGGTAAATAGATAATCTGATCGTGGCACGCTCATACGTCTCCCATATAAACCTACAGAAGCTCTATGTAAGAAGCTTGCTGCAGGCGCGCTCTAGTGCGGTGGCTGTTCTGGCAAGGTTTTAGGATGGGGTCAAGTTGAGACATTGACCCGTAAGACGCCTCACTGTTGGCTGGATGGGTTTCGTGCCAACACTTTGACCAAATCTAGGACACGTTTCCTTACATCTGCGTCTTCTATTGAGGAAAATGCGGCCGTTAGCGCCACCCCCTCGGCAGTCGAAAGAAAATCCAGGTTGAAATCGGCGGCGGGTGTATCTGAGAAACCTGATGCTGAGCGCTCGGCATTTGTCGCCAGGCCATCGTAAAAATAGTCGACAGGCACATTTAGCGTCTGAGAAATCTGATAGAGCCTGCTTGCTCCAATGCGGTTCGAGCCCTTTTCGTATTTTTGCACTTGCTGGAACGTCAGGCCCAACTGTTCACCGAGCGCTTCCTGGCTCATACCAACCAGCATGCGCCGCATACGGACCCGGGAACCGACATGAATGTCGATGGGATTGGGTGTCTTTTGCGGCAATTCCGACCTCATTGTTCTTGTTTTTCGGATGTTCAGGTGCCCACAGAAGGCGTTGAACCCGTATCCGTCATACTCATATGACCCGTCCCATGGGTCAGGAACCTATGGCTGCTGCCGGGCACACTCCTACTCAGTACATTGGCAAAAAGCGCATTGCACTCTAAATGCAACCATAGGTTAGAGGCTTTTTGGGTGACCTAAAAGTCTTATTCTTGAAAAGGGCTACCTCGCCCTGACTGGCTTCATAAGAGTCAGGGAAGCGACAACAGCCAGCAGCATGAGAAAGACCCAATCCCCCAAGCGCGCATAGAGGGTCGGTGGCAATGCCTCAGGGAGTTTGCTGTCGATCACACCTTCGCGGTTGAGCGGAACAGCGTCCAAAACCCGCCCAAAGGGGTCAATCATCGCAGATATGCCGGTGTTGGCAGCCCGCGCGACAGGAAGCCCCTGCTCAACAGCACGAAGCCTTGCTTGGGCCAAATGCTGATATGGCCCCGCCGAACTCCCAAACCAAGCATCGTTGGTCACATTGACCATCCAGCCAGGGCGCTCAGCCCCAACGACACCACTGGAGAAAATAACCTCATAACAAATCAGTGGGCTCACGCTCGGGGCTCCGGGAACTGCCAGGGTCCGCGGACCAGGTCCGGATTGATAACCACCGCGCAACTGGGTCAGTTGCCGCAGTCCGATCGCCTCAAGGACAGATTGGAAGGGGAGATATTCCCCAAAAGGAACCAGATGGGCTTTGTCATAGGTCTCTCGGATTTCGCCGTCCGGTCCGACGATGTGTAAGGAGTTGAAGAATTTTCCAAGCTCCCGGTCTGGTCGGGTTTCGTCTGGCTCGCCACGGACGGCCCCCAAGAGCAACACACCACCCGGCGCCAGAACGCGCGAGATCGCAGAACGCAGGACGGGCTCCCGGTTGACGATGAAAGGCAACGCAGATTCCGGCCACACAATGTGTGTTGGCATCGCCCCCTGATCACCAGGCGCATCGCTCATACGCAAAAACTGTCCGACAATCTCCTGGCGGTTTTCCGGCTTCCACTTTTCCCTCTGTGGAACATTTGGCTGCACAAGCCTGAGGGTCACCCCTTCGACCCACGCCTCGTCAGAGGCAATCAGACGAACGGCCCCACCAAACCAGACGAGACCCAAAACGGCAAAGGCAACCGCTGTCGGACGCCAAACACCAAGCTCCCTCATGCCGTTATCATCGCGCACTTGTCTGCGCCGCGGATCATAGGAGGCAATGGTCAGGAACGTCGCCAGAATCAGCAGCGTCGCGCCATACGGGCCAAATAGAGCAACGCTCTGCATCAGAGAGTCTGAGACGGACACAGTATGACCAGGCAGGTTCCACGGGAGTCCCGTCAAAATATGTCCGCGCAGCCATTCGGCGACGGCCCATGTCACCGCCAGAGTCAGTGTCCGCCGATATCCCGCCCCCCAATGGCAACGCGCAGCTGCAAACGCTGCGGCGGTAAAAAGCGCCAGCCCAGCGGGGAGGCCGGTGACCGCAAAGGGCAAAAGCCAACCAAACATTTCCGCCTCGACGAGAAAGGCTTCCCCGACCCAGTAGAGACTGCCTAGAAAATAACCAAACCCGAACCACCAACCGATGGCAGCCGCAGCCCGCGCAGGCCTCCAGTTCTCCCTGGTCGGCGTATCGGTTCCATCAAGAAGCCAAATGACGCAAGGCAGCGTTATCAGCAATATGGCGAAGAGATGGATCGGCGCGTGCGCCGCAACTGTCAGCAAGCCCAGCCCAAATGCCGTGGCGAAACGTTGCCACCCCGTCAGCGCCTGTAGCCGGACCGCCAACCGTTCCAGCATGATAAATCCGCGACCGACAGCGTCGGTCACTCTGTTGGCTTCAGGACTTTTCATTTAGATCGAGCGAGGCGTCAATTGGATCAGTGGACGACGAAACGCTGGCGCCTGAATCGAGGTCCGTGTCACTTTCTTCCGATGCTGCTTTCTGCGCGATGGTTTCTTGGTGGATATGGAGACGCTTGATCCGGCGCGGGTCTGCATCACGGATCTCAAACTCGATGCCCGCAGGGTGGGAAATCAGCTCGCCCCGCTGTGGGATACGTCCGACCAGCGAAAACACCAGACCGCCCAGCGTGTCGGAATCGTCATCCTCGGTTCTATCGACCAGCGTTAGTTGCAACATATCTTCAAGATCTTCGATTGGCGCCCTGGCCAACGCATCAATAGATCCATCGCTCAATCGAATAAGAGGTGCACGTTCTGCAACATCATGCTCGTCCTCAATGTCACCAACGATTTCCTCTACCAGGTCTTCAATGGACAATAATCCGTCCGTACCGCCATATTCATCCACCACAAGCGCCATATGAATGCGCGATGACTGCATCTTCAGCAGAAGATCACGTGCCGGCATTGAAGGAGGCACAAACAACACCTGTCGGCGGATTGTTCTCAAATCAAAGGAGCCGCGGTCGTTCGGGTGAGACGCCATCCAAGCCAATACGTCTTTGATGTGCACCATGCCGATGGGCTCATCGAGTGTTTCGCGATAGACGGGCAAGCGAGAATGGGATTTTTCCCGGGTGAGAGAGAGCAGGTCATCCAACGACGCTGAAACATCCACTGCAACAATGTCGGCACGGGGGACCATTACGTCATCGACCCGCTGTTCGGCGAAGCTCAAAATGTTCATCAACATATGGCGCGCCTGGGGGCCCAGTTCCTCTGTCGCCTCATGGCCGCCAATGACTGTTTCAATGCTTTCGCGCAGACTCTGATCTTCTGTCCGACCGGGAAGTTTTTTCACAATCCAGCCCACAAGGCGCGCCCAGGTGCTTGGTTGGCGCGCCGCCGCCCCATCCTTCGTCCTCACGTGATGTTCTTTCCCATCCCCCATGTCGCTCATTGTTTCTTTTCCCGGGTCCTTTCATCCGGTTCAACCGTATAGGGATCTGCGATCCCATAAAGCTTCAACAGCTCTCGTTCTCGCTCTTCCATTTTTTCTGCGTCTTCGTCGTCAACGTGATCATACCCCAAAAGATGCAGAACGCCGTGCACAACAAGGTGGGCGAGGTGGTCATCAAAACTCTTGTGCTGCGTTTTTGCTTCCGCCTTCACGGTCTCATAGGCGAGCGCAATATCTCCCAGCGAGGAGGGTTCATCATAAAGAGCACCTGCTGGCGTGGGCGTATTGGGAAAGGAGAGCACATTTGTTGGCTTGTCTTTTCCGCGGAACTTCCGGTTTAAGGATTGTACAAATGTATCGTCTGCCAGAAGCACACTGAGCTCCGCTGCTGGAGAGGCTCCATCTTGTTCAAAGGCTGCCTGCGCCAGGCGGAGAACAATCTCCTCAGCATCAGCATCCCATTCGCCACCCGCCCGGGAGATTTCCACCGAAAGGTAGGGAGCCTCGACGCTCAAGCCCTCTTCATCATTCGTAGGTTCCGCGCTCACGGTCAATCACTAGCCTTCTTGCCACTGTTGGAAAGCAGGTCTTTTTCATCCGCCCCGTAAGCTTGAACAATGCGGGTCACCAATGGATGGCGCACCACGTCCCGCGCTGTGAACTTCACCGTGGAAACCCCCTTAACGCCTTCAAGGACGCGCAATGCATCGCCCAAGCCGGACTTTGCCCCCAGGGGTAAATCAACCTGGCTTGGGTCACCGGTAATCGCCATGCGGCTGTTCTCACCTAGACGGGTCAGAAACATCTTCATCTGCACAGGGGTGCAGTTTTGCGCTTCATCCAAAATAACAAATGAATTGGCGAGGGTCCGGCCGCGCATGAAAGCAAGCGGTGCAACTTCAATCTCTCCAGATTCAAGCCCCGCCATGACTTGCTCGCCCGGCAGGCTGTCATAGAGCGCGTCATAGAGCGGGCGCAGGTAAGGATCGATCTTCTCGCGCATATCGCCCGGCAGGAAGCCCAGGCGCTCGCCGGCTTCTACGGCAGGGCGCGACAGGATGATCCGGTCGACCTTCTTTTGAATCAACATGGAAACGGCCACAACAACCGCAAGGTAGGTTTTACCTGTACCCGCTGGGCCAACGCCGAAAACGAGTTCATTTTCTAAAAGGGATTGCAGATACGTCCCTTGAGTCGGTGACCGTGGTGAGATCACGCGCTTGCGCGTTGTGATCTGCAATTTTTTGTTTGCCCCAGATCCGCGTTCGCGTTCTGCCTTTGGCGCATTGGCCATTCGAATTGCCCCATCAACTTCGCCGGGTGTCACTTCAAGACCCGATTTCAACCGTGCGTAGAGATCTTTGACGACAGCCTCAGCCCGTTCCCGCGCATGCACCGTACCGGTCAAGACCAGTTCATTGCCGCGCGAGGTAGCCAAGACACCAAGCTCCTGTTCCAGGCGCGCAAGATGCCTATCATGCTCCCCAAACAATTCACTCAACAGCCCGTTGTCATCAAAATTGATAACCAGACTTCCCTTTTTTTCTTCGGGGCGTCCTTCGGTTGATAAGGTCAAGTCTGGTTGGCTCCTTGATCGAGATGGGTTGAAACCAGTGTTGCAGACAGAGAATTTGCAAACCCACTGTCGATTGTCACTTCAGCAAAATGCCCAAAAGCAGTTTCTGGTGCTTCCACATGCACTGACTGAAGATAGGGTGATCGGCCGACCAGCTGACCATCTTTCTTTCCACGACGATCCAGGAGCACGCTCATTGTGCGTCCTTCGCAGGATTGATTGAACGCTGCCTGATCGATGTTCAGCTTTTCCTGAAGGCGGGCCAAGCGCTCGGCTTTAACTGCCTCTTCGACCTGCACCGTTTCCCCTGCTGCCGGTGTTCCTGGCCGCGGTGAATATTTGAAAGAATAGGCCTGGGCGTATCCAACTTCACCGACGAGAGACAGAGTGTCCTCGAAATCCTGGTCCGTCTCTCCCGGGAAGCCCACAATAAAGTCAGATGACAGAGCAATATCAGGACGCGCCTCACGAATACGCTCAATCAGGCGAAGATAGGAGGCCGCATCATGCTGCCTGTTCATCGCGGTGAGAATATTGTCCGAGCCCGATTGAACCGGCAGATGCAGATAAGGCATCAACACATCCACCTCTCCGTGCGCGCGGATCAGTTCATCATCCATGTCACGCGGATGACTGGTCGTGTATCGCAGACGATCAATGCCATCAATATCCGCCAGTGCGTAGATTAAGCGCCCAAGAGACCAGTCTTTCCCATCCGATCCTTCACCGTGGTAGGCGTTGACGTTCTGGCCGAGAAGCGTGATTTCTCGCACACCACCGGCGACCAGGTCTTTCGCCTCATCGATGACCTTGACAGCGGGTCTGGAAAACTCGGCGCCACGCGTATAGGGCACCACACAGAAGGCACAGAATTTGTCACAGCCTTCCTGGACGGTAAGAAATGCAGTTCGGCCACGTGCGATGGTTTTTTTCTTCTCCGGCGCGGGCAAGGCGTCGAATTTATCTTCGACAGGAAAATCTGTTTCGACTATGCCGCGTGAGCCATTGTCCGTGCGCTTCAGGAGGTCAGGCAGGCGGTGATAACTCTGCGGACCGAAGACGAGGTCAACCACCGGCGCGCGGCGGACCATCTCTTCCCCTTCAGCCTGGGCAACGCAGCCAGCCACGCCGATGGTCATCGACCCTCCGTGACGTTCACGCTCCTCTTTCAGGGCGCGTAGGCGGCCTAGCTCTGAGTAAACTTTCTCCGCGGCCTTTTCGCGGATGTGGCAGGTGTTCAGAATGACGAGGTCGGCAGTTGCCGGGTCCAGCGTTTCGGCATAGCCAGCCGGTGCCAGAACGTCCGCCATGCGGTCGCTGTCATAGACATTCATCTGGCAGCCATAGGTCTTAATGAAAACCGATTTCTTCTCGGTCCCCGTGGCAGATTGCGCTGACTCCTGGTCAGCCAGCCGGTCTGGGGTCTCACTCAATTGATTTGGCACTTCGGCGCTTTGAACTCCGCTCGGATGCTGCTCTAAATTTTTCACGCATATTCTTATCCGAAAACCGTACACACTTTTCGGGAATGTGCTCTAGCTGGTTGGCATTATCGCACGTCCGAGTGGTGAACTGGGCCCACATCACCTGGAAACGCTCTAAACCGGATCATATAGAGCCAATCGCTCGATATTACCATGACGGAAGGGTTTTCGGCAGGCCTATTCGGCTGCAATTGTAGGCCGGCTTTTTTCGTCAGAATTCCCGGATGGAGCCGGATTTTCATCCTCTGGCTCTGTCTCGGTGGTCAGGGCCGCCCCCGCAAGGGCCCGCTTCATGCCCATGCCCGCCTGAGCCTCACAATAGGCGGCAAGTTTTTTCCGGTTGCCGTGAGTATCGACGGTCACCGGTTCATGGAACTCCACAACAACTTCAAACGGTCCAAGGCCAAAGGCCTCCCAGAGGTGCGGGCCTAAGTCCATATCGCCATACCAGGCGAAGTAGGGACGAAACTGCCGCCCCATGGGCATGCCACAGAGCTTTGTATAGGTGATGGAAACCGGCTGAACATGGACGGGCTTGGCGTCTTCCCCCTCCCCCACGGCCATTTGGGCGACGGCCATGAGCGCGCTCTTGAACGGCAGAACCCGGTTGCCATCACTTGAGGTCCCTTCTGGAAAGAGAACCAGCGTATCGCCTCCGGCAATCCGGTCATGGATCTCATTCGCCGTGGCGGCAGCCTTCGTCCGACGTTCCCGGTCAACAAAGACCGTTTCCTGCAAGCGGGCTAGGGTGCCAAAGAAAGGCCAGGCTGCAACTTCTTTCTTCGCCACAAAGGAAATCGGCGTCACCGACCCCAGAACAGGAATGTCTAGGTAAGAATTATGGTTGGAAGCAATGAGGCACGGCCCGTCCTTAAAGGGTGTTCCACGTACGGTCACTTCAATGCCGATAATCCCACAAAGAATGCGGTGAAACCGAACAGGCAGATTTTTGGCGTAGGGGCGGTTGAGCTTGACGCCCAGCCATTGCACCGGCGTTATCATCAAGGCCGTCATGACAAAGAGGAAGAGTTTGCTTCCAGCGCGAACATTTTTCACGAGACCCATCCTCCCGCTCCCCTACCCATTAGGTAGCACGCCGCGCGGTATTTTCACCGCTACTTAGTGCTGGGAGCCTTTTTTGAATCGGCGAGTGGAATGCCATAGAGCTCCAACCGGTGATCCACCAAGTTAAAGCCCAGCTCGCGCGCGACAATCTGCTGAAGTCGTTCGATTTCATCATTGTGAAACTCGATGACTTCCCCCGTCTGCAAATTGATCAAATGATCATGGTGTTCTTCAGTGACCTGCTCATAGCGAGAGCGGCCGTCCCGGAAATCATGCCGCTCCAGAATGCCCGCCTCTTCAAACAGGCGAACGGTCCGATAGACAGTGGCAATCGAAATCTTGTTGTCGATGGCCGCAGACCGGCGATAGACCTCCTCCACATCAGGATGGTCACTTGCCATGGACAGAATGCGCGCGATCACACGGCGCTGTTCTGTCATCCGCATGCCTTTTTTGACACAAAGATCCTCGATGCGCTGAGGATCATCGTCTGCAGATTTGATGCGTTCTGTTTCAGGCATCTCTTGTCGTTCCGGCCGCCACTGTTGAAAGTCTCTCAAGTTTAGTCTTTTGGGTCTTCCTTGTCACCCAACGACGCGCTTCATTGTCAGGGAATCGACACGCGTCCCATCTTCCCGCTTGTAATAGGCGGCGCGTCGACCGACCACCTCAAATTCTGAGCTTCGATAGAGTCTGAGAGCTGCCTCATTGTCCTCCGCCACATCAAGAAAGACGGTTGAGATCCCCTCTTCAAGCATTATCCCCAGAAGAAATGTGCCAATGCCCGTCCCGCGCGCCTCCGGCAGCACACCAATGGTGAGGATCTCAGCCTCACCGTCAATCGCGCGCATCAAGACAAAACCAACAGGCTGATCCGATGCGTGCTCGGTCGCGATGACACCGAGCATGCCAGGTGTTGCAAAGAGCGAGGCCATGCTTTCGGGTGACCAGGCGTCGCTGAAACAGCGCCCGTGTAAAGCTGACAATATCTCAGCATGGGCGACGCTCACCTGCTCTGTGCGAAGAGCGTCGCTCACGACAAACCACTGGGGGACGCCGCTAAGGGTTTGGCAGGCAGCTTTGCGTCTGGCGCACGCAGATAAAGGGGGCCTGGCAATCTATCTGGGTCTACCGGGCGGTCCGCCGCGATCTCTGCAACCACCCGCGCGTCTGGCAGTGGGGAGGCAGAAGAAAGTCCAATATTGTGGGCGTGGGCCGTCAACCGATCGCGCACAAGCGCCGAACCCGTCCCGACGCATATGAGAGCCTGATCGGGAACATGGGCTGCTACCTCATCCAGAGACACCAAAGCGGGTTCTGTGATCCTCGCGCCACTTGCCGCGAAGCATTGAAGATAGGCTTCGTTCCGCCGCGCATCAAAAGTTGCGATGATTGCCGCACCATCCTTTGCCTCTTGCCTCACAGGCCAGGCGATGGCTTCCAATGTTGTGACCCCGATCAGGGGTTTGCCCGCTGCCACCGCGAGGCCTCGTGCGGTCGCAAGGCCGACTCGCAGCCCGGTGAAAGTGCCGGGGCCCACTGTTACCGCAAACGCATCGAGATCCTCAAAGGTGAACCCTGCTTCTGCCTGAACCTCTTCGATCATAGGCACCAGAGCTTCGGCATGGCCTTTGGGCATAGGCGACAGGCGATGCGCAACCACAGCGCCGTCGCGCCACAGAGCAACGGAACAGGCGGCCTGTCCGGTATCGATGGCGAGAAGTGAGGTCATGTTTTCTTGTTCAGCGACTGTTATCAGACGATAGAACAGGCATCGTCGAAGGCGAGGCGCGGTGAGCGTTCAAACATTTCTCTACCCGCGTCGCCATAGCCGATATTGCAGATGAAGTTCGCCTTCACCTTGCCGTCGGGGAAAAATGTTTTGTTGACCGCCTCTGGATCGAAGCCGGACATGGGTCCGCAATCCAGCCCCAGCGAGCGGGCGGCAATCATGAAATAGGCGCCTTGCAGGCTGGAGTTGCGAAAGGCTGTTTCCTGAATGAGTGGATCGTTGCCTGCAAACCAGTTGCGCGCGTCCGGATTGTGCGGAAAGAGTTCGGGAATCTTTTCATAGAACTCAAGGTCATAGCCAATGATCGCGCAGGCAGGCGCCTCTTTGGTCTTGCCCTGGTTCTGCGGCAGGAGCGCTGGCATCAGCTTTTCTTTCGCTTCATCAGAGCGCACAAAGACAATACGCGCGGGGGAACAGTTTGCGCTGGTCGGCCCCATTTTCATGAGGTCGTACAATTCTTTCAGCGTGTCATCAGAAACGGGTTTATCCGTCCACGCATTAAATGATCTGGCATCCCGGAAAATTGTATCCAGTGCTGCGCCGTCCAACGTCCCCATAGTCTTTCCTTGTCTTGGTCTTTTTGTGACGGCTTAAACCGCTCGAACTTCTTCGATTTCCGGCACGAAATGCTTCAACATGTTTTCAACGCCGTGCTTGAGTGTCTGTGTTGAGGCAGGGCAGCCTGCGCAGGCGCCAACCATGTTGAGATAGACAATGCCTTTGTCAAAGCCCTGAAAGGTGATGTCGCCCCCGTCCTGCGCCACGACCGGGCGGACACGGGTGTCGAGCAGCTCTTTGATCTGGCCGACGATCTCGGAATCGTCTTCGGTGACCGCATTGGGGTCCGCCGCTTCCGCGCTGTCGGTCATGAGAGGCGCGCCGGAGGTGAAGTGCTGCATGATGGCGCCGAGAAGGGCTGGCTTAATATGCTGCCATTCCACCTCACCTTTGGTGATGGTGACAAAGTCCGCGCCAAAGAAGACGCCAGCGACCCCATCGACCTCAAAGAGCGCTTTGGCGAGCGGCGAGCGCTCAGCGGCGGTTGCATTTGGGAAGTCGGCCGCGTGGCCGTCGCCCAGCACATCCTGGCCCGGCAGGAATTTGAGAGTTGCGGGATTTGGCGTTGATTCCGTCTGAATAAACATGCGCCTGCTCCTTGAAGGGGATGGGTCGGATAACCCCTTGGATGACATGGGATTTTGGACCGTTTCTAATCTTTATACTATCGCACTTCCGGACGGTGAACCGGGTCCACTTCACCTGGAAGTGCTTTAAATGGCGGAAATGGCGCCGGTATTCAAGCCCAAGTAGCGTGCTCAGGTATTTCAGCACCTAAATCCACTTAAAACAGGCAAAAACTCACGCCAGATCGTGGATTTCGTCTTCCGACAGAGATCCTGGCACCACGGTCACAGGGATGGAGAAACCTGCCCCAACGCCTGCAGCTGCCATCTGCACCAGCGGGCCAGGGCCTTCTTTCCCGGTGCCTGCTGCAAGCACCAGAATGGAAATGGCAGGATCTTCCTTGATCATGGCCTTCACGATATCTGATTTTGTGCCTTCGCGGATTTCAAGCTCCGGCATGAGACCCGATACCTCATTCACTCGGGCTGCATGACGATGAAGAATGCGTTCCGCTTCTTCCCGCGCCTCTTCTTTCATGAGGTTTTCGACACCCAGCCAATGCTCAAAGCCGCCGGGCTCAAGCGCTGCCAGTAAAACGAGGCCACCCTTTGTGTGGCGCGCGCGGCGCGCGGCAAAGTGGATCGCCACTTCGCATTCCGAGGTCTCATCGACGACGACCAGAAACTTCCGCCGCTTGATAGGGGCAGCGTCCGTGTCTTTCGCCATTTCTGTTTCTTTGGCTGTCATGTCAGACATGCTGCCATCGGTCAGGCGGCACGTCTACGGCCAAAAACGCACCAAATCAGCGTTACTTCAAAAGAATGTTCGTGATTTCGCGAAGTTGGGTGCGGGCGCGCAACAGATAGAAGCCCTGCGAGGCCAGATGGCTTGGCTGAATTTGTGCGTCGGGCGCACCGTTCACCACAACCATGGGAGAGAGCATGGCGGCTTTCAGCATGCTGTCGAGCATCTGCTCCCAGGCAGTGTTCAGCTCGCGCTCCGTGATGAGCGTGTCAAAATCTTTTCCCAGTGCATCCAGCAACAAGTAGTAGGCATAGAGCTGACCCTTCACATTATAGAAGTGATCGTCTGCAGAGGTGTCGATGAAGCTGCCGGAGTTCTCGACGACAGCTTGGTCCAGCACAGCAGATGACGACCCGATGTCGAGTGCGATGCGGTCAAGGGTTGCCATGAGGTTATCGCCGCGGCGTTCAAACACTGCTTCGCCTGCGGCCAGACGCACATTGTATTTGAGCAGTGCACTGCGGGCTTCGCGGTATTGCGCTTCCGATGACGCGCGGGGCATCAGTGAAACGGACGGGTCCCAGACCCAAACGTCGCCCGCATATTGCAGGAGGCCAGAGGCCGATTGCAGATCCGGATCCGCCTGGCTGGAGCCGCGCGTGCGACCCAATTGGTCAGTGAGTTCAAAAGAGAAGCGCGCCAATGCTGAGACCACACCCTGCTGATAGTTCGGCATATTGTCGAGGAAGGCCGACGGCACAAACCATGGGTCGTTCGAGGTCCAGCGCTTGTCATTTACTTCCCGCTGAATGAGCGCTGCTGTCATCGCCACAGCATGAGACCCGCCGGGCACGATATCTTCTGCAGCCGGACGGAAGTTCGGATCGTCTTCAATGTCATTGATCCAAAGACCACCGGCCACATAGTAGAGAAAGAGAAATACCAGGACGCCGATGCCTGTTTTACGTGCGGCACCGCCTTTAAAGAACCGTCCGATATTGCCGATCTTGAACGAGGGGAAGGAGCCGCCTTTGCGGTACATCCAGCGGTGTTTCAGACGATCTTTGTAACCACCGAGCGTATCACGGAGGGTCATGAGGCTTCCTTTGTTACCCATTTTCTAAACAAGGTTGGGTTCCCATAAAATGTGGGCGCTTTAACCAGCTTGTTCAAGCTTTGCCACCAAATGGTCAAAAAGCCGGAATGGCCAAGAACTGGCTCAGTTACCGTTCATGATGGGTTTCACCAGATCGTCCACCGCTTTCACCTGCCCCAACAGCTTGGGAAGATCCTCAAACGGCAAGGCGCTTGGCCCGTCGCATTTTGCATTGTCCGGGTCTTCGTGGGCTTCAAGGAAGAGAGCCGCGACCCCAACCGCGATCCCTGCCCGCGCCAGATCATAAATCTGTTCGCGACGACCACCGGACGCTTTTGACCCAGGTGCGCGGGTCTGCAGCGCATGGGTCACATCAAAAACAATCGGCACATCGTTGTTTTCGTTTTTGATGACTCCGAAGCCCAGCATGTCGACCACAAGATTGTCATAGCCAAAACTGGAGCCACGCTCACAAACCATGATCTGATCATTCCCGCAGGCCTTAATCTTGTCGACAATGTTCGGGATCTGCTGCGGACTTAGAAATTGCGGCTTCTTCACATTGATCGGCAGGCCCGCTTCAGCGATTGCGCGGACAAGGTCCGTCTGGCGGGCCAAGAAGGCTGGTATTTGCAGCACGTCCAAGACTTCTGCGGCGGGCGTTACCTGTTCGATCTCATGAATGTCAGAAATCACCGGTACTCCAAAGGTCGATTTGATCTCCTGGAAAATCTTCAAGCCTTCTTCAAGTCCCGGTCCACGAAATGAATCCACCGATGAGCGGTTTGCTTTGTCGAAGGAGGCTTTGAAGATGTATGGCAGCTCGAGCTTCGTCGCCTGCTCGATATAGATTTCCGCCGCCTTCATGGCCATGTCGCGAGATTCAATGACATTCACGCCGCCGATGAGGGTAAGCGGTTTGTCATTGCCGATTTCAATGCCTGCAACTGTGACAGAATTCATCACGATCTCTCCTAACACTCAGGCGCACCACGCCTTGAGGCACTTACGTTTAATCGGCATCGAAAAGCGCTATCTCTCGCTTGTGGCTCGAACGCGCTTTTCGACAAATGTGTCTAGCCTGAAACGTAACTGCCTTAGATAAACCCAACAATCTCTTTAACCCGCGAAAGGATCGGCTGTGCGATTGCATCTGCACGCTCACCGCCATTCTTAAGGACTGTATCAATGTAAGCCGTGTCGTCCATCAGGCGGGCCATCTCACCGGTAATCGGTGAGAGCTTCTCATTGGCAAGATCTGCGAGAGCTGGCTTGAAACTTGAGAATTGTGACCCGCCATGTTCCTGAAGCACTGCTTCTTTTGTCATGTCTGCGAGCGCCGCATAGATGCCCACAAGATTGTCCGCCTCCGGACGTTCTTTAAGGCCGTCAAGCTCTGACGGCAAAGGCTCAGGATCCGTGCGCGCTTTGCGGATTTTTTTTGCAATGTCATCGGCGGAATCCGTCAAGGTGATCCGGCTCATGTCTGAAGGATCTGACTTGGACATTTTCTTTGAGCCATCGCGCAGGCTCATGACCCGCGTGGCCGCGCCCATAATCAGCGGCTCTGGCAAGGGGAAAAAGTCTTCGCCGCCGAACGCTCCAAAATCATTGTTGAACTTCTGGGCAATGTCGCGAGCGAGTTCCAGATGCTGCTTCTGATCATCGCCGACCGGCACATGGGTAGCGCGATAGGCCAAAATGTCCGCCGCCATCAGCACAGGGTAGTCGTAGAGTCCGACGGACGCATTCTCGCGATTTTTGCCTGCCTTCTCTTTGAACTGGGTCATGCGGTTCAGCCAACCCATGCGCGCCACGCAGTTCAGCACCCAGGTGAGTTCCCCATGGGCGGACACTTTGGACTGGTTGAAGATGACCTGTTTCTCTGCATCAACACCGGCAGCGATATAGGCGGCAGCCACTTCACGGGTGTTGTGCGCCAATTCCTTTGGATCCTGCCAGACCGTGATCGCATGCATATCCACAACGCAATAGATGCATTCATGGGTCTCCTGCAGACCGACGAAATTGCGGATCGCGCCCAGATAGTTTCCGAGATGCAGATTTCCGGTGGGTTGAACCCCAGAAAACACACGATTAGTTGGCTGTTCCATTTGTTCTGCTCATCCTTGCTCTCTCATCGCGCTTTCTCTCTCGTGGCGTTTCCTGGGCGGCGAACCGCACACACTTCGCCTGGAAGCGCTTTGCTGCTGTCGCTTTGGACCGCGACAAGCTCTTATTTCGTCGCGTTTCCGGACTGAAAACCGGGCTCACGTTCAGGCATCGCTCACACCAATGGTGCGACGCCCTCACCCTGGAGACGCTTCAGGAGGGTATGCGCTGCTCTGAAAGTCCGTGCAATCCCCTGAGTGCACTTTTTTGGCTATCAGCTGCGGCGGAACATGGCCTTCAGCTCGCTCATATGGGCTGTGCCGGTCGCGATAATGGCGAGCCCGAGCAAGAGCCCGCCTCCCGCGATCAAGGCGCCAAGCGCGAGGATGCTTTCCCAGAAGCTCGCCGCTAGATAGGGCGCAGCGATTTCCGTTCCATACCAAAGGCCGATGCCCATGGCCGCAGACGAGGCCAGAAGCCGTGGGAGGCGAGACTTCAATCTGACATCCATCTGGTAATGGCCTTCACTCATGAGGCGGCCCCCAAGCAGTGCCGCATTGACCCAGGCGGCTGCTGAGGTTGCCAGCGCAATGCCCACATATCCAATCCAATAGAAGAGGATGAGGGAGCCGGTAATATTGACCGCGATACCGATCGCCGCATAACGCATGGGCGTTACCGTGTCCTCGCGGGCAAAGAAGCCGGGCGAAAAGACTTTGGTCAACACAAAGGCTGGCAGACCAATGGCAAAGGCTGAGAGTGCCAGCGCCGTGCCAGCGGTATCAGCTGCCGTAAAGGCACCGCGCTCAAACAGAGCCTGAATGATCGGGGCGGGGATCACCGCAAGCGCCACGGAGGCAGGCACCGTCAGCAACATGGCAAATTCAAAGGCCCGGTTCTGCGCATTATTGGCGCCGCTCGTATCGTCTGCCCTAAGGCGTCTTGAAAGATCCGGCAGCAGCACAATGCCAATGGCAATGCCCACCACGCCCAGAGGCAATTGGTAAATGCGGTCCGCATAATAGAGGAGCGACACAGCGCCATCCTGCAGGCTCGCAATAATGGAGCCGATTAGGAGATTGATCTGTGTGATGCCGCCTGCAATCACACCGGGAATGCCAAGGGTGATTAGCCGCTTCACACCAGGCGTCATGCGGGGCAAGCGCAGACGAATGGAAAAGCCCGCGCGTCTCACTGCAATCATCATCATGGTGAACTGCGCAGCACCGGCTATGGCGACACCCCAAGAAAGAACGAGGCCCGGGTTCTCAAAATGAGGCGCTGCAAACCAGATGGCCGCGATCAGCACAATGTTGAGCAAGATGGGCGCGGCGGCCGCGGCTGTAAACCGACCCACCGAGTTCAGTACGGCAGACAGGAGTGCGACCAGTGACATGAACATGAGGTAGGGGAAGGCAACCCGGGTAAAGAGAATGCCCATCTCAAACTTGTCCGGCGTATCGGCAAAGCCCGGGGCGATCACATACATGAGCCAGGGCATGGCCAACTGGGCGGCGAGCGTGAGAAGAATGAGTGTCGTCAGCAGGACAGACAGGGCTTCTTCCGCAAAACGTTTGGCAGAGGCCTCCCCTTCGCCTTCCAGGCGTTTGGCAAAGAGCGGCACAAAGGCGGAGTTAAACGCCCCTTCTGCAAAGAGGCGCCGAAAGAGGTTCGGAAATTTGAACGCGACAAAAAAGGCGTCCGCAATGGGGCCTGTTCCCAACACGCCCGCAATGAAGATGTCCCGGATGAAGCCCAGCACCCGGCTTATCATGGTCATGCCGCCCACAGTCATGGCAGATCGGACAAGGTTCATGAGGGCGCTTCAACTCCGGTGCGGCGATTCGATTGCTGTGAGAGTACCGCTTCACCCCAATTAGGAAAGGGCGATGACCCCTAGGCGGCCACTTCCCGTTTTTGGGGACGAGATTTTTTGATCGGATTTTCCAGCGCTTCCAGCAGCTGACGCTCCACAGCCTTCTTCTTGTTTGTATTGGTCACTTTCTGACCGATCAGGTCCTTGACGTAAAATACGTCCACCGCCCGCTCCCCGAAGGTCGCAATATGGGCGGAGCCAATGGTGAGACCCAGGTGGAAGAAGGTGCGGGTCAACGCATGCAAGAGGCCCGGCCTGTCGAGACCGTTTACCTCAATCACCGTGAACTCTTCTGACGCCTCATTGTCGATATAGACATTGGGGGCAATGGTGAAGGCATCGAGCATGCTTTGCCGCTTGTTGCGTTGTTCAATAGCATCGGGCGGCAAAATGTCTCCCGCCAGCACTTTGCGGATCGTGTCTTCGAGGCGATCCAGCCGACGGGGTTCGCGAAGGGCCGTTTTCTGATCGTCCTGCACCCAGAGCGTATCAAGCGCCATGCCATCGCGGGTCGTGAAAATTTTGGCATCCACAATGGTGACGCCGCCTGCCGCGCAGGCGCCCGCAAAGCGCGAGAAGAGACCCGGGTGATCCTGAGTGAAGAGCGTAATCTCTGTTACAGCCCGCTCGGTATCGGGGCGTGCCTCCACCACCAACGGTTCTTCGCGTCCTTCCCACATGAGGGTCGCATGGCGCACATGAGCGTCGGTATCAAAACCCAGCCAATAGCCCGGCGAGTGACGCCGCAATTGGGTGTCGATCCGCGTTTTCGGCCAATCGCCTTCCAATGCTGCTGCGAGCGCTTCTTTGGCCACAGCGATGCGACCTTCGCGATTGACGCTCGTCTCACCGGACAGCACGCCTTCGGTTTCGAAATATAGTTCGCGCAGAAGCTGCGCCTTCCAGCCGTTCCAGGTGCCGGGACCCACGGCCTTGATGTCGGCTACGGTCAGCACCAATAGTAGTTTCAGGCGCTCGGGGCTTTGCACGATGTTTGCAAAATCCTGGATGGTTTTTGGATCGGACAGATCGCGCTTCTGGGCGATGTCGCTCATCACCAGATGGTTTTCCACCAGCCAGGCAACGGTCTCCGTGTCGCCCTTGCTCATGCCAAGCCGTGGACAGAGTTTGCGGGCAATGGCAGCGCCTGCTTCGGAATGATCTTCCGGACGGCCTTTGGCAATATCATGAAGGAACATGGCGACAAAGAGCACGTCGCGCTTGCCCGTCTTCGACATGAGTTCATTTGCCAGCGGATATTCTTCCGCCAAGTCGCCGCGCTCAATTTCTGACAGGATGCCGATGGCGCGGATCAGATGCTCATCTGCGGTGTAGTGGTGATACATGTTGAACTGCATCAGTGCGACGATGCGCCCGAAGTCCGGCACAAAGCGGCCGAGCACGCCTGCCTCATTCATTTTCCGCAAAGTGCGTTCCGGGTTTTTCCGCGATGTCAGGATTTCCCGGAAGAGACGGTTCGCCTCTTCATTTTTGCGCAATTTCGCATCGATCAGTTTCATCGAGCGGGTGAGCAGCTGCAGCGCCTTTGGATGGATCTGGAGCCCATGCTCATCCACCACATGGAAGAGCCGCAAAATATTGACCGGGTCTTCTTCGAAGAAGCTTTCGCTTTTCACAGAAAGGCGCCCAGCAGCCACTTCAAAGCCCTGCACATCTTTCTTGCGGCGGAGCGCGGCCATGAAGCGGCCAATACCCGGTTTTTTCTTCTGCTCCTGATCCTCGAGGATAGAACAGAGAATGCGGGTGAGGTCGCCTACATCTTTCGCCACCAGGAAATAGTGCTTCATGAAACGTTCAACGCCGCGCAGGCCACGATGTTCCTGGTAGCCCAGAAGCTCGGCCATTTCTGTCTGCACATCAAAGGAGATGCGTTCTTCGGCCCGGCCCGTGACAAAGTGCAGCTCGCAGCGCACAGCCCAAAGGAAATCCTCCGCCTTGCGGAAGAGATTGTATTCCTGTCGGCTGAAGACACCGGCCTTCACCAGGTCGCTTGGTTTTTTGACTCGATAAACATATTTGGCGATCCAAAACAGCGTGTGGAGATCGCGCAATCCCCCCTTACCTTCCTTCACATTGGGCTCAACCAGATAGCGGGACATGCCGGTGCGCTCATGGCGGTCATCGCGCTCGGCAAGTTTCGCCTCCACAAACTCATTCGCAGTGCCTTTCACCACATCCTTATCGAAGGCCACCTCCATATCGTTGAACAGCTCCTTGTCCCCGCACAGATAGCGGGATTCCAGGAGCGCGGTTCGGATGGTCATGTCTTCTTTGGAGAGACGAATACAATCAGCAATGGATCGGGTGGCGTGGCCCACCTTTAAGCCCAGATCCCACAGCGCATACAGAATGAATTCTGCAAGACTTTCTCCCCAGGGGGTCTGCTTGTAGGGAAGCAAAAAGAGCAGATCGACGTCGGACCCAGGTGCCAGCGCACCCCGGCCATAGCCGCCTGTGGCGACGATGGTGAGGCGTTCCGACGAGGTTGGGTTGGTCGCGCGGAACTGGGTCCGGGTGGCAAAACCGAACAATTCCCGAATGATGGTGTCCTGGAGATAGGAGAGACTTTCCGCACAGACCCGGCCTCGATGGGCGCCCTGTTCCAGGCGCTCGCGCGCTTTCGCTCGACCCTCTACCTGAGCCGTTTTCAGAACCTCCATCATGGCCTGACGCAGTGCGGTGTCATTGCCTGCATGGGCCTCATGAGCGGCGTCCAAGGCGCTGCGGATGGCAGCCGGATCGGCAATCTCAAGCATGCTCGGAAGACTTCGGCCCATAGACATTCCTTTCAGCTGGTCGGCTGGCGCCGCGTCAGCGCTTTCGATCCCGTCTCATGATCTATAGCAGGGTGCTTCATCCACAACCCACGCCAAACACTCTAACAGGTAGGGCGCGAAATTCGATCTAAATGAGTCAATGATACTGACCAAAAATTATCCATAAGTTTCAGTCAGTTACCGATCGATCCAAATGTTCGCCGGTAGCAAATATTAACAGATGTAAACCTTTAGCTCTTCTTAACCATGTTAAGTGCCTGACTCTGTTGGCGAATCTGCGATCCGGTGAAAATAAGATTCTAGCGAATCTTTGGCTGCCAAGCCGTTGATTCAGCTTATTGAATCAGGAATTTTGCCCTTCAGCGCATAGATCAGCTCAAGCGCCTCTTTCGGACTGAGGTCGTCAGGGTTGAGCGCGGCCAGTTCCTGCTCCACCACACTGGGCTCAGCGGAGCGCCCACTCTGAGGTCTGGGCGCGCTTGAGAAAAGTGGCAGGTCTTCCACCAAAGTCGCAGCGCCGCTGCTTTCCGAGCCTTCTTCGAGGGCGGCAAGCACCTGATGGGCCCGCTCAATCACTGCTGGCGGCAGCCCTGCGAGCTTTGCCACCTGGATGCCGTAGGAGCGATCGGCGGCGCCGGCGGCGACCTCGTGCAGGAAGACCACATCGCCCTGCCACTCCTTAACCTTCATGGTGGCATTGGCCAGAGAGGGAAGTTTTTCGTTGAGCGCGGTCAGCTCGTGATAGTGGGTCGCGAACAGCGCCCGGCACTTATTGACCTCATGGAGATGCTCAACGGCAGCCCAGGCAATGGAGAGCCCGTCAAAGGTGGCGGTCCCGCGTCCGATTTCATCGAGAATGACGAGCGCGTGGGCGCCTGCCTGATTGAGGATTGCGGCCGTCTCAATCATTTCCACCATGAAGGTGGAGCGGCCGCGCGCCAGATCATCGGCTGCACCGACGCGGGAGAAGAGCCTATCCACAATGCCAATGGAGGCTTCCGCAGCGGGCACAAAACTCCCCATTTGGGCCAAAATGGCGATCAGGGCGTTCTGACGCAGGTAGGTCGATTTACCTGCCATATTCGGGCCCGTGAGCAACCAGAGCCGTCTTGCTTCTTCTGAATCGGCTGACAGATCACAATCGTTCGCGACAAAAGGCCCATCGCCAGCCTTTTCAAGTGCTGCCTCTACAACCGGGTGGCGCGCGCCTTTGATGTCAAATGCGAGCGACCCATCCACGTGGGGTCTGGTCCAACGCTGTTCTTCCGCTAGTTCTGCGAGACCTTCCGCCACATCGAGCACCGCCAGGGCATCGGCAGCGTTCGCAATCGCTAGCGTATTGTCGAGAACGCGCTCGGCGAGCTTTGCAAAAACGCCGAGCTCCATCTCCAGAGCCTGGGCACCGGCGCGCGATAGTTTCTCTGCGAGTTCTGAAAGCTCCACCGTCGTGAAGCGAACGGCGTTCGCCATGGTCTGGCGATGAATATAGGTCTCGTTGAGAGGCGCCGACATGAGCGCGTCGGCATGACGCGGCGCCACCTCAATGAAATAGCCGAGCACATTATTGTGCTTGATCTTCATCGCGTTGATCGTCGTCTCTTCTGCATATTTGGTCTGCAGGCCGGCGATCACACGCCTGCTTTCATCGCGAAGCAATCGCGTTTCGTCCAAGGGTGGATGATAGCCCTTGGCCACAAAGCCGCCGTCGCGGGCCATCAAGGGAAGATCCACACCGAGCGCGCGGGATAGTTCGTCTTTCAAGGCGGCCGCGCAAGCTTCTAGCGACCGGCGTGCGTTTTCGATCTCGTCTGGCAAACCCTCTACGCCTGTGTCCAAAGCTCGCAGCCGCGTTGCGATCTCATGAGCCTGTGCAAGCCCGTCTCGAATGGCAGCAAGATCTCTGGGGCCGCCGCGCCCTACGGAGAGGCGGGAGAGAGACCGCGCCATATCCGGGGCGGCTGCCAGATCCCGCCGCAGGTTTCCCCGCAGCTCACGGCCATCGACCAGAAAACTGATCGCGTCCTGACGTGCGCGAACCTGTGCCACATCTGTCAAAGGAGCTGCCAAGCGGCTTGCCAGTTCGCGCGCTCCGGCGCCTGTCACGGTGCGGTCGATGGTTGCGAGCAGCGACCCCTGCTTTTCACCCGCAAGGGTTTTGGTGAGTTCCAGATTGGCGCGCGTCGCCGCATCCATAGCCATGGCTGCGCCCTGCCCCAACTGGGTGGGTGGTTTCAACGCGGGCATCTGGCCCACTTGCGTCAGATCCAGATAGTCGACCAGCGCACCTGCCGCGCCCAGCTCGGCACGGGTAAAGGCGCCGAAAGCATCCAGCGCGCCTACGTTCAGTGTTTCTTTGAGACGCCGTTCTGCGCGTGTTGAATCAAATCGTTCGCCTGGCAGCGGTGTCACCGCATTCTGCATCGACAAGGTGAAGGCGATCTGTTCATCGGCCAGCAGCGCCTGGGGCAAAATCAGTTCGCTCGCATCCAGCCGCGCCAGTTCAGCGCCGAGATTTTCCGCGCTGACTTCCATGACTGAAAAATCGCCGGTGGAGACATCTGCATAAGCCAGACCCAAAACACCGCCAGCGGCGGTGCGCGACAAGGCCGCCAGATAGTTATGCGCGCGTGCATCAAGAAGTGTTTCTTCGGTCAGCGTGCCTGGCGTCACCAGCCGCACCACTTCGCGGCGCACGACCGATTTTGAACCGCGTTTTTTTGCTTCTGCCGGATCCTCCGTCTGCTCGCAGACGGCGACCCGGAAACCTTTTCGGATGAGGCGTTCAAGATAGGCGTCAGCGGCATGCACTGGGACGCCGCACATGGGGATGTCTTCGCCCAGATGTTTGCCGCGTTTGGTGAGCGTGATGTCGAGGGCGGCCGCAGCCGCTACCGCATCGTCAAAGAAGAGTTCGTAAAAATCGCCCATCCGGTAGAACAGAAGCGCGTCCTGTTGATCGGCTTTCAGTTCCATATATTGCGCCATCATGGGCGTGACGGCATCAGCCTTGCTAGCGGCCGTTTTTTTGTTTTTCTCAGGCGTACTCATGGGCCAGCAAGGTATCAGATAGCAGCTCAATCTGAAACGAGATCAGAAGCAAAATCCTTATTCTGGTCATATTCGCGCGCTTTAACTCATCCTATGAAAATTAGAACCCTCACGATCATTGCAGTTCTCTCGGCTTTCCCCCTGTCGACGGCACTTCACGCAGACGACGGCGCAACCACATCAGAACCCGCCGCGCCCCTCGTTCTCGACCTCGACACCGCAATGCCGCTGGAGCATGACTCTATTTCCTATGGTCTTACCCAGGATGTGGCGAAGCCAGGTGATGCTCCCCAGGAAACCACCATTCTTCAACGGAACGGTCTGGACCCGGCAGTCAGCGCGGACGAAAACAGTGTCGGTGCCACCCAACGCCTGGACCTTGGCGACCATCAGGCCGCCGATCAGGCCGTGAACATTCAGCCCTATGTAGAACTGGGAGCCGACCTGGAAGCCCGTGACGACCATCTTATCCACGGAGGCTCCGGCCTTGCTGCCGATACAAACGCTTCTCTGGGTGGTGGCACAACAGTCAATGTGAATGATCAGATCGACTTGCGGGTTGGCTATACACGCAAAGAGGCCATCAACGGGACCAATCGCGACCTGGATGGTGAAGACAGCGTTGAGACTGGCGTCTCGATCAAGTTCTGATCGCAGTCGCAGCGTCACGCCAGTACTGGTAGCGGTAGAGCTCGGTTTCATATCCCAGCTTTTTATAGAGTCTGCGTGCGGGAGCATTCTCCGCTTCTACCTGCAGGCAGGACAGGGTCGCGCCCTTACCTGCTGCCCAGGTCATGAGCGACCCGACAACCTTCCCCGCCAGGCCCTTGCCTCGATGAGCCGGGTCGGTCACTACAGACTCGATGACCAGAATGCCGTCAACAATGGCGCCATAGGCGAGCGAGAGCCCGTTTCCCTTCTCGACACTTCGCGCAAAGCAGGCCGGAACCGATATCCGAGCCAGCATGGCGCGATAAGCCTCTTGTTGAGCTGGCGTCATAGGGCTCAATCTCAATTTGTCAGCAATCCATTCATCTGACGGGTTGGAGTGCAACTCTATTCCCGCGCACTCCATTTCGCTGACCTTGCTCAAGTCGGCCTCTAGCGTGCAGGTCTCCGCTTCAGGCTGAAATCCGCTTGCCGCCAGTGCCTGCTCAATCTCCGGCATGAAGGAGACTGTCCGAAAAAGCAGAGGCTGATCCCTGTCGGCATAGAATTTCGCGACGGGCTCAACAACACCCCGAATAGAGCATGACTCTAGGGTCGCATTTGCTGAATTTGTGCGCTTCGTTTCACCGCCGGATGCGCGGCAAAGCCATCCGTCGATCATCTTGTCTTCAGCTGACGGCCAGGCGGTCCAGCACGCGCTTTCAACGTGCCAAAGATGGATGTTTTTCATGTGGGGTGCTCAAAACCGTGTTGCGTTTATACAGGGCCAAAAATCGCGCCAATTTCACGCGTTTTTTTGGCGCCGATGGAAATCCTACAAAACACAACACGTCCTCAAAACCCGAGGATAAAGCCACATTTGAGGCTCAACAAGGTCAAAACGGCTCCATTTTGAGGCGTTTCCGGACGGTGAACCGGCACACTTCACCTGGCAAAGCCAGAAAAGCCCCACTTTCTGTCGTAATTTTGGAATCAGGGCTAGCCAGCCCACGCAATATGAGGTACGCCTACGCGCCGTTTGAGTTCATTTATTGCGCGGAAGGCCCGAAATGGGAAAGAAAAGACAGCTTAGTGACGAAGAAGCCCTGCGATTCCACTCGCGTGGCAAACCCGGCAAGCTGGAGGTCACCCCTACCAAACCTATGGCGACCCAGCGGGACTTATCGCTCGCCTATTCGCCAGGTGTGGCCGTTCCTGTTCGCGCCATCGCTGACTCTCCTGACTGTGCTTACGACTATACGTCGAAAGGCAATATGGTCGCGGTTATCTCAAACGGAACAGCGATCCTGGGGCTCGGCGATCTCGGCGCGCTTGCGTCCAAGCCCGTCATGGAAGGGAAGGCCGTTCTCTTCAAGCGGTTTGCGGATGTGGACTCCATCGACTTGGAAGTCGATACAAAAGACGTCGACGAGTTTGTGAGCGCGGTTCGCTATCTCGGGCCCACCTTCGGCGGCATCAATCTCGAAGACATCAAAGCACCGGACTGCTTCATCATTGAAGAACGTCTGCGCGAGATGATGAACATCCCCGTCTTTCATGATGACCAGCACGGCACGGCGATCATTACAGCAGCGGGCCTTATCAACGCGCTCCACCTGACAGGACGCGACATCAAAGACATTAAAGTTGTGGTGAACGGCGCCGGCTCTGCCGGCATTGCCTGCCTTGAGCTTATCAAAGCCATGGGTCTGCCACACGACAATGCGCTGCTTTGCGACACCAAAGGCGTGATTTATCAAGGCCGCGCGGAAGGCATGAACCAGTGGAAGAGCGCGCATGCGGCTGCCACCGATGATCGCACATTGGAAGACGCGGTGCGCGGCGCAGATGTGTTCCTTGGCCTTTCTGTGCAAGGGGCGCTCACCGGACCCATGGTTGCCAGCATGGCAGACCAGCCGATCATCTTTGCCATGGCGAACCCTGATCCAGAAATCACACCGGAAGAAGTGGCGGCCATTCGTGATGATGCGATTGTTGCGACCGGCCGGTCTGACTATCCAAACCAGGTGAACAATGTTCTGGGCTTCCCTTACATCTTCCGCGGTGCCTTGGATGTGCGGGCAACCACCATTAATGAAGAGATGAAAATCGCCTGCGCAGAAGCACTCGCAGCGCTTGCGCGCGAAGACGTGCCGGATGAAGTGGCGGCTGCCTATCAAGGAGAGCGGCCAAGATTTGGTCCTGGCTATATCATTCCCGTCCCATTCGACCCACGGCTCATTTGCGAGATCCCGCCAGCCGTGGCGCGTGCGGCCATGGATAGCGGCGTTGCCCGCAAACCCATCGTTGATATGGAAGGCTACAAGCACGAACTTTCCGCCCGCCTTGACCCAACGGCCAGCTCCCTACAGGTCATTTATGAGCATGTAAAACGTGACCCAAAACGGGTTGTCTTTGCAGAAGGTGAAGAAGAGCGCGTGATCCGCGCAGCACTCAGCTTCCGCGACAGCGGGCTTGGCACACCGGTTCTGATCGGGCGGGATGAAGTCATCCGGACAACGATGAAGTCCATTGGGCTTGATGCGTCCACCGATCTTCAGATCATTAATTCCCGCCTGTCCGATCGCGCACCGGTTTATGGCGAGTTTCTATATAAGAAGCTTCAACGCAAAGGCTATCTGCTGCGCGATTGCACCCGCATGGTGAATAATGATCGCAATGTGTTTGGCGCAGCGATGGTTGAGATGGGCGATGCGGACGCCATGGTCACCGGTGTGACCCGGAACTATGCGGTTGCCTTGTCGGAGATCCGTCGTGTCATCGATCCGCTGCCTGGCAAATGTGTCATGGGACTTTCCATGATCATCTCTCGAGGGCGCACCGTCCTTATCGGCGACACGAACGTGCACGACATGCCAGAAGCTGAAGAGCTTGCCGACATCGCTGTGCAATCTGCTGAAGTAGCGCGGCGCCTTGGCTATGAGCCGCGGGTTGCCATGCTTGCCTATTCCACATTCGGCCACCCGACTGGCGAACGCTCAACCAAATGCCGAGAGGCTGTTGAGATTTTGGATGGGCGCAGTGTCGATTTTGAATATGACGGTGAAATGGCGGCAGACGTGGCGCTTAATCGCGAAGCCTTGGCCATGTATCCGTTCTGTCGCCTGACGGAACCAGCCAATGTTCTCATCATGCCGGCCATTCACTCTGCCTCCATCTCCACGAAGATGCTGCAGGAGCTTGGCGGCGCCGATCTTGTGGGACCACTTCTGACCGGTCTCTCAAAGCCCGTGCAGATTGTGAATATGGGGGCCACCGTTTCTGATCTGGTGAATATGGCAGCTATCGCGGCCTATGATCTCGACCAAACGGCTAAAGTGGTTCGGTAACACGCGCTTCTGAACGCGGTTACAGAACCGCGCTCAGGCTTTCTTGAACTTCGATGAATAGCGCTCGTTGATTTGTGACACCGGGAACAGGATCAGCACATCTGTTGTGCCAAACTGTTTGTCGACCACGGCCCCATCTCCGATGAAACAGCCCGCGCGAATGTAACCCTTGATCATGGGCGGCATGGCGCGAAGGGCGGGACGAAGTTCAACATCGTCCTTTGGTAGCCTGTTCATTTCTACATATTGGTCAGCACGGGCCCGGACGTACCATTCTTCCGGCGTCTTGTGCTCGTGATAAAGATAGGAGAGCGGCATATCGAGAACAGACGGGTCTGTCGTCTCGAAGGATGCACAGCCGAGCATCACGTCCATGTCGTAATGGGCGACATAATGCATGATGCCATGCCAGAGCAATTCCACGGTCGGCTTGTTGCGATAGGGCTCCAGCACGCAGGAACGCCCAAGCTCCAGAAAGCGCACGTCAGAGCCAGCACGTTTCAAAAGTGGCGCAATCTCAAATTCGCTTGCTGTATAGAAACCACCATTTGCTTCCGCCACATCCTGGCGCAGCAGGCGATAACACCCCACGACGGCATCAAGAGGTGGCGTGTCTTCCTGACCATCGGGAACAAGATTGTGGTCGATGACCAGAAGGTGATCGCAGAACGTGTCAAACCGGTCTGCGTCGAGCTTCGTGGCGAGCGTCTCTGCATCGGCTTCCGCCGACATTTCTTCATAGAAGACGTGATAGCGCAGCGCCTGTGCCGCTGTTACTTCTTCTTCTGTACTTGCCAAACGCACTTCGAGGTTTTTGCGGCGTCCAAAGCTTAAAGGACCCGCCGGGAACCGATCGCTCTGGTCCGCGCCAGAGACGCTGGCGTCACCTGTCGTTTTTGTTTTTGTCGTGGTCTCAGTCATGCGTGGGTCAGGGTCCATCGTTCCAGCCGGCAGGGCATCCAATTTGTCACCCAGTCGCTTCATCCTTGCCCCGTTGTGGGGATTTTCGCAAGCAAGATCGCACTTGTGCGCGCGCATTATGACCGCAGTGTGTCACATTCAACCTATTGATTTTCTTGCTATTTTTGTCCCGCGCTCAAGGGGTTTACACCATCAAGCAGTTTTTTGTGACCAAGCCAGGCGAGCAGAATAAGGCCAGGAACCGCCGCCAGCGTGGTGAGAATGAAAAACGGCACCCAGCCAATAGCGGCGGCGATAAATCCCGCACTGGCCGACAGCACGGTTCGCCCAACTGCTGCCAACGCTGACAGCAAGGCAAACTGAGTGGCCGTAAACTCGCGTGAGGCGCAGAGGCTCGACAGGTAGGCAACAAAGATGACTGTGCCCATGCCCCCGGTGAATGCCTCAATGCCCACCGTGATGGCCAACGCTTCCGTCGCCGGGCCTACCCAGGCCAACCAGCAAAACGCCAGATTCGACACCATCTGCAAAATGCCACCAACCCAGAGCGCGTTCCGCATGCTGATCATACGGCCCAAAAATCCACCAGCGAATCCACCTATCAGTGCAGCAGGCAACCCAATCCCATTTGCAATATAGGCATAGACGGTCTTCTCAAAACCGATGCCGATTGCGAAAGGCGTAACCATGGCACCAGCGAAGGCATCGCCAAACTTGAACAAAAGAACGAAAGACAAAACCAGGAACCATCCCGGTTTCTTCATAAAATCGACAAAGGGACTAACGGTTGCGTGATTGAACCGCTCTGCCCAGTTGAGTGCTTCGCGCTGACTTTCAATCTTTTCGCTATCAGCGGGTTCGGTTGCGAACAAAGAGGCGACAAGCCCAATGCCCATCAACGTCGCCATCAAGCCATAGGCCCAGGACCAAAGCGTGGCTGATGGTGCGCCCAGGCCTTCGAAGATGCCCAGAGCTGATACGGTCCCTGCGCCTGCAACCAGTAGCGCGACGCGGTAGGCGGCAACATAGTTTGCCATGCCTGCGGCATATTCTGTTTCATCCAGTGTCTCGACCCGAAAGGCATCAATGACAATGTCTTGAGTGGCAGACAGAAACGCGACAATGACAGCGGCGAGCGCCATCAATAAGGGTGCGCGCACGGGATCAACCAGTCCCATTGCCCCAATCGCCAGTGCGAGGGAGAGCTGTGTTGCGACGAGCCACCCCCGCCGCCGCCCGAGCCAGCGTGTGAAAAGTGGAACGGGCGCCGCATCAACCAATGGCGCCCACAGAAACTTCAGGACATAGGGCAAGCCAACAAGGGAAAAGAGGCCGATGGTACCTAGATCAACCCCTTCATCCGCCATCCAGAGGGATAGCGTTGAACCCGTCAGCGCCAGCGGCAACCCGGACGAAAACCCAAGCAGCAGAATGATCAGTACATTGCGCTCAGTGTAGACCTGCCAGGCTGCATTCAGCTTTTGCAGCAGCGACGCATCTTCTCGGTTTTGTGTCTGCTCGCTAATCGAATCAGCCTCTTACTATCCCGAGCTATTTGCTAACATGAGGGACAAAACAGCCCAACCATATTGGACAAGAGAATGGACAAGTCGATATTCCTCCGCCCTGCTGTTCCAGACGATGCAAGAGCTCTCACGGCACTGGCGCTCCGGTCCAAAGCCTATTGGGGGTATGACGACGCTTTCATGAAGGCCTGCATTACAGAACTCACCATTACGCCTGAGCGCATTGCTGACGAAGACATAACCGTGGCGGAAGCAGGCGGTGTGATCGCCGGCATGGTCGCTCTTGCACCGGGCGACCGGGGTGATGTGCGCGAGCTGGAAGACATGTTTGTGGACACGCCCTTTATCGGGTCGGGGCTCGGGGCGCGATTGATGGCCCATGCTGAGGACGCAGCGCGGGCACAAGGTGCCGCCCACATTGATGTTGATGCGGACCCTAATGCTCAGGGGTTTTATGAAAAGTGCGGCTACAGGCTCACAGGTTCTTCACCGTCAGCATCTATTCCAGGACGCACTCTGCCTCGCTTGAGACTGGACCTTTAGGGTGCCGCAGTCCTGGGGGCGCTGATGCCTGGACCTACTGATGGAAACGTTCTTGTCCTTGGACCCATCGCGTTTCCAAACCACAAAAGTCTGCAACTGTAGTTGAAAACGTTCCTGTCTTTTCGCTGATCGCGTTTCCGAACCACAAAAGTCAGCAACTTTTGTTGGAAACGTTCCTGTCTTTTCGCTGGTCGCGTTTCCGAACCACAAAAGTCAGCAACTTTTGTTGGAAACGTTCCTGTCTTTTCGCTGGTCGCGTTTCCGAACCACAAAAGTCAGCAACTTTTGTTGGAAACGTTCCTGTCTTTTCGCTGGTCGCGTTTCCGAACCACAAAAGTCAGCAACTTTTGTTGGAAACGCTTTAGGCCGCTTTATCAGACTTTTTGCCGCGCCAAGCTTCAAGCATGGCGGCAAGGTCAGACGGGTCAACGGGCTTGGAGAGATAGTCATCCATGCCGGCCTCCAGACAAGCCTGTTTGTCTTCGGCCATTACATTGGCTGTCAGTGCAACAATAGGCAGGGCACCCTTGACCGGTCCCAGTTTGCGAATTTGGCGGGTCGCTTCATACCCATCCATGAGCGGCATATGAAGATCCATGAAGACCAGGTCGTAGGTGCCAGGCGCCGCGTCTTCGAGCGCCGCCAGCGCTTCTACACCGCTTTCCACCATGTGCGGCACGTGGCCTGCACGCTCCACCATCATGCGCGTGAGCGTTGCATTGAGTTCATTGTCTTCTGCAACAAGAACAGCCAGAGCCCCTGCTTTCACTTCAGTTGCGGGCGTAATCGGACTCGCGTCTTCAACCTCAGTAAAATCACTTTCGACTTTGCTGTCGAGAGCAGGGGACGCTTGGGCCTCCGGACGGGCTTCTGGTTGCGGGGCGGCAATGCGGTTTGCAAATGACTCAGCTCTTACAGGGCGTACCAAGTAGCCCGCATATCCTGGACCCAAATCGTCCGCCAGCGTGTCACCGGGTGACGTCAACAAAAAGACCGAGGCGCCATCAACTTTCCAGCTTTCTTCAGCCAATGAGGATTGCGTCACGATGATATCTGCGCCCGGCAGAGGCGTCTCTGTGATTTTTACATCCGCCCCCATGTCTCGCAGCATTGACGAAACAGCACGCCCGCTCATCGGCGCAGAAACGGTTACACACGCCGTCTTTCCTTCAAGCAGGAGCGGCAAGCGGGGCATGTCGTCTGAAACAGTTGCAAGGCTGAGCGATACAGAAAAGCAGGAGCCCTGGCCGAGCTTGCTGCGGACCGTTACATCGCCCCCCATGGCTTGGGCCAAGCGTTTGGTAATTGTGAGACCAAGGCCTGTGCCCTCAAAACGGCGGGCATGCCCCTGTTCGGCCTGGGCAAACTCAGCAAAGATTGCCTGACCGTCTTCTTCAGACAGTCCAATACCGGTGTCTTCGACATCAATGATAAGGCTCTCGACCTCGCCATTCTCGTCTTTAGTACCAACGCGGACAGAGACAAAGACGCCTCCCTCATCGGTGAATTTGACGGCATTGCCGATCAGATTGATCAGGATCTGGCGAAGGCGCGATTCATCGCCAATCACATGTGTCGGGACGTCCGCCTGCACATAGCCAGCAATATCAATATGCTTTTCAAATGCTCGCGGCGTCATCAGCTCGCATGCCTGCTCAATAAGCGCATTAATGTCGAAAGGCGCTGTTGCCAGATCAAAAGTTCCGGACTCAATTTTTGAGAAATCCAGAATGTCATTGATGATGGTGAGCAGAGCTTCAGAGGAGCGCTGCACCGCTCGCGCATGGGAGCGCTGAGCAGGCGACAGATCTGTGTCCAGCAGGAAACGGATCATGCCGAGCACACCATTCATTGGTGTACGGATTTCATGGCTCATGGTGGCCAGGAACTGACCTTTGGACCGGTTCGCAGCTTCCGCCTGGTCCAGCGCTTCACCGAGACGCTCTTCTGTTTCTTTCCGGTCTGTGATGTCACGACCAACAGTCTGCACTTCGCTCAGGCGACCATCATCATCACGGATTGCAAATTCTTCCCAGACGAACCAACGGGGGCCGCGCACGGTCTCCACTCGCTGGTCATATCGAACGCGATAGGGAGGAAGTGCCAGGCCTGCAAAGTCACCCAGAAGCCGCGGCTTCTCACCTTCTGGCAGTGTCGGCGTGAAAGGATTACCGAGCGCTGTGCCGCGGGTCGTATCAAACGTGTCACAATAAACCTGATTGACGAAGGTAAGCCGTCCATCCAGATCTTTGCGCAGGATGATGTCGCCCTGATTGGCAACAAGATCGCGATAGCGTTCCGCGCTCTCTTTCAGTTCCCAGTTTGAGTCGTTGAGGAGCTCTACTTTTTCGAGGAGTTCGTTTACTTCGATGCCGCGCTCGCGGAGCCTGCGCCAGAGAAAAAGCGCGCACCCGATTGCCGCCCCGCCAAGGATCGCGGCAATAGCAAGAACAGGAAAAACAATCGACGCGGCAAACATGGGCGGTCCAGACAATCTGAATTAAACCGTGCCTTGATTGTCGGGGGCCAAGCTTGAGAAAGAGTTACTTCAAGGGCCTCACATGGAGGAATTTGTGGAGGAGATTGGGGACTAAATTCGCGCTCAGGCCGCTGCCCCCAGGGAGTTGCCATTCTGATTGCGGTAGGAGAGCGCTTCTGCGATATGGAGACGCTCAACATTTGGCACTTGATCAAGGTCTGCCAGGGTTCGCGCCACTCTTAAAACCCTATGATAGCCGCGCGCGGTGAGCCCCGTCCGGTCTGCCGCCTCCATCAGGAGATCACGTCCGGCACTGCTCAATTTGACCGTAGTTTCCAGCAAATCTCCGTCCGCATGGGCGTTGAGCAGAACATCCGTGCCGTCATACCGCTCTGCTTGCAGGGTGCGCGCTGCAGCGACACGTGCTGCCACCTCACTGCTGCCTTCGGCGGGCGGTGGGAGCGCGAGATCCCGGGCACTTACGGGCGGCACGTCAATATGGAGATCAATCCGGTCGACCAGGGGACCAGAGAGTTTTGCCTGATAGTCCAGCACGCATTTGGGAAGCCGGGCGCAGGCACGACCTGGATCGCCTGCCTGTCCGCAACGACAGGGGTTCATGGCGGCGACCAGTTGAAAACGGGCCGGGAAGGTGATGTGCGCGTTGGCGCGGGCGACCACCGCTTCGCCGGTTTCAATGGGTTGACGCAGACTGTCGAGAACCTGTCTTGGAAATTCCGGCAGCTCATCCAAGAAGAGAACACCGGAATGGGCGAGCGACACCTCTCCCGGACGGACGCGCAAACCCCCGCCAATCAATGCCGCCATAGAGGCGGAGTGGTGGGGCGCACGATAGGGCCGCCGCTGTGTCAGTCGGCCTTCCGATAGTTCGCCGGCAATGCTTGCGATCATGGAGGTGTCGAGCATCTCCCGTGGGCTCAGCGGTGGCAGAATGCCGGGCAAGCGCGCCGCCAGCATGGATTTTCCGGCCCCCGGCGGACCCACCATCAACATGTTATGGCCGCCAGCCGCCGCCACTTCCAGAGCCCGTTTGGCGCTTTCCTGACCCTTAATGTCCTTCATATCGGGCAGCGCATCGCCCAGCACGGCCTTCATGGGCACAGGCTCTGAGAGAAGCTGATTGCCTTTCAGATGATTGATCAGCTGGATGATGGTCGCTGGCGCAAGGACGCCCGGATTGGTTTCATCAAAGCCTGCCCAGGCTGCTTCCGCGCCACAGGGCGCCGGGCAGATGAGGCCCTTGTCGCGCCCATTTGCCGCCATGGCTGCGGGGAGCGTTCCCGCGACGCCAGTGAGGGTGCCGTCCAGGGAAAGCTCGCCTAAGACCACATAGCGGTCGAGATCCGGGCTTTGCACCACATCCATCGCCACCAACAGTCCCAATGCGATGGGCAGGTCAAAATGGCTGCCCTCTTTGGGAAGGTCGGCAGGGGCCAGATTGACGGTGATCCTTTTGGGCGGCAGGCCAAGACCGATGGCACTTAGAGCTGCACGCACCCTTTCCCGACTTTCGCCCACGGCTTTGTCGGGCAAGCCCACAATAGTGAAGTTTGGCACACCGCCGGAAATTTGTACCTGCACGTCGACAGGCTTCGCCTCCAGCCCCAGAAAGGCAACGGTTTCTATATGCGCCACCATGGGCGTGCCCCGTCTGATTGTGATCCCCAACACAAGCTCAGAGCGCTTGCGCCTTAAACCCTGTATGATATCGTTATTTCAGTCAAGAACAAAAATGGAACATATGCGCGGGTCGGTCAGTTCTGCTATGGAAATAGTCGGTTTCCTGACTCAGATCTGAGGATGTCTTTTCATGCCGTTCCGCCTGCCTGCCGTTTTCATCAGCTTCAGCCTCGCCCTTTTCGCCCTTCCGGCTTTCGCAGAGGATGCATGGGAGACAATCACACCAGGCGGCGAAACATCCTGCGCGCTTGGCACGCCCTATAGCTTCCATGCTCGCAAGGCTGATCCAGAAAAGCTCGTTGTATTCTTTAATGGCGGCGGTGCCTGCTGGGCCGGGCAGACCTGTGACCCAGCTGTAGAGCCCACGACTTATGTGCCGTCCGCTCAGATGGGCCATAACGACCCGCGGACCCACAAAGGCATTTTCGATCTTGGCAATCCGGCAAACCCTGTGAGCGACTGGAGCATGGTCTTTGTCTCCTACTGCACGGGCGACGTACATCTAGGCGAGACTGATAAGACGTATGGAAAACCGGATGGCAGTGAGATTACGATCCGCCATCGCGGACATGCGAATGCTCATGCAGCTCTTGAATGGATGAAAGAAAATATCGGTGGCGCCAAACAAGTGTTGGTCGCAGGCAGCAGTGCAGGCGCTATCGCGGCCCCTGTCTATGCGGGAGTTGTCTCCAAAGCCTATCCGGACGCGACAGTGCATCAGTTGGGCGATGGCGCGGGCGGTTACAGCTCGCCAAAGATCGGCGGCCTACTTGCTGAGTGGGGCACACTCGACTTCTTGCCCGTGTGGGCGCGGAACGCAGATGGGTCCGTCGTCAGCTTTAATGATTTTTACATAGGTGCCGCAACTCAATTTCCATCGATTTCTTTCGCTCAATATGACGCGGCTCATGACGGTGTACAGATCGGGTTTC